>JAYTVA010000027.1:0-29043 GCA_043744255.1 Burkholderiales bacterium | reverse complement strand
CAGCGCTCGCGCTACACTCTTCGCTAACTTTAACCGTCAGGCCGCTTGACCCCTCCTGCCAATCTAGTTCGGTATCAAACCTGATTTGGAAAAGACTGAGCGAACTGCTGCCAGCTAATGACACCTTCGGGGAGCAGATCGGCAGCGTTAGCAGTCGCTTCCATCAAATCACCAGCAATCGGTTCGGCGTCAGTTCCTCGACCAAGTGGAGCACTTAGCACAAATTCGGGCAGCGAGTTTTGCTGCACGATTTCGCTAATCGACAATTTGGTTTTCGATTTTCCTGGCGCGAACTTCAGCACGAACTTTGGCGAAAAGAAGTCCTTAAGTGTCAAGTAGCCCTTCGCACCTTGGTCAAGGACTGCGAAGGCTGGTGCAAGTGAAGGTGCAAGTAAGGCAACCTCATCACGACTCAATTTCCCGTCACCATTTGCATCGATGCTGTCGAAGGCGTTTTCATTCGCCGCCCGGTGCGCAGTGTAGACAGCAATCACCTCCGCTTTGGTTACATGACCTTTCGCGAGTTCCTTCGATACGATTGCCGCGAGCTTGGGCATCCGTCTCAGCTCTTCCCGCGTAAGCCGCCCGTCATCCGCGGTAGATTTTGCAGCCGCGTAGAGTTCGTCAACCGAGACAGTGCGCGTTGCCGCCGCACTCGTTGCTGAGTACACTGCGATACAAACAAATAGCGAAGCAAACTTTGAAAGCATGTTCATTGTTCAACCCCTTTGTTGGTTTCACGCTCGCGAAATAGCGAAGCAATTGCAGCGTAACAAGGGGAGGTGGGGGGCTGTCAAGCGATTCTTGAAGCCACCAAACCGACTACTTACGCAATGCACGGTCGGCGGGTCGATGGCGTTGCTGAAGTGTGGGATTACTGAAGCGCCCGCGTTTGATCGGTGGCGTGCTATCTATTTTTGTCGCGCGACCAATTAGACTGCGGGCTCATGTCAGCACGAACAAAATCATGCGCCTCGCACAACCCAAATTCATCATCACTTTCGTAGCGCTCGCGTGGCTCATACCTGCGTGCGCAAGTGCGCCGGCGAAGTCAGAACCCCCCGCGTGGCTTACGCAGTTGATCGCCGAATACCAAGCCAACCCCGTCACCAATCCGCCGCGCACGCTATGGCGCTACCAATACGCTGGGGCGACTGTCTATTTCACCCCGCCCGTGTGCTGCGACATTCCGAGTCAAGTTTTTGCTCAGGATGGGAAGACAATTTGTTTTGCTGATGGTGGCTTCACCGGCGGAGGCGATGGGCGGTGTGTGGATTTTCATGCGACGAAGCGGGAGGAAGCGCTGGTGTGGAAAGATGGGCGTGGGTTAAGTGGCGTGAAGTAGATTTGCAGCTCCGCCACGCAACCACTTCTCAGAAAAAATATCCGCGAGGAGCCGATGCGCATTGCGATCCGTAGCCCGATCCGAAGCCCAGACCAGCGCAGCGCCTCCGGGTTCGTCGTCTGGCGCGAGCCGCGTCATGTGTGCCGACGCGCGCCGGAGGCGCTTCGCTTGTCCGGGCTACTCGCTGCGGTGATTCGACCATCGCGTACAACTACCAATGCCCCAAACACCGCGCCAATCCTAGCCTTTCACTACTCCCGCATTACCCGTCCCAAGTCGCGCGAGGGCATTTGCCGACGCTTCAAATGCTGCGCGGCTTTGCCGGTGACTTGCAGATACCAATCTTCCGGCAGCACGCAGCCGTCTTGATTTAGCGTGACCATGGATGAGTTTGCGGGCACGCCAGCCGTGGTGGTTTCAGTCGGAAAAAGCGAGGTGCCCTCATCGACTTCATCGAACATCGCGGCGTAGATGGATTCCACGCCAACGCCCATCAGAGCGCTCGCTTGCTGCCATAAAAAATTTCCACAACGTCGTGGCACCTGATTGACTGCTGCGGCCTTTTGCCCACGCTGCTTCATCAAGTTGTGCCATGAGAATCCGGGGAACATGACGGGCATGTAGCCAATGCCGAGCCGCTTGGTCTCGGCGAGGTCGGGGATGACGTAGCTCCGCACAAAGTTGTCGGCCCCGCGATCATCGGCGAAACGTCCGACCGACCACGGGCTGATGACATCAAAGCTGCGATACACCCGCGCCCACGCGGGGTCAGATTTTGCGTCGCGATCTAGCGTGCGCCAATTGGTCGGCACACCGCCGATGAGCGCGACGGCGGCAAGCCCGTCGCGGCCTGCTTTGAGGTCGTTCATCAACGCCTGCACACGATCAGGCGAACCGGGACGGCCTTCAAACCCGAAGCCCCAGAGTTGCAACATCGGCTTGCCGCGATCATGCAGGTAGTTGGGGCTTTGCGTGATGCCGAGGTTGTTGACCACGTGCCGCCAATCGTTGCGCACATCGGCTTCGACCGTGTCGGCGTTGGCACCGGAAATATCGAAGGTCAGGTAGAACAATCGGCCGCTCGCTTCGGCCGCAGCGCGCACGTTGCGCAAAACGTTGTCCATGCGGCGGCGCGAGGCCGGGTCTGCCAGCTCGACCGTGAAGCGCTGCACGGCGGCGCCGTCAATTTGATGCTGCTGCATCCAGCGAAAGTGTTGTGCAACCACGCGCGGATTTTGTGAAGAAAATAATTTGACCGGCGTGCCGTCTGGGCGCTTCATGCGGGTGATGCAGAGATCCGCATCGGCGATGCCGCGCACGGAGGGAATTTGATCGACCGTCAAACAATCGACGGAGTCGTTGGCGAGAAACCAGTGCCGCCATGATGCGTTGTTTTCAAAATCGCCGGGGCATCCAAACCAGCCTTGGTAGCCGACCATCAGCTTGCCGCTGAGACCACCCCGATTGTTGACGGCGGGGATGGATGGCGGGATGGGTAATGGCGTAGGTGGCAGCGCAACGGGCGGTGCGACGACAACGGGTGCGCGCGGGGGAGTGACCACGACAGGAGCGACCGCGACGGGCGCGAGAACTTTGACGGGCTCTGGTGCCGGTGTTGGACTCTGGGTGGGTGCGATGTTGCGCGGCGAGGCGCACGCTGCCAACGCCAACACGGCAGAAGCGACAAGGAAACGATTGCGAATAATTTGCATGGCGCGCGATGGTAGATTCGGATGCGGCCATTGTAGCGTGCGCGTCGTCACGCACGGCTTCAACAATCATGGCGCGGGCAGGCAATGCCTGAAAACCCGCGCCAATGCTGGTGTTTCAGCAATACTGCTAGTGCGGTTTAGTGCTTGGCACCACCGCCCGCTTCTGCACCCCACAATTTTTTCAGGCGATCATCGCGGCCACAGCCGGCGCGGTAGAACGAATATCGCGTTGGGTTTTTCTTGTAGTAATCCTGATGGTAATCCTCAGCAGGATAGAACTCACTCGCAACCGTGATCTCGGTGATGATGTCGTCTTTGAACGGTTTGGATTTCTGCAACACCGCCTTCGATGCCTCAGCAGCTTTTTTCTGCGCATCGTCGTGGTAAAAAATACCGGGACGATATTGCGAGCCCACGTCGCAAAATTGCTGGTTCTTGGTGGTCGGGTCACTGTTGCGCCAGAACACATAAAGTAATTTTTCGTACGACACTTTTTTCGGGTCGTAGACCACTTGCACCGCCTCGGTGTGGCCAGTGGTACCCGCTGAAACTTCTTTGTACGTTGGATCTTTTTTGCTGCCGCCAATGTAGCCGGAAGTCGTCGAGATTACTCCGTCGAGGACATCGAATGGCGCTTCCATGCACCAGAAGCAACCGCCGGCAAACGTGGCTTTGGCGGTGGGGGCTTGGGCGAACGACGATGTTGAAACCGCAATCGCGGCGGCAGCGAACAATGAGTGGATAAAAAATGCAGCCATGAATTTCTCCTAACAATGAATTACGCCTGTGCGTCGGCTGAATCCTCAGCCGCTTACAATGTTACGTCCAACTTATCCATTTGGTTTCAACATGAATGTATATCGCTACCGCATCGTCAATGTTTTCGCTGAATCATTATTCGGCGGAAACCCGCTGTGTGTATTTGAAAACGGCGAAGGGCTCTCCGACGCCGACATGCAAGCGCTGGCCTTGCAATTTAATTTATCCGAGACCACGTTCATTTTGCCATCGACCACCGCGACCGCGCGCGTGCGAATTTTTACGCCCACGTTTGAGATGCCATTCGCTGGGCACCCAACGCTTGGCAGCGCGCACGTGGTGCGCTCGCTCATGCAGGCGGGCGATGCGGTGACGCTGGAAATGAAGGCGGGCGTGATTCCGGTCACGGCAGATGGGGATCGCTGGATGTTTCGTGCAAACGCGCCAACGTTTCGCGATTTGGATATATCGAAATCAGATCTCGCGAAAACGTTAGGGCTCAATGATGAGGATGTGCTGGATGGCGCTCGTTGGGTGAGCACGGGCGCTGAGCAATTGATCGTGCCGCTCGCGAGTGTTGATGCCGTACGGCGTGCGGCACCAATCGCAGAATTACTCGCGCGTATCGCCAGCGGGCTGGGACGGTCGATGGCGTATGTGTTCGCGGCGAATGGTGATGGAAAAATACTTTCGCGATTTTTCTTTTTGAAGCACACCAGCGTGGTCGAAGACCCAGGCACCGGATCGGCCACCGCGAATCTCGGCGGGTGGATGATTGCCGCGAAACGCGCGCTGCCATTGGCGTTTCAGATTGAGCAAGGCGCGCAGGCGCTGCGGCCTTGTCATTTGGGGTTGCGGGTGGATGTGGGCGGGGAGATTTTTGTTAGCGGACGGGTGATCGCGTTGGGGGATGGGGTGGTGAAGATTTAGGGTGGGCCGTCATATCGCAGCGCCCCACTTCTGTCATTTTGAGTCGCTCGCTCGGAATGACAGGCTAAATTTGGTGACCAACGCATACGGCTCGGTAGGTCAGGTTGCGCAGCTACCTGACATCGGTGAGCGCGGGGATAACCAACATCCACATGCAACGTCAAAGGTCGGGTGGCTGCGCAACCCGACCTACAAATTCTTTTACGACTTCTTCACCGGCGTGTCGCGCACCGTCCTGCGCAGTACTTTCCCAACGTTCGTCTTCGGTAACTCATCCCAGAACTCAATAATTTTCGGCAGTTTGTAGCCAGTGAGATTGGCTTTGCAGTAGTCGAGTACGGCTTGTTTGTTGAGTGCGGGGTCTTTTTTGACGATGGCAACGCGGACTACCTCGCCGGATTTTTCGTCGGCGGCGGATACCGCGCAGACTTCGAGTACGCCAGGGCATGCGGCGACCACGTCTTCGATTTCATTCGGGTAGACATTGAAGCCCGAGACCAGAATCATGTCCTTTTTGCGATCCACAATTTTGAAGTAGCCGTTTTCATCCATGACGCCAATGTCGCCAGTTTTGAAGGCGCCGTCTTTGGCCGTGACCTTGGCGGTTTCGTCGGGACGTTGCCAATAACCTTTCATGACCTGTGGGCCCTGGATGCAAATCTCGCCGGGGCTGCCGGGCGCGACCAGCGTTTCGTCATCGTTGCGCAGCGTGACCATTGTTGATGGCAACGGCAAGCCAATTGAGCCTGAGTAGTCGGCGAGATCAAGGCGATTTACGCACGCGCCTGGCGAGGTTTCGGTGAGACCGTAGGCTTCGACGAGTGGCTTACCCGTGACGCGTTTCCATTTTTCGGCGACGGCGCGCTGCACGGCCATTCCGCCGCCGAGGCACAGCTTCACGGATGAGAAATCGAGTTCGGCGAACCGTGGATGATTGATGAGCGTGTTGAACAAGGTGTTCACGCCGGTGAGCACGGTCCAGCGGCGCGACGAGAGCTCTTTGACAAAGCTGTCCACGTCGCGCGGGTTGGCGATCAGGATCGTCTCGCAGCCGTGCTCGACATAGATGAGGCTCGAAGTCAGCGCGAAGATGTGATAGAGCGGCAACGGCTGCACCACTAACTCGGCGCGCTCCTTCAATGAACCCGACATCCATGCGGTGAGTTGGCCGAGGTTCGCAATGATGTTGCTGTGCATTAGCATTGCGCCTTTTGATACGCCAGTGGTGCCGCCGGTGTATTGCAAAAACGCGAGATCACTAGGCGCGATAATTGATGAAACGTACGATGCGCTGGCACCGTGCGATAGCGCTGCCTTCAGGCTAACGGCGGTGGGAATTGTCCACGCAGGCACCAGTTTTTTTCGGTACTTCACCGTCCAATTTACGATCAGCGATTTGGGAAAGCCCAGCAGATCACCAATCTGGGTGGTGATGACTTGCTTGACCGGTGTTTTGTCGAGCACTTGCTGCAAGGTCGCGGCAAAATTTTCCAGAATCACCACGGCCTTGGCACCGGAATCCGTGAGCTGGTGTTCAAGCTCGCGCGGCGTGTATAGCGGGTTGGTGTTTACCACCACCAGCCCCGCGCGCAAAATGCCGAAAATCACCACCGGGTATTGCAAGATATTAGGCAGCATTACCGCGACGCGATCACCTCCTTCGAGCTGCAGCACCCCACGCAGATAGCCCGCGAAGGCGCGCGATTGCTGGTCGAGCTCGCGGTACGAAATCGTCTTGCCCATGCATGTGAACGCGGGTGCATCGCCGTATTTTTCGCAGGATTTTTCAATCAACTCCTTGAGAGACGAAAAATGCGCCGCGTCGATTTCGGCAGGTACACCGGCAGGGTAGGATTTCAGCCAAGGGGCTGCGGAATTTGCTGCGCTCACTTAAATCTCCTCGAACGATTTGCACTGCTCTCGGTTCGGGCAGTTTTGCGATGTGACGAATGTTAGCCGATTGTGCAGTGTCCGTGCCGGTGGCACCCTAGTTGCGCGAACTGCGAATAGTGTGTTTACTCTAAAGCGTCGCCGTAAACTTTGCTCATTCGAAATATTGTAATTACACCAAGCACGCAAGGAACCAACATGGCCAAGAAACTGAAAAAAGCATTCAACACCGCCCGCACCGCCGCCAATACCGTTGAGCAGATCACGGAAAAAGTCGCCGCGATGGCATCTACTCTTTCCGAAAAGCCCTCCGCCAAGCAGGTGATGGAATCGGCACAACAAATCTGGCTCGCCGGCTTGGGCGCGTTCGCAAAAGCGCAAACCGAAGGCCGCAAAGTTTTTGATACGCTGGTCAAACAAGGCGAAGGTCTTGAGCAACATACCCGTCACGTTGCCGAAGCCACCATCGAAACCGCCAAGGAAACAGCCAGCAAAACGCTCGGCATGGCCAGCGGCAAATTCGATAAGCTCGAACAAGTATTCGAAGAGCGCGTACACAAATCACTCAACCGCTTGGGCGTGTTGACGAGCAAAGATGTGGCAGCACTGTCGGCGCAGGTAGCGGGATTGTCGGAAGTTGTACGTGGTTTACTGGCGCAAGAAAAGCGCGGTACCGCCAAAACACCAGCGAAGGCCGCCGCAAAGAAACCCGCCGTGAAAAAACCTGCAGCCAAGAAACCCGTCGCGAAGAAAGTTGTCGCAAAAGCGAAACAAACGGCGCGTAAGATCGTCAAGAAATAGCCCCCTTTTCTCACTCGCGCTCAGGCGCGGGTGAATACCGTCCCTCCTCGTCCTGGAAATTCAGGACGTTTCAAGCCCGAATCATTCGTGATTCGGGCTTATTTTTTGTAGGGCGGGAATGCGCGCGCGTTCACGGGCACCGCCAATGTTTGACCCGATGAGATTCTTCGCCCAAAAGCGGGGCTCAGAATGACATGGCTGAGGAAGCACGTAGCCCGGGACGAGCGCAGCGCATCCCGAGTCGGTCGTCAATCATGTTGAACGAATACCACGAAGCCAAGACGCGCATTGTGAAACCTGCCTACTCCCCTTCCCGCAACACCCGCTCCACCAACTTCACATACGCCTTCATGGCATCGTCCTTCGACGTGCCCTTAATCTTCGCCCACGCGTCGTATTTGGCGCGACCGACGAAATCGGTGAAGCCGGGTTTGTCGCCCGCCACATCGCCCTCGCTGCCTTGCTTGAAATGCGCATACAGGCGCAATTTCATGTCATTTCCGGGGTCTTTCTTGGCTTTTTTAACGTCTTCAGCGGCTTTTTCAAACTTTTTTTGTGTCTCAGACATGCGTTTCTCCTAGTGTTTTCGCGGTGTTTGACGCGATCAGGGGGTTTTCATTGGCGCGCTTACCAGCTAAAGTGAATGTAGCGCAATCGCAGAAAGGCTGCAAATGGCGCGCGATGGCTTCCCTCATGCGCGCGAAAAAATGGGTACCACCGTATCTCGTTCATAAAACGACCAAAGAGCGAACATGGCAAGCATTCCAGGCTTTTCTGTATTGAATCGTGAACGCATGTCCGGCGTGGATACCGCGTGGCTGCGCATGGAGCACCCGACCAACTTGATGATGATCGTTGGCGTGATGATGTTCCACGACAAACTGGAAATGAAGAAACTCGAGACCACCATCGAGCAGCGCTTCTTGAGTTTCCCGCGCTTCAAACAAAAAGCGGTGCAAGACCCGACCGGCGCATGGTGGGAGAACGACAAAAATTTCGATCTCAAAAATCATCTCAAGCGCGCCAAGCTACCGGGGCGCGGCACCAAGAACGATCTCGAAGACTACGTCAGCCAGATGGCGAGCGAGCCGCTCGATTTCACCAAGCCGCTGTGGCAATTTCATCTCGTGGAAAACTATCGCGGCGGCACCGCACTGGTGCAGCGCATTCACCACTGCTACGCGGACGGCATCGCGCTCATTAGCGTGATGATGTCACTCACCGGCGAGTCGGCGGCGGCAAGTTTAGTCAAGCCCAAGTCATCTGCACCGCGCCCCAAAGACGAAATGGATTTTTGGACCAGCGTGACCAAGCCGATGGCGAGCGTTTGGTCCGGTGCAATGAAGCTCACCCGTGGGCTCGTGGAGCAAGGCTTGGAGATCGCCAAAGACCCGGCGAGCCTGCGCGAATTCGCGACCAAAGGTGTGGAGCTTGCCGACGAGTTGCGCAAGATTGCGGTGATGCCGCCTGATTCGCCGACGCGCTTCAAAGGTAATCTCAATCGACAAAAACGCGTGGCGTGGTGCGACCCGCTGCCGCTCGAAGAAGTGCGCGTCATCAGCAAAGCGCTCGGCTGTTCGATCAACGATGTGTTGCTCGCTACCGCTGCCGGTGCGTTGCGCGATTACATGACGAAAAAAGGCGACGATGCCACCGGCGTAGAGCTACGCGCAATCGTGCCGGTCAATTTGCGCCCGATTGAAAAAGCGAACGAGCTCGGCAATCAATTCGGCCTCGTGTTTGTCGATCTGCCAGTCGGCGTGGAAGACCCACTGCAGCGCTTACAACTCGTGCGTGATCGCATGCGCGCGCTCAAAGGCTCGTCGCAACCCATCGTCGCTTTTGTGTTGTTATCCGCCGTCGGCATGGGGCCAAAAATTTTGCAGGATCAAATCGCCGGACTGATCGGCCGCAACGCGAGCACCGTCATGACCAACGTGCCCGGCCCGCAAAAGCCGCTATTTTTCGCCGGGCGCGAAATCGACGAAATCGATTTCTGGGTGCCGCAATCCGGTGGCATCGGCATGGGTATTTCCATCCTCACCTACAACGGTCGCGTGCAATTCGGCCTCATCACCGACGCCGGCCTCGTGCCCGATCCCAACAGCGTCATCAATCAATTCAGCGATGAATTTGAGAAGCTCGTGATGCTGACGCTGATGGGGCCGTATGGGCCGGAGTTTGATGAGGAGCTTGCGGAGACGTTTGATGGGGCGAAGAAGAAGCTGCGGCGGGGGAAGCGTTAGGTGGCGGCAAAAGTGAGCCTTTCTAAATTGAGTTGGGTGTCGCATTGAGAGTACGGTTGCATCCACCAAATGCCAAAGACGCTTTCTACGTTATAAAGGTAGAGGAGTTCATGCGTGTGATCGATCAATCTGACCTAGCGCAACGTAACTCTCAAGACATCAAGAACGTCTACCACAAGCATTGGCTCTCCGATTGCCAAGACGGGCGCTATGTTTTCGATGCGCCACAGTTTTATCTCACCAAAGGTGTAGCGCGTTTTATCAATGGTAGGCACAGGACATTGCTTCTCATCAAGCATTTAACTGAAATACCCATGGCACTAACAGGTATGGATGGGTACCCCATCTGGGCTACTCATCCCCATCAATTGAGCATAAATAGTCTCAATCAAATGTCCGTCCGCAAGCTGACTGGGCAAGAAATATTTACCTTTCCGGATTTGCCAATTGAGTACCTTGGCTATGATCACAACATTGGCAAGTAGCTGATGCCTCAGAATTCACCCCATGTCGTGGCGTCAACGGCGCGCGCTGCGCTACGTTTGCGCGCTGGCGCGCCCCGCCACCAGCGGCATAACGAATAAGGTTAGATCGTGCGAAGCCACGATCTGAACCTCTTCATTTGCCTTCACGAGGCATCCCCTGCGCGAGGGACTGACCGGCCGCTTGCGCCATTACGCCGCGCGTAATACACTGGCCGCATGATCCAGTCGTTCAAGTGCAAAGACACGCAGGCGCTGTACGAGGGCAAGAGCCCGAGAAAGTTCAAAGCGTTCATGCAAGTCGCAGAGCGCAAGCTCGCTCAACTGGAAGCGGCTCAAACTCTCGATTTCCTAAAGGCTCCGCCGGGCAACCGCTTGGAGGCTCTGAAGGGCAATAGAAAGGGGCAACACAGTATTCGGATCAATGACCAGTGGCGCATTTGCTTCGTATGGTCTGGCGTCGGTCCGGTTGACGTTGAAATCGTGGACTACCACTGAGGGAATTAGCATGGCACGTTTGGTTAATCGTATGCGCCCGGTTCATCCGGGTGAGGTTTTGCGCGAAGATTATCTGAGCCCGCTCGGTCTAAGCGTAAACGCCCTCGCTGTGGTGCTTGGCGTTCCCGCTACTCGCATCCATGAGATCGTCAAAGAACGGCGCTCCGTCACTGCCGATACAGCAGCTCGGCTGGCCAAGCACTTCGGCGGTGATGCCACGTCTTGGTTAGTGTTGCAGGCAAACTACGACTTGAAGACGCTGCCGACCATGCGGGACATTCAACGCCACGTTCTCGCTCGGGAGCAGCTTGCGGCATAGCGAGGCGGTTTGGCCACCCTTTCAAGCGTGATCCCGTAACCTTTTCGTTACGTACTCAACGAGAGGGTTAGAGGATCAGTTCATGCAAACAGACGGTACCGATCCCACGAGTTTGATTTTGGAAGTCGAGGCGCTGATTGACGCAGCGAGCCACTCCTCTGATCACGACCGTTACGAAACGCTTATGCGGTGGGCCCATGAGAGTCTGCGGCCACTTGTCGACGCGAAGGTGCCCGAAGCGCTTTGGCTGAATGCGTCGTTCACACATGTTGGAAATGCGCATTTGAACGACAAAGAATTCGAGCGTGAGTACATTCGACACATTCGTGCGGCCGCAGACGCCGGAAACGCAAATGCTCAGTTCCGCTTGGCATGCGAACTTGACGAGGAAGCCACCGCCGAGGAGTCCGCAGAGCTCTTCGCCTTGGCTGCCGCTCAAGGGCATGTCTATGCCAAGTGGTGTCACGGGCTGAACCTCCTGTCGGGACGCGGTTGCAGGCAAGACTGCTCACTCGGCCTATCAAACATTCAAGAGTCAGCCGATGGGAAGTTCGAGGGAGCGATCAAATTTCTTGCGGATGCCTACGCGTCCGGTACACACGGTTTCGCAAAGGATGAGCAGGAGTCAGCGCGCTGGTGGAAACTCCTGTCCGATAAAAATTTGGTGCATTATTGACTACGATAGAGCCGTGCAAGTCGAACTTTCCCGAGCGGACTGCGCTCGCTCGGCCACAGTGGCGACGTGAGGGCGCTTATGTCTTCGTCCAACTCTGAAGATCCGGACACGGAAGAAAAGTGGTGCAGTGACTGCCGTGTCGAGGCTGCTGCCTACATGAAGAATGCGGGGGTAACTCATGGCCGCATCGGTGAGTGGCCGGCTTGGCATGTCGCCCCATGTGTCTCGGTCTGGGCAATCGAAAGTTCAAGGCAGCCCGATTGGATCGGTTGGTGGGTGGTTTGTGGTGACCTTCCGACCGACTATGTATCAGCAGAAACAATCAAACACCCGCGTGAGGCCATGCGCTCGATATCCGAAAGGTGGACTGAGGTGTCGGATTACATGCAGCGCGGCGAGAAACACCCAAGCATCAACCTCGGCCAGCCCGAAGCTTGGTCCCAATTGGCCTCATTGCTGAGGTCACGAGCGCAAGTACTGGCGCGTTGGGTAAGCGATGACAGTGTTTGGGATGAGCACGCGGCCTGACTCGCTGATGAACCGCGACCGCCTTCAGCGGCGCGGATCGTTCCAGTGATAAAGGTTGGATGCCGCGCGCGAAACTCCAGAATCTCAGTCAACCAGCGACGCGAAATCGTAGCGCGCAACAAAGCGCAATTGCTGGCGCGCTTTGTCAGTGACATACACACGATCAATGGCGGTCGGCAGCGCCCAGCCACGCGCCGCGAATGCGGCTGGTGCGTTGGGGAACGCGCGTGAAACAACCGCAGCCGCATCGCACTTCAATTCGGCGCAGTCGCTTTCCGCAAACGGCGAGTGTGCCGCGATATTGAAAATTTCAAACTTGCCGAATCGCGCGGTCAGCGCCAACACATGCGCGCTCGCAACGTCGCGCACATCCACGCCGCGATACAAGCGATAAATCGCCATCAGGCGCGGTGATTCCGGGAAACAGCGCGAGACGCGCAGCGCAATCGTCGGCAGCCCGGCATCGTGCGCCCGTGCGCACAAGGCTTCGGCGGCGAGTTTGGTTTCGTCGTAAATATCGCGCGGCTCGGGTGCCAACAACTCAGTCACCCACACGGCGCGATCAGTCGCCTGCATCGCCGCGCCGTAAACCGATGTGGTGCTGGTGTAGACAAAGGCTTGCAGGCGATGCTTAACAGCGGCATCCAGCAAACGCTCGGTACCGCTGACATTGATGTCGCGAAATTCGGCATCGCTGTGCACACCGCGATGCGGCGCATGGAGCGACGCGGTGTGGATCACCGCATCGACTTGCGGCACGAGTTGCGTGACGACTGCCTCGTCGGTGATGCTGCCGATATGGGTGGTCGTGGCGTGCGGGACGGTGTCGAGACCAATCACGTCGTGCGCGGGGCGGAGCGCATGCACGATGGCGCTGCCGATGCGCCCAGACGAGCCGGTGACGAGAACTCTCATCGACCGGTTGCAGTTCCTAAACCTGCCAAGGCAGCCGCTCCATATCGACGTTGCCGCCGGTCAAGATGATGCCAACGCGCTTGCCCTTGACCGGAATGTTGCCTTCCAAAATCGCAGCGAGCGGCGGTGAACACGAGGCCTCGACGACGATTTTGAGCAGCTCCCACTGCATGCGCATCGCGGCGATCACGTTGGCTTCCGTCGCCGTACCGATGCCATCGACGTTCGCGCGAATGATGTTGAAGGTGCGTTCACTCAGCACCGTGCGCAGGCCGTCGCAGATCGTGTGTGGGGTCATTTCTGTTACGCGCTTACCAGTGCTGAAGGAGCGAAAGCCGTCGTCGGCGCCGGCAGGCTCCGCACCCCAGACCAGCACGCTAGGCTTGATACCCTTGGCGGCAATCGCGGTGCCCGACAACAGGCCGCCGCCTCCCAAGGGTGCGATCACCATATCGAGATTCGGGTAGTCCTCCAGCAACTCCAGCGCAGCGGTGCCCTGCCCTGCAATCACTCGCTCATCATCGAATGGATGCACCAGCTCGTAGCCGAACTCTTGTATTTGCGCCGCCACAGCCGCCTCGCGGGCGGCCACCGTTGGCTCGCAGTAAATTATTTTCGCGCCATACGCGTCAATCGCCATCTTCTTCGGCGTGGGCGCATTGCTCGGCACCACCACCGTCGCCTTCACGCCGCGTTTAGCTGCTGCCCACGCCAACGCCGCACCGTGATTGCCCGAAGAGTGAGTAACGACGCCACGTTTGGCTGCCTCGTCGGTGAGAGAAAAAATTGCGTTCGCAGCACCGCGCGCCTTGAAGGCGGCGACTTTTTGAAAATTTTCGCACTTGAAAAAAAGTTCGGCGCCGGTTTTTTCGTTGATGAGCCGACTCGACATCACGGGCGTGCGGTGGATGTGCGGCTTGATGCGGGCGTGGGCCGATTGGATGTCACTGAGGGTGGGCATGATGATCCTTGATTGGGCAGGACGCTAACTTCAATTGGTCGCAAAGATTACGAAACGCCAATATCCATGCGGTGTTTCATAGGGTTTGCTTACACGCAACCATGGTCATTCGTCCTCAAGCTCAGCGTTTGCCATGACAATATCGAGCACTTCCATCGCATCACAGCCCTTCATCTTCGACGCTTTTTCGTAGAGCTTGGTGGCTTTATCCACTTCCTTATCACCGAACAACATCAGCAATCCATTCGCATATTCGATGTGCGCAATCGGTGACTGCGGCGAGAGCTTGAGCGCCTTCTCATAAAATTCAACGGCCGCATCCCGGCTCGCGCCGTAGGTCAATTTACCGACCATCGCCCCGACCTTATCGATGATCTCGGCGTGATACGCACCCATCGCGGTGTTCGCTTCAGCGTGTTTGCTATCGAGCTTCAACACTGTTTCGAGCGCCGACTTGATCTTGCCGCCGTAGCCTTCCTTCAGCGCCTTGAGAATGGAAATGGATTGCGAGTAACGTCCCGCTGCATACGCGTACTGGTAATGCGCATTGAAATTTTTTGGCTCTCGCGTGCGAAGCGCATCCGCTGCGTCCATCGCATCCTGATACAGCTTGATTTTGGCGGCGTCCTTTTTTTCGAGGTAGGTCGCGTAGATCGACATCGCGCGAATCGCCACCACGCTGCCCGCGCCAGACTCCGCAGCCTCGGCAAAATTACCTGCGTGATATTGCCGCCAAGCGTCTTGCAATTTGGCGTCTTTCGGATAGGGCTCGTTGTCGCCTTTGTGCAGCGCGTCCCAGTGTTTTTTCAGCGCGTCGCCGGTGTAGGTAATCGCCTTCTGGTCATGCGGAAACTTGCTCCACTTTGCCATTGCCGTCCCTTTCGCTATTTCAGATAATTTTGTTGCAAATAATTCAGGTGCTCGCGTGCACCACCCGTCAGAAACGGAGCTACCAGCGCCATCACTTGATAGACGCCGCGCGCCAAATGCTTTTGCGGCTCGTCGGCGCTACCGTTGCGGACACGAAGATGTTCGTAGTTTAGCCAATAGCTTGCCACCACCAGCACGTTCTCAGCCAGCGCCGCAATCTCGGCCGGGTTTGCGCGCATCGCCTGCATGTCCACCAACCCCCGGCAAATCGAAATCACCGCCTCGCGTTTGTGGCCGATGATGATATTGAAATGCGATTTCAGTTTGGTATCGCGCGCCAGCAAATCATCGAGATTGCGATACAAAAACCGATACCGCCAAATGCTCTCAAACATCATGTGCAAATACAGCCACAAATCCTCCATCGCGCTCGCCGCATCACGAATCCCGCCCGGCGCAATATCAATCTGCTTCTCAAAATCGGCAAACAAGTGATGAATGATTTCGTCCTTGTTGCGAAAGTGATAGTAGAGATTGCCGGGACTGATATTGAGCTCATCAGCAATGTGGCCGGTGGTCACGTTAGCCTCACCATGCGCGTTGAACAGATCGAGACTCGCGCGCAAGATGCGTTCGCGCGTGCGCGCGGAGCGGGAGACGGTGGGGGTGGCGGGTGGTGTAGGGGGGCGGGGCATGCGGGGGATGTTACTACGGGGGGTGCGAGGCGTGACCAACTTATGGATTCTTGATTTCACTCATTAGTTGAGTCGCAAGCCGCCCGCGCTCTTGCAGTCGCTTTTGCTTGAACTCAAGCCAATCGCGTAACCACATCGCATCCGCGAGTTGATGCCTAGCGAGCAACCGAATGGGTAGCAAGTCGTTATTCCAGGCGTCCGGATTTGTAGCCAGCACTGAAAGTGCTCCGGCGCATTTGGCTACGCCCTCCTTCGACCATTCGGGGAGCACGTGGGCGAGCAAATGGTGCTTGACGTCTGGCATCGTCTGACGAAACAGCACAGCAACAACGCTGTCCGCGAATCTCTCCCCGTGTTCGGCAAAGAATTTGCCAAACAGCTCAGCCACGGGGGACTGATGGTGCTTCAGGTTACGCAGCATTTCCGGGACAACCGGCGCGAGCTCTGCAATATGAGAGCCACCATAACCATCGAAGATTCCTTGTACAACAAAGTGGTTGAACTCGCCGACCCAAGTATGACTACGGGCGAAATTTTCCGCGAAGCGCTCAAAACATTCGTGCGCGTTCAGACCGGCAAGCGATTGATTGCGCTCGGCGGTGCCGCACCGAAGATGCAGGAAATACCCCCGTCGTCGCGACTGGCGGTGATGGTGACGGACGTGATGATTGGTGCATCTGCGTGGTCAGCCGTTTTCAGTGGGGTAGGTCAGGTTGCGAAGCTACCTGACTTTCGCCGCTGATGTCGGGTAGCTGCACAACCCGACCTACGATTTGATTTCCTCCAACCCCATCTCACCCCTAAACCACCCGCGTCTTACCCCCACCAACGTCTGCCGATTGATGTCGCGCGCCATCGGCCACTTCGAACTACGCACGAGCATAAGATCACGCAGCCACGGCAGCACCCGCCCGTCGCTCTGAAAAACCGGCGTGAGTAGTCGGCTGGCTTGTCCGTAAAAATGCAGATGCGTTTTGCGAGCTCGTGTGTATGCGGCAAGCGCTACGAGCACGTCAACGTTCGTTCGCACGCATTTCGCCAACGCGACCGCATCCATCAACGCAAGATTCGTCCCCTGCCCTAACTGCGGGCTGGTGGCGTGTGCGGCGTCGCCAATGACGACGGCGCGGTCCGTGTGATATTGCGGCATGACCACATCAACGTAGCGTGCCCAAGTGAGTTGTGATGCGTCAGTGAGTTGGCTGAGTAGCGCCTCGCACCCTGGATTCAGTGTCAGCGCGTCATGCTTCCACGCCGCGAGGCCGCGCGCTTTCCATGCGTCGAGGCGATCACTGTGCAGGCTCCAGAACAAACTCACGACTGGTGTTGGGTCGTTTGGCCGCAGCCCCGTGGGCATGATGCCGAACATTTTTTCGGCGCGGTCGTACCATTGCCATAGCGTTTTTCCATAGGCGCGCGCGGGGTCTGGCAACACCGCCCATACCGCGCCCCACGGATAGGCGGTGGCGCGATGTTTCAAACCCGTTTGCGCACGCAGCGCGGAGTGCGCGCCGTCGGCAATGACGGTTAGGGCAAATTTTGTTTGGATGTCGTCAAGCTCTCGCACTTCGTGATCGGTGACGATGGTGACGCCCGCGTTGGTTGCGGATGCCCACAAGGCGTTGAATAACACGCCGCGATGCAAGCCCACACCAAACGCGCCGCGCTGCCAATCGTCGTAACGAATGTCGATCAGCTGACGACCGGTGGGGGTAACGCCGTTGAGCCAATCGACCTTCTGCCCGTGCCGCAAAATTTCGTCTTCGATGCCGAGCACGCGCATTGCGGCGAGGCCGGTTGGCTGGATCAAGATGCCGGCGCCGATGGCTTCGGGCTTGGCGAATTTTTCGAAGACGGTGACGCGATGACCATCGCGGGCGAGTAGTGTTGCCGAGGCAAGTCCGGCGAAGCCTGCGCCGATGATGGCGATGTTTTTTGTGCGCATGGCGCAGTATGGTGTGGTTTGGGGACGCTCTGCCGAACACCGCTGGGCGTGGCCCAATCCAATTGGAGGACGAGTGCAAGCTGGTTGCATACATCGACCCCTCACCGCCGCTTTGCGGCACCCTCTCCCTTTGGAGAGGGTTCTCGGTTGGCGCGGCACCATGCATTGCAAGACTGAGGCAGCGCATCAACCTCAGAAGCCCGTCTCCCGAGGGAGAGAGGCGCGCGACAGCGCGGGTGAGGGTGATTTCAGGTCAACGGCGGACTGCGCGTGGTAACGCAAGCACGTAGGGTGGGCAAAGCGCAGCGTGCCCACGCCGACGCCGACGCCGAACCGTGGGCACGCTACGCTTTGCCCATCCTACCGCCTGCCGCGAGCGCGCGTGAGAAAACTAAACCCGCACGCCCCGTTTGTTCAACTGTGTCAACGCCTTCTGCAACTCGGCCATATTCGCTTGCAACTCACGCACGTTTTGCGCGGACGGCACGCCAAACGTATTCAGCGTTTTGGCGACGCGCGATTCAAATACTTGTTCAAGCTGCGACACGCCATCTTTCGCACCGGCGACGGTGGCACCGACCACACGACTGACGTTTTGTTTGAATGCCTGCTCACTTTTTTTCGCGAATGCGGCCAATTCTTTGGCGGCATCGCGCGCCTTCGCTTCGGCCACGCCGACTGTTTGCGATTGAATTTTTTGCCCTTCGCGGGCGAACACATTCGCGCGCGCAGCCAGTGTTTGCGCGGCTTCCGAGGTCATTGACGTGAGGCGATTGGCTTCACTGGCCAACATGCCGTAGACCTTGAGCGCGTTGTCTTGCACGCGCGTGGCAGCACCGAGACCCGCGAGCAATACCTTGTGTGCGCCGGTGGCTGGGGCAACTTTGGCTTGGGAAACTTTTGCAGTGACTGGTTTCTTTGTGACTTTGTTCGTAGCAGCTTTACGGACAACTTTCTTGATCGGCTTCGTGGCCATGGTGATGCTCCTGATGAAATGGGTTGCTGGGAAGGACTGATAAAGCCAATATAGGCGTTGCGGTTAGAGCAATCACACTATTTTTTATCATGCTGCATGGCACGGTTCGCGCCCAGCCACAATGCTTGCGATAATTGCTACGCACTCCTTAGCAGCATCACCACCCCACCATCCCACATGAACCGCTTCACCAAACACTTCGGCACGCTCTGGCAGAACCACGATTACCGCATGTTGTGGCTGTCGCTCACGATCACGCATTTCGGCGGGCAAGTCACGTTTTTGGCATTGCCGCTCACCGCCGCGCTATTGCTCAATGCTGGCCCCGTCGAGATGGGGATCTTGACAGCGGTGGAAGTGTTGCCCTACACCTTGTTCGGGTTATTTAGCGGTGTGGTCATCGACCGCTCATCGAAACTGAAGCTCATCATCATCGCTGACATCGGGCGCGGCTTGGCATTGCTGGCGATTCCGATTGCGGCATGGCTGGGGATGTTGTCGATGCCGATCATGTACGTGGTTGGATTCTTGGTCGGCCTCGGCGGCATCATCGGCTGGCCTGCGTATCAGGTCTTTATGGCGGAGCGCGTCACCCGCGAGAAATTGGTCGAAGCGAATGCCAACATCGCTTTGTCTGATTCCGCCTCGCAACTCATCGGCCCCGGCCTCGCGGGGTTTCTGATCCACGCGCTGACCGCGCCGTTCGCGATTCTGCTCGACGCGATTAGTTTTCTTATTTCCGCCATCATGTTGCGCAGCATCGCGGCGGCACCCAGCGATGCGCCCAAACTGCGCAGCGATTCACGCGGCATCGCAGGCGTGTGGGCAGACGCGCGCGAAGGTCTCGCGATGATCTGGCGCACGCCCGTGTTGCGCTCCATCGCGGTGAGCCTGATGATATGGAACGTGTTGAAACACGCCTATCTTGCCATCGTGATCTTATTCGCCACGCGCGATCTCGCGCTCTCGCCGGGTGAAATCGGCATCTTGTTCACCGCAGCGGGGCTCGGCTTTCTGCTTGCCTCTGCAACCTGTCAGCGCCTCAACAAACGCTTCGGCGTCGGCCCGATAATGCTGATCGGCCTGTCACTCAGCGGCGTCGCGTGGCTGCTGGTCGCGACGGTCACGCGTGCGCATGTCACGATGCTGCACTTTGGCGGCGCGCTCCTCATCTTCGATTTCGGCGCAATGCTGTTTTTCATCAACTACCTCACCTTGCGGCAAGCCGCCACCCCTGAACATCTGCGTGGCCGCGTCACCTCGACGATGATTTTTTTATCGGTCTCGCTGTCACCAGTAGGCTCGCTCCTCGGCGGATTGCTTGGTGAAGTATTCGGTCTACGCACCACCATTTTCGTCACGGGCATCGGTGGTGTCGTACTCGGTGCGGTGTTGCTCGCGATTTCGCCGCTGAAGAAAATGCGCGAGTTGCCTGGGCCATCGCCAATGCCGGCCACACCGCATGGTGCGGACGCGTCTACGCAGATTGCGGCGGGGTAGAGAGATATTCAGATTTTTGTAGGGTGGGCAAAGCGTAGCGTGCCCACGCAGTCTCCGCCATGTGGGCACGCTGCGCGTTGCCTACCCTACAATGAAATAATTTCTGTACGCCATTTTCGAGTCACGCCAGCGACCCGCAGCCAACTCACAGCAGGCGCGTCTGCACGCCTTGCGCAGTCAGTAGCGCCACCGCCTTCTTGTCGAACGAAACAAACACCTCTCCGCCGAGCCAGTTGCCCTCGTAGGCGATGACGCCATCTGCGAAGTCACCGCCAGCATCAAGAGCCGCCAGACCGGCCTCCACAGCCGGGCGATTCATTACTACGTTGCTGGTGTCGAGCAAGGCACGAATTGCTGCCGATACTATTTCCTTTGACATATTTGCGCCGCGAAGAAGTACCCAAACAAGCTCACAGAGGCAAGGCAGAGGAACCGCGATCAACGAGGCCTGGGTCAATAATTTTGTGGCAATGCGCGCTTGTTTAACATCGTCTTGAAGGACGGCGCGCGCAAGAACATTTGTATCGACGGAAATTTTCACTTCTTACCCGCCCAGCCGGATGCGGCAATGTCGTTCATTTCCTCAACGGACAGCACTTTTTTCGACTTGCCCGCCAGTAAACCGATAAACCCTTTAATGTCGCCTGAGGGCTTCGCCACACGCACCCGTAGCTCTTTGCCTGGCAACTTATCAAAAGCGATCTGGTCTCCAGGCTTGAGGCCAAGATGTTGCAGAACATCTTTTCTCAAGGTCACCTGCCCTCTGGCAGTGATAGTCAATGTCGTCATGGTGATTTCCTTTATGAAGTGTACTTAGCAAGTAAAATAGTAAGGTAAAAATGCCTTACAGTCAATGTGCTGGACAGCTCCACCAACGTCGGCTAACCCACCACACTCACCCGTTTGTCAGCCCTACGGTGGACTGGGCCCCGGCCTTTCGATGGAGACCCCATTCGGGGCGCCGGGGTGACGGAGGAAAACTAACGGTGCGCGAAATTAGCTGCTGTCGATGTAACGCACCTACCAATCCTTCAACATCTCCCGCGCCGCGTTATGCCCCGGCACTCCTGTGACCCCACCCCCAGGATGCGTCCCCGCGCCACACTGATACAGCCCCTTAATCGGCGTCCGATAATTGCCGTAACCCAAGATCGGTCGCGCGCTGAACAGTTGGTTCAACGTCAACGCACCATGAAAAATATCACCTCCCACCAAGCCGAATTTCCGCTCTAAATCGCGCGGCGAATGGATCTGGCGAGCGATCACACTCGCTTGGAAATTCGGGGCGAATTTATTGACGGTGGCGATCATTACATCGGCCACTTCTTCACGATGTTCGTCGGCCAATTCGGGCGAGACGTGCTGACAAAATAGGCTGGCAACATGCTGCCCTGCTGGTGCCAGCGAATCATCAACGGTACTCGGCAGCAAAATTTCCACGATGGGATTTTTTGACCAGCCGAATGTGCGCGCATCGAAATAGGCCTGCTCCATGTATTGCATACTCGGCGCCATGATGATGCCCGACGAGTGATGTGCGCCGGGGGTGGGCAGGCAGGTGAAGCGCGGCAATTCACTGAGCGCGACATTCATACGAAACGTGCCGGAGCCGCACTGGTAGGCGTCGATACGGGTGCTGAATTCTTCGGGCACGTCGGTGCGCGCGACGATTTTTTGGAAGAGCAATTTCGGACTCAGATTTGACACCACGCGTTTGGCGCGCAGCTCGCTGCCGTCCTCTAACACCACGCCTTCGGCCACGCCATCGCGCACCAACAATTTTGCGACAGGTGTATCCAACGAAATTTCGACCCCACGCGCGCGTGCTTCTGCTGCCATCGCCTGCGTGATCGCGCCCATGCCGCCAATCGCGTGTCCCCAAATGCCGGACTTGCCGTTGACTTCGCCGAACACGTGATGCAGCAACACATACGCCGAGCCCGGCGTGTATGGCGAGGCGTAGTTGCCGACCACGCTATCGAAACCGAAGCAGGCCTTGATCGGGGCAGAGGTAAACCATTGATCGAGCATGTCGCCCGCGCTCCTGGTGAAGAGGTCGAGCACATCGCGGCGCGCGGCCATGTCGAGCGCCTTGAACCGCTTGCCGGTTTTCCATGCTTGCAAGAGATCGCCGATGCCGCCACCAACGTTGGGCGGCGTTTCAAGCAGCAAGTCTTTCAACACCGCCGCGACGCGTTCCAACATCGCGTAGTAGGCGGGCAGCTTCGCCGCATCGGCTTTCGAAAATCGCGCCACCTCGGCCCGTGTCTCCGCGAGGCCGCCGCCGACTTTAATGTATGCATCGTCGCTCAACGGCAAAAAATTGGAGAAGGGTCGCTCAACCACCCGCAGCCCATGCGCATGCAAATTGAGGTCGCGAATAATTTTGGGGTTGAGCAAACTTACGGTGTAGCTCGCGGTCGAATTGCGAAATCCCGGATGAAATTCTTCCGTCACCGCAGCCCCGCCCACCACCTGCCGCCGCTCCAAGACCCGCACCGATAGGCCACTTCCAGCCAAATAGCAGGCGCAAACGAGGCCGTTGTGGCCACCGCCGATAATCAGGGCATCTAACGGTTTCAGTGATAAATTTCGTCGCATGAAATGTCTCTTCCAAAACTGAATAGGACTATGCAAGTAAACCACCAGCGACGCAAGTTGCTCGGCACGCTGTGCATCGCGCTGCCCGCAATCCTGGCCGGTTGCGCCGACAGCATCGCCGAATACGACAGCGCCGATGCGCCAAGCTTCGCGCCGTATGGTGCGAACGAACGACCACGCGTGGCGCTAGTGCTGGGCGGCGGAGGTCCACGCGGGTTCGCGCATCTTGGCGTGTTGAATGTACTGGAAGCAAACGGCATCGAGGTTGATCTCATCGTCGGTGCCAGCGTGGGCGCGATGATCGGCGCGCTTTATGCGTATGGCGTGACGGCAACCGCGCTGGAAAAAATCGGACTTGATTTGAATCCTGCGCGCTTCCTTGGGGTTTCAACTTCCGGCTTCAAAGGTAGCGGCGATGCGATCGTTTCGTTTATCGCCGATCATACTGGCGGTTTGCCGCTCGATGCCATGAAACGAAAGCTGGCCGTGACAGTCGCACGCACCCGCGACAACACGCTGGAGATTTTCAATCGCGGCAACACCGGGGCAGCCACTCGCGCATCGAGCGCGATCCCGAGACAATTTGCCCCCGTACGCATTCGCGGCGTGGAGTATCAAGATGGCGATGAAGCTGCCCCCGTGCCGATCCGCGCGGCGCGCGAGTTGGGTGCGAGAGTGGTGATTGCGGTGGATGTTTCGGCCTATGTCTCGGCGATTCCGCCGACGGCACCCGAGAGTTGGGTGGTGCGTGATCGCAAGCGCGCCGCGATGGTGGACGCAGAAGCGCCGTTTGCCGATGTGCTGATTCATCCCGACCTCGGCTATTACGCGAGCATCAGCGACACCTATCGGCGCATGTGCATCAGTCGCGGCGAGGCGGCGACGCGTGCAGCGCTACCAAAAATTCGCGCCGCGCTGGCTAAATTCTGAGGACAGCGAGGCAGCCGCGCTGAAGCGGCACGATATTGTTACACTGGCCTGATCGACCCACACTTTTATGAATGCCATGTTACGCGTCCGCATCAAGACTTGCTGCTTCGCCGTGTTGTTCTGGGGCGTCTGGATCAGTGCATTCGCGCAAGCTGAAAAATCGTCGGAGCCCGCGCCACCGATCTCCGCCACCGGCGAAAGTGTATACAGCGCTGCCAAGCCACGCCTGCTACAAATCCGCACGCTGCTGACGGCAGCAAGTCGGCAATCGTCCATCGGTTCAGGATTCTTGGTCAGCGCCGATGGCCTTGCCGTGACCAACTATCACGTGGTCTCGCAATACGCGCTTGAGCCTGCAACCTATCGCATGGAATACCTCGCGCCCGATGGCAGCAAGGGCGCGTTGAAACTGCTGGCCATCGACGTGACCAACGATCTTGCGGTGGTGCAGCTCGATAAAAAAGATATGCCGTTTTTTCAGTTCAATCCGCGCGCACTTGACGGCACGTTGCCCAAGGGCGAGCGGATGTATTCGATGGGCAACCCGCTTGATCTCGGCTTCACGATTGTTGAGGGCACTTACAACAGCTTGGTCGAAAAAAGCTATCAGGATCGTATTCATTTTTCTGGTGCGATCAACGCTGGCATGAGTGGCGGACCGACGGTAAGCGTCGATGGCCGCATCATCGGTATCAATGTCGCGAAGCTGAATCGTGGGGAATTGGTGAGCTTTTTAGTGCCGGCGAAATTCGCGGCGGCACTGGTGGAGCGCGCGCGCGCCGAGACCGCCTTGACCCCTGCCAAAGCGCGCGCCGAAATTGGCAAGCAGCTTAGCGCGTGGCAGCGTGACCACTACAAATCGCTGCTCGATCAGGGCTTTAAGCCTTCCAGTTTCGGTCGCTATCAAGCGCCGGAAGCGGTCGCACCTTGGTTCACCTGCTGGGCACGCACCAATGCCGAGCAAGTGCCGAAACCAAAAGCGCTACTCAATGCCACGCAATGCAGTACGCAAACTTGGCTATACATTACCAACAGTCTCGATGTCGGCGGCGTAGATTTTTCGCACACGTATTTGAAGAGCGAGAAACTAAATGCATTCCAGTTTGCGGCCTTTGTTTCGCAGCAATTCAACATGACTTGGTTGGGGGGTGGGCGCAAGCATGTGACGCAAAACCAATGCAGCGAAAGTTTTGTCAGCGCGACCGATCAAAAACATCCGAGCATGCGAGTGGCATGGTGCGCACGTGCCATGCGCGACTACCCCGAGGTCTATAACGTATCGCTGGTCGCGGTGACGCAAGATCGCGATAACGAAGCACTAGTGTCGAAACTGTCGATGTCCGGCGTCAGCTACGAAAACGCGATCGAATTCGGCAAGCGCTTCATCGCCGCCATTGAGGTTGCACCATGATCTGGGTAGAAACGCTCGCGCGCGGGCACGATCTTGCGCACCGCTTTCGCATCGACGAGTCCGCGAAGGATCGCATTACCATTGGCCGCGCGTACGATAATGATGTGATCTTGGACGACCCGTATGTGGCGCCGCACCACCTCACGCTACTGCGCGATCCAAATCACATTGATGACACCAGCGACTCTCCAGTGTGGATCGTCGAAGACGCAGGCTCGGCCAACGGTATGTTCATCGGCGATGATTCGCGTCGCCAAGCACGTAGCGTGCTGGCCGATGATCGGGTGATCCATATCGGCCGCACCTCGCTACGCATCCGCACTAGCGCTTCGCGCGTGGCTCCCGAGCGTGTGTTGCCGCTGCCACACCATGGCTGGAAACTGGCGCTGGTGCTGCTGTTCGCGATGCTGAGCATCGAGGCGGCCAGTACTTGGCTCGCGGAAACGGGCGAGGTAAAAGTGTCGCGCTATGCGTTCGCGCTGATCGCGACCGCCGCCGTGATGCTAATTTGGGCGACCGTCTGGGCGCTGGTGTCGCGCGTATTTAGCGGTCACGCAAAGTTCGAGCGCCACCTGTTGATCGCGGCAAGCGGCGCGTGTGCGATGGCGTTCGTGACCGAATTCACCGACTACGCGGCGTTCGCGTTATCGTCGCTGCTCATCACCAGCGCGTTGTACATCGTCAATTGGCTGATCGTGGGCACAACACTGTTTTTTCACCTGCGTGAAATCTCACCGCTGCATTGGCGGCTCAAGGGGATCGTTGTGAGTGTGATCGCGGCGCTGGGGATCGGCGCACAGTGGCTCAGCCACGCCGAAGCCCAGAAGGCGGGCGGGCAAGCGCAGTACCTGACGCAATTGCATCCACCCGCCGTCCGCCTCGTGCCCGCGCAGTCCACCGACGCATTTTTTGCCGAGACGGCGCAGCTCAAGACTAAACTCGACAAAGCGCGCACCGAAGAAAAGGTGGACGCGTCGGTGTTTAGTGCGTTTGATTTTGACGATTAAGTTAGACCGGCTTGGTGGCGGCAATTTTTTCTTGCACGCGTTTGTCGAAACGCTCCACATTGACCACCACGCGATCATGCAATCCCTCGCCGATTAAATCGCGCTCGTCGTGAGCGGTCACCGCGAAAAAAATGTTGCGCCCTTCCACGCGAATCACCTCGGCACGCGCGGTCACCAACAAGCCCACGGGCGTGGCCGCGATATGCGATACCGCAAGGCGCGTGCCGAGACTTTGATTGCCAGCGGGCAGCAGGTTTTCGCAGGCGTCTAAGGCGGCGGCCTCGAACAAGTTAATCATCACCGGTGTCGCCAACACGCGCACGCGGCCTGAGCCGACGCGCGGCGCGGTATGTTCGTCAGCGACGATCAGGCGCGCGATACCTTTGCTGCCGATGGGGATGTTAAGGGCTGTGCTCATGGTTTTTTCTTTCTGGTTGAAACTGTTATCAATGCGTAATTTTGGTTGGTAGGGTGGGCAAAGCGTAGCGTGCCCACGCTACCGCAGCCTGAAACCCTGCGCCCACAGCCACTCTTCAAGCATTCCACTGCAAACTTCGCGCGACCGAGCGCTGCCATTCGCCGCGCCGTTTCGCAATCTCATCCACCGCAAGCTGCGGCGTAAACACCCGATCCTTCGCCCACAGCGCCGCGATTTCATTCTGATCTTTCCACACGCCCACCGCCAACCCCGCCAAATACGCCGCCCCCAGCGCGGTCGTTTCAGTCACACGCGGACGCACCACATTCGACCCCAACACATCCGCTTGAATCTGCATCAACAGATTATTCACCGTCGCGCCGCCGTCAACGCGCAACTCGGATAAGGCAATGCCAGAGTCACTATGCATCGCCTCCGCTAAATCCGCACTCTGCAACGCAATCGCATCGAGCGCCGCGCGGGCGAGGTGCGCACGTCCACTGCCGCGTGTCAAACCGAGGATCGCGCCACGGGCGTTGGCGTCCCAATGCGGCGCGCCGAGGCCGACGAAGGCGGGCACGAACATCACGCCACCACTGTCGGGAACCGATGCGGCGAGCGCTTCAATTTCACTCGCGTCCTTGATGACGCCAAGTTGATCGCGCAGCCATTGAATCGCCGCACCGCCAATGAACACGCTGCCTTCGAGCGCATAGCTGGTCTTGCCGTCGATCTGCCACGCGACGGTGGTGAGTAGGCGGTTATTGGATTGCACGGGTGTTGCACCCGTGTTCATCAACATGAAGCAACCGGTGCCGTAAGTATTTTTCGCCATTCCCGCGCGATGGCACCCCTGACCAAACAACGCGGCCTGCTGGTCACCCGCAATGCCCGCAATCGGAATCCCGCGCGGCAAGCCGTCACACGCGGTGTGTCCGACCACGCCGCTAGAACTCACAATACTTGGCAACACCGCGCGCGGCACATTGAACAACTGTAGCAACTCGGCATCCCACGCAAGGGTGTGGATGTTGCAGAGCATGGTGCGCGAGGCGTTTGAGGCATCAGTGACGTGCACCCTGCCAGCGGTGAGCTTGTAGATCAACCAAGAATCGATGGTGCCAAACGCCAGCTCGCCGCGCGTCGCCCGTTCGCGGGCACCGGGCACGTTATCCAGCAACCATTGCAATTTGCTGCCCGAAAAATAAGCGTCGATTACCAAGCCAGTTTTGCTGCGAATCATCGTTTCATGGCCGCTGGCCTTGAGCGCGTCACACGCAACCGCTGTGCGCCGATCCTGCCACACGATGGCTGGAGCGACTGGCTGACCACTCGCGCGATCCCACAACACTACCGTCTCGCGCTGATTGGTGATGCCAATCGCGGCAATGGTGACATCGGGCCGCTGCGCCAACGCTTGCTGCGCAACCGCTAATTGCGTCGCCCAAATTTCGCTCGCATCGTGCTCCACCCATCCGGGGGTGGGGAAGTGTTGCGCGAACTCTTGTTGCGCTTTCGCGAGCGTGTTGGCATCGCGATCAAACACGATGGCGCGCGAGCTAGTGGTACCTTGATCGAGCGCAAGAATCGCGTTCATTTTCTCGCCCAACAAGACGACCTAGGTAGGATAAACTCACATAAATTCACAATCATGGGCGCACGCTTTACAAAACAATTCAGCACCCATGGTACCAAAGCGCACAACGATTCACGGAGGAAGTATGGGTCTACTTGAAGACCTGAAGGCACAAGCCGATGCAATGCGAACCCAGGACGCGTTGCGGAGTCAGCGGCACAAAGTAAATGCGGCCGCGATCGACATCGCGCTACGTCAGGCGTTTTATTATTTGAACGAAATGTTCAAGCAACTCAATATCGTCAAGCCGCCCTACCCCGGCGTCTACAATTTGCGGGGCGCGGCTACGATTGATTCGCTGGTGCAATCCAACTATCGCGTGGAATACCGCACTTCGCAGCGGGAAGATAGCGAGCATTTTGAAAATCTGATTTTGTCGTTTCGTCGTTCCAAGCCAGATCAACTCACGGTGAAACGCGGGGCAGAAGAGATTGAGCGTTTTCGCGACCTGCTGTTCCAAAATAATTTGCGCTACACGTCCGAGACGATTCGCAACGATCGCCGCGTCGTCGTAAGCGAAACTTTTTTCATCGCCAACGAAATTATTTGTGGCTGCGACATCGTCGGCAATTATCAGGACGGTAACATTCACTTCAAGCTCAGAAACGTCGAAGATTTCGGGCTCACCACGCATCTGTTGGCACCCGGCGACGTCACCGATGCGGCGCTAGAAGCATTCGCCAATCTACTGATCGGCACCCCATCCACGTTTGATCAACACACCCGGCGACTGGCAGCAGAAATGTACGTCACTGCGCCGCTACAACGCGTCGAATTGAAAATTCCTGATTACCCCGTTGCACCTGAAGAACCTGAGCCAGCAGCCAAGCCCGTCGGCATGCTGGGATCATGGAAATCAAAATTCAAACGCGAGGCCTGATAGCCAGGCACCACGAATCGGGATAGGGGCGGCCAGTGTATCTGACCGATCCCCTCCCACACCACCACGGCATGCGGGTCCGCACCGGGCGGTTCGAGAAGTTGAGGTCATG
>JAYTVA010000026.1:0-7563 GCA_043744255.1 Burkholderiales bacterium | reverse complement strand
GAACCAGCGTACTCGTAAGAGGGCAGATTTACAGTCTGCTGCCATTAACCACTCGGCCATCTCTCCCGTGTCGAACCTCGGATTATGCCACGGAAAAGACTTCTTTGTCGAATTCTGCTGCTAATCTTTGCACTAATTTCACCAGTTAATTGGCGACAAACCCTGTTTTATCAAAAAAGCATTTGCCAACCCAAAATGCCCGCAGCCGATAAATGGCACTGGTGGGCGCATGGCAGACAGCGGCGATGGATGGTTTGCACACAAGACCAGATGCTGATTAGCAAGGCTTTCAGGCGTTTGTAACAATGTTTGCTTTTCCTGTGCATGCGCACCCCACAGCATGAAAACGACGTTTTTGTTCTCCGCAGCCACCCGCGAAATCAACGCATCCGTCAGCCTCTCCCACCCCAGCTTGGCGTGGCTTGCGGGCAGTCCGCCTTCCACCGTCAAGCAAGTGTTAAGCAACAGCACACCCTGCTCTGCCCAACGCTCCAAAGAGCCATCTTTCAGGCTTGGAATCTTTACCTCCCCAGTTTCTCGCCCAACTTCCTTAAAAATATTGCGTAGCGACGGCGGAACTTTCATCCCAGCCGAAACTGAAAACGCCAGTCCCTGCGCCTGCCCAGCCCCGTGGTACGGGTCTTGCCCCAAAATCACGACGCGCACTTGGTCTAAAGACGTTAGTTCCAGCGCTTTGAAGGGCGTAGGCGGATAAATCACAGCACCCGCGTCGATTCGGCTTTGAATCGCTTTGTCCAAAGCCCGCCCCGCTTCGCTGCTTAAAAATTCAGCCACAGCATCACCCCAACCCACCGCGACGGGCCAATCGCTGGGCTGCCACTTGCGCAGGCGATTGGGCTCGTTAAATGCTTGGAATAGCTCGTTTTGCATGAAAAATAGAGGGAAATATGACTCTATCAGCCGTATTTATTGCCTAAGCTGCTATTTTATTTGTAGTGATATCGACGAGCTTTTGACTCAACAAATAAGCACCCAATCCCACGGCAACGCCCACACTGTCTGCCAGCCAATCAAACCAGTCACCATGTCGCGTCGTGGTCAGCAGGCTTTGCAAAACCTCCATCAACCCGCCGTAGAAAACCAGCCCCCAAACCACCGTTTTGACGCGCTGCGGGTAGGCCAGCAGCCCCGCCATTGTCAGCGTGGCAAACATCAGCCCGTGCTGCGCTTTGTCGTAAAAGTCGAATGCTTTAGGAACAGCATAAGACGGCATCAGCAGCAAAACCGTGGCCAAAATCAAACCAAAACCGAATGCCTGCCGAATGAAAAGCTTGGCTCGTTGTAAATACTGCTTCATGGTAGATTTTTAAAAATTCATCAAATTAAATCACGAAATATGGCTCTAGCCGGCGTATTTATTACCAAAATAGCTATAAATTAAATAGCGAGTGTTACGATTTAAGCCGCAAACAACTTCGCCAAAGCCTCACCGGGGTCACCCGCCCGCATAAATGCCTCGCCCACCAAGAAAGCGTTAATCCCCGCCTCACGCATACGCGCCACGTCTGCGGGTGTGGTGATGCCGGATTCGGTGACCAGCAGGCGGTCTTTCGGCACATCAGCCAACAGGCTAATCGTGGTATCCAGCGTCACCTCAAAGGTTTTTAAATTGCGGTTGTTGATGCCGATCAGCGGTGTTTTCAGCTTCAAGCCGCGCTGCAATTCAGCCGCATCGTGCACTTCAACCAATACCGCCATGTCCAAACTGTGGGCAATATGCTCAAATTCCGCCATTTGCGTATCAGTCAAGCTGGCGGCGATGAGCAAAATCGCGTCTGCCCCCATGACGCGGGATTCGTAGATTTGGTAGGCATCGACCATGAAGTCTTTTCGCAACACCGGCAGCGGGCAAGACGCGCGGGCTTGGCGCAGGTAGTCGCTGCTACCCTGAAAAAAGTCTTTGTCAGTAAGGACGGACAAACACGCCGCCCCGAACTCGGTGTAGCTTTGCGCGATGTCCGCTGGCTCAAAATCCGCCCGCAGCACGCCTTTGGACGGGCTGGCTTTTTTGATCTCGGCGATGACGGCCGCATGGCCTGCGGCGATCTTGGCGCGCAACGCGGCTTCAAAGCCGCGCGTTGGCGCAGATTGTTCCGCTTCGCGGCGAATTGCGGCGAGATTGACTCTCGCTTTGGCCGCAGCCACTTCGGTCGCCTTGACCGCGAGGATGCGGTCGAGAATGTCGCTCATGGCTTGAATTTCTTCGTCGCCTCAACAAACGCATCAAGCTTGGCGCGCGCCGCTCCCGACTTGATCGTCTCGAACGCTTTCTCGACGCCGCTCTCGAGCGACTCGGCCTTGCCGGCAACGTAAATCGCCGCACCGGAATTGAGCGCCACAATATCGCGCGCGGCGCCGGAACGATTTTCCAGCGCGGCGAGCACCATCTCGCGCGACTCTTCCACTGTCGCCACGCGCAGAGTGCGCGGGTCGTGCACACCGAGGCCGAAGCGCTCGGGGTGGAGTTCCTATTCTTCGACGCGGCCATCTTTGAGTTCACTCACGAGCGTGCGGCCCGAAACCGAAATTTCGTCCAGTCCTTCCATGCCATGCACCACCATCGCTTTGCGGCTGCCGAGACGCTGCAACACGCGCGCTTGAATGCCGACGAGGTCTTGATGAAACACACCCATCAACTGCGTCGGGGCACTGGCCGGGTTGGTGAGCGGCCCGAGGATGTTGAAGATGGTGCGCACACCGAGTTCGCGTCGCACCGGCGCAGCGTGCTTCATCGCGGCGTGGTGGTTTGGCGCGAACATGAAGCCGATGCCGACTTCGTCAATGCACTGCCCGACTTGCGCCGGTTGCAAATTGATGTTGGCACCAAACGCCTCGAGCACGTCAGCCGCGCCGGACTTGGACGACACCGCGCGCGCGCCATGCTTGGCAACCCGTGCACCCGCAGCGGCGACGACGAAGGTCGAAGCGGTGGAAATATTGAACGTATGCGCGCCGTCACCGCCGGTGCCGACTACGTCGACCAAATGCTGCGTGTCCTTGACGATGACCTTGGCGGCCAGCTCGCGCATCACTTGGGCGGCGGCGGTGATTTCGCCAATAGTTTCTTTTTTGACGCGCAGCCCGGTGATGAAGGCAGCGATCATCACTGGCGACATCTGCCCGCTCATGATCTGGCGCATGATCTCGAGCATCTCGTCGTGAAAAATTTCGCGGTGCTCGATCACGCGCGTGAGGGCTTCTTGAGGGGTAATCATTAATGTGCTCCCAGGAGAAAATTCTTTAGCATCTGATGACCGTGTTCGGTCAGGATCGATTCAGGGTGAAACTGTACGCCTTCGACGGCGAGGGTCTTGTGTTTCAGGCCCATGATCTCGCCATCTTGAGTCCAGGCGGTAATGTCGAAACAATCAGGCAGTGACGCGCGCTCGACGGCAAGGGAGTGGTAGCGGGTCGCGGTAAATGGGGATGGCAGGCCGGTGAACACGCCAGTGCCAGTGTGCGTCACCGGCGAAGTCTTGCCGTGCATCAGTGTCTTGGCATGCACCACCTTGCCGCCGAAGGCTTGCCCCAGCGCCTGATGACCGAGGCAAACGCCGAGGATCGGCAGCTTGCCGGCAAAGGCGTCGATCGTCGCCAGCGAGATGCCAGCTTCATTCGGTGAGCACGGACCCGGTGAGATAACGATTTTCTCTGGCTGCATCGCGGCGATGTCGTCAACCGTGACTTCGTCGTTCAGCACCACTTTCACGTCAGCTCCAAGTTCGCCGAAATACTGCACCAGGTTCCAGGTGAAGGAGTCGTAGTTGTCGATCATCAGGATCATGATATTTGCTCCCCGGTCCGGGTATCGAGACCGGCGCTCGCCATCTCGGCGGCGCGCAATACCGCCTGCGCCTTAATGCGGGTCTCGTTCCACTCGGCGGTGTCAACCGAGTCAGCCACGATGCCGGCAGCGGCCTGCACATGCAGCAAGCCATCCTTGATCACACCCGTGCGTATCGTGATCGCCAAATCCATGTCGCCATGAAAGCCGAGGTAGCCCGCTGCGCCGCCGTAGATGCCGCGCTTGACCGGCTCCAGCTCTTCGATGATTTCCATCGCGCGCACTTTCGGCGCGCCGGTCAGCGTGCCGGCCGGGAATGAGGCCTTGAATACGTCGATCGCGTCGAGACCCGGTTTAAGCCGTGCCTCGACGTTGGAGACGATGTGCATCACGTGCGAGTAGCGCTCGATCACCATCGTGTCGGTGACTTTGACGCTGCCAATCTCAGCGATGCGCCCGATGTCGTTGCGGCCCAAGTCAATGAGCATCACGTGCTCGGCGCGTTCTTTCGGGTCTGCCAGGAGTTCGCCAGCGAGGGCTTTGTCCTCCTCCGGCGTAGCGCCGCGGCGGCGGGTGCCGGCGATCGGCCGAATGGTGACGAGCTTGCGTTCGGGTGCGGCTTCATGCGCCGCTCCAAGCTGTGCGTCTTTAGCGGCACCAACGCTGCTTGCGCCTGGCACTGGTGCCACGGGCTGTTGCGAGTCCGGCTCGACCCGCACCAAAATTTCCGGCGAGGCCGCCACCACATGAAACTCGCGAAAATTGAAATAAAACATGTAGGGTGAGGGATTGAGAGTGCGCAGACTGCGATACAACGCCAGCGGCTCGGCATCGAACGGACGCGTGAGGCGCTGGCCGATCTGCACCTGCATTACATCGCCATCGAGAATGTATTGCTTGGATTGCGCCACCGCCGCGAAATAATCCTTCTCAGTGAAATTCGATTGCGCCGCTTGTGAAGTCGTCGCGCCATGCTGTGGCAACTCGACCGGCTGACGCAGCATGCCGAGCAATTGCTTGAGCCGCTCCTGGGCGTAGTCGTAGCTGCCGGCGTTGCGCGGGTCGGCATACACCACGAGATAAAGCTTGCCCGCGAGGTTGTCGACAATTGCCACTTCTTCGCTCTGCAACAGCACGATATCGGGTGCGCCAATTGGGTCCGGTTTGGGTGGACGTGCCTTGATGAATTTATCCAGGCGCGGCTCGACGAAGCGCACGCAGTCGTAGCCGAACGCGCCGACCAGACCGCCGGCAAAGCGCGGCAGATTCGGCAACGGTGCGACCTTGAAGCGGCGCATGTAATAGCGGATGAAGTCGAGTGGGTTCACCCCTTTCGACTCTTCGGCTACCGTCTCGCCATGAATCACTTGCGTGGTCTCGCCACGCACCACGATACGCGTGGCGCAAGGCAGGCCGATGAAGGAATAACGCCCAAAGCGCTCGCCGCCCTGCACCGATTCAAGCAAGTACGTATACGGCTTATTGGCGAGTTTGAGATAGATCGACAGCGGCGTATCGAGATCAGCGAAGGTCTCGAGGACCAGCGGGATACGGTTGTAGCCGCGCTTACCGAGCGCGTCAAATTGTTGCGGAGTCATGGTGGAACCTTAGCGAGTTCAAACAACATCAAAATCCGGTGCAAGCAGCACCGGCGGGACGGGCGCAAACAGTGTTCACACTGCGGCGCGGACAGTCTCCCGGAGTCGCCAGGGCCATGCCCCCGGAGCGGCGCTCCATACACGATGTTGTCTCGAAAGGTTCATTGGATAAAAATGTTTTAAGTCTTGCCGGAAAATGCCGTTTTCGGCAACACAGGTAGTCTTTGCGCGGCTTCAAGCAAGGTTGTGACTATACCATCGCAGTCCAGATTTTGTACCGGCTCACCCTCGTTGTAACCATACGGCACCACCCACACCGGACAACCGGCCGCCCGCGCAGCCGCCGTGTCGTTACCCGAGTCGCCAATGAACAAAATCTCCGAAACCCCTGTCCCCCAACGGTTTGCGGCGTATTCGATCATGTCGGGATGGGGTTTTTTGCGCGCCGTCGTGTCGCCGCTGACGACGACATCAAAGTAATGCGCCATGTTGCAGCGCTCCAACAAGGGCTGAGTGAAGCGCGCCGTTTTATTCGTGCAGACACCAAGCTGGTAACCCGCCGCGCGCAGCGCATCGAGTCCCTCGAACACGCCCTCATAGGGCGTCGCATGCACGCCGTTAAGCGCTTCGTAATGGCGCATATAGGCCGCGCACATTTTTTCAAACACCGGGCCGTTGTCTGCTTCCCCAATATGACGCAGGCAGCGCTGCACCAGCACGTCGATGCCCTTGCCGACGAATTGTTCCACGCGAGCGGGATCGGTATCTGCATGGCCGCATTCGCGCAGCGCGGCGCTGGCGGCGGCGGCCAAGTCGGGAGAAGTGTGAAGCAGCGTACCGTCGAGATCAAACAACACTGCCTTAATGACGTCAATTTCACTTGGCACGGCTCACACTTCGCCTTCTTCGCGCGCCACCACCGGAAACAACAGCGGCAGCAGCAGCAGCGTAAAAACGGTGGCGGACACGATGCCGCCCACAATCACCACGGCAAACGGGCGCTGCGTTTCCGAGCCGATGCCGGTCGAGATCGCAGCGGGCAGCAAACCGAGACCGGCCATCAATGCGGTCATCAAAATCGGCCGCAGGCGATTGACTGCGCCCTCCACCACTGCTTCGCTGAATTTCACGCCATCGCGCACCTGCTCCAAAATATGCTCGACCATGATCACGCCGTTCTGCACCGAGATACCAGCCACGGCGATGAAGCCGACCGCTGCCGAAATCGACACGTGCATGCCCGCCAGCGCCAGACCGGCAAAGCCGCCGATCGCGGTAAACGGAATCATCGCCAACACCAATGCCGCCTTGCGCACCGACTTGAAGGCCCAAAACAACAGCGCGAAAATCGAAAACAAGCTGATCGGCACAATCACCTTCAGGCGCGCAATGGAACGCTGCTGATTTTCGAACTGCCCGCCCCAGGTGATGTAATAGCCCGGCGGCAAGCTAACCTGCTTGGAAACTTTTTCCTGGCCTTCCGCGACAAAGCTGCCTTGGTCGCGGTTGAGCAAATTGACTTTGACCGGAATCAGGCGGCCGCCGTTTTCGCGGCCAATGCGTGACGCGCCCTGTTTAACTTCAACATTGGCGATATCGGTCAAAGACACCGTTCCCACGCCGTTCGGCAGTGGCACCTGGAGGTTGGCGACGTCGTCGACCGCGTCGCGCGACTCCGATCCGTAGCGTACGGTGACATCAAACCGGCGGTCGCCCTCAAAGAACGTTGTCACTGCGGTACCTGCCAGTGCGGTCTGGATCACGCTGCCGGCATCCGCCACGTTAACGCCGAGACGCGCGGCCTTTTGCCGGTCGATCCGCACGGTCAGCTCGGTTTGCCCGCCAATCTTGAAGGATCCCACATCGGTCGCACCGCGCACGGTGTTGAGCACCGCAACGACCTGATCCGCCTTGTCCTGCAAAATCTCCAGATCGGGGCCATAGATTTTGACCACGATTTCGCCCTTGGCGCCGGATAGCGCCTCTTCGACATTGTCCTGAATCACCTGCGAAAAGTTGGTCGGGATACCGGGCAACTCGTGGATTTTTTTGCTCATGTCGGTGATCAGCGCGCCCTTGTCCGGAAAGCGCCACGTCCCCACCGGCTGCAACTCGGCAAGTACCTCCAGATTGTTCGGCCCCTTCGGATCAGTGCCGTCG
>JAYTVA010000025.1:0-29746 GCA_043744255.1 Burkholderiales bacterium | reverse complement strand
CGATTCTCTTCAAAACCGTTTTTAACCGATCGAAAAAAGCAGCCTGATCTCAGACTCAAAACGCCTCACTCAGACTCATACCTCGATTGGAATGTACTCGCGCAATGCGGTGCGGTACCGCGAGCCCGACCGCTTAGCGTCTTTCCGTGAAGGCGTGCGACTTCGGTTTGGGGGCTGTAACGTCTGATCGGCCGGAGTGCAGAACGGTTATCCTTACAGAATTAACAGCCGATGTTCAATACGCTCGAATCATGGTCATCAAAATCGCGGGATCTTCTGAGATGAATCGCTGCAAACGTCAATATTGGCGCAGCCTTTCCGCTACACGTCCAGCCCGAATGGCTGCATATATTCTTTTCGTGACATTAGTGACAACGCTTGCATGAATGACTTGTTTTCCAACGCCGCATCCTTGTCCCCGGTCGAATCGAGTGACGGGGCCCGTCACGCGTCTCACGCAGGCGCCCCCCTCGCCGAGCGCTTGCGCCCGCGCACGCTCGCTGACGTGATCGGTCAATCGCACCTCACTGGCGAGGGCATGCCGCTGAAGATTGCGTTTGATTCCGGCAAGCCGCATTCGATGATTTTGTGGGGGCCACCGGGCGTGGGGAAGACGACGATTGCGCGGTTGATGGCGTATGCATTTGAGTCGGATTTTATTGCGTTGTCTGCGGTATTGTCCGGCGTGAAAGAGATTCGCGAGGCGATTGAGCGTGCGCAGGTGAATCGCGACAACTTGAACCGCCGCACGATTTTATTTGTGGACGAGGTGCATCGTTTCAACAAGAGTCAGCAGGATGCGTTTTTACCGCATGTTGAATCCGGTCTAGTCACCTTCATCGGCGCGACCACCGAGAATCCGTCGTTTGAGTTGAACAACGCATTGTTGTCACGCGCCGCTGTGTATGTGCTGAAGGCGCTCGATGAGGCTGCGTTGGGTGAGATGTTTGATCTTGCGCTGTCGTCGGTGCGGGCAACATGGCAGGTACAGCCCGCTGCCAAAATGCTTATTATCAATATGGCTGACGGCGATGGCCGACGCTTGCTCAATCTCGTTGAACAACTTGCCACCGCTGCGGAATCACAATCGGCGACAGAGATCGACGAAAAATTCGTCACCACCGTCCTCGCACGGGCAGCGCGCAAATTCGACAAGGGTGGCGACAATTTTTACGATCAAATTTCGGCACTGCACAAAAGCGTGCGCGGCTCTGACCCCGATGCGTCCCTCTATTGGTTTTGCCGGATACTCGATGGCGGCGCTGATCCGCGCTACCTCGCGCGACGCATTATCCGCATGGCCACGGAAGACATCGGCCTCGCGGATCCGCGGGCCCTCGACATTACTGTGAACGCTGCGAACGTCTACGAGCGGCTCGGCTCGCCCGAGGGCGAATTAGCGTTGGCCGAAGCGGTGGTGTATCTCGCCGTGGCGGCGAAATCAAACGCGGTCTACACGGCCTACAACGAAGTGCGCGCGCTGATCGCGAGTGATGAATCGCGCCCGGTACCAATGCAGCTTCGTAACGCGCCGACTAAGTTGATGAAAAATCTGGGCATGGGCAAGGACTATCGTTACGCGCATAGCGAGGAGGGCGCGTATGCAGCGGGCGAGAACTATTTGCCCGAAGGCCTAGAAGGGACGCGGTGGTATGCGCCGACCGAACGCGGCTTGGAAGCAAAAATCAAAGAGAAACTTGCACAACTGCGTGAACTTGATAGAAAATCCAAGTCATGAACTTCGCATTTCTCCTCCATCGCGCATTCCTCTCCTCGCCAGAGGCTAGCCGCTCCTCTCGCTGCCGATCTCGGTAGTGTTGGATTGTTGCTTCGTCCTGCGCTTGACGATGGCAACACCTGACCACTTCGCCAATTCACGGTCATTCCGAGCGCCTTTTCGAAGGAAAGCCCTTTCGGGTGCGAGGAATCTGCTGTTCGGTCGCATCTTCGCCAAACGCCAAAAGCAGATTGTTCGTCGCGAAAAGCAACGGCGCTCCTCAGAATGACATGGTGAGAGTGGTAACTCATTGGATGTGTGTTGTGTGACCTCGCAACACCGAAATAAAAACCATGCTGCATCAAATTGAACAAAAGGAACCACCATGCTAGACATCCAACAATTTCGCAAAGACCTTCCCACCGTCATCGCCGGTCTCGCGCGGCGCGGTTTTGCGTTTGATGAAGCCGCCTATCGCACGCTTGAAGATGAACGCAAAAAACTGCAAACTCAAACCGAAGAATTGCAGGCCAAGCGCAATTCCCTATCCAAACAAGTGGGCATTCTTAAAGGCAAGGGCGAAGACGCATCGGCGGTGCTTGCTGAGGTCGCTGGCATTGGCGACGGACTGAAAGCGAACGAGACCGCATTGGCCGCGCTGCAAGAAAAACTCAACGCCTTCATGCGCATGCTGCCAAACATCCCGCGCGCCGAAGTGCCTGCGGGCAAGAGTGCCGACGACAATGTTGAAGTGCGCAAATGGGGCACGCCAAAGATCTTCGATTTCACACCGAAAGATCACACCGACATTGGCGAGGCGCTCGATGGCATCGACTTCGCGATGGCCACCAAGCTAAGCGGGGCGCGGTTCTCCGTGCTACGTGGCGGTGTCGCACGCCTCCATCGTGCGCTCGCGCAATTCATGCTCAACACGCACACGATGGAGCATGGCTACACCGAAGTCTATGTGCCATACATGGTCGGGCCTGAGTCTGCGGACGGGGTATCGAGCTTGGCGAAATTTAAGGACGATCTGTTCAAAATCGAAGGGCGCGATTTGTATTTGATCCCGACAGCCGAATATCCGGTGACCAATTTTGTGCGCGACAGCATCGTTGACGGCAAAGACTTGCCGTTGAAATACGCCTGCCACTCACCATGTTTTCGTTCGGAAGCGGGCAGCTACGGCAAAGACACGCGCGGCATGATTCGTCAGCATCAGTTCGATAAAGTTGAGGTAGTGCAAATCGTCGCGCCCGACAAATCGGCAGACGCCCACGAAGAGTTGGTGCGTCACGCGGAGACGATTTTGCAGAGACTGGAATTGCCGTATCGCACCATGTTGCTGTGTACAGGCGACATGGGTTTTTCTAGCGCGAAAACTTACGATCTCGAAGTTTGGTTGCCCGCGCAAAATACTTATCGCGAAATTTCGAGCTGCTCAAATTACGAAGCGTTTCAAGCGCGGCGCATGATGGCGCGTTTCAAAAATGCGGCAGGTAAAACTGAGTTGTTGCATACCATCAACGGCTCTGGCCTCGCGGTTGGACGCACGCTGGTGGCAGTGCTGGAGAACTATCAGAATGCCGATGGATCGGTGACGATTCCGGCGGTGTTGGTGCCGTATATGGGTGGGGTGACGAAATTGGAAGTGGCGAAGTAGAGCGCGACGAGTGGCCTTGTGATGTCGGGATGAGATTCTTCGGCAACAGCGGCCTCAGAATGACATCGGTAAATTTGTCATTCTGAGGTCGGCTGTATCGACCGAAGAATCTCATCCGCAGCAATCCAGAAGTAGCCAACCAGAACTACGGCACCGCCAACGGCATCTCCAGCTTGTTCAGCATATCGACATAGTTGCGAATGTTTTCCACGAACTGAACGGCCTCATCGCCGCGCGCAAAGCCGTGTTTGAGGGTTTCGTAGTGTTGTGGATCTTGCAGTTTTGGATAACTTTTGCGCACGTCTAGCCACGAATCTGCATTCAGTTTCAACCGCGCCGTCAGCGTGCGCGCGTCCTCCAAATGGCCGTAGCCTTGGTTGTACGCCGCGAGTGCGAGCCATGTGCGATCTGGTTCTTGAATGCGTGCGGGCACGGTGTCGCGCAGGGTCAGCAAATATTTCGCGCCACCCAAAATAGACTCGCGTGCATCGAGCCGATTTTTTACGCCCATGCGGTCTGCGGTGTCGTCGGTCAGCATCATCACGCCGCGCACGCCCGTCGGTGAGGTCGCGAGCGGCTCCCAGTGCGACTCTTGATAGCCCACAGCGGCAAGCAGCCGCCAATCAATGCCGGTCGCTTGTTGCGCGTCATGAAAATGTTTACGCAGCTTTGGCAGCATCGTTTGCATTTTGTCGATCAGCGTTTCGGCGTCCAGTGGCCGAATGCGGTTGACGTGTCCGTAGTAGCGATCCATTAGCCGCGCCAGTGTGCCGTTGCCACGCGCCTTGTCGAAAAACGTCAGCGTGGCTTGCTGCAACTCATAATCTGCTGCACTCGAAAATGCCCAAGCCACCTTGCGTTCACGGCCAATGTTGAACGCCGAGGCAAGCTCCGGATGTAGCCGTTTTGCGACCTGGAACGCGAACGCATCCATCACCGCAAATTCTGCATTCGCATCGGCGCGATCCAATCTTGCTAACAGTTGATCTTGCTCAGTGTTGTGCGGCAAAACCTCGATACCAAACCCCGGGAATTCGCCGGTCAATTCGCGCAGCAAATCGTGCGCTGGCGTATCCGCAATGACTAATATTTTCTTGCCCGTTGCATCTTTCATGGTGCGCGGTTTGGTATCGCGGCTGCGATAAATTAATTGATACTGTTCGGCGCGATAGCTTGAGCCAAACACAAAATCGGCGCGCAATTCTGGGGTCGCAGCGATGCCAGCCGCCGCAATGTGGCCGCGATTTTCTTTGAGCGCTTTGAGCAGCGCTGGGTAACTTGCCATCACCATAAACCGTGGCTTCGCCCCGATCTCGCGCGCAAAATCTGTCGCGAGGTCATGCTCAAATCCCGTTTGCACATTTTGTTTGTTGGCGGTCGGATTGCTTTGCGTGGTGGTCGGGCTACGCAGCGTGAGAAACACCACGTCACCCGATTCACGCGGCGACTTAAGTGGCGCACGCAACCAGTCTGGTGCGTACGCAGTCTTGCGTACCCCCACGCCTACGCCAACCAGCGCAGCGGCGATGCCAGCAATCAACACTGCAACCAGAATCGCGCGACGTGCCATGCGGCGTACGAGAGTCGCTTACGGCACGACGACCAACTTACCCGTCGCCTTGCGCGCGAGCAAATCGTTCAGTGCCAGTGGCACTTCGGCCAACGAGTAAGTGCGCGAAATATACGGGCGGATTTTGCCTTCACCGAGCCAGCCCATCATTTCGCTGATGCCCGTCAAATTGGCTTTCGGCTCGCGCTGCACGAAATCCCCCCAGAACACACCGACAATCGACGCCCCCTTCAACAGTGCCAAATTCCACGGCAGCGCGGGGATCGTGCCATTGGCAAACCCAATCACCAGATAGCGACCGCGCCAAGCAATCGAACGAAACGCGGGCTCGGCATACTTGCCACCAACCGGATCGAACACCACGTCGGCACCCTTGCCGTCGGTTACACGTTTGATTGCCTCGCGCAAATCTTCGCGCTCGTAATTGATGGCGGCATCCGCGCCGTGCTTGGTACATAGCGCTAGTTTTTCATCACTCGATGCGGCGGCAATCACGCGTGCACCAATTGCTTTGCCGATCTCGATGGCCGCAAGCCCGACACCACCAGCAGCACCGAGTACCAGCATGGTCTCGCCCGCACGCAACGCCGCGCGATCCCGCACCGCATGCCACGCAGTGCCATATACCAACGTGAACGCAGCGGCGGTTTGGTAATCCAGCGCGGCGGGCATCAACATCGTATTCGCCGCCGGTGCTACGACTTCCTCAGCAAACCCACCATAGCCACAAAACGACACCGCACGATCACCGGCCTTGAGATGCGTCACACTCGCGCCCACGCTGATGACATCGCCAGCCACTTCCGCACCCGGCGAAAACGGGAAGGGCGGTTTAATTTGATATTTGCCTTGCACCATCAGTGCGTCCGGGAAATTCACGCCCGCTGCGCGCACGCGGATGCGCACCTCACCCGCATTGGGGTCGCGTCCAGCTACATCAGCAACGGTCAATTGATCGGGCATGCCCCATTGGTGACAAAGAACCGCGCGCATCGGCAACTCCGGTGTTAGGTGTTATGCAGAAAATTCAGGGTAGCACGGCAATACAAACGCGCCTGAGGCGACGTATTCACGCGATAATCGCGTCTATCGTTTTTCTATCGTTTTTTTCTACACAGATATGAGTCAAAAAATATTCGCGTTAGTTCCCGCTGCTGGTGCCGGAACGCGCCTCGGCGATGCGTTGCCGAAACAGTACCTTGATCTAAACGGCGCGCCGATGATCGTGCATACCTTGCTGGCATTAGCAGGTGTGGCACGGATCGAAAAAATCATCGTGGTGTTGTCGCCCGATGATGTCCAATGGCAGCGCGTGGTTGAACAACATTCGCGGTGGCACGCACTCGCGCCACGCCTGAACGTGCTGCGCGTTGGCGGTAACACGCGTGGTGAGAGCGTGTTGAATGGCATGGCTGCCATCGCGGCATCGGTTGATGCCGATGACTGGCTCTTAGTTCATGATGCGGCGCGTCCCTGCCTGTTTCCAGAAATAATTGAAGGCTTCATTGATACGCTGGCAACTGACCCGGTCGGCGGCCTGCTCGCGTTACCGTTGTCCGACACCATCAAACTTGCGACGCCAGAACAACGTGTCGCGCAAACTATTCCACGCGAAAATATTTGGCGGGCGCAGACGCCGCAAATGTTCCGCTTCGCAGCACTTCAGGCGGCGCTCACGGCATTGCCGCATGCCACCGACGAATCGCAAGCCATTGAAGCAGCAGGTTTGCATCCACAGTTGGTGATGGGTGACGCGCGCAATCTGAAGGTCACTTTCGCAACCGATTTGAAACTGGCGAGCGCGCTGCTCAACGAGGCCAAGCCATCATGACCACACCCGTCCCATTTCGCATCGGCCACGGCTTCGATGTGCATCAACTGGTCGTCGGTCGCAAATGCATCATCGGTGGTGTGGAGATTGCCTACGAGCGCGGCTTGCTCGGTCACTCGGATGCCGATGTGTTGTCACACGCGATCTGCGACGCACTACTCGGCGCAGCGTCCCTTGGCGATATTGGCAAACATTTTCCGGACAGCGACGCGCGGTACAAGGGCATTGATAGTCGCGCGCTGTTGCGGCATGTCGCAAGCTTGCTGACTGAGCGCGGCTATCGCGTCGGCAACGTTGACGCGACGATCATCGCCGAAGCCCCGCGCATGGCGCCGCATATCGCGCAGATGGTCGCGAACATCGCCGCTGATCTCGCGATTACCGAAACCGACGTGAACGTCAAAGCCACCACCACCGAAAAACTCGGCTTTGCCGGGCGCGGTGAGGGCATCGCGGCGGAGGCGGTGTGCCTCATCGTCAACGCGTAGTGTTGTTGCTGCGTCTCCTGATTTTATTGTTGCTCGCAGGTTGCGCGAGCCACTTGTCCATGCCGGCACCTGCGAAATGGGTCGCACCCATCGGTGCACCGGACTACAGCGTGCGCGGCCCACACGCGGTGGTGCGCAGCCCCTCCAAGGAGGTCGTGGTCAATATCAATGCCGATGTTGAGCCGGTACCGTGTCGTGGCAATGTGGAGACCTTTACCTCTGCGCGCTTTGAGACGGATGTGGTGGTGATTTTTGCGCACGGATTTTTGAGTGGCACCAAGCAACACATTGGCATGGCAGAACACTTCGCGAGTTGGGGCTTGCCAGTGCTGTTGGTCGGGCACTGCGGCGGTGGCTGGAGCCTCGGTGGGCAGCGATTGTTCGCCGAGTTGGTAAGCGCGGCGGCAGATCGTAGTGGCCGTAAAAAAATTATCTACGCGGGATTTTCTGCTGGCGGCGGCGTCGCGTGGTCATTAGCGCAGCAAGATCCACGTGCCATCGGCTATCTGGGGCTCGATCCCGTCGGCAAACAATCACTGGCCACGTCATCACAACGCGCCGCCATTCCACATTTCGCGCTGTTTGCGCCGAGTGCCGGGTGCAATGCCAAACAACTCGGACGTGACCTATTGGCGGGCGTTTCCGAGCAAAAAACGCTCGAAATCGCCGGTGCAAGCCACTGTCATTTCGAAGCGCCCACGAGTTTGCTCTGTCGTACCGCCTGCCGCGAGTATGCGGATTCTGCCGTCAATGCCGCCCTGCGCACGGAAATCTTTGCCAAGAGCGTCGCAGTTTTGCGTTGGGTCAGTGGGCTCGATCAACGTTTGGCGTACTGGTAAACCCAACATGCAAGCAACTAACGCCGAACAAATTCTCGATCAAGTATTCGGCTACAGCGCGTTTCGCGGTGCGCAGGGCGAGATTGTCGATCACCTCATCCGTGGCGGCGACGCGCTGGTGCTGATGCCAACTGGTGGCGGTAAATCGCTGTGCTATCAAATTCCGTCGATGGTGCGCGATGGTGTCGGCATAGTCGTATCGCCGTTGATTGCGCTGATGCAAGATCAAGTGGATGCGCTGCTGCAACTCAGTGTGAAGGCGGCGTTCTTGAATTCATCGCTGGATGCATCGTCTGCGCGCGAAGTGGAGCAACGCTTCTTGCGCGGCGATCTGGATCTACTTTACGTCGCCCCTGAACGTTTGCTCACGCCGCGATTTCTTGATCTGTTGTCGCAGGCACGCGTGGCTTTGTTTGCGATTGATGAGGCGCACTGCGTCTCGCAATGGGGGCACGATTTTCGCCCCGAGTATCGCGGCCTCACGGTGCTGCACGAGCGCTTTCCCGACATCCCACGCATCGCGCTCACCGCCACCGCCGATGCGCCCACACGCCGCGAAATTGTTGAACGTTTACAACTGGAGGATGCGCGCGAATTTGTCTCCAGCTTTGATCGCCCAAACATCCGCTATCGCGTCACCGAGAAACACGATGCGCGCCGCCAACTCCTCGATTTCTTGCAAGATCGCAAAGGCGAAGCGGGTATCGTCTATTGCCTCTCGCGCAAAAAGGTCGAAGCCACCGCTGAATATCTTAACGAACGTGGCCACACCGCGTTGCCGTACCACGCGGGCATGGACACCAGCACCCGTGCCGCGAACCAGCAGCGGTTCCTGCGCGAAGACGGCATCATCATGTGTGCCACCATCGCGTTTGGTATGGGCATTGATAAGCCCGACGTGCGCTTTGTTGCGCATCTCGATTTGCCGAAAAGTGTTGAGAGTTACTATCAAGAAACCGGTCGCGCGGGTCGTGATGGCGCGCCCGCCGAGGCATGGCTGGCGTATGGCTTGAGCGACGTGGTGAGCTTGAGTCAGATGATCGAAAAATCGGAAGCCCCCGCCGAACGCAAACGGCTCGAACGACAAAAACTCGAAGCCCTGCTTGGTTATTGCGAGAGTACGCAATGTCGTCGGCATAGCCTGCTGCATTATTTTGGCGAGCAGTACACGGGCGAATGCAACAACTGCGACAACTGCATCGAGCCACCGCAAACATGGGATGGCACGGTGGCAGCGCAAAAAGCGCTGTCATGTATCTATCGTACTGGGCAACGGTTTGGTTCTGTCCATTTGATCGACGTATTGCTCGGCAAAACCACCGAGCGCGTGCAACAGTTTGGCCATGATCGCCTCGCGGTATTCGGCGTCGGCGGCGAGCACAGCGAAGGTCAATGGCGCATCATCTACCGCCAATTGGTCGCGATGGGGTTGGCCGTGGTGGATCTCGAAGGATTCGGCGGCTTGTCGCTCAATCCGGCCAGCCGTGCGGTGTTGAAAGGCACAGAACGTGTGACGTTGCGCAAGGAAGAACCCGTCGTGAAAAAATCACGCGAGGTGCGCGTCGCCGAGCGCAGCGTGGAGCGCGCGAAAAAAAGTGGTGTCGAGATCACGCCAGAAAACGAGCCATTGTGGCAGGCATTGCGCGAGGCACGCACCAAGATCGCACGCGAGCAGGGTGTGCCACCGTATGTTATTTTTCACGATGCGACACTGCTGGAAATTTTGCGCCTGCGTCCGCAAAACGAAAGTGAAATGGGCGAGGTCTCTGGCGTGGGTGCCGCAAAACTTTCGCGCTACGGCAAAGCGTTTTTGGATGTGATCGCGCAAGGTGGTTAAATAGTGAGATGGCGTGGTCAAATGTTTGGTTTAGCACCGCACACACATTCCCCGTTCGTCCTGAGCCTGTCGAAGGACTGCTGGCGAGAGAATCCTTCGACAAGCTCAGGACGAACGGACTTCTGCCAGAATCTCAGTGATTCGATCCAGCACCACCCCTCTCAAACTAAAAAACCAAACGAGTGATTCTATGATTTCTATCGCCAGCCTGATCCCCAACACCGCCCCCGAGCCAACGAAAAAATCCGCTCCCGCAGCCCCCGTACCCAGCACGCTGCTCGGCTATTGCCGTGCCGGTTTTGAAGACGAGGTGGTGGCGGAATGGGCCGCACTGGCGGGCGTGAGGCCGCAGACCGTCGAGCCGAGTGCCAACCTCGGGTATGCCGTCGCCACCTTCCCCGTATCGGCCGCACGCGGTGTGGCAAATGTTCTGCGCAATCAATCCATGTTTTCACGCACCGTGATTGATTCATACGGCGAACCCGTTGCCTTGGGATTGCGTGATCGCATCGGGCCGATTTGCGAAGCGGTAGAAGTTTTTTTCACCCAACGCAATATCGGTAAGGTCTCGGCGGTGTGGATCGAGTTTCCCGACACCAATGAGGGCAAGACACTCTCACCGCTCGCGATCGGATTGCAGGTTCGTTTGACCGAGGCGCTAAGCTTGGCGGGTCGCATCACGACCGCCCCTTCGCTGCGATTGCATGTCTTCATGCTCACCAAGCAACTGGCGCGCATCGGCGTATGCGATCCCGATGCAGCCTCGGCGTCGATCTGGCCGCTCGGCATTCCGCGCTTGCGCATACCCAAAGATGCGCCGAGCCGCTCGACCGCCAAGCTCGCCGAAGCGATCCACTATTTTTTCGGCGACGATGACGAGCGTCTGCTGCAACCCGAAATGCGCGCCGTCGATCTCGGTGCCGCACCCGGCGGCTGGACGTGGCAGCTTGTCCATCGCGGCATCAAGGTCATGGCAGTCGATAACGGTGCGATGAAAGGCGAGATGGCCGACAACGCGATGGTGCACCACCTGCGCGAAGATGGCTTTCGCTTCGTGCCGAAAAAAGCGGTGGACTGGATGGTCTGCGACATCGTCGATAGCCCCTCGCGAATCGCCACCTTGGTAGGACGCTGGTTAAAAGAAGGCTGGACACGACACACCATTTTCAATCTCAAACTGCCGATGAAAAAACGCATCGAAGAAGTCGAGCGCTGTCGAGCAATCATTGAAGACGCCCTAGGAGAGCGGCGTTCCAGATATGACCTGCGTTTCAAACACCTCTTTCACGACCGCGAAGAAATCACGGTGTACTGCGGACTGATGTCGCGAGCGCCAAGCAAAACACCAACGAAAACACCGGGCAAGCCAACCGGTAAAGCTACGCCAAAGCCGATCGGGCCACAACGCGGGCGTCGCCTGCCACCGATCAAGCACGACCATTCAGACTAGCGCGCTGTACGGCTGCAATCATCGCGAGGGCGTGCTGTAGGGTAGGCAAAGCGTAGCGTGCCCACGATTTGCGATCACGTGGGCACACTACGCTTTGCCCACCCTACCACTGCGCACCACCCTCAAAACTTGTCATTCTGAGGAGCGCCTTTGGGGTTCGCGACGAAGAATCTCATCCGCGCGCAGTTGGGCGGCGTCCGGAATTGTAGGAAATTTTTCGCCATGAAGCGCGGGTCAGAACAACAGATCACGTAGGGTGGGCAAAGCGAAGCGTGCCCGCGCGTTCGTTGATGGAGAGCACGCTGCCCTCTGCCCACCCTACAAAATCGGTGCCATTGAACTGGCCAGCGTCATGGCAATCAGCTACTCACGTTTCAGAGTGCGACAGATCTCAAACTACCGCGCCCGCTCCACCACCGAATACATCGCGAACAAATTCCCATCGAGGTTATCAATCGCCTCGCCTTTGTCGTTTTTGTCCCAACGCAAAATACGACCAATCTGGCGAATCGCGATGTGGTCTTCGGTTTCAAACGCCAACACGCGTAACCCCGCTTTCTCAAATTGCTCCCGACTAAACGGTGACCGCCCATCGGCCCACGGTTTGTAGACCTCTTTCGGCCCCGCCGCTTTCGGGTAGACGTTGTAAATAATGAGCTTCCCGCCAAAGTTCAATGCTCCTGCGATGGCAGCAAGAAACGCCTCATCACTCACCCCCAAATCCACCAGCAAGCGCTTATCAGCCTTGCGCTCCGGCTTGATGTAACTCCGCTTCAGTGTGTTCTTCGATAAAATCAAATCGTAGCCGCGCCCGACAATAGCGGCGACGCGCGCATCTTTCGGAAACGAGCCGTGCGCCAGCGACACGCTGCCGCGCGCATACGCACCCTGATCGCTCGCGCTGCTATACATCGCCGCAAGATAGCTATCAGGATCAACCCCCGTGACGCTCGCGCCCATCCCCGCCATCAAACGCAAATGGCCAATCGAGCCATAGCCATAGTCCAACACCCGGCGACCCGCAAGACCACTCACGCCGGCACTCGCAGCCACATCGAGCACGCGCATGTAAGCCAGCGGCGAGCCGTACTTGGTGTAGTAGTAGCGATACTCATCAAGCGAAGTTTTGTTCACACGCGCGCGCTGAATGTCCGACATCGCCGCGAAATCGGCGGGTGAAAAATACTCGCGCGTGTTTTCATTCTGATAGACCGTGCGCGGCGAAACGGAAGTCAGCACATTTGTGGCCGATAAAAATTGCCGCGCCAACTCTGAGACAGCGAGTGGCATCAACGCATTTGCATCCGACACCAAGCCACGCAAGGTCGCTGAAGTTGGCGCGACGACGGGTGGCGTTGGCGTTGGCTCAACGGGACGCGGCGGCGGCAAGCGCGTATCGGGTCCGCGTAAGGGCGGGGCGGTGGCGCAGCCAGCGAGCGCGGCAATGCTGAGGCAAAGCAGCAAGGCGCGAACGCGGGCGGTCGAAGAAAAAATTGCTGCGGGAAGCGAGTGCATGAGCGTCAGTTCGGGTGCGATGAGAGATGATATGTTACTTGGGTTTGACGGCGCTAGAAACTGATTGTCAGGACGCGCGTCGTCGGCTGGCGACAGGGCTTGACCGTTGGCATCGAGATGATGAGGGCGACGAGGGCGCTGGCGCGGGCAGTGACTTCGGTTGCTGTGTGCGTGGGTGCGAGGTGGTAGAGTATTGGCATTGTGCCCGCGTTCGAGGCTAGTTGAAAGGAAATAATGGAGTCTGACCCCATTTACCGATAACCCCATTTACCGATATGACCCCATTTACCGATATCGGCGCGGAATCACCGGTTGTAGTTAGGGCTAGGCAACTTTATCGGGTTGGGGTTAATGGCAACCCAATCGACGGCCATTTGGCATAACGCTTGTAGCTCTTGATCGAGTGACTTAACTTCAGATAACAGTTGCTTGGCTTGACTAATAACCGGCGCAGGCAACGAGTTCGCAGATGCGATGTGTACGAGAAAAGCGTCTGACATCTGCCGGTAGTTCTTGTCCCAGTTAATGCCACCATTGCGAATTATCTCGTTGCCAATGCGGCCTGAAATTCGAATGACTTCTCCTTGCACTGTTGACGCAGCACCGCCCGATGGCACCAGCAGTTCCCAAAGTTCTTGATGTTGTGCTTGCCAATTATTCGCCTTTGCAATGATTGGCGATTTGCCGTCATAAATGACGCGTCGAGGTACTGGAGTGACACCAAAAAGCTGGTAGAGCTTGTAAAGCGCATCGCTGGCCTGATCAAGTCTTTCGGGGTTGTAACCGGCGCGATGGAATTCGAAGTTTGTTCCAAGGTGCTGCACATGCTTTTGCATTGCGGGCGTTACGACGGATGTTTGCGGTGTCGCGCCTCTGAAGAAGCGGCCAATAAACGAGGTTTTCTTTTCAACCGTAGGAGCCATTGCACCGAGCAATAGTTCGGCCATAGGTGCCATCTGTTCGATGGAGGCGTTACTACATTGCTCTAATGCAAACTCAAGTGGTGTTTGTCCACTTTCATTGGTTGCATTTGCTTGTGCGCCTTTGGTTAAGAGACTGCGGGCTGTCGCCAAGTTGCCTACTCTGGCCGCACGGTGAAGCGGGGTGCCCGTTGTGCCCGAGCCGCGTAGCACATCCGCTCCACGATTGAGAAGGAGTTCGATCTTGCCCTGCCAATGGCCTGCGCGTGAATGGAGTGGCGTATCGCCGTAGCTATCAGTGGCATGAAGATCAGCACCATTGTCCAGCAGCCAATTAGCCAGCTCGTCTGGGCAATTGTTGAACGCAAGGGCCGTTTGCTTAAAGGCACCGCCGCGAGCATCCAATTCGCAAATCTGGAAGACGGCCTTGAGTGGTTCGATTTCACCCTTGGCCAAAAGATATTCGAAGTCTTTCGGGAGTGTTTTTCTTTTTGGTTTAGCCATGTTTCTTTGGGTTTAGTGAAGACTGTTTGGAAAATATTAAATCAACACGCAAACACGCGCAAACACGCGCAAACACGGCGCAAACACGCGGCGCAAACACGGTGTCTCAGACTGCATTAACTAACGCAAGGAAGGCGGTTTCAACCAACAAGTGCGAAAGCAGAACCAACGTAACAACCGCACGTCAGCCCTCCGCGCCCTAGCATCGATGCGCACCATTGCGCTAGGGAAAAAAACCAGCCGACACTACGGCGCGCCAGCAACCGTGGCCCTTTGATCCCGCAACTCCCGCCGCAAAATCTTCCCCACATTACTTTTCGGCAACGCATCGCGAAACACGATTTGCTTGGGACATTTGTAGCCGGTGAGGTTTTGGTGGCAGTAATCCATAATCGCCGCCTCGGTGAGGGCCGGGTCGCGTTTAACGACGAATAACTTCACCGCCTCGCCGGTTTTTTCGTCCGGCACGCCGACCACTGCGCACTCCGCCACACCAGGACAAGACGCAACCACATCCTCGATTTCACTTGGGTAGACGTTGAATCCTGATACCAGCACCATGTCTTTTTTGCGGTCAACAATTTTCAAGTGACCATTGGGCAACATGAGTCCAATGTCGCCTGATTTGAAAAAGCCATCGCGCGTCATGGCTTGCTTGGTCTCGTCCGGGCGCTGCCAGTAGCCGCGCGTGACTTGCGGGCCGCGAATACAAATCTCGCCCGACTCGCCGATGGCAACTTCGTTTTCATCGTCGTCGCGAATCTGGATTTCGGTATCAGGCATGGGCATGCCGACATCACCGCTGTAGGTGTTGTTGAGCACTTCATTGCAGGTCGCGCCTGCCGACGTTTCGGTGAGGCCATAGCCCTCAACAATCGGTACGCCCGTTAATTTGAGCCACGCGTCGGCCACCACGCGCTGCACCGCCATGCCGCCGCCGTTGGCGATGCGCAGATGAGCAAAATCGAGCGTCTGAAAGCCGGGGTGGTTGACCAAGCTATTGAACATGGTGTTTACCGCCGGCAGCACGCTGAACTTGTGTTTACGCAAGGTATCGACCATGCCATCAAGATCGCGCGGGTTGGGAATCAGGATGTTGTGCCCACCGAGCTGGATGCCGAGCCACATGCATGAGACCAGACAAAAGATGTGATACATCGGCAGTGCGCAGATAACGACGGGTAATTCGAGCGCGGGGCCGCGCTCCGCATCTCGCAATGCGGGGGCTAACCATGCCTCAGAAATCAGGGCGTTGCCGTAGACATTGCCATGGGTCAACACCGCGCCCTTCGAAACGCCCGTGGTGCCGCCGGTGTATTGCAGGAACGCTATGTCGTCGCGCGATTTTCTGACTGGCGTGAGTTGCAGTCGGCGACCAGCGCTGATGGCGACGTTGAATTTTTTGCTGCCAACGAGCGAGTAGGGCGGTACTTTTTTGTTGACCGTGCGGGTTACGAAATTAGCGATGAAGCCCTTCGCCGTGCCGAGCAAATCGCCGAGTGAGGCGATGACGATGTGCTTTATTTTGGTTTGGGACAAGACTGCTTCGAGCGTCAGCGCGAAGTGTTCCAAGATCACAATCGCTTCGGCACCGCTGTCGTTGAGTTGGTGCAATAGTTCGCGTGGCGTGTACAGCGGATTGACGTTGACCACCACGTAGCCCGCACGCAATGCCGCGATGATCGCGACTGGATATTGCAAAATATTGGGCATCATTAGCGCGATGCGTGCGCCGGGTTGTAGGCCGAGTGATTGGAACCATGCGCCGAGTGCCGCAGAGAGTTGATCGACCTCGCCGAACGTGAGCGTTTTGTCTATGCACGTATAGGCAGGGCGATCACGATATTTGTCGAAGCACTCCTGCGCCATCGCGTTGAGCGAGGTGAAGCGTGCCATGTCGATGTCGTGCGAGACGCCTTGTGGATAGTGGTCAAGCCACCATCTCGGTTTTGTCGCTGCCAAGTGAACTCCTCAGATTTTCCCTAGCGTCAGTGTAGAGGAAGACGCGGTGGAAATGAAGGCACGCGTGAATGGCGCATGCGCACACGCGGTAGGGTGGGCAAAGCGTAGGGTGCCCACCATCAGCAATCTCGTGGGCACGCTACGCTTTGCCCACCCTACGTTTTGCGCTGGGCAAGAACAGCTCAGTGAATGGTCTTACCGGACGAGATATTTTCCGAGTTCCATTTTTGCCAACGATGCGCGATGCACTTCGTCGGGACCGTCGGCGAAACGTAGGATGCGTGCCCACGTATACGCGTACGCGAGCGGGAAGTCGTCGGTGAGCCCGGCACCGCCGTGCGCCTGAATCGCCCAGTCGATGACTTGCTCGGCCATGTTGGGGGCGATCACTTTAATCATGGCGATTTCCGATTTTGCGACCTTGTTGCCGACGGTATCCATCATGTGCGCGGCCTTGAGCGTTAGTAGCCGCGCTTGCTCGATCATGCAGCGTGATTCGGCGATTCGCTCGTGCCAGACCGAGTGCGCGGCGAGCGGCTTGCCGAAGGCCACCCGGGTGGTCAGACGCTTGCACATCAGCTCGAGTGCGCGCTCAGCCAAGCCGATCAGGCGCATGCAGTGGTGAATGCGACCGGGGCCTAAGCGCCCTTGCGCGATCTCAAATCCGCGACCTTCGCCGAGCAACATATTGCTCGCGGGTACGCGCACGTTGTCGAAATTTATTTCGCAATGGCCGTGCGGCGCGTCGTCGTAGCCGAACACGGGCAGTGGGCGCACCACCGTGATGCCTGGCGTATCGGACGGCACCAGGATCATCGACTGCTGCGAATGCACGCTGGCATCGGGGTTGGTCTTGCCCATGACGATGTAGATTTTGCAGCGCGGGTCGCCAGCACCGGAGATCCACCATTTGCGGCCATTGATGATGTAGTCGTCGCCGTCGCGAATGATGCGCGTGGCGATGTTGGTGGCGTCTGATGAGGCGACCTCGGGTTCGGTCATGGCAAAGGCCGAGCGAATCTCACCGTTCAACAGCGGCGTGAGCCACTGATCTTGCTGCTCGGGCGTGCCGTATTTTGCGAACACTTCCATGTTGCCGGTGTCTGGTGCGGAGCAGTTGAATACCTCAGGCGCCCAATGCACGCGACCGGTGATTTCCGCGAGCGGGGCGTATTCGAGATTGGTGAGCCCCGCGCCCAAGCTACCGGGCATGAACAAGTTCCACAGTCCAGCGGCGCGTGCTTTGGGCTTGAGTTCGTCGAGCAGCGTTACCGGCGTCCAGCGTTTACCTACGCGCGTGTTGGCTTCGATTTCGTCGTGAAATCGTTTTTCGTTGGGCAGAATATGCTCGGCGAAAAATGCTTCCATGCGTTGTTGCAACGCTTGTACTTTGGGCGAGTAGGTGAAATCCATGTGCTTGCTTTCAGAGTTTTTAGAACGTTCGGACGCGGTGTTTGGTGAGGAGCAATGTGCTGTAAGTGCCCGCCGATATTTGGGTTTGACACTTTCTGAACACAGCGCTCAGATTAAATTTTGACCTTGCCAGTGAGGATGTCGGCGTACATCAGCCAGTCGCTGACAAAACTGTAGAGCGGATATTTGAACGTAGCAGGGCGGTTGTGTTCGAAGAAGAAATGTCCCACCCACGCGAAGCCGTAGCCGCAGACTGGCACCAGCCATAGCCATTGTAGGTTGCGCGTATAGAGCGTCACCGCGAGCAACACGATCACCAACGAACTGCCAACAAAGTGCAAACGGCGACAAGTGAGGTTTTGGTGCTCACTCAAGTAGTACGGGTAAAACGATTTCAGTGAAGAGTACGGTTCGTTCATGCGCGCCAGCTAGTTTTTGTATGAGGCATCCATTCTATCTAACTTGCGCAACCGTCCCGGCCAAGCGAGATTGCCATTCGACGCTGATGACGCGGGCTTTGACAGAGGTTTGAGCGTCCATCCAATGACCTAACAATGGTGAATTTATAGATGCCAGATTTTAGCGCCGCGCGGTTACACCCCGCGAGGAATTGCATTTGCCATTTCACTAATCCCCTTTGCACTTCAATAAAACGTGGATAAGTGCCTTGGAACGTTTTGCGCAAGTAGGATGGGTGGAGCGAGAAGGAGATACGCCCGCAGCAGCTTTGGACGAAAAAAAACCCTCTCCGCGAGGAGAGGGTTTTTTATGCTGCAACCACTAGCGCCGAGGCACTTGGCGGTAGTGCTTAGTTGGTGCTGACGCCAAGAGCTTTGACGGTGTCGATGTTCAGATACGTATCAACAGGCAGATTCTTCGCCCGCTGGAACGCGTTCACTGCAGCCATCATCTCTCCATCAAGACGGCCATCAATCGGACCTGGGTTGAAACCGGCAGCTTTCAACGCGCGCTGGATTTCCATGATGCGATTTGGCGTTGCGTTGGTGTCACAGAGGATCGAGCGCCATTCGGTTTTCGCGTCGGCTACTTTCACCTGCTTGCTGACGGTGCGGTACTGAGCGGCGACATCGGATGAAGTTGCTTTCGCTTCTTCAACAACTTTAGCGATCTGAACGGTGCGATATTCAGCCGGTACATCCACCACGCGGGTGCTGGCTGGCGTGTCGATCACTTGACGGGTAACCGTCTTGTAGACCGCTGGCACGTCAACTTCGCGCGAGGAACCAGCCGTGTCAACAACTTGACGGCTAATCGTGCGGGTGATGGCCGGGACTTCGACTTCACGCGTGCTGGCCGGCGTGTCGATGACCTGACGCGTTACCGTTTTGTACACGGCTGGCACATCAACTTCATTCATCGAACCTGCTGTATCAACCACTTGACGGCTGATCGAGCGGGTGATGGCTGGAACGTCGATTTCGCGGCTGCTGGCGGGCTTGTCGATGACTTGACGGGTGACAGTTTTGTACACGGCTGGCACATCAACTTCGTTCATGGACGCTGCTTTGTCGATGACTTGACGGCTCACTGTCGTGTAGACCGCTGGCACATCGATGGCGCGCGAGCTTGCTGGCACGTCAACGATCTGCTTGGTGATGGTCTTGTACACGGCTGGAACGTCAACTTCGTTCATGGACGCTGCCTTGTCGATGACCTGACGGCTCACCGTTCTGTAGACCGCTGGCACGTCGATGGCGCGCGAGCTAGCTGGCACATCAACGATCTGCTTGCTGATCGTCTGGTACACGGCTGGAACGTCGACTTGATTCATCGAGGCAGCTGTGTCAACGACTTGACGCGTCACCGTCTTGTAGACGGCTGGCACATCAATTGCACGGCTGCTTGCTGGCGTGTCAACGATTTGCTTGCTGATGGTCTTGTAAACGGCCGGCACATCGACTTGATTCATCGAGGCTGCCGTGTCGATCACTTGACGGGTCACTGTCTTGTAGACGGCTGGCACATCGATGGCGCGCTGGCTTGCTGGCACGTCAACGATTTGCTTGGACACGGTCTTATAAACGGCTGGCACGTCAACTTCATTCATCGACGCTGGTGCATCGATGACTTGACGGGTCATGGTCTTGTAGACGGCCGGGATGTCGGTATCGCGGGTGCTAGCGGGCGTATCGACAACTTGACGTCCAACCGTGCGGTAGACCGCAGCGATTGGAATGTCGCGGGTCGATGCTGGCGTGACCACAACTTGACGCGAAACGGTCTTGAATTCCGCTGGCACGTCAAAATCGCGAGTAGAGGCCGGGACATCAACAACGCGGTGCGTCACCGTCTTGTAAACGGCTGGCACGTCGATGTCGCGTGACGATGCTGGCTGGTCGATGACCTGACGCGTGACCGTTTTGTACACAGATGGAATGTCGATTTCGCGCGTCGTTGGCGCTTGATCGAGTACCTGACGCGATGCGGTTTTGTACATCCCTGGTACGTCGATTTCACGCGTTGAAGCTGGTGTGTCGATCACTTGACGGGTAACCGTCTTGTAAACAGCTGGCACGTCGATTTCGCGGGTGGAAGCTGGCGTGTCGATCACTTGACGCGTCGCTGTCTTGAAGACAGCTGGTGTGTCGATCGCGCGAGCGGATGGCTGCGTGTCCGCGACTTGGCGAGTTTGGGTCCTGTAGACAGCAGGGACTTGGATTTCGCGGAGGTACGCGAACGCTGCGTTGTTCACGTTCGCGCCGCCTGCACCTGCCGTAGATCCTGCGCCGGAACCGGAACTAGCACCTGCGCCGGAACCACCAACACCTGCACCGGCACCTGCACCGGCTTTACCTGCGCCAGCCTTGCCACCACGTGCACCAGCGGCTGCGCCACCGGCAGCACCAGAACCGCTCGAGCCGCTCGATGCGAGGGCTGAAGCAGGAACAATTGCCTCACCATTCGGGCCGGCCGTCACATTGCCTTCGGCGGTGACCGTGTAGCCCTTAGCTTTGAGTGCATCGAGGTCGATGACTTGACGCGTGATCGTGCGATATTCAGCCGGAACCGCGACTTCTTTGGTCGTACCGGGAACGTCAGCGACTTGGCGCGAAACCGTGGTGTACTCAGCCGGCACGTCGATTTCACGGGTCGATGCTGGGGTTTTCAACACACGCTTGGTGATTGTCTGATACTGCGCCGGGACTTCGATCAGGCACATGATGTCGTCGTCGCTTGAAGCTGAAGAACCAACACCAGCACCACTGCTACCGGCACTGGCCGACGCAGAAGCTGCATCGGCTGCCATGGCGGCGTCGGCTGCGGCGATTTCAGCAGCAGTTGCGCCACCCATTGCGGCCTTCGCCTTGGCAGCAGCGGCTGCGGCAGCTTTGCTACCGCCTTTGCCGACCACGGCTGCGTTCTGGCCCTTGGTTGCCACGAAGTCTTTAACGGTCGTGACTTGTTTGGCTTGCGACAAATAAATCGAGCCGCGCTTCCAAGTCGTGGTTGCGTCAGAGATTTTGACTTGTTCGGTCACGTCACCATAGACCGCTGGGATGACTTCGATACGCTTGGATGCTGGGTTGAGCAGCACGCGCTCGTCGGCGGTTTTGAACGTGGCTTGTTGCGCTTGCAGCACGCGGCTGGCTGGGCGAACTTCGACTTGTTCGGAAACTGTTTTGTACGAAACCGGAATCGGCTCGTAACGCACGCTCGCTGGACGCACTTCAACTTGTTCGGACACCGTCTTGTAGGTGCCAGGAACAACTTCGGAGCGCTGTGATGCTGGGCGCACTTCGACTTGTTCGGTGACGTTCTTGTACGTTGCCGGAATGATCTCAACGCGCTTGGAGGCTGGGCGCACTTCGACTTGCTCAGAAGCCGACTTGTACGTACCTGGGATCACTTCGATGCGCTTGGATGCTGGACGCTCTTCGACTTGTTCGCTGACCGTTTTGTAGGTCGCTGGGATCACTTCGATGCGCTTGGACGCTGGGCGAACTTCGACTTGTTCGGTCGTGTTCTTGTAGGTCGCTGGGATCACTTCGATGCGTTTAGAAGCGGCTTTGACTTCGACTTGTTCGGTCTCGGTTTTGTAAGTCGCTGGGATGATTTCGACGCGCTTGCCTTCAGCACGAACAAGTTCTTGCTCTTGCACGGTCTTGAAGGTTGCTGGGATCACTTCGGTGCGCTTTGATGCTGGCTGTACCAACACTTGTTCCGACACCGTTTTGTAGGTGGCTGGCACTGGCACGCCGCGCTTCGATGCTGGCGAGACTTCAACTTGTTCCGTCACAGTTTTAAACGTGGCTGGGATAGTCTCGTAACGCTTGCTGGCTGGCTGAACTTCAACCTGCTCGGACACCGTTTTGTACGTCGCTGCAACTGGCACACCGCGCTTGGATGCTGGCGAGACTTCAACTTGTTCCGACACGGTTTTGAACGTGGCGGGGATGGTCTCGTAGCGCTTGCTGGCGGGTTGAACTTCAACTTGCTCGGACACCGTTTTGTAGGTGGCCGCAACAGGTACGCCGCGCTTGCTGGCTGGCGAGACTTCGACTTGTTCCGACACGGTTTTGAACGTGGCAGGAATGGTCTCGTAGCGCTTGCTGGCGGGCTGTACTTCAACTTGCTCGGACACCGTCTTGTAGGTGGCCGCGACTGGCACGCCGCGCTTGCTGGCAGGGGAGACTTCAACTTGTTCGGTGACAGTTTTGAAGGTCGCTGGGATGGTTTCAAAACGCTTGGTTGCTGGCTGAACTTCAACCTGCTCGCTGACCGTTTTGTAGGTAGCCGCAACCGGCACGCCGCGCTTGGATGCGGGGGTAACTTCAACTTGTTCGGTGACGGTTCTGAAGGTCGCTGGGATGGTCTCAAAACGCTTGCTGGCAGCCTGAACAACGACTTCTTCGCTGACCGTTTTGTAGGTTGCTGCGACTGGCACGCCGCGCTTGGAGGCGGGCGAAACTTCAACTTGTTCCGTCACGGTTTTGAACGTGGCAGGAATCGTTTCGAAACGCTTGCTGGCGGGCTGAACAACGACTTCTTCGCTGACCGTTTTGTAGGTCGCTGCGACGGGCACGCCGCGCTTGCTGGCTGGGGTAACTTCGATCTGCTCGGTCACGGTTTTGAACGTGGCGGGAATGATTTCGGTGCGCTTGTAGGCTGCACGAACCAGTTCCTGTTCAGCAACGGTACCCATTTTGGCGGGGATAAAACCAGACTGCTTCATTGCAGGGGAAACAAGCACCTGCTCGGAAACGGTATCGTAGCGAGCTGGTGCGTTCACGCGCGCATAGCACTCGCCGGCTTTCGGTGTTGGTGGCGTGTCACTTGACTGGGCGCTAACTACGCCGCCGGCCAGTGTCGCGCTAACCGCTACTGCTAACTTGGAAAATTTCGGAAAACTCATGATGTCTTATCCCCTGTGTGGTTGACGATTTCTAAACCTGCGAATTGTAGCGCACCGGCTGCCGCAATGACAAACAACATCGCGCTCCAACCCCGGTAAATTTGGACCGGTTCGTCGTTGGCGCGCATCGGTTTGGAATGGAAATAAGAACTTCCAAAGTTGCCGGATCTCGATACGATGAAATAACCGACGGATTATGAACCTCAATTTTCCGCGATGAAAGCCTTAAGTGATTGGGGGCCGACAGGCTTGTCGCTGATTGCCAACGCTTTTGCCGAATTCGCCGGAAACCCAGACCACTAATTAATAACTATTGTTGTTTATATTCAATTATTTGGCGACCAAAATTAACGTAATATCGCAGATTAGTTTTGGGCCCGAAACGCGCGCACGCTAATTGTGAACTTCCGCAACTTGCCCTGCCAAGCGGTCGAATTCTGGGTGTTGGCGGCGTACGATTTGTAATCGAATTGTGAATTTCGTCCGGCGCTGGTGGTGTCCTGCGTTGCCGATATTGGCTGAGCGTAGCGTAGCTCCACGTAGGTGATGATCAATGGTCGCAACGACGCTGCCAACGCGGGGCGCTCGCGTTCAATACGTGCCAAATAGTCCATCGGCCCTTCGTACGGTGATCGCGGAATGCCTGCCTTAGCAAGCGCTTCACACAGCCGCGCGTAGGCAGCCACCAGCGGGTCGCGCCGGGTTCGGTAAGTGCGAATCAGCAAAATCGCGGTGGCGACACCGCCGATTAGCAACACGCCGACAATCAGCCAGCGCACTAGGCTTTGCCAGTCGACATCGCGCATGCCAAGGCTTTCGAGAAAGCCGCGCTGCCGATCTTGGTTGAAGCCCACCACCCACTTGTTCCACTGGCTATTGACGGCATCCCAAGAAAACGCGAGCTGTTTCAACACGCCCAGCTTGTCGGCCTCGATGATGTTGTTGAACATGCCCTGCGGACCAATGGCTGCGTTGAAGCCGCGATTGATGCGCAACGGTGACACCGCAAATGTCGGATCGACGCGTACCCAGCCGAGATCATCGAACCACACCTCCGACCAGGCGTGCGCATCGGATTGCCGTACGATCAGCTCGCGCGTAATCGGGTTCATCTCGCCGCCCTGATAGCCAGTTACCACGCGCGCTGGGATGCCTGCCGCGCGCAGCACCAACACGAAACTACTGGAGTAGTGTTCGCAAAATCCTTGCTTGGTATCGAACAGAAATTCATCGACCGGGTTGTCGCCAAGCTTGGGCGGTTCGAGCGTATAGGTGAAATCGCTATTGAACTGTTTGAGCAGCGTTTCGACCAACGTTTTGGCGTCACCTTGATCTGCCGCCAGCTTGCGACCGTAAGCAATGGCGCGCGGATTCAGGCTTTCGTCCATCGCGACGTACGCCGCGCGTTCGCGGGTATGCAGCGCGGTGCCCGCGCGATAGCGCAGGTGTGAGGTCATATCGTAGGCAATGAGATTGGTCACCGGCACGGTAGCTCGCATCTGAAAGTCCGCGAACAGCGCGCCTTCCGGTGGTGCAGCAACGGGCAGGTCAAGCGCGAACAACCAAAGTTTGTTATGCGGTTGCAGAGTCACGCGGTACTTGATGGGTGCGCCTTGCGGCTCGACATCGAGCTTCGGCACATTGCGCACTGTGTACGGCACCCACGATTTGCCAACCTGCTGGCCCAACACCGGGCCGCGCCAATACAGGTCTAGCGCTTCCGGCACCGCGCCATCAAACGCAACCCGAAATGCCAATTCATCGGACAGTGATAATTTGCTGATGTCGCCGGGTGACATTGAGTCCGAGAGCCCCGTCTTTGCTTGGTTTTCCTGCGGCAAGCTCCACAACGGCCCAGAGATGCGCGGGAATAAAAAAAACAATACCAACATCAACGGAAGCGCTTGCACCAGTAACCACGCTGAGGGCACCAGCCGCTCGCGCACCGTTGCTTCTGTGCCAATGCGATTGAAGCCGATCAAGGTTGCGATAAAAATCCAGACGCACACCACCATGTACGCGCCCATGAAGATCGTCTGCGAATACAAAAAATTGGTCATCGCCAAAAAGAAACCAAGGAACACCACCAATGTGGCGTCGCGCTTCATTTTCATTTCCAGCGCTTTAAGGCACAGCATTGCGATCAGCAGCGTCACGCCGACTTCACGACCAAACAAGCGCCGATATTCGAGAAACGCACCGCCGGTGACCACCAAGGCAATCAGCGCCATCAACCACGCCGAGGGATTGCGTAATCCGCGCCGCGCAATCCACCAGCGCCACAGCCCGGCACCAACACACACGAGCGACACCCACACCGGCAGGCGCATCACGTGCGGCGCAATCGCAAAGCCCATCGCGGCCAGCAGCCACACAACGTTGCTCAGGGTGAGGGCAGTTTGATTGAGCATTTACGTTTGCTCGCCGAACAATGCCAACGATTCCAGACACAGCGAACGGTGATTCGCGCCCAATGACGGCGGCATCGATTTGCCCGGCAGCTTCAGTCCGTACGGCAATTGCAGCTTCTCCGCCTCCAATACCCACCACGTCAATCGCGACAACCGCTCTTCCGTACTCAAGCCGTGAAACGCGTCGAAATCTAGCCACAAATCGCTGGACGCCATACTGCCGAACTCCTTCACCAGCAAGCCTCGTTCACGCGCCAACGCTTTCCACGCAATCTGGCGCGGCGTGTCGCCGGGCTTGTAGGCACGCAGCGATTGAAACTCCTCGTCACCGGCAATCGGTACATTGCCTTCGCCGCTGGCGCTGGCATTGAGAGGCAGGGGCCCGGCACCGGGGTCAGGTTTTGGATAGACCAGACAGGTCGCACCGAAATCCACGTACGACCACGCATGAAAAAGCCCGACCGGATACTCGCTAAAAATCTCTATCCGTCCGACCGACAGGCGTCCGCGCCGCTCAGACATCACGGGCAAGTGAAAGGTCGTTGACGTGGCCTCGATCACGTCGCCAAACGCCGGCTCCGCATCATGCAGCTTTGCCCGCTTCATCCCCACCGCGAATCGTGACATGGCCGGGTTTTGCGCGACCACGGCGAAGTGAGCCGTCTCCCCGGCAAAAATCGGCTCAACCTTACCGGGGCTAATTGCGAGCCGCGCAAGATTGCGAAACGTGTGGAGCATGGAGGTGCTACCCACGCCTGCCAGCAAAAACGTCAACAGGAATCCCAGCGACAAGCTGTAGTTAATCGCGGTCAGCAACAGCAACAACAACACGAATGCAAAAAAATAGCCGGTGCGCGACGGCAAAATAAAGATGCGTCGCTGCACCAAGGTGACTGGCGGTATTTCCGGCACCTGGGCGCGAAAAATCCAATCGGAGATTCGCTGCCGCAGATTAAAGGTGAGGACAGATATCACGGCCGCGATGCTCAGGGAATCGCCACGCTCCGCAGCAAATCCTGCGCCGCATCGAGAATTTTTGTATTTGCATTTGTCACCGGCTTCAGTCGATGGCCAACCACCGACGGCATGATCGCTTGCACGTCCTCCGGCAAGACTTGCTTCCGCCCCGCCAGCAACGCCCACGCTTGCGCGGCGCGCAACAGTGCCAGGCCGGCGCGTGGTGACAAGCCCATCTCGAATTTCGCCGAATCACGCGTGTGGGTGATGAGCGCCTGCGCGTAATCGATCAGCGCATCCGAGACAAATACGCCAGTCACTTCGCGTTGCACGGCCAGCAGATCCTCAACTTTCATCGCGGGTGTGAGCTTGGCGATCAACTCACGACGATCTTCGCCTTTCAGCAGCGCACGCTCCGCCGCCTGGTCGGGATAGCCTAATTTGATGCGCATCAAAAACCGATCCAGTTGCGATTCGGGCAATTGAAACGTGCCGATTTGATGTGAGGGATTTTGCGTCGCAATGACAAAAAACGGCTCCGGCAATTTCATCGTTTGCCCATCCGCTGTGACTTGGTGTTCCTCCATCGCCTCCAGCAGCGCCGACTGCGCTTTCGGTGAGGCGCGATTGATTTCATCAGCCAAAATCACCTGCGAAAAAACCGGGCCGGGATGGAAGCGAAAGGTGCTCGATTCGCGATCAAAAATTGACACACCGACAATATCGGCCGGCAGCAAATCGCTGGTGAACTGAATGCGCTGATAGTGCAAACCCAGCAGGCTTGCCAACACATGCGACAACGTGGTCTTGCCCACACCCGGCACGTCCTCGATCAACAAATGCCCGCGCGCCAGAATGCACGCCATCGCCATGCGAATCTGATGATCCTTGCCCAGGATGATCTCGCCTGCGCGTTTCAGCACCTCGTGTAGCGGATGTGCGGCGGCGAGCGGAGCGTTTTTCTCAAATAACATGATGTCCTGTGTTGAAAATTTTGCAGTGGCGATTGTACGCTGTCGAATTCGGCAGACCGTGATTGAAGCTGTACGAGCTTTCGTTCACAATGGATTAAACGAGATCGCACCGGAGAGAAAAATTGAGCACCGCATTCATTACCCACCCGATTTGTTTGAAGCACGAAATGGGCGCGCATCATCCGGAATGTCCGGATCGGTTACAAGCGGTCTATGACGCGATTGCTGCTTCAGGGTTGCTAGCGCAAATGCAACGCGTCGATGCACCCGAAGCCACGCGTGAGCAGCTTGCCGCCGCCCATGATGCCGATTACGTCGATTCGATTTTTGCTGCCGCGCCGCAACACGACTACGCCTACCTTGACCCCGATACCGCGATGAACCCGTACACGCTAGAGGCCGCAAGACGCGCGGCTGGCGCGGTGATCCAAGGGGTAGACATGGTTTTGAATGGCACAATCGACAACGCGTTTTGCGCCGTGCGACCGTGCGGGCATCATGCGACGCATGATCGCGCGATGGGCTTTTGCATCTTCAACAACGTCGCCGTTGGTGCGCTCCACGCGATCAATCATCACCAGCTCGAACGCGTCGCGATTTTGGATTTTGATGTGCACCACGGCAACGGCACCGAAGACATTTTTCATGAAGACGAACGCGTGATGCTCTGTTCCAGCTTTCAGCATCCCTATTATCCCGGCACGGGTGCCAATTCTGGCAACCCGCATATCGTGCCGACGCCGCTCGCCGCGCGTACCACCGGTGCCGAATTTCGTCGCGCCATTGATGCCACCTGGTGGCCAGCGCTCGACCGATTCAAACCGGAACTCATCATCATTTCGGCCGGGTTCGATGCCCACGCCGACGACCCGCTCGCCAATCTTCAACTACATGAAGACGACTATGTCTGGATCACCGAGCGCATTCGCAACGTCGCAAATCCGTACGCGGAGGGACGCATTGTTTCAGCCCTCGAAGGCGGCTACGACCTTGGCGCATTGGGTCGCAGTACGGTCGCGCATGTTGGCGCACTGTTGCAGTAAAGCCTGGCATTGGCGCGGTGTTTGAAGGATTTTCGAGTCATGAGCTGTTTATCACATCGTATCCGACTGGCGTTCGCCGTGTCACTACTCGCGTGCGTGACCCTTGCGCTGCCTGTTCGTGTTGCGCTCGCGAAAACAGATACGCCACCGATTTTGCTCGCCAACGTGCTGCGTCCGGAAATCGATCCGGCGCTGTATCTGGTCAGTGAAAAATACGACGGCGTGCGCGCGATCTGGGATGGCACGCAACTCAAATTTCGCAGCGGTCGTGTGGTCGCAGCGCCGCCGTGGTTCCTCGCCAAATTGCCCGCCGACAAACTAGATGGCGAGCTTTGGCTTGCACGCGGAAAATTTGAAGTCGTCAGCGGCATCGTGCGCAAAACCGAGCCGATTGACGCCGAGTGGAGCCAAGTCAAATACATGGTTTTTGAACTGCCCGACGCGCCGGGATCGTTCGCCGCGCGCGCTGAGAAGATTCAAGCGCTGGTGCGCACTGTCGATTGGCCCCAGCTCGTCGCCATCGCGCAAACCCGTATTGCCACGCGCGAAGGGGTGCAAACGGCACTCATGCGCATGGTCGCAAGCGGTGGCGAAGGTTTAATGTTGCATTTGGCCGACGCGCCTTACGTGACGGGGCGCAGCGATGTCCTGCTCAAACTCAAGCCGCTTGAGGATACCGAGGCGCGCGTGATCGCGCACGTCGCAGGACGCGGAAAAAATGTTGGGGTAATGGGCGCGCTACGGGTCGAAATGCCCGACGGAAAACGCTTCGTCATCGGGACGGGTTTCAGCGACTCAGTGCGCCGAAACCCGCCGCCAGTGGGGAGTTTGGTGACTTACACCTATCGCGGGCTGACTAAGAATGGTCTGCCCCGGTTCGCTAGTTTTGTGCGGCTGCGTGACGACCCTTGAGCGTCGGCATGGGGCGCGGGCAAACTTTTCAGAGATGAACTGCATCTCAAACAACGAGAACGCTTGCGGACTTGAAACTTGCGTGTGAACAATGCCAACTGGTACTACTGGCTCAAAACCCTCGCCAATGTTTGGGTTTTGCTAATGCGACCTGGGACGAAAGTTTTCTAAAAGCGGAACCGGACAACACAGATCAGCAGCGCAATACGTTGCGTGGTTGATCTCTCAAAAGCGTTAGAGTTAGGTGTTCAGTGAACGTGCTTACTCTATTGAATGAGGTCCATCCCGCCACCGCCGCAGATCGCCGTCAAATCGAGGGCATCGAGGGCAACAACGGGGGCATCGCTGGCTTGGGCTGTAGCGACT
>JAYTVA010000024.1:0-7802 GCA_043744255.1 Burkholderiales bacterium | reverse complement strand
GGCATGCCTCGTCTCACATGACCTCAACTTCTCGAACCGCCCGGTGCGGACCCGCATGCCGTGGTGGTGTGGGAGGGGATCGGTCAGATACACTGGCCGCCCCTATCCCGATTATCCAAACGCGCAACAACAGCCTACTTCTTACCCGGCGTCGCTGCACCTGCCATAAAGTTATCAAAATTCTGCTCCGCCACACGGAACCACAACACTTGATCGTCGCGGAATTTTTTCCATGAGTCGTAGACTTTTTTGAACTTAGGATTTTTCGCGGATTCTTCTTCGTAGACTTCGTGCGCGGCCTTGTAGCATGCCGTCATGATCTCGCGGCTGAATGGCTTCAGTTGCACGCCTTGCGCCACCAAACGGCGCAGTGCCGCTGGGTTGAGCGCGTCGTACTTGGCGAGCATGTCGGTGTTGGCTTCGTAGCACGCGGCTTCGAGGATCGCCCGGTACTCGGGTGGCAATGCTTCCCACGCCTTGATGTTGACGAACAAATCCAACTCGGGCCCACCTTCCCACCAACCGGGATAGTAGTAATTTTTGGCGACCTTGAAGAAGCCGAGTTTTTCATCGTCGTAAGGACCGACCCACTCTGCCGCATCAATTGTGCCCTTTTCCAGCGCGGGATATATATCACCACCGGGAATTTGTTGCGGCACCACGCCGAGCTTGGAAAGCACGCGGCCAGCAAATCCACCAACGCGGAATTTGAGACCTTTCAAATCTTTCACGGTGTTGATCGGCTTACGAAACCAGCCACCCATTTGCGCGCCCGTGTTGCCCGCCGGGAAACTGATGATGTTGTATTCCTTGAAAAATTCACGCATCAGCGCCATGCCGCCGCCGTGATACATCCACGCGTTTTGTTGGCGCGCGTTCATGCCAAACGGCACTGCACAAGCGAAGGCGAAGGTTGGGTCTTTGCCGAAAAAATAATAAGGGGCGGTGTGACAGCATTCAACCGTGCCGTCCTTAACGGCATCCATCGCCGAGAACGCTGGGACGATTTCAGCCGCTGCAAATACCTGAATCTGAAACTTGCCGCCGGTCGCTGCGGCGACGCGTTTGGAGATCACATCCGCCGCGCCGTAGATCGTATCCAAGCTTTTCGGAAAGCTCGAGGTCAGCCGCCATTTGACGGTCGGCAGCGCCGCCGCTGCCTGCGCGTTGCTCAAGCCCGGCAATGCTGCCGCGCCCGCTGCGATGCTTGCACCCGCGGCACCCAAAAATTTACGTCGCTTCAAGTCTTGTCCCATCCCTCACTCCTTGGTTATTGATGTTGTAAACCTACCTGACCAGCGTAGTGAACTGTAACCGAAACCTAGGCGCGCCGCTCTGCCTCTATTCCCCGGCAATCGACATCTTGTCGATCAAGATCGAGCCAGTGATTTTTGAGCCTTGCGCCAACACATCGTTGCCCACCGCGACGATGCCTTTGAGCATGTCTTTCATATTGGCCGCGATGGTGATTTCTTCCACCGGATAAGCAATCTCACCATTCTCGACCCAGAAGCCGACTGCGCCGCGCGAGTAATCGCCCGTCACGGTATTGACGCCCTGCCCCATCAATTCCGTGACGATAAAACCACGGTGCATTTTTTTGACTAGGCCCGCGAAATCAAGCTCGCCCAGTTTGACGATCAAGTTGTGATTGCCGCCTGCGTTACCGGTGGTGTGCATACCGAGCTTGCGGGCAGAATAGGTCGATAGGAAGTAGCCTTCCAACATACCGTTCTTAACAATGTCGCGCGCAGTGGTGGCAACACCTTCGCTATCGAACGGCCCGCTGGCGAGTCCGGCGGGCGTGAATGGGTCTTCAAAAATCGACACCAGCGGCGAGAATACTTGCGTGCCCAAACTATCGAGCAAGAAACTGGATTTGCGGTACAGCGCCGAGCCGCTTACTGCACCCACAAAGCTGCCAATCAATCCCGATGCGACTGTTGCATCGAACAACACCGGCACCACGCCGGTCGGTGCTTGTCGTGCGTTCAAGCGTGCCACCGTGCGCTCGCCCGCGCGGCGACCCACATCTTCGGGCGACGCAAGCTTGTTGCCCGCGCGCGCGATGTCGTACCAGTAGTCGCGTTGCATGCCGTCATCGGTGCCCGCGATCACCGACACGCTCACGCTATGGCGCGAACTCGGATAGCCACCCATGAAGCCGAGCGAATTGGCGTAGATGAAATCGGATTCGGATGTGGAGACTGATGCACCCTCGGAATTATTCACACGCTTATCGACCGCGAATGCCGCCGCTTCCATGCGTTTGGCGAGCTCGGTGGCGTCTTCCACGCTCAGCGCCCACGGCGAAAAAATCTGGCAATCGCGATACGGCGGTTTGGCCAGCCGGTCCTGATCGGGCAGACCACCGAACGGATCGGCGGCGGTGAATTTGGCAATGGCGAGCGCGGCGGCCACGGTACGCTCGATGGCGGCGCGTGAAAAATCAGTGGTGGACGCATTGCCGCGCTTCTCGCCTAGATGCACGGTGATGCCGAGCCCCTTGTCGCGATTGTGCTCGATGGTTTCGACTTCTTTGAGACGCACGGTGACGGTTTGGCCGACGGAGGTGGAGACCTCGACATCGGCAGCGGTGGCACCCAGCGCTTTGGCACGCTCTAACGCGAAGGCGGCAAGGTCAGACAGGGATTCGGTTTTGGCCGCGCGTGGTGCTGTTGAAGATTCAATCAAGGGAAGCTGCCTTCGGTGAAGTAAAATTGCACATTGAAAATGTGATGCACAGGATAAAACGCATGTCTAAAGCAGTCGAAAATGTGAACAAGAAAGCAGCAAAAGCAGCAGCGATTGCGGCGGGAATCGAGGTGCCTGAAGACGAAGCAAATGTTATCAGCAAAAGCCAAAAGAAACGGGACATGCTGGCGTTGCAAGGTGTCGGCGAGACCTTGGTGGCGCTGTCGGTGGATGTGATCGGCAAGCTCGATTTGCCCGAAGAATTGCGCGACGCGGTGCTCGATGCAAAACGCATTCCGCCCAGTAAACACGGGGGGTTCAAGCGACAAATGCAGTACATCGGCCGCCTGATGCGCGAAGTTGATGCCGACGCCATCATCACCCAATTGGCCGCGCAAAAAGCGCCTAGCCAAAAACAAACCGCACAACATCACCTCGCCGAACGCTGGCGTGATCGCATGCTCGCCGATGCGACGGCGGTGGCGGCATTTGCGCGTGAGTTTCCGGACGCCGATGCGGTGCTGCTCGAAAAATATCTCAACGCCGCCAAGGACGACCAAGTCAAGCAACGTCCACCGAAGCACTTTCGTCTGCTCTATCAAACGCTGCATAAACAAATCGTGGCGGTCGAATGAGCCAGTTCGACCCGGTAAAAATTGGCCTGCTGTCGATCAGTGATCGTGCGTCCAGCGGCGTGTACAAAGACGAAGGCTTGCCCGCACTGGAAACATGGTTGAAGGCTGCGACCAAAAATAATCTCACCATCATCAGCCGCGTGATCCCCGATGAGCAGCCGTTGATTGAAGCGACGTTGAAAGAATTTGTTGATGTCGAAAAATGCTCGCTAGTCTTGACCACCGGCGGCACTGGGCCCGCCCCGCGCGACGTGACGCCAGATGCAACGCTCAATGTTGCCGATCGCGTGATGGATGGTTTTGGTGAGCGCATGCGGCAGATTTCCTTGCGGTTCGTGCCGACGGCAATTCTGTCGAGACAAGTTGCGGTGATTCGCAAACAAAGTCTCATCATCAACCTGCCGGGTCAGCCGAAAGCGATCAAGGAGACGCTGGAGGGATTGAAAGACGGAGATGGAAAGCCGGTTGAAGTTGGTATTTTCGCGGCGGTGCCCTACTGCGTTGATTTGATCGGTGGGCCGTATATTGAAACCCATGACGATGTGATTAAGGCGTTTCGGCCGAAGTCGGCGATTAGACCAACTCTCCCTTAATCGCGAATAGCATCACATCTCACCGTCTCCCCGGCACCCCCGAGAGGGGGTCTCCATCGACAGGCCGGGGGCTAATTTTCGTTGCGTGACTACGCCATCAAAGTTAGGCCCCGGCCTACGCCGGGGAGACAAAAATTTTACGCTTCCCCTATCTCTCAACATCATGACCAAACTCATCCAACACATCGAACTCACCACCGGCAGCAACCCCAAAGGCACCGTCATCTGGATGCACGGCCTCGGTGCCGACTGCTGGGACTTCGTGCCAGTCGTCAAAGAACTCGGCCTGCCCGAAGACTTGCCGCTACGTTTCATCTTCCCGCAAGCACCATCACGTCCGATCACGATCAACAACGGTTACGTGATGCCGGGTTGGTACGATATTTCGATGCAAGACATCGAACGCAAACCCGACGAAGCTGGCGTACGCGAATCGCAACAATCCATCGATGAATTGATCGCGCACGAAATCGCGCGCGGCATCGCTAGCGAGAAAATTATTCTCGCCGGATTTTCGCAAGGTGGCGCGATTGCGTTGCAGGCAGGATTGCGCCAAACACAAGCACTGGCGGGCATCTTGGCACTATCGACATATCTAACGCTGGCTGATTCGCTGGCTGCTGAGAAGACGATTGCGAATGCGAATATTCCGATTCTGATGGCGCATGGCACACAGGATCCGGTGGTGCCGTTGGCGTTGGCGCGGCGCTCGATGGATGCGCTGAAGCAGCAACAGTATCAAGTCGAGTGGCGCGAGTATCCGATGCAGCATTCGGTGTGCGCAGAAGAGGTCGAGGAGATCGGCGCGTGGATCGCGAAGCGGTTTCAGTCGCGGATTTTGTTGGGGTAGAGCCGCACTTACACCAATCCCCGCATCGCCCAATCCAAGCCCGCCACCGTCATCGGATACATCCGATCTTCCATCAGCTCGCGCGTCATTTTGATCGACTGTGTCCACGGCCAGTGTTCTTCTGGCGTCGGATTGATCCACGCGGCTCTTCGATAGGTGTCGGTCATACGCTTCAACCACACCTGCCCCGCTTCGTCATTCCAGTGGTCAACACTCCCACCCGGTTGCGCAATTTCATACGGACTCATGGTGGCATCACCAACAATGATGAGCTTGTAGTCGCGGCCGTATTTATGCAGCACATCGTAGGTGGATGTTTTTTCGCTATGCCGCAGGCGATTGTTGCGCCACACGCCTTCGTAGATAAAGTTGTGAAAATAAAAATATTCGAGATGTTTGAATTCCGTTTTCGCCGCCGAAAATAATTCTTCGCAGGTGTGCACGTAGTCGTCCATCGAGCCACCTACGTCGAGGAACAACAATACCTTCACGCTGTTGTGCCGCTCCGGTACCAGCTTCAAATCGAGATAACCCGCGTTGTGCGCAGTGGCTTTGATGGTGCCGTCCATGTCCAATTCTTCGGGCGCACCGGTGCGGGCGAATTTGCGTAAGCGACGCAGCGCAAGCTGGATGTTGCGAATGCCCAACTCAACGCTGCCGTCGTAATCGCGATACTCGCGTTGATCCCACACTTTTACCGCGCGGCGATGACGTGATTTATCTTGGCCAATGCGCACACCTTCTGGGTTGTAGCCGTAGGCACCGAATGGCGAGGTGCCCGCTGTGCCGATCCATTTCGAGCCGCCCTGATGACGGCCTTGTTGTTCTTCGAGGCGTTTGCGTAAGGTCTCCATGATCTTGTCCCAGCCGCCGAGCGCTTCGATCTGCGCTTTCTCTTCATCACTCAACAGTTTTTCAGCGAGCTTACGCAACCACTCTTCAGGAATATCTTGCGTGGCCAATTTGGCGAGTGCGGCGTCGAGTGATTCCACACCTTTGAAATACGCGGCAAACGCGCGGTCGAAGCGATCAAAGTTGGTTTCGTCTTTGACCAAACACGCGCGCGACAAATAGTAAAAATCATCGACACTTCCGTAGGCAACACCCTTCTCCATCGCCTCGCACAGCATCAAATATTCTTTGACTGAGACCGGCAGTCCCGCTTGTTTCAAGCCGAGAAAAAAATCAATTAGCATCAGCGTGCAAGCCGTTGTTGGAGGCCGTGCTTCACGTCTGGCCATCCAGCCGCGATGATCGAATACATATAGGTGTCGCGCACGCCGCCACGACGATCAATGCCATGACTACGGCGCACGCCATCGAGCGAGGCACCCAAACGCTCAATAGCGGCGCGGCTTTTGAGGTTAGCGTGGTGGGTGCAGAACTCCACCGCGATCACACCCAAGGTCTCGAATGCGTGCGTCAACATCATCAATTTCACCTCGGTATTGATCGCAGTGCGTTGCACTGATTCCGCGACCCATGTGTAGCCGATTTCAACACGCTTGACCTTGCTATCGATATTACAAAACGTGGTGGCACCCACGACACGATCATCGGACGCACGACGAATCACCATTGGCATCATGGTGCCTCGCGCGCGCTCGCCCAATCGAAATTCCATGTTCGCGACGGCCTCATCTGGCGCGGGCACGCTCGTGTACCAAAGCTTCCACAATTCGCCATCAGCCGCTGCAAGCTTCAGCGCGTCCAGATGCGACAACGCCAGCGGCTCTAACCACGCATGCTGCCCGCGCAGCGTAACCGGTTCAACAAACGCCACCGCTACTTCCGCGCGCGTGACAAAAACACCAGCCGCTCGAATAGGTGCACGTCCTGCTCGTTCTTGAGCAGTGCGCCGTACAGCGGTGGAATCAATTTACTGGCGTCGTTGCCCTTCAGCGCTTCTGGTGGAATATCTTCGGCGACCAATAGCTTGATCCAATCGAGCAGTTCGGACGTCGATGGTTTTTTCTTCAGTCCCGGCATTTCGCGCAGGTCGAAAAATACCTCCATCGCCTCTTTGAGCAATTGTTTTTTCAATCCGGGGTAATGTACGTCCACGATCTGTTGCATGGTGTCGCGATCCGGGAAGCGAATGTAGTGAAAGAAACAACGGCGCAAAAATGCGTCGGGTAATTCTTTTTCGTTGTTGCTGGTGATAAAAATAATCGGGCGATGTTTCGCACGCACGGTCTCGCGCGTTTCGTAAACATAGAACTCCATGCGATCCAACTCACGCAGCAAATCGTTCGGAAACTCAATGTCGGCCTTGTCGATTTCGTCGATCAACAACACTACTTGCTCATCCGCGTGGAACGCTTGCCACAGTACGCCTTTGTGAATGTAGTTGGCGATGTCTTTCACTTTCTCTTCGCCGAGTTGCGAATCACGCAGGCGCGATACCGCGTCGTATTCATACAAGCCCTGCTGCGCCTTGGTGGTGGATTTGATGTGCCACTGCAGCAGCGGAACGCCGAGCGCGCCGGCGACCTCTTCGGCAAGCATGGTTTTGCCGGTCCCGGGTTCGCCTTTGACCAGGAGAGGGCGCTGCAGGGTGATGGCGGCGTTGACCGCCAGCATCAGATCCTTGGTCGCAACGTAGGTGTCGGTGCCGGAAAATCGCATGAGAGTCAGATCCGCTGAGGAACAAACCAGATTATACGCGAGTGCATATGCGGGACCATTTGCCGGGCGATTTGCGGGACGGTTTGCAGAGTACACCGCGCGCGCCGACACCTGCGGTGGACGCAAAGTAACTGTTTCGGTAAAATCCCTGCTCGCCCTCTTGCCCAACACCTTGGTCAGGGAATCATGAAAAAAATTCTAGCAATCGCGATCGCAAGCCTGGCGTGCAACAGCGCCGTTGCCGTCGACGGCAACGCCGATGCGGCCAAGGTGACTATGTGTAAGGGATGCCACGGCATCCCTTATTACCGGGCGACTTTCCCGCATGTCTACCGGGTGCCGAAAATTGCCGGGCAGTCGAAGGCCTATATTACGAAAGCGCTGGAAGCCTACAAGTCAGGC
>JAYTVA010000023.1:0-31030 GCA_043744255.1 Burkholderiales bacterium | reverse complement strand
TACACAAACACACCAAAAAAAGACCACAGCTAGCGGCCTTCATAGGGAAAAGAACAGAAAAAACGGGCTTTGATGCGGAAAATCTCTAGGAACTTCAGTTTAGAAAATGCCGCAATGCAGCTTCGCCGCATCAACCTAAAACTGTCATTCTGAACCGAAGTTTCTTTCGGTGAAGAATCTCATCCGCGACACGTTCGGGCAGCGCCTATTTGCTGCAGGATGAGATTCTTCGGCTGGTAAAGCTTGCCTCAGAATGACAAGTATTGAGAGTCGTCCCTGCATAAACATCGGCCCCGCTTGGGCAACCGACGCGCATTGCTACCCATAAAAACAAGCATATTGATCCGCGCTTACTACCGCAAGAAACTCTTCAATCGTCGTTGCCGTCGGATGCGGTTGATACGCATGCCACTTCAGGTCAGCGCGCTGCCAGTAAATTTTCCACACCTTCTGCACACGCACAAACGTGGCCTTGGCATAGGCCTGTGTAATCGTCACCGATGGTTCTTTCCAATGTGGCCGAATCTCGACAAGCTCCACACTTTGACCGTCGATACGAAACCCTAAATCGAGTTGCGGGCGAACACTCTCTGGCGGGCGTTCACGTTTCATGAATGCGATGAGCGCGTTTTCGATCTTCTTCTGTTCGAGGTCGTGGAAGGGCATCTGTGATCTTTTCAAAATAGGTGTTCTTCAGCCGTTGCGAACCAAGGCAAAAAGCAACCGATGACGCTGCCTTGTCGGCGAGGAGGGTAGGCAGTATCAGGATGGTCCGATGCATATAGTTTCAATTGTACGGCGCATCGTAACCTTAGGGAGCGAACTCGCCTTACCATCCACGAGCAAATCGGGTAACGAGAAAAACAGAGTGTCCATCGTCGTGGTCGGAAAGCGGGCGGACGTAAACAGCGGAGCGCTAGCGGAAGCCCCAGGCGACTTTTTCGCTTGTGCGAGTTGCATCCGTCCAATACTCACACCATTGATGCCGGTAACGTCAATAGGTTGCTCAGTGAGCGCCAACGAGTGGGCCCCATTGCTGCTAATGTCAATGCAAACGCTCACTGGGCCTTTGTCAGGCCGACGGTAGGCCCATCCACATTCACGGAGTTGGATAGTGATACCGGATACAGGCGTTAGCCAAAGGCCATTCTGATTGGTGTAAGCGCGCCCAGATACCCACTGATCGGACGTGGTCGGCTTGTAGAGGAGTTGGTCAAAACACTTTCCCGCGCACCCACTCAAACAGAAGAATGCAAATAGGGCGAGCACCGCTGATTTACGCATACGCAGGCTCACTGAATGTATGTGGTGCCGCTTGCGGACCCATCTGGACACAACGGAATAAAACTGACATAAAAACCCCTCGAGGAGGGTTTGATTGCTGCGTCGGTGCCGGGCTGAGTTGTTGCGGGGTGCCCGCGCTGTCAAGACTGTTGCGTTGCGTGTTCGCTAATCAAACTTAAAACTGTCATTCTGAACCGAGGTTTCTTTCGGTGAAGAATCCCATCCGCGATACGTTCGGGTAGTCGGGGAGAGTCAGGCAGCTTCGCAACCTGATCTATGAAACCGCCCGCTGTCCAACCAGGTGATTTCACGGCAGTCAAAATGCCCCAAACACCGCGCCAATACTGATCTTTCCCCGCCATCTACCAGCCTGAGCAGAGCAGAGCTAACTCTACTGACGCACCAATTTCCCCGCATCAACCTTGATCTTGTCGCCGACTCGATAACCCGTCGCCGCGTCGTACGTAAACGTGCGCGCCTCGCCAGTTTCAAGCTTGACCACCACCTGATACCGGGATCGCGACTTCATATTCTTTTCGGTCTCGTGCCCCAGTAGCGCGCCGCCTGCCGCACCGGCAACGGTGGCGACATCCTTGCCGCGTCCACCGCCGACTTGATGACCCAGCACGCCACCGAGGACCCCGCCTGTTACTGCGCCAACGCCGGAAGCTTGACCCTTGACCTTGATCGTTTTCACGTTGGTTACCGTGCCGCAGTTGTCGCATTTCGCGCTTGCATCCGCGCCAAACGCGATGGATGCTGCGGCCAATCCAGCAACGAAAAATTGCATCGTATTCATATAGCGCTCCTTGTTGAAGAGAATAACGAGCGAGTAAAGAAAATATGCTAACACGGCGATTAACGATTCGGTTTCTGGACCCGCCGACAGGGCAGGGCGCAAAAACGTCGCGATGCTATGATTGAATCGTGCGGCGGCACACCACTGCGCAAAGAAAAATTGGTGTGCCATGTAGGGTTTGCGACTGGCACTACGCCTTCCATATTAGCTGCGCGTAAATTTCACCAACAGGATCACTACCGATGCGGGCAACTCCTGGCGACTGGCAGCACGCGTTTAAGCTCGCGGATGAGGCGCTTGACCTGCCGCCAGCAGAATTCGAGCGCTGGATGGGTGCGCTTGCCGAGGAACACGTGCATCTTGCGCCAATGCTGCGCGAGATGTTTGCGGCGCACGCCAAGCGGGAGACCAACAACTTTCTAAACACTTTGCCGCACGTCTCGATGCCGCCTGAATTACTGGGCGCGGGTGCTGCGTCTGGTCTCGCGGCGGGCACATCCGTTGGTCCCTACCGGCTGATGCGCGAAATCGGGGTGGGCGGTATGGGCACCGTATGGTTGGCCGAGCGGGCGGATGGCACCATCAAGCGCGAGGTAGCATTGAAGCTGCCGTATGCGGGGCCGTTTCAAAAACAGATCGCCGAACGGTTCGCGCTCGAACGCGACATTCTGGCTGGACTCACGCACAAAAATATTGCGCGGCTCTACGACGCGGGTGCCACTGAAAGCGGGCAGCCCTACCTCGCAATGGAGTATGTGCCCGGCCTCTCGATCATCGATTATTGCGACACGAATCGCTTGTCGATTCCGCAGCGTTTGCAGTTGTTCCGCCAAGTGTTATCAGCGGTGCAATACGCACATGCGAATCTGGTGTTACATCGCGACTTGAAGCCTTCAAACATTTTGGTGAACAACGAAGGTACGGCCAGCCTGCTTGATTTTGGCATCGCGAAATTAATGACCGATGGCGAGACCAAAGCGAGCGCGCTCACGCAAGTGAGTGGCAGCGCCTTCACGCCGGACTACGCGAGTCCCGAGCAGGTGTCTGGCGCGCCGCTGAGTACGGCATCGGACGTGTATTCGCTGGGCGTGATCTTGTATGAAGTGCTGTCAGGCACGCGCCCCTACAAATTAAAACGCGGCACCCGTGCTGAGCTTGAAGAGGCGATTACCTCGGTCGATGCGACGCGGCCCAGCAGCCTCGTCAATCGCCAGCGCACGGTGGTATCACCGCAGACCAATTCCGCGGCACACCATCGCCAGACCACAGCGAAGAAACTCGCCAGCCTGTTGATGGGCGATCTCGATACGATTGTTCTCAAAGCGCTGAAGAAGAATCCCGCTGATCGCTATGCCACGGTTGCGGCACTCGACGAGGATCTCGCGCGGCATCAGCGCGGCGATGCGGTATTGGCGCGCCCAGAGAGTCGTTGGTATCGGTTGCAACGATTCGTGGCGCGCAACCAACTGGTGGCGGGCAGCGTGGCGGCGGTAGTAGTGGCGCTCGCGGCTGGAATGAGTGTTGCTTTGTGGCAAGCGAACATCGCGCGTACTGCGGCCGAGAAAGCACGCAAGGCGGCTGAGTATTCTGCGGCGCGTGCGGAATTTTGGGGTGAATTGCTGGCGGATGCCGCACCGAATGATCCGGCGGCCGCCTTCCCATCTATGCCCGAACTGCTCAAACAAGGCGAGTCGCTCATCAAGAAGCGATACGCGAAGCAGCCTGACGTGGCCGCCATTCTTTACGCCGATCTCGGTCGCGCACACCGCAACATCGTCTCGTACCAATCGGCCATTCCGTTTTACGAAGCTTGGCGCGCGAAGAGCGAAGAAGCGTTTGGGCCGGATTCAGTCGGCGCCAAAGACGCGCGTATCGGTTTGTTGATTCGCTACGCGCGCGGCATGCAGTTGCAACGCTATTTCGCAATGGAAGACTGGGCGAAGGCGGCCTGCACAGAGCAACAAAATCTGACGACCGAGCGATGCATCCGCAGCACGGCGGCCAAGGCGCTCGCGTACGTGTACGCAGGGCGGCTCAATGAAATCGAAGCTGTGATCGGCAGTGACATAGAGATCATTCGTCGCGCCGTAAAAGATGATCGGGGCGTCTTGAATGCGCTCAACGGTCAGCTCGGCAAGGCACGCATGGGTCGCGGCGATTTGCTACGCGGTCGGCAGATGGCATTGGCATCGTCCAAAAATTCCACCGATCCAGATCCTGAAAACTGCGTGCAATGCCTTTATGAAGCGGTCGCACTGATGTTGCGGTCTGATCGCGTCGCAGCAGCCCAGCCGTTTACTGATTTATTTTTAAGTCGTCATGATGCCGGCGTTGGCGAGCATGCGTATCTTTCAAACGAGCTGCTACGCACTGCTGCGCGTGCCCGTGTGCTCAATGGGGACACGGATCGCGGCATCGCCCTCTACCAGCGCACACTCGTCGCCTCGCGCCTCAACTTTGGGCCAGACAACGCCGATCTCGCGCATACCCAGCAAGAGTTGGCGGCGGCAAAAACGCGCAGCGGAAACGTTGAAGAAGCGCGCCAACTCTTGCGCGACGTGGAGCGCATTCACCAAAGTATCGCGCCAGAACGCAATCACTGGCTATCGCAGGCGCGCATCGCGCTGGCCGGGCTCGACATTGTGGACGGCAAAGGAACAGCAACACTCGATGTGCTGCGCGCTGAACGCGCAATCGCCATGCGCGATCATGACGACGCCAATCTGGCGCTCGCGCTCTATTGGCTCGCGCGCCAAGCAGATAGTGAATCGGTGCCGCTCGCAACCGAGGCGCTACAGGTGTTACGGCGTGGTGGACTCGGCAGGAGCCTGCTTGCACTTGATGTTAATTTGTTACTGGTTGATCGTGCGTCTGCGGTAGCAGCGAAACAAAAGCATGCCGCACGTGCGCATGAAATTGCGCGCTATCTGTTCGGCGCAGAACATGCGTCGGCGCTGGCGGTGACCGCAAAACTTGCGGCGCGCGGCTTGCTCGTCGGAACCGTCGCGCCGGACCCAGAAGATATCGCGATGGACAACCAAATTGACGTGCAGGATGCAGAAATTTTGGCGTATGCGAATGGGATAGCACGCGCGTTGACGCGGGGAAAACCGTAGGCCTCACGCCCGTTGGAAACCAATTGATGTGCACAAACACCACGCCGATATTAGCGTTTCGCAATGCCGAGCGGCGCGAAATCCCGCAACGATTTTTCACTCACCCCCGGCCGCAAATCGTCTCACTCTGAGCTTAAGGCAACTGCTGCTGTCGGCCTATCCTTCGCCGCCTTTGCATCCACTGCTTGCGCCGCCGCTCACGCCTCCCTTGCTGCCATCGCTCACTTTCGGTTTGCGGTTTTCGTCCCGTGCGGCCACGGCCTTTGCATCGTAGTGGCGATCACCGTTCATGCCGAATGCTTGATCCATCGCCAACAGTAGCGGGAATTCACCCAGGGCTGCCGCGCATAGTGGTGCCGTCTTCAACGGGTGCAGCGTATTCGAGAGCGGCGAGAAGCGACAATTTAATGATGGAGCAAATCGCGAAGGAACGACTTGTAATAACATCACGCTTTCACACAATCGACCCTGAGGCACAATGGTTTCCGCGAAACAGTCCAGCACATCCGCGCTATTTTTCACCCTTCTCTTCAGCACGCAAACGATGGCTCAATCCCCCGACAAAGAAGACTACGCCAACCCCACTGACGCCAAGCTCGTCGGCGTGTTCGAAGCGCGCGAACAAGACTGGCGCAACGGTGCAGTGGTTTATCAGGTGCTCGTGGATAGGTTTGTGCCGCCCGCGAATCTGGACAAGAAGCGCGCGCTCTATGCAAAACCAAAGGTGCTGCACACTTGGAATGAAGTACCAACACGCGGCACCTACCTACCCTCGGAAAAACTATGGAGTCACGAAATTGATTTTTGGGGCGGCGATTTGCAGAGTCTGGGCAGCAAGCTCTCGTATGTGAAAGGTCTCGGTGCCGATGTGCTGTATCTGAACCCCATTCACCTTGCGTACACCAACCACAAATACGATGCACTCGACTATCAAGCGGTCTCTCCGGAGTACGGCACGCGCGACGATGTGAAGGCGCTGGCCAAGAACGTGCATGCACAAGGGATGAAGCTGGTGCTCGATGGCGTGTTCAATCACATGGGTCGCAACGCGCCGATTTTCAAACAGGCAGAAGCGGATGCGGCCAGCCCCTATCGCGATTGGTTTTATTTTGGCAAACAGTATTCTGGCGGCGCGCGCATCTGGACCGATGCCGAAAATCTGGTCGAGATAAATCTGGAAAACGCCAAGGTGCGCGAGCATGTTTACGCCAGCCCAACCTCCGTTGTGCAGAGCTATTTGCGCGATGGCGTGGATGGCTGGCGACTCGATGTCGCGTTCGACATCGGTTTCAAACGCCTAGGCGAACTCACCGCGGCCGCGCATCACGCCAAAGCAGGATCATTGGTCGTCGGCGAAATTGCCAACTATCCGCGCGAATGGTTTCCATCGGTGGATGCGCTGATGAACTTCACGCTACGCGGTCTCATTTTGCGCACTATGCGTGGCGAGATGGACGCCAAGACCTGCGGCCAGATGATCGAGCGAATCATTGCCGAGGCAGGGATTGAGCCGATGTTGAAGTCATGGATCGTGCTTGATAACCACGACACCCCGCGCCTCGCCAACGAGCTACCCAATGCGGCACCACGCAAGATTGCGCAGGTGATGCAGTTCACGCTACCCGGCGCGCCCAATTTGTATTACGGCACCGAGCTAGGGATGACTGGTGGTGGCGATCCCGAAATGCGCGCGCCGATGCGTTGGGATTTGGTCAACGATCGCAATGCGGAATTGCAGTGGACGAAGCAACTGATTGCACTAAACAAAAATCATCGCGCCCTTCGCGTCGGCAATTTCCGTTTGGTGAGTGCCAACAAGCTGCTGGCCTATGAGCGCTATACCGACCGCGCGGAAGACACCGTTATCGTCCTCGCGAATCCGAGTGGTGTTGAGATCAAAGAAACGGTGATGGTCGCGAATTCAAAATTGATGGACAACCGACCGATGATGAACCTGCTCGAGCCCAAAGCCAAACCGATTGCTATTCACTCGGCGCTACTGGATGTAGTGGTGCCTGCGAACGGCGTGCTGGTGTTGAAACCAGAAGTTGCGGAGCGAGCAGGGTATACGCCGTATAAGCGGGTGCAGTAATCTGGCTGCACGGTGTCGGCTGGAGAGCCGCATAGATGCTGGTGTTTCAGGAGTTGCCAATGCGGGCTTGCGACGCTCACTGAACCCTCTCCCGAGGGAGAGGGTGCCGCGAAAGCGGCGGTGAGGGTGATTAAAGTCGCTCAACGCATCAATAAACCGTGATGCGCCATGTCACACAATTAAGGATCAATCAGTGTGACCGTTCCCACGCAAGTTCCACCAGCCGTATCGCGCGCGGTATAGGTGAACGTGGTCTGCGGAAACGGGCCAGGCGGCGTGAATGTAACGGTGTTATTCGCACCGATTGCGACACGGCTTCCAGCCAGCGTTGGTTGCGTGACCGATACCAGTGTCAGTGCGCCCGCGCTCGACGTGTCGTTAGCAAGGACATTGATTCCGACCGTTGGCTGAATGCCGGTAACGAAGTAGCTATCTGCCCGACACACAGGCGCGGGAACCACCGGCAAAATCGGCGCAGCAGCAACGTTTACCCGAACCACCGCACTCTTGCTGCACGTACCGTCCGTCATCGTGTAGTTAAACGTATCGGCACCAGCGAAGCCTGCACGCGGTGTGTAGACGACTCTACCGGCGCTGACGACTGCGGTGCCATTCGCCGGTGCTGTCACGCTCTGCAAGGTCAGCGTATCGCGATCTGCGTCGGTGTCGTTGGCGAGTACGTCGATGGTCGCTGCGGTTCCGGCCGCCGTGCTCGCCGTGTCATCCGCTGGCACCGGGCAACGGTTTTGCAACACACGTGGACCGGACGTTTTGGTCGTGGTGGATTGGTTGGTGGCGTAGGTATCGACCAGTTGACGATGCTGCGGCGCTGAATGCAGCGCGCGGCGCAGCCAGCTTGGCTCAACCGGGACTTCCTCGCTCTTGGTTTCCATCACCGTACGCGTAGTGCTCTTCGGCATCGCGACCGGTGCGACGACTGGGGCAGCAGCAGCCGGTGCGGCGATTGGCGTGGTGACTTCTTCCATCACCGTTGAGCACACGCTCGCCTGAATATCCGCGCGGCGGTTGCGCGCATCAGCACGCGCATAGGCTGGGTTTTTGCCACCCAAGCCAACGGCGCTGATGCTTTCTGCAGCGAAGCCTTCTTTGACTAACGCATCACGAATGCTGCGTGCGCGCTGATCGGAGACTACCTGGTTACCTTGCTCGGGGCCGTATGGGCAGGCGTGAGCTTGCACGTCGATCTTTACCGGGCAGGTCGAGGTTTTGACTTCAGCAACAAAATTCTTCAGCTCAGCGCGTTGCTGCGCAGTAATCGCGGAAGCACCGAACGCAAAGTTCTCGGTCAGTTGTACATCGCGGCGAACAGTTTTTTCGACACGTTCGGTTTTGAACTGTGTGGGTGCGCCTGGGTTCTTGCTCGCGTTGGCAGTTGCTTGCGCAGCGGCCATGGCGGCCTCGGCAGCGGCAACGGCGGACGCCGATGGCGGCTCTGTAATCGTGCGCGCAACTTCCGTGGTCTTGAACTGCTTGGTCGGGCGATAAGTGTTGCCGCCGAGATCGTAGCGCAGCGTCAACATGCCGCGTGAATAGGACTGCTTGGTTTCAGCACTGCCCGATTTGCGAAACGTATCGCCCGTCAGGGCGACGCTGATCGGCGTGCCGGCAAAAAATTTCTCTACGCCGATATTAACGCCGCGTTGCCGTGCCGAATTTTTGCCGAAATCAAAATCGACGCCGCCGGTAATGCGCAGCAGTTGCTGGTCGTAAAAGTGGCCGATGCGCGCGCCGGTGCCCCACTCGTAGGCGCGGGCGAATGCCTGCGAGCGTACGGTGGTCGTGACATCTTGCAAAAACGGACGGTCGCCTTCGAGGCCGCTGAGCGTTTCCAGTGTGGAGCGCGAAATATCGGACACCGCGCGCGTCTTGGTCAGGCCATGCGATAGGTACGTATTCCAAAACAAATTTTGGTTCTCGCGGCCAAGGCCGAGCGTGAGCTTACGATCATCACTACGGTTTTGATCGACAGCGGCAAACACTTTGGTCACGGCGAGTTTTTCCGAAGCGGTGGTGCGCCAATCGCCATCCACCCAGCCACGCGTGAGCTTGAGACCCGTCGCATCACGGCTCGCATAAATGTCGCCAATCCAAGCGGCTTTGTCGGTCTCGCCAAAAATCTGCGACAACTCGCCGCGCACGTTGGTGCTGTTGGCAGTGGTCTCAACACCCAAGCCAACGCGGGTGGTACCGCCCACGTAGGCCAGTGCGCCGCCATTCGTTAGCGGCTTGGCGTCTTGCGCCATGAGCGTGGAAGAAGTCGCCGCCGAAATCAGCGTGACAGAAACCCACAGGGGAAGTGCAGTTTTTGAATTGCGTGGCTTAGACATGGATGGTTCCCTTTGTTCGTTGTTGATTCGCGTTATTGGTTGGTATTGTTACCGGCGTTCAAATTCTTGTTGCCGCGCGCGGGGGGCGGGCGTCGTAGAACTATACAGGGCGCGGGTTTCCAGAGCGAGCGGGGGCGGTAGGGCGTCTGCGGGAAGATGACAATATTTGTGACAAAACTTCAGGCGATGTCACCGCTGCGAACGGCTGCGACGTTGAAGGCCAGCGCCAAGTCGGTCGGGTTACCCCGCAACCCGACGCTCCCCACGGCTCACTTTGCGACATTCAGCGTGTAATCAAACTCGTAGGAATGCTTGCCCCCGGAGATGATGATGTTCATCGTGCCCGTGAGGCCAACCAACTCGCCCGTGCCGGAGTCAGGCACCACGGTGACGGAAAGCGTCGGCGTGTCACGATCCATGGTGCCGGTGTGCTGCAACACAAACGTGCCGATGCGGCCATGCAGCGCGCCCGTCACCAGTTCCATCGCTACATAGCCAGCGGAGCCCGGCACGGTCGAGCGCGACGCCAGCATCTGCCCTTTGCTGATCGCAGCCAAATCGCCGCTAAACTTTTTATCGAGCGTCATGCGGCTGGGCTCGGCAACATTGGCATTCGGCTCAGTGGGTTGTGGCGCGAGCTTAACTTCAAACGTTCCGGTGGCGTGGGTCGTCATCATTTTTCTCGTTTCAGTTGGTGTTGGCGTGGTGCTCACGGCAGGGATCGCGGACGCGCAGCCGGACAGCGCCAAGAGCGCAATAACGGTGCAGGTGATGTTGCGAGGAGTGGAAATCATGATCATCGCAAAATTGTAGCCTGGCAAGGAGCGCAGCGCCCCACGGGACTTCCTGCGGTCGAATTCCGGGGCTTTTCTCGTGCCACCAATCCCGGAATCCGCTACGCTCCTTGTCGGGCTACACCTGCCGGATCAGCTCGTGGATGCTTGGGTTTGGGCAGGTAGCGGATGGTAGGTTGGGTAGACGGATTTATCGGTTGCCCAACAGCCGTGCATATTTAGTCACCGATGTTGGGCAGATGGAAAGTGCCCAACCTACGCGCTACAAACCACCGCGTCGCTTCGAGATCGACAAACAATGCAATGCGTAGATTGCACCTATCGCATGGCGACCCCAGTGCGCGCGGTGCATACATGACCAATACCAAAGCGCTTCGCCGGTTTCGCCTTGGTCGAACACAAGTAAGCCCCGCCGAATATCCAAGTAGACGTCGGTCAAGTCGTCACCGATGTCGCCTAGGCCCCACGCATCCTCGATCATCGGATCAGGATCGAAGAATTCGCGGTAGTAGCGACCCCAGAAAGGGGCAAGATTTCTCTTTGCGTTTTCATATGCAGAACCGGCTAGTTCAGGTAGGTCGTTTGCATTTTCATAACCTACGTCTGGTAGAGCGAGCGCTGCCGCATTTAGGCGTGACATCCACGCAGCCGCAGCAACTTCTGGCTCGGCACCGAGCGAAGCACCTTCGCACCATGCACAAAAGCTACGCGCGGTATCGGCGAAGGACTTTAGTTCTGAGGTGATTTCAATGGGCATAGCAATTTTTTCGGATGGTGATTCCACCCTTTAGGCTTTGGCACGTGCGTTACGGTCATCGACCTTGATACTGCGTTCTGCGGCGCAACAACCGCATGGCATGGCAACAGTATTGGTTTGCGCAGACGGTGCAATGCGCTTTGCTTATTGCACCCTACGGCGCTACGACTAAGCGTTACTTCTCAAACTCGACCCGATAAACGGTTTCTCGATCATTCCACAATGATTCTTTGTGGCGAACACGAATTCGTTGCGCAGCGGATTCTCCAATCGTGTCGCCATCACGTATTACCGCACCCTTGCGTATGAGGTATTGCGCGGTCGAGACAATCAGACTGACGAGTTTTACACCGTCGACTGGCGCATCTTTGGTTTCGATTTCCATCAATCCAAAGGACTTCAGGCCGTCCGTAGACATCGTAAAGTTGCCCGACTGTTCACGGCTCAATCGTTGGCCAACCCAAAGCGATGCAGGCGGCTGTTCCCTCGCTAGGTCAGTGCTGCCTTTGAGAAACACTTCGCGCGACTGAAGATTTGTTCCCCAATAGACAGCGACGGCATCCGACGATTCAAGAGCCGCAGCAACCAATTTGGTTTGTAGGAGTGCGGAATCCAGTTTTGACAATTTCGTCCCCATGAGGATAACCAAGTAATGGGCTCTATGGTCGTTGACGGTATTGCAGGCAGCTTTCCAGTACCAAGCGAACGTACAGACCCGTTGCAGCTCGCCCTTGGGAATGGCGACGTCCATGTGCGAAATCATTGCCGTACCACCTGCGACGCGAACTAAAAGGACGTCCTTGTCGCCCTCAAAGCCAACCAACTCGTCTTTCGTATCAATCTTTTTACGAAACGCCTCTTCAAATTTTTTGGTGTTGATGGCAGCTGGCTTCGGTAGGATTACGGATACCACCCAATCGGTGCTCGATGCCGGCATCTCAGCGTGACTGTCGGCCATCATCAATGCTGCGAGAAACACGAGGCAAATGTGGATCACGTTTTCTCCCATTTTTGAAATCCAAAAACAAATTGTTGCGCGCTGTTGTGGACAAGAGACGAGGTGCCCACCACAATAAATCAATAATTGGACATCCTGTGCAAGGTATTTTTCGAGGGAAAACATGCCAAAACCCACGTAGATACTAGACCTTCGCCAATCTACCTAGCCAAATCACTTGCCCGCAACTGCGGAAACAAAATCACATCCCGAATCGAAGGCGAATTCGTCAGTAGCATCACCAACCGATCAATCCCAATCCCTTCGCCCGCCGTCGGTGGCATGCCGTACTCAAGCGCGCGCACAAAATCCGCGTCGTAGTGCATGGCTTCTTCGTCGCCGCCTTCTTTGGCTTTGACTTGTTCCATGAAGCGCGCGGCTTGGTCTTCGGCATCGTTGAGTTCGGAAAATCCGTTGGCTAGTTCACGGCCGGCGATGAACAATTCGAAGCGGTCGGTGATGGCGGGGTTGTGGTCGTTGCGGCGCGCGAGGGGTGAGACTTCGGCGGGGTAATCGACGATGAAGGTGGGTTGGATCAATTTTGATTCGGCGGTTTCTTCGAACAGTTTGAGTTGCAGCGTACCGATGGTGTCGTTGGCTTTCACCTCGGCGTGGTGTTTTTTGCAGAGCGTTTTAAGTGTCTCGAAATCATCGAGGTTGGTGTCGGCGTATTCGGGAAAATATTTTTTCACGGCTTGCGGCATGGTCAAGCGGTCGAACGGTTTGCCGAAATCGAGTTGCATGCCTTGGTAGTCGATCACGGTGGTGCCGACGACTTTTTGGGCGACCGCGCGCATCATTTCTTCAGTGAATTGCATGAGGTGATGGAAATCGCGATAGGCGATGTAGAACTCCATCATCGTGAATTCGGGATTGTGGCGAACGCTCATGCCTTCGTTACGGAAATTGCGATTGATCTCGAACACGCGCTCGAAGCCGCCGACGACGAGGCGCTTCAAATACAACTCCGGCGCGATGCGCAAATAGAGTTGCATATCGAGCGTGTTGTGATGGGTGATGAATGGCTTCGCCGCCGCCCCGCCGGGGATCGGGTGCATCATCGGCGTTTCCACTTCGAGGTAGCCCGCCGCGACCATGAAGGCGCGAATTTCTTGCACGATTTGCGAGCGTGCTTCAAACGTGCGCTTCACTTCTGGGTTCACCATCAAGTCCACGTAGCGCATGCGGTAGCGCTGTTCGGTGTCGGACAAGCCGTGAAATTTTTCGGGTAGTGGGCGCAGCGATTTGGTGACGAGGCGCACCGCCGTGCAGTTGATCGAGAGCTCGCCCGTTTTGGTTTTGAACATTGCGCCGGTGGCTTCAACGATGTCGCCGAGGTCGAGATGCTTGAACGTTTCCAATGCGGCTTCACCGACACCTTCGAGGTTCACGTAAAGCTGAATGCGTCCCGATGCGTCTTGGATGGTGGCGAAACTGGCTTTGCCCATCACGCGTTTCAACATGATGCGGCCGGCGACTTTTACGCTGGGCGATTTGTTGGTTTCGAGGTCCTCCTTGGTGCGTTCGCCGTATTGCGCGTGCAAGTCGGTCGCGCGATGCTCGGGGTGGACGTCGTTGGGGAAGGGGTTGGTGTTGTTGGCTTTCGCTTGTGCGCGGATTTGCGCGAGCTTCGCGCGGCGTTCGGCAATGACGTGATTTTCACTCGCGTGGTTTTCGTCTTGGGGTGGGATTTGTGTTGGTTCGGACATGGTGGGTCTCAAATAAGTTTTTTGTGATGCGGCTAAATTAGCTTTGTCATTCTGAGCGGCTTCATGCGAAGAATCTGGTGACTACCTTGCAATGTGCTCCTTCAATGGCCACCAGATCCTTCGCGAACAGCCGCTCAGGATGACGGTACCTTGGTCGCGAATGATGGTATTTTTTGGAGCCGCACGGTGCCTTGCCTAAACCCCTTGCTTCAAACTCGCCTCAATAAAAACATCCAAATCACCATCCAACACTTTCTGTGTAGCGCTGATTTCAACGTTGGTTCTTAAGTCTTTGATGCGCGAATTGTCCAGCACGTACGAGCGAATTTGGTGCCCCCAGCCTACGTCGGTTTTGGTGGCTTCCAATTTATCTTGCTCGACTTGGCGCTTGCGAATTTCCAGCTCATAGAGCTTCGCTTTTAACATCGTCATCGCTTCAGCGCGGTTGCGGTGTTGCGAGCGATCATTTTGGCATTGCACCACGATGCCTGATGGCGCGTGCGTGATGCGAATGGCGGAGTCGGTTTTGTTGATGTGCTGGCCGCCTGCACCCGACGCACGAAACGTGTCGATACGCAAATCTGCCGGGTTGATGTCCACCTCGATGGAATCGTCCACCTCCGGGTACACGAACACGCTGGCGAACGAGGTGTGTCGCCCGCCCGATGAATCGAATGGTGACTTGCGTACGAGGCGATGCACGCCAGTTTCGGTGCGCAGATAGCCATAGGCGTAGTCGCCGTTGATTTTGATCGTGGCACTCTTGATGCCCGCCACGTCGCCATCGGATTGTTCGAGCAATTCTGTTTTGAAACCTTTGCGTTCGGCGTAGCGCAAATACTGGCGCAACAACATCGACGCCCAGTCGCACGCCTCGGTACCGCCCGCGCCCGATTGAATATCGAGAAAGCAATTGAACGAATCGGCCGCGTGCGAAAACATGCGCCGAAATTCGAGATCGGCGACGGCGGTTTCAACCTCGAGCGCGTCGCGGTTGATGGCGGCGAGGGTGCCGAGGTCGCCCTCGTCTTTGGCCATGGCGAAGAGTTCTTGCGAATCTTTGACGGTGCTGCTGACACGAATGAGTGTTTCCACCACCGCATCCAATGCCTTTTTTTCGCGACCGAGTTCTTGCGCGCGCTTGCTGTCTGCCCAGACGGCCGGGTCTTCGACGAGGCGGTTGACTTCTTCCTGCCGCGCTACTTTGCCGTCAAAGTCAAAGATACCTCCGCAACTCGCCCGCGCGTGCGGATAAGTCGTTGAGGCGGTTAGAAATAGCGTTGATTTGATCGGCTTCCATGATGCTTTTCTGCTGTTGATTTTGTGAGGTGGGATTATAGCTGACGGGGTGAAAGCATCGATGGGTGATGGCTAACTTCAGCGAGCGTTTCCCAGGTTTGGCAGGATGAGATCCCTCGCAGAAGCGGCTCAGGATGACAACTCACTGTCATCCTGAGCCGCTTCTGCGAAGGATCTCATCCGCATACAAAAGAAGAAGCTAAACATGACGCAGACAAAAAAACGGCAGACCAAAGTCCGCCGTTTTTTTGTACTACAACTTCGCCTTCACTCAATAACGATGACCACCATGATGGCCACGATGCCCGCCATGTCCACTATGCCCACCATAGCTCACATAACGCGGTGCGGAGTAGCCAATATAGACCGGCGCAGGATAGTAGTTTGCATACACTGGGTAGCTTGAATATACGGGTGCTGGCACGTACACCACGCGCTGCGGCACATACACCGGCTGCTCGTAGCGGACTTCGTATTGCGGCTGCGGGTAGCCTTGCTGGTAGGTCACAGGGCCTTGTGCGGGTGCTGGTGCGTAGACTGGGGCAGGTGCGTTGCCATAGACAGGAGCAGGTTGGTATTGCGGCTCATAGCGTACTTCGCGCGATGGTTGATTGGCGCGCGCATCGTCCACCGAACTACCGATGACCGTGCCAAGAATCGCGCCAACGACTGCGCCGTGCGCGCCGCCGAAATGGCTGCCGATCAACGCTCCTTCGAGCGTGCCAACGACAGCACCCGTGCCGGCTTGCGCCTGCACGCTAAAAAACGTTCCGCCTGCCAACAAAACTGCGATTGCGATTTTTTTCAAGATGCGCTCCTTCGTTAGGGATATTGGTGATGCAACACGCATCTCGCCACCTATGTTGAACCTGCGGGCGAGGCCTGATGCCAGTTACGCCCGTCGGAACGACGCGTAATAGGCTGGTAACGCGTGGACGGAGGAATGGGATGACAGGCTTTGGGGATTTTTTGTCGTCCGGCGCTTGGACGTGCATTGCCCAAGTTTTTAAGGATCTCATCCGGTAGCAATAGAAGAATGGGGCTACTGGCGACCCTAAGCCACAAAATCCACCAACAACTGCAACGTCTTATTCCCCCGAAACTCATTGATCGAAGGCCGAAACACCGCGTCAATGCTGGTGTTTAAGGCATCCGCCGAGCCGAATCGCATGGCTTCAAACGTTTGCCCGCCCATCGCGACTCTCAGCTTCAAATGCTTTTCACCGACCACGCGCTGCTCGACCACTTTCAGCGCACCAGTGAACGTCGGCGACGCAAATCCCTGCCCCCACACCTGCGCCTCCAGCCCGCGCACAAAATCGAAAGTCAGGTCACTAGCATCAATCGCGCCATCGGTTTCAATCCGCTCATGCAACTCGGCCGGCGAAATCAATTCGCGCACGACGGTCTCGAACGCTTTGGCAAAATCCACCAGCGCATGTTGTGGAATCGTCAGCCCCGCCGCCATCGCATGTCCGCCGAATTTGGTAATCACATTGGGGAATCGTTTGGTGATGAGGTCAAGCGCATCGCGCATGTGCAAGCCCTGAATCGAGCGACCTGAACCCTTGAGATTGCCTTGCCCGTCAGCCGCAAACGCAATCACCGGGCGATGATATTTTTCGCGGATGCGCGAGGCGAGAATGCCGACCACACCTTGATGCCACGTCGGCTCAAAAATCGCAATCGCATAGCGCTCGGCCACGTCGATTTCTGCAAGCGTCGCCAACGCATCGTCCTTCATGCCCGCCTCAATATCGCGACGTTCACGATTCAATTGATCGAGTTGGTTGGCAAGCTTCATCGCCGCGTCGTCGTTGTCTGCGAGCAAGCACGCGATACCGATACTCATATCGTCCAAGCGTCCAGCCGCATTCACGCGCGGTCCGACCACGAAGGCGAGGTCATAGGTGCTCGCACGTTGCGGCACGCGCGCCGCCACCGTCAGCAGCGCACGAATGCCCGCACACATGCGCCCAGCACGAATGCGCGTGAGCCCCTGTTCAACGAGGATACGATTGTTGTGATCGAGGCGCACCACGTCGGCGACGGTGCCCAGCGCCACCAGATCAAGCAAGTCGCCGAGGTTCGGCTCAGGCCGTGACGCGAAATGATTGCGTGTGCGAAGCTCAGCCCGCAACGCCAACATCACATAAAAAATCACGCCCACACCAGCGAGATTTTTACTCGTGAACGTATCGCCACGCTGGTTCGGGTTCACGATCACGGCCGCATCGGGCAACGCATCGCCGGGCAAATGATGATCTGTCACCAACACCCGAATCCCGCGCCGATTGGCCTCCGCCACGCCATCGACACTGGCGATGCCGTTGTCTACGGTGATGATGATGTCGGGATTTTTTTCAGCGGCGAGTGCGACGATTTCTGGTGTAAGGCCGTAGCCATACTTGAAACGATCCGGCACCACGTAATCGACGATGGCACCCATGGCAGTGAGCGCGCGTATGCCGACGGCACACGCGGTCGCACCGTCCGCGTCGTAATCGGCAACGATCAACAGGCGTTGTTTTGCCGCGATGGCATCGGCGAGGAGTAGTGCGGCGGCGTTGATGTGATTTAGCAGCGCGGGGGCAAGGAGTGCGCCCATGCCGGTGTCAAGTTCGCGCGGCGATTTGACCTCACGTGCAGCGTACAGGCGCGCCATGCTTGGGTCTACGTTACCCGCGATGAGGGCGGCGTAGGCGGCGGGGTCTTGGGGGCGGGTTAGGATCTTGGGCATGATTGGTCGCAAAACGAAATTCTCAAACGCCGCGCAGAAACTCAAACATACGACCCCACCTTCCGCACCGGCGTCACGCGCTTCCAAAACTCCCACGGCCTCGTCCGCCCCAACTTCACGCGCAACGAACCGCTTTCATTGGACAACAGCAACGTCAACGAATCTAATTGCCGCGTCTTCAGCGCTTCACGCGCAGGTAGAAACCAATTTGCCTCCAGCCCCGCCACCACCTGCATCCATTCATGTCGATCATTGCGCCGCAGCGCGCGCGTCGCGGTATGAATCACGCACAGCGTATTGACGGTACTCTCTTTCGCCGTCGCAAAATCAGCGGGCATATCAGCCAACGGTAGCGCCGCGTTCTTGGCCAAACCCCGCACCAGTGCTAGCTTGGCGAGGATTAGCTCATACGGATGATCGTTCGGGAGCTTCGGCACCACTGGCGGTTTGATCTCGTTATTTCGATTCACCACTGGCATCATGATTTTGCGGTTGGGTTTTGGTAGATCGAGCACCGGCGCGGCGATTTCGCCTGCACCCCAAAACCAAATGCCGTTAATTGTGGGTTGATTGTTCGCGTCACGCGCGACGTTGACCGCGTGTTCGACCAGCAACATCTGCAACTCGTTTTGCAAACGCCGCCAATTGATTTTTCCCTTGCCGTCAGCGGGTAATTTGTCGAACACATTGCTGCCATTCGCGCGCCACAGGGTCGTCGTTTCGGGCGCTTCTTCTCGCGGGATGCGCAGGTACCAGCGCGCCGCGTCATGCACCTCAATCGCCAAACCGTCTTCAGCAAGATGGCGATTGAGCGTTGCGACAATCGCGTTCGCTTCGTCCATCGTGGGATCAACCACATGCGAATCCATCAGTTGCACATTGTCGCGGCTCACATGCAAATGCACCGGGTCGGCGCGCACCCAGGTGTGCGTGTCCGGCGTGCCGCCATCGGCGAGCAGTGTGAGCGCGGCGATGGGATTGCTGGCGATGTGTTTGAGGCCAAGTTGTTGCAGGCACGCTTCTTCGAGAAACGCACCCGGCTGGTTAATGATGTTGCCCTGCGCCAGCAGCGCTTGTAGCGCGGGCATGACGGGCAAATCTTGGCGGGCGATGAACAGCGGTGGCGGGACGAGATCGGCGACGAGGAGTGTGAGGTGCATGACTGAATTTTATCATCGCGGTCATGTCTAGCATTTGTGGCACACTCTTGCGAACATCAATCTTAAGCGCTCATCTTGCAACCACTCTCGCTGTTCATTGGCCGCCGTTACCTGCGCGCCAAACGTAACAACAATTTCATTTCCTTCATTTCGTTCATCTCGGTGGCGGGTATTGCCTTGGGCATCGCGGCGCTGATCACCGTGTTGTCAGTGATGAATGGTTTCCAAAAAGAAGTACGCGCGAAAATTCTTGGCGTGACGTCGCACATTCAAGTAATGGGTTTTGACAGCGGCCTCGCCAATTGGCGCGACGTGGTGGACACCACCAAACGCCAACCGGAAATCGCCGGTGCCGCGCCGTTTGTGATGGGGCAGGGCATGCTCACACTTGGCCAAAACCCGCGTGGCGTGGGCATTCGCGGCATTGACCCGGTCATGGAAAACGCCGTCGCTGACCTCGGTGCCAACATGAAAATCGGTGCACTCACCGACTTGAAACCGGGCGAATACGGCATCGTACTTGGTGCCGAACTCGCGCGTGCCTTGCAGGCGCAAATGGGTACCAAGCTGCAACTACTGATTCCGCAGGGGAGTGTCACGCCGGCGGGCATGTTGCCGCGCATGCGCAGCTTCACGGTGGTTGGCATCTTCAGTTCCGGTCATTACGAATACGATTTGAACCTTGCTCTCATCCATCTCAAAGACGCGCAGACCTTGTACCGGCTTGATGATAACGTGAGTGGTGTGCGCCTGAAGGTCAACGACACCGACCGCGCGTCCGTGATCGCGCAACAGTTGCAGCGCACGCTGAAGATCGATGGCTATGTCACCGACTGGACGCAGCAAAACGCCACGTACTTTCGCGCCGTGCAAATCGAAAAACGCATGATGTTCATCATCTTGCTGATTATTATTTTGGTCGCCGCGTTCAATCTGGTTTCCACGCTGGTCATGGTCGTCACCGACAAACATCCCGACATCGCCATCCTGCGCACGCTAGGCGCATCGCCCGGTACCATCATGCGTATCTTCGTCGTGCAAGGCGCAATGGTTGGGCTGATTGGCACGCTGATTGGTGTGGTGGGCGGCGTGTTGTTGGCGCTCAACATCGCAGACGTGGTCGGATTTTTCGAGCGCATCGCCGGCACCCCGATCCTCTCGCCTGAGCTGTATTTCATCAAAGAGCTGCCGTCCGATTTGAAATGGAACGACGTGTGGCAGGTCGCGTTGATCGCGTATGCGATGGCACTGGTCGCGACCTTGTACCCGAGTTGGCGGGCGTCCAAAGTTAATCCGGCGGAGGCGCTACGTTATGAGTAACGTGTTGCAGTGCAGCGCCGTCATTAAAACCTTTAAGCAAGGGCAAGTTGATGTGCCGGTGCTCAAAAGCGTTAGCCTGTCGGTGGGTAAAGGCGAAACTATCTCGATAGTCGGCGCATCCGGTTCCGGCAAAAGTACGCTGCTACATATCCTCGGTGGCCTCGATGCACCGACCTCCGGCGAAGTCATGTTGCTCGATCAACGCATGGACAAACTATCCGCGACCGAGCAGGGCAATCTGCGCAACCACGCGCTCGGTTTCATCTATCAATTTCATCACCTGCTGCCCGAATTTTCCGCATTGGAAAATGTCGCGATGCCGTTAGCAATTCGCGGCGAAAATACCAAGCTTGCTAAGGCACGCGCCGCCGAAATGCTCAACGATGTCGGCCTATCGCATCGCCTCACGCATAAACCCGGCGAGCTATCTGGCGGTGAACGGCAACGCGTTGCCGTCGCACGCGCACTGGTCACGCATCCTGCGTGCGTACTCGCCGATGAGCCCACCGGAAACTTAGATCGCAACACGGCGGACGGCGTGTTCGAACTCATCATGCGATTGAATGCGAAATACGAAACCGCGCTGGTGATGGTCACCCATGATCCGCAATTGGCGGCGAAGATGAGCCGTAGGCTGGTGTTGACGGATGGGGTGTTGGGGTAGTTGTTGCTACAGTATTTTGAATACGACGGTTAAGTTTCACCGTCTCCCCATGCGGGGTGCCGGGGAGACAGTGCCTGCGCCGGGGAGACAATTGCGTCAAGCAGAGGGTGTTGCGACGGCACAAGGACGGCTAAGCCGCCCTCGCCAGTTTCCCCGCCCGCATCCTCTCCACCGCCGCCGCCAGTCTCTTAATTCCCTCATCAATCTGCACCGCCGTCGGCGTGGAAAAACTCAAGCGCAGCGAGTGCTGCTCCGGCGCATCCGCGTAGAAATGCTCCCCCGGCACAAAAATCATTTTCTCCGGCAACGCAACCTTGAGCAGCGCCGTCGAGTTAATCGTTTTGTCCGTCCACTTTGCCCACAAAAACATGCCGCCATCTGGCTGCACATAGGTGAGCGCGCCCGCGAGGTGACGCTTCAACGCGTCAGCCAGTGCCTCATTGCGTTCCTTGTAGCTGGCGCGAATCGCGGGCAGGCGATCGTGCAGCCGCCCTGAATTGAGGTAACGCGTCGCGACCGCCTGGGTGAAGGTGGAGGTGTGCAAATCCATGCCCTGCTTGGCGATTTCGGCGTAGTGACGCAGCGCGGGTGGCAGTATCATCCAACCGATGCGAAAACCCGGCGCAAGAATCTTTGATAACGTGGAAAGGTAGCCGCACCATGCCTCGGCACCGGGAATATCTTTCGCCAATGCGATCAACGGCGGCAACGGAGAACCCCGCGAACGCAATTCGCCATACGGGTCATCCTCAATCACGAACACTTGATGTTTCACCGCGAGTTGCAATAGTGTCCTGCGACGCGCGAGCGACATCGTCGCACCGGATGGATTGGCAAACGTCGCGACGGTGTAAATGAATTTTGGTTTGTGCGCGATCAGCAACGCTTCGAGTTCATCGACTTTCATGCCCTCAGCATCAACATCCACGCCGACAAATTTCGCTTCGTTCAAGGCGAAGGTTTGAATCGCGGCGAGGTACGAAGGACGCTCTACCAGCACAGTGTCGCCTGCGTCCACCATTACGCGCGCGATCAAGTCGATACCTTGTTGCGAGCCGGAGGTGACGATGATTTCTTCTGCATTGACGGTTGCAGCGCGCGTCGCCATCAGGACAGCGAGCGCTCTGCGTAGATCGGGTTGACCCGCAGTGAGGCCGTATTGCAGGGCATTCACCGGCAATTCGCGCATCACCTCGGCACTCGCCTGCGCGAGTCCGTCGAGATCAAACAAGTCAGGTGCCGGCAAGCCGCCGGCCAGAGAAATCATGCCGGGCTCGGACGCGTTCTTGAGTAAATCGCGAATCGCAGAAGATGAAACATTTTTCATCCGCGTTGCGATCTGATAGTTTGGGGCTTTCATGTTGATTCCTTTTTTTCGATGAGGAATCGTAGCATGCGAAAGTTGAATGTTCGTTGACGCTTGCTGAGGTGTGAGCGAAAATCGTGTCGTTGGGTATCGCGACCTCCAACCTCCAACCTCCAACCCCCAACCCCCAACCCAAAAAATGGCCAGTTCCCTCTTCGTGCTCCTCGACGACATCGCCACCATCCTCGACGATGTGGCTACGATGACCAATGTCGCCGCGAAAAAAACGGCGGGCGTGCTTGGTGACGATCTTGCGCTGAACGCGCAACAAGTCGCGGGCGTGAGAGCAGATCGCGAGTTGCCGGTCGTGTGGGCGGTCGCTAAAGGCTCAATGGTCAACAAAGCCATCCTCGTTCCGTCGGCGCTTGCGATCAGCGCCTTCGCCCCTTGGGCAGTGACGCCGCTATTGATGATTGGCGGTGCATATCTTTGCTTTGAGGGTGTCGAAAAAATCGCCCACAAATTTTTGCACTCGCGGCGTGAAGACCAAGCGCATCACAGCGAATTGGTGGAGGCGGTTGCGAATCCTGCGGTGAATATGGTGGCGTTCGAACAAGACAAAATCAAAGGCGCCATTCGCACCGACTTCGTGTTGTCGGCCGAGATTATCGTCATCACACTCGGTACCGTGGCGACCGCAAGTTTCACCAATCAAGTCGCGGTGCTTGTCGCCATTGCGATGATCATGACCATCGGCGTGTATGGATTCGTGGCAGCGATTGTGAAGCTCGATGATCTGGGTTTGTACCTTGCGCAACGCAACAGTGCGCTTGGCAAAAAAATCGGCGCGGCGCTGTTGTGGAGCGCGCCGAATTTGATGAAGTTTTTATCCATCGCAGGTACCGCCGCGATGTTTCTTGTTGGCGGCGGAATTCTGGTACACGGTGTGCCGATGTTGCAGAACGCGGTGACAACGGTGACCGCCAACGTGGGTGGCGTGTTTGCGAGCGTGGGGCCAACGTTTGCGGATGGGCTGGTCGGGATTGCAGCAGGGGCGCTGGTGTTGCTCGTGGTGACGGGCACGCAGCGCATTTTTAAAAAGTAAGATGCCCCAAAACACCCGCCAATCCTAGACTTTCGGCCTCCACCGATACGTTTCCAAGTCAAATTTCCCGCTGTCCGTAAACACCACGCCCTCAGACTCCAGCAGGATTCTTTGCAAGTCATCGCCGCCCGAATGCCAGTCCTTCAATCGCATCGATACTCGCCCCTGAGCATTGACCACGCGATGCCACGGAATTTTTACGTCATCCGGCGTGACGCGTAACGCCGTGCCCACCTGTCGCGCTGCGCGACCCATACCAGCAAGTGCGGCGATTTGTCCATAGGTCGCCACTTTACCGCGGGGGATTTTTTTGACAATGGCGTAGATGTAGGCGAATCGATGCGTGTTCATAGTGAATCGAAGAAAAACGGCGCACTAGGTGCGCCGTTTTGGGCAATACGAAGCGAGTGTTGGTGCAGAGCCTAGCCCTTCAAACACTGCGACATAAACGCCTTACGATCCGGGCCTTTAAGCGCTTGCGACTTGGCGTCGGCATTACACGCCTTCATCTTCGAACGCTGTGCCGATTGTCCACTGGGCGCAGCACCGTCTTTTTTCAGGCATTGCTTCATGAACGCTTTGCGATCCGGGCCAGCGAGGTTTTGCGCTTTGGCATCGGCGTTACAGGCTTTCATTTTGACGTTGGCGGCACTCGCCACCGTCGGTACGGCGAACAAGGGAAGCGCCAACAACATGGCTGCGATCAGTTTTTTCATCGGGAACTCCTTGGGTGAATAGATAAATGGGTGAATTGGTAAATGAGTGAGTATTTGTAATCGGCATCAACGCGGAGCAAAAATGCCGAACTGATTAAACCACGTTTTGCTAATCACGATCATGCGGGTTGGCGTCGCGACGAGAGGCAAAAAAAACAGCGAAAAAAAACGGCGCAACCCGTGCGCCGTTTTTCGTGAATGACCTTGCGACTTTACTTCTTCATCGCTGGCTTTTTGGCCTTCTTGGCGGCTGGTTTGCCCTTCTTGCTTTTGCCTTTCGCCTTAGCCTTGCTCTTGGCTGGCTTGTCAGCCATCGCACCTGCTGGCAAACATTCCTTCATAAACATCTTCAGGTCAGCGCCTTGCAGGTTTTGTGCTTTTGCATCGGCGTTGCAGGACTCTTTAGTCTGCGCCTGAGCGGGCATGGCCAAAAATGGCAGCGCAGCGACGAGAGTGACCAACAAAACTTTGATTGATTTTTTCATGAAGCTCTCCTTGGGAGATAGATTAATTGAGTGAGGGGTGGCGATACAACTGAGGCTAAAACTGAGGTTTACACCATTGCCAGCAAGAATTAAACCACGTTTTGCCGTTTACGTCGGTAACGCGAACACGTCCACTGGTGTGCCATTCAGCGCTGCGTTACCGGATACGGCATCGAGCGCGCGGGTATCGGCGAGATCGTTGTAACTGGCGCCCGCGTAGTCGTGCGCTAGGCCGAGACGCGTGCCGCTACGATTGTGGCCGAAACCATGTGGCAGACTGACCACGCCCGGCATCATGGTGTCCGTGGTTTGCAGGGCGATCATGACGGCGCCGCGGGGCGATTGAATTTTTACGCGCTGACCGTCGCTCAGTCCGCGCGCGGTGGCGTCGGCGGGGTGCATCATCAGTTGGTCACGCGGCCTGCCTTTCATCAACCGATGCGCGCCATGCATCCATGAATTATTGCTGCGCACATGGCGACGACCGATCAACACCAGTCCCGTGATGTCGTTTGCCAACGACAACAAGAAGCGCTTTGCGTCAGCTACCACCACCGGCGGCGCGCATAGAATTTTCTTATCGGGCGTTTCCAGCCGCTGGTACAGCGAGGGCTTGAGTGCGCCGAGGTCAATGCCATGCTTGGCCTCTTTCAACGCGGCAAAGGTGATGCCGTGGCGCGCCGCGCCGCGCGTGAACACGGTGTCGACGATCTGGGCAGTTGATGTCGCGGGCTTCACGTCGCGTGTCGATTTTTCCGCAATCCGCTTCGCTAGCTCGCCGAGAATTTCTGAATCGAAGCGCTCATCGTCGGGTTTCGGCCAAAGACCTTCGTTAAAGCGCGTGACGTTGCGCACGGCGAAGGCGTTGAACACCGAATCGTAATGATCGTGATTCAGGCTCGAGGTCGGCGGCAGAATCAAATTCGCATGGCGGGTGGTTTCGTTGACGTAGATGTCAATGGCCACCATGAAATCGAGCGAGGCCAGCGCACGATCGAGTTGCTTTCCGTCTGGTGTCGAGAGCACCGGATTGCCCGCAATGGTAATCATGGCGAGGATTTGCCCCTCGCCCGGTGTGAGAATTTCTTCGGCCATCGCGGCAGCCGGTAGCTCGCCACTTGTTTCCGGCAGGCCGCTGACGCGTGATTTCCATTCCGCATAGTGCCCGGGCCGTGTGCCCGGTCCCGTGAGCGGCATCAACGGCGTGGTCGGCATGGTGCCGCCGATGCGATCCAGATTGCCGGTGACGATGTTGAGCAACTGCACTAACCATTGATTGAGTGTGCCAAATGCTTGCAAGGTGGTGCCGAGTCGCCCGTAACAAATAGCACTCGATGCGGCAGCGAATTCGCGGGCGATGCGGCGGATTGTGTCGGCATCAATACTGGTGGCGCGCGCGGCGACGTCTGGAGTGACTGCGGCGATGGCATTAAGTGCGGCATCGAGTCCGTTGAGCTGGTCGGGGTGTGAGATACGAAACAGATTTTCGTGGCGCAAGGTATTGATGATCGCCATCAGCAGCGCGGCGTCAGTCGCGGGGCGGATGAAATGATGCTCGCTCGCGACCTCGGCGGTCTCGCTGCGGCGCGGATCAATTACCACCACTTTGCCGCCACGCGTCTTGATCGCGGCGAGGCGTTTCGCGACATTGGGCACCGTCATCATGCTGCCGTTTGAGGCCATCGGATTGCCACCGAGAATTAAAAAATAATCAGTGTGATCGATGTCCGGAATCGGGATCATGAACTGATGGCCGAACATCAAGAACGAGGCGAGTTGTTGCGGCAACTGATCGACCGACGACGCACTGAATGCGTTTTTTGTTTTCAGCGCGCGCGCGAGCACCGGGATGTTGAACAGCGTGCCGGAGTTGTGTGCAGACGGATTGCCCGCATAGAAACCGACCGCATTGTTACCGTGCTGCGTTTGAATTTCCACTAGTTTGGTGGCGGCGAGCTCGAACGCGTCTTCCCACGAAATCTCGTTCCAGTCGGTACCGATGCGTTGCATCGGGCGGCGTAGGCGGTTCGCGTCTTCGTGAATGTCTTTCAGCGCCACCGCCTTCGGACAAATGTGGCCACGGCTAAACGGGTCGGCGTCGTCGCCGCGAATGCTGACGATGTCGGCACCGTCAATCTTGATTTCAAGGCCGCAAATCGCTTCGCAGAGATGGCAGGCGCGGAAAGCTGTGCGTGTCGTCATACAAACCTCACCAAAAATGATCGAGCAGCGTTTTCACGCCGATGGCGATCAATACTACGCCTCCTAAAACTTCCGCGCGTTTGGCAAAGGTTTTACCCAGTTGTGCGCCGAACCAGACGGCGGGCAGACACAGCGCGAAGGTGATGACGCCGATCACACTGACGGTCGCGGCGAGCCCCATGTCCATCAACGAAAACGTCACGCCGACCGCGAATGCGTCAAGACTGGTGGCAATCGCGAGCAAGGTGAGCTTCTTGGTATTGAACGGCGACTCTACTTTTTCGTCCGCTGCCCCGCGCGCTTCGAGGATCATCTTGATGCCGAGGCCGAGTAGCAGAACGAACGCGATCCAGTGGGTGTAGGCCGTGACTTGTTGCGCGAACGTGGTGCCGAGCAAATAGCCGAGCAGCGGCATCACCGCTTGGAACGCGCCGAAGAATGCGGCCATTTTTAGCGCATCGCGGAACTTGAGGCGTGTGACGGAAAGGCCGCTGGCGATGGAGACGGCGACGGCGTCCATGGCAAGGGCGAGAGCGGTTAGGAGGAGCGTGGTTAGGGTCATGGGTGTAGCGGGTGCCAGATAGTTTCTCAATAAGAAACCGAAAACTCCCCAACCCCAATCTTCAACTCGGCATCGCCACCATACGGAATCGTCAATTTTTTCGCGACATGCCCAAACGGCAAACCTGTCAGCACGGGGCACGGCAGCAACGCGCGAAGCGTTTCCACCACATGCGACATCTCATAGCGAAATCGCCCCGATGACGGCGCGCAGTCGGAAAAATCACCGAGCACAATCGCGTGCTGCGTTTGCAAAATCCCGGCGTGGAATAGCTGCAAAAACATCCGCTCAACCGCGTAGGGCTCTTCGTCGATTTCCTCAACAAACAAAATGCCGCCATCCATGTTCGGCATAAATGGCGTGCCGACCAGGTGCGTGAGTAGCGACAAGTTGCTGCCCCAGATCCGCCCACGAATGGATTGCGCTGGATAGCTGTGGTTGCTCGCGAATGCCCCGGCATGCACCGCCACGCTGCGCAACACCGGCCAGCAATGCGCCGTCATGAACGCGTGATCCGCCACCGTCTCAGGCGACTCGGTGCGCCAATCAAAATCGGTCGCGCCGCCGGGTCCGGCGTAGGTCAAAAAATTTGCTTTCGCTAACGCGGCTAAATTAAATGCGGTGAAATCGCTGAACCCGCAAAACACTTTGCGCGACGCGGCAACGGCCTGCCAGTCAATACGATGCAGCAACCGCGAAAACCCGTAACCACCGCGCGACATCATCATCGCGTCGATGCTGGGGTCAGCCACCATACGATGAAAACTCGCGAGACGCTCATCATCGGTGCCCGCGAAATAGCGCCACTCGTTCAGCGCTTCTGGTGCCACCGCCACGCGAAAACCTTGTGCTTCAATAGTGGCGACGCCAGCATCAAGCCGATCCTGCGCGAGCGCACCGGACGGCGAAAACAAGCCGATGGTGCCGCCCGCTGCCAGCGGGTTCGGACGCAACAGCACGTGTTACTTGCGCAAGGCCTGCGCGTCTACTACCGCCAGCGCAGTCATGTTGATGATGCGGCGCACGGTCGCAGTCGGCGTGACGATATGAACCGGCATCGCCGCACCGAGCAAGATCGGCCCGATGGTAATGCCGCCACCCGCTGAAGTTTTCAGCAGATTAAAGGCGATGTTAGCCGCATCCAGCGTTGGCATGATGAGCAGATTCGCATCACCCTTCAAGCGTGAATTCGGGAAGGCGTTTTCGCGAACTTCGGCCGAGAGTGCGGCATCGCCGTGCATCTCCCCTTCAACTTCAAGCTCCGGTGCGCGCGCGTTGATGAGTGCTAACGCAAAGCGCATTTTTGCCGCCGATGGATGGTCGGACGAACCAAAACTGGAGTGCGACAACAGGGCTGCCTTTGGTACCAAGCCGAAGCGACGAATTTCTTCGGCTGCGAGCAAGGTCATCTCGGCAATTTGTTCCGGCGTCGGATCGTGGTTGACGTATGTATCGCAAATAAACACGGTGCGTTTGGGCAACATCAACACGTTCATCGCGTACATATGCCCAACGCCCGCGCGGCGGCCAATCACCTGTTTCACATAATGCAAATGCAGCGCATGCGTGCCAAAGGTGCCGCAGATCATGCCGTCGGCGTGCCCCTTGTGCATCATCATCGCGCCGATGAGTGTCAAGCGACGGCGCATTTCAATCTTTGCGTATTGCTCCGAAACGCCACCTCGCTGCGTAAGTTGGTAGTAGCTCGTCCAATAGTCGCGATAGCGTTCGTCAAATTCGGGATTGATGACGTCGAAATCGACGCCGGCCTTCATACGAAGGCCAAATTTTTCGATGCGCTGATCGATCACGGTCGGGCGACCAATTAGAATCGGGCGGGCAATTTTTTCATCGAGCACGACTTGTACCGCGCGCATCACACGCTCGTCTTCGCCCTCAGCGTAGACGATGCGTTTCGGCGCTTGCTTGGCTTTCGAAAACACCGGCTTCATGATGAGGCCGCTTTGATAGACAAATTCATCGAGGCGCTGCAAATACGCTGGCCAATCGGTAATCGGACTGGTCGCGACCCCGCTTTCCATCGCCGCCTTCGCCACCGCCGGTGCAACCTTCGCAATCAAGCGCGGATCAAACGGACGTGGAATTAGATAGTCGCGGCCAAAACCCGTCGGCGCATCCTGATACGCCATCGCCACCACGTCCGATTGCTCGGCCTGCGCGAGATCGGCAATGGCATGTACCGCCGCGAGTTTCATCGCTTCGTTAATCGTCGTGGCACCGACATCCAACGCGCCGCGAAAAATAAATGGAAAGCACAACACATTATTCACTTGATTGGGATAATCCGAACGACCGGTCGCAATCACCGCGTCATCACGCGCCGCGCGCACGTCCTCAGGCAGAATTTCCGGATTCGGATTGGCCAGCGCCAGAATCAACGGATTCGCCGCCATCCGTTTCACCATGTCTTGCTTCAACACGCCGCCAGCGGACAAGCCGAGAAACACGTCGGCACCGTCGATCACTTCACCCAAGCTTCGTGCGGGTGTGTCCTTGGCGTAGCGTTCCTTGTTCGCGTCCATCTCTTCTTTGCGACCGCGATACACCACGCCCGCAATGTCGGTCACCCAGATATTCGACATTTTCATGCCGAGTGCGACCAGCATATCGAGACACGCCAACGCTGCCGCACCGGCACCCGAGGCGACCAATTTCACCTGATGAATATCCTTGCCGACCACTTTGAGGCCGTTGACAATCGCCGCGCCGACGATGATCGCGGTGCCGTGTTGATCGTCATGAAACACCGGAATTTTCATCTTCTCGCGGAGTTTTCTCTCCACGTAAAAACACTCCGGCGCTTTGATGTCTTCGAGATTAATGCCGCCAAACGTCGGCTCAAGTGAGGCAATGATGTCCACCAACTTATCGGGATCGCGCTCGTTGACCTCAATGTCGAACACATCAATGCCCGCGAACTTTTTGAACAACACCGCCTTGCCTTCCATCACCGGCTTCGCGGCCAAGGGGCCGATATTGCCGAGGCCAAGCACGGCAGTGCCGTTAGTGATGACCGCGACCAAATTGCCACGCGCCGTGTAGTTGCGCACCTCGGCGGGATTCGCGGCGATGGCCTCGCACACGGCGGCGACGCCGGGCGTATAGGCCAGCGCTAGGTCACGTTGGGTCGCGAGAGGTTTGGTGGCGGCGATTTCAATTTTGCCGGGGTGAGGGTACTGGTGATATTCCAGTGCACTTTTTTTCAGATCATCGAGCATAGGGGCTTTGGCAGGGGACTCTAAAGTCAGCGCGGGGCGCGCTGTTTGGGGGTGTTTGGGAGTAGGTGAAGTTTAACATGGGGGTGGGGGAGGCCGTTTGGCAGTTGGCGTCTGGTAGCTGCAGTGGATGGCGAAAATTCGCAACTCTTCAGCATTGTCATTCTGAGTGGGGTTATCGCGAAGAATCTCATCCTTAGAAACTTGGGTGATGTGTAGCGTAGCTGGGGGTAGCCCGGCGGCTAGCCTGCATATTTCATGGGGGCGCGTTCGAGAATGAGTTGATGGGCGTGTGATTTTTCGCTCGACTGAACGAGGAAGGTCGAGACCTTCCGAGAG
>JAYTVA010000022.1:0-31302 GCA_043744255.1 Burkholderiales bacterium | reverse complement strand
TCGATGACGTCGAGGCGTTGCTGCCATGGAATTTGAACATGCGGGCGCTTACCAGCTAAACACTTGCTTGGGTAGGGTGCGGTTTATGGAGCGCTTACACTCAAAGTATCTGTCCGAATCTCATGATTACGTTCTTGCCTACGCGAAAGACAAAGAGCGATTGAATTTAAATCGCCTCCCCAGAACTGATGAACAGGATTCTCGATATAAAAATGCTGACAACGATTCAAGAGGAGTTTGGACTTCTGGGGATCTGCTGAGAAACGAAGCTCGGGACTATGCTATCTATGAGATCGTAGGTCCATCAGGCCGAAAACACTGGCCGCCGAAGGGAACAAGTTGGCGGTTCACCAAAGAGAAATTCGCGGAACTCGTAGGAGACAACCGAATTTGGTTTGGCGCTAAAGGTGACAACGTACCGCGTTTAAAGCGATTTCTTACTGAGGTGTCTGATAGCGTGCCGGCGACGACTTGGTGGGAGCATAAAGACGTTGGGCACAACGACGAAGCAAAGAAAGAAATACGCACTCTTTTTTCAGATGATTTGTTTGATACACCCAAACCAGAACGCCTACTAAAACGCGTGCTAGAACTTGCAACAAGTCTTGGCGATCTAGTCCTCGACTCGTTCGCTGGCTCAGGAACCACCGGCGCAGTCGCTCACAAAATGGGTCGTCGCTGGATCATGGTCGAGCTGGGCGAGCATTGCCATACGCACATCATTCCTCGCTTGCAAAAGGTGATTGACGGTGAAGACAAAGGCGGCGTGACGGAAGCCACGAACTGGCAAGGCGGTGGCGGTTTCCGTTACTTCTCGCTCGCGCCCAGCCTCTTGGAAAAAGACCGTTGGGGCAACTGGGTGGTCAACAAGGAATACAACGCCACAATGCTGGCTGCGGCGATATGCAAGCTGGAAGGTTTTACCTATGCGCCGTCTGACACCCGCTACTGGCAACACGGCCACAGCACCGAAACAGACTTCATTTACGTGACCACGCAAACGCTGAATGCCGACCAGTTGCAGGCATTGAGCGATGACGTAGGTGACAAGAAAACTCTGCTGGCGTGTTGCAGCGCCTTCAAGGGTGATGCTAACCGCTACGCGAATCTCACGCTCAAGAAGATTCCCAAGATGGTGTTGGCCAAGTGCGAATGGGGGCATGACGACTACAGCTTGAACGTGGCGAATTTGCCGATGGCAGCCCCTCGCCCTGAGCCAAGTACTTCGACCAACTCACGGCAGGGAGTGCGTGTTGCGAAGGCAGCCAATCCGGCGCAAGGTGGCTTGTTTAACGCGGCGGAGACAGGGAATTCCGACGCGCCGCGTCGGAATTCATCTGAAGAGAGCGGGTTGGAGGAAATATGACCAAGCTCCAACAACAAGATGTCTTATTGACACGCATCCGCGAGATTTGGGAATCCCAGCGGGCGCTGGCAGCGCGCTCTGTCAACACGGCGCATGTGTGTGCCAATTGGTTGATTGGGCAGCAGATTGTGGAGGCCGAGCAGGGCGGTGCCAAGCGCGCGGGCTATGGCAAGGCTTTGCTGCAAGGCGTTTCTGCGCATCTAAAACAAGAATATGGTGACGGTTTTTCAGTCAGCGCTTTGCAATACATGCGCAGTTTTTTCCTGGCTTACCCTACGCTTTTGCAAAAACAACACGCACTGCGTGTTAAATCTGATTCTCAACCTGAAAACTGGCAGCCAGGGATGTTGCACACCGGGTTATCGTGGACGCATTACCGCAGATTGTTGAAGGAGCAACGCAGACCCGTGCGCGATTTTTATGAAATCGAATCGGTCAACAATGGCTGGGCGGCGCGTGAGCTTGAACGACAAATGAATTCGTTTTTGTTTGAGCGGCTGGCCAAAAGCAAAGACAAAGCGGGCTTGTTGGCGTTGACGCGTGAAGGGCAGGTCGTGGCGCGTCCGCACGATGTCATCAAAGAACCCTTTGTGTTGGAATTTTTGAATTTGCCTGAGTCGCATCGGTTGGTGGAGTCTCGCATTGAAGAGGCGCTCATTAATCAGTTATAGGCATTTTTGCTGGAGCTGGGGAGCGGCTTTGCGTTTGTTGGGCGGCAAAAGCGGCTGACGCTAGACGGAGATCACTTTTATCCTGATCTGGTTTTTATCACATGAAATTGAAGTGCTATGTGGTCATTGACCTTAAGGTGGGCAAGCTGTCGCATGGTGATTTGGGTCAGATGCTGCTCTATGTGAATTTTTACGATCAAGAGATAGTCGCAAAAGACGATAACCCGACGATTGGTTTAGTGTTGTGCAGCGAAAAAAATGACGCTGTGGTGCGCTATGTGTTGGCTGATAAGCACGAACAAGTGTTTGCCAGCCGTTATCAGTTTGAATTGCCCAGCGTGGAAGATTTGCGCACGGAAATTTTGCGCGAATTGGAAGCGCTAGATGGCTCGGCTTTATTGGAAAACGGTAGCAAAAACGTTGGCGGCAGTGAGGCATCGGCATGAGTACAGAAAAAATCATGCGGGCAATTTCAGGTCGCCTCAGCCTGCGCCAGCCGCAAACAGAGAGTCTTGAGATTCTGCACAAGTCGCTAGAAGCCGTGCCCGCCTTGCGTGACTCGCACGCCCGTTCACCTGATGAACTCAAGGCGATGCAGACGGCGCTGGCAAGTCTGTTTCCAACGCTGACTGACTTTGAGCGTGAATTTCCATCCATGTGCTTTGCGCTGGCAACCGGCGTGGGCAAGACGCGCTTGATGGGCGCGTTCATCAGCTACCTGTACGCTGCATATGGGTACAGGCACTTCTTCGTTCTGGCCCCCAACCTCACCATCTACGACAAGCTGATACGAGACTTCACGCCCAATACGCCCAAGTATGTTTTCAAAGGCATTGCAGAATTTGCAACCGCCGTGCCGGAAGTCATTACAGGCGAAACCTACGAACAGCGTGGCGACTTGGTAAGCCAAGCGATTGATGCACCCGTTCAGGTCAACATTTTCAATATCTCCAAAATTAATTCCGAAGTGCGCGGTGGCAAAGCGCCAAAGATCAAACGTCTTTCGGAATATTTGGGGCAGAGCTATTTTGATTATCTGGCAGGCTTGCCCGACCTTGTGCTCATCATGGATGAGTCGCATCGTTACCGGGCAGGCGCTGGCATCCGGGCGCTGAATGAACTCAAGCCACTGCTAGGTTTGGAAGTTACTGCCACGCCGTTTACCGAGGCGGCTGGCGGCAAAACCGTGCCTTTCAAGAACGTGGTGATGGACTACCCACTGGCGCGGGCGATTGAGGATGGCTTTGTGAAAGAGCCTGCGGTGGTCACCCAGCAAAACTTCAACCCTGCCGATCACAGCGCCGAGCAGATTGAAATCATCAAGCTTAAAGATGGCGTGCGGGTGCATGAGGAAACCAAGGTTCATTTGCTGACCTATGCGGCGCAAACTGAACAGAAGCCCGTTAAGCCATTCATGCTCATCATCGCGCGCGACACGACACATGCAGCGCAATTACTAGCAAAGATTGAAAGCGACAGCTTCTTTGGTGGCAATTACAAGGGCAAGGTAATCCAAGTTGATTCAAGCCGCACGGGGGCCGAAGAAGAAGAAATGATTCGTCGCCTGCTGGCCGTGGAAAGTTACGACGAGCCGACCGAAATTGTGATTCACGTCAACATGCTCAAAGAAGGCTGGGACGTGACTAATCTTTACACCATTGTGCCGCTACGCGCCGCGAATGCGCGCACGCTAATCGAGCAATCCATCGGGCGCGGCTTGCGCTTGCCTTATGGCCGCAAAACCGGGGTAGAAGTTGTTGACCGCTTGAACATCATTGCGCACGACAAGTTTCAGGAAGTCATTGCAGAAGCCAACAGGGGCGATTCGCCAATTCGGCTAAAGCAACTCAAGCTTGACCCAACTGATTCCGAAGGCAACCGACTGACCAGCTATGTCGTGCCGTCCACGATGGCGGTGGTGCTGGGACTTGCCGATGTAAAGGGTACGGGTGCCAGTGGAAAAAGCTTTGTGGCCAGCGCACTGGAGCGATACCCGGGGCAAATAGCGACTGTGCTGCAAACGGGCGAAGACCGACAAATTGTGATTGCTGCGATGGAGGTCCTTGCAGACATTGGGCGTTCGCGTCACGCAGTGGGCAGCATGGGCAGTAGCGAGTCTGGCAAATTGATCGCTCCAACCAGCGCCTCTTTGTCTACCGCGAGCGTGCAAGGGCACATTGCCCAATTGGTGCAGCAACGATTGCTTATTGGTCAACCCATGCAGCAAGGTGAGTTGTTGGAGTCGAAATTCAACGATGCGGCCGCAGTCGCTGAGGTGGTCAAGCAGGCGGTAGATATTTTTGTGGAGCACACGATTGACATTCCTCGAATTTCAATCGTTCCCCGAGGACGTAATGGAGGCCCCGTGACAAGTGGATATGCACCGTTCCAGCTGGACATTTCACGCCTGAACTATCAGCCGCTTGCCAACACGCTTGAATCGCACGGATTGCAATCGAACAAGGTGCTGACTTATGGTGCGAATTTGAACGGGGCAGTTGTTGAGGAGTCGCGGTTTGCTGATTACATCGTTCGAGAGTTGATTAACTTTGACGACGTTTCCTACGATGACCACGCCGATTTCATTTACCAATTGGCGGATCAGGCGGTCATGCATTTTCAAACGTACTTGAATGATGACGACGCACTTCACAACGTGCTGGCGAACTATGCCAAGCCCATTGCCGACATCATCCATACGCAGATGGCAAAGCACTACGTCGAGGAATCGGCTGGTTCTGACGTGGTTGTCAGTCAAGGCTTTGTGCCGCTCAAGCCCTGCGCGTTTACCGCAAAAGACGATGTGAAACCGCTGCATTGGGCACCTGATGACAAGCGAACCATCGGTCAGTATCTGTACGGCGGGTTTATGCGCTGTGCATACCCTTATCAAAAATTTCATTCCGACACCGAGCGTATTTTGGCAACAGTCCTTGAGCGGCAAGCAAAACGCTGGTTCCGCCCCGCGTCAGGTCAGTTCAACATTTACTACCGTGCGGGTAGCAGCCAGTCCGAGTACATTCCCGATTTTGTTGCGCAACTTCCAGATATGGTGTTACTGATTGAGACCAAAAAAGCGCAGGAAGTAGCAGCAGCGCAAGAGTCAGAGACCGACGTGAAAGCCAAGGCCGAGCAAGCTACGCTGTGGTGTAAGCATGCGTCTGAGTACGCCAAAACGGTGGGTGGGAAGCCCTGGAAGTATTTGTTGGTGCCACACGACGCGGTATCGGCCAATATCACGCTCGAAAACTTGATGACCCGTTATGGTTTGTAGCTGCCCCCAAGGCCACCGAGCCGAGGTGATGGTGGGCTAATTACAAAAACAAGACTCCAATAGCGGCGGGCTATTTCATGCGAAAAGTCATGAAGATGCTTGCTGATATTAGGGGCTAGTATTTTCATCAGTGCGTACATTCACCAATGCCTTGTAGCAGTGCGACTCGGTTACATGGGAAAATCATGTATTGCACACTATTGTCCGCACCATGACCATCTCCTCCACCCCCGAAATCATCTCCGACATCCGCCAAGGCAAGATGGTGGTGATCGCTGACGCTGAAGATCGCGAGAACGAGGGCGATATTTTGATGGCCGCGGATTTTGTGACGCCGGAGGCCATTAACTTTATGGCGACCCATGCGCGTGGCTTGATTTGCATGCCGATTTTGGAAGACCATGCGCGGCGTTTGAATTTGCCGCCGATGGTCGCTGAGAATCGTACCTCGCATGGCACCGCGTTTACGGTGTCGATTGAAGCGGCGACTGGGGTGACCACCGGTATCTCGGCGGCGGATCGTGCGCGCACCATCCGCGTGGCGGCAGCGCGCAATGCGGTGGCCAACGACATCGTGCAGCCGGGGCATATTTTTCCGTTGATCGCGAAGGCGGGTGGCGTGCTGATGCGTGCGGGGCATACCGAGGCGACTTGCGATTTTGCGCAGTTGGCGGGGCTGTATCCGGCGGGTGTGATTTGCGAAATTTTGAATGCTGATGGTTCGATGGCGCGCATGCCTGATTTGCTGACGTTCGCGAAAAAACACAATCTAAAAGTGGGCACGATTGCGGATTTGATTCGTCATCGCTCGATCACTGAGACGCTGGTTGATCTGGTTTCAGAGCGGACGATTGCGACGCCGTACGGCAATTTCAAGCTGCATGTGTTCCATGACAAGACGGCTGATGAAGTGCATCTGGCGCTGTCACGCGGCGAAATCAAACCAGATGTGCCGGTGCTCACGCGCGTGCATGAGCCGTTTTCCTCGCTCGATATGTTCGAATTCGAGAGTGGTCGCCATGCGTACACGGTGGCCGAGGCGATGCGAATTATCGCGATGGAAGGGGCGGGCGTGATTGTGTTGCTGCGCGGGCGCGAAGATGCGGCGTCACTCATTGAGCGCTTTGCGCCGGTGGGTGAGGCGCCGTCGCGCAAAGGTAAGTGGGATCCACGCACCCACGGGATTGGCGCGCAAATTTTGCGGCGCTTGAATGTGCGTAAGATGCGTGTCCTCGCGTGGCCGAAGAAAATTCCGTCGATGGCCGGGTTTGAGCTGGAGGTGGTGGAGTTTGTGCCGCCGTCGAGTGAGCGTAAATTGAAAGCAGTTTAGTTTTTGGTTGCGGTACTACCGTAGCCAATTCGCCGCCCCAATGAAAGAAATTATGCAGTCGATCAAAACTAATCTGGATGGCACCTCGCTTCGCATCGGCATCGTGCAAAGCCGATTCAACGAGCCAATCGTTAACAAAATTGCGGCGGCCTGCGTGGCAGCGCTGCATCAGCACGGCGTCGATTCGGCGCATATCGATCATGTCTCCGTGCCCGGCGCGCTGGAGATTCCGCTTACGTTGCAATCGATGGCGATGACGCATCGCTACGACACACTGATCGCCATCGGTGCGGTGATTCGCGGCGAGACCTATCACTTTGAAATCGTCGCGAATGAATCATGTCGCGGTGTGATGGATGTGATGCTGGAAACCGGCGTGCCGATTGCCAACGGCATTCTCACTACCGAAACCGACGCGCAGGCTGAGGCGCGTGTGGAAGAGAAGGGCGCTGATTGCGCGCGGGTCGCGATTGAAATGGCGAACGCGGTAGCGGCGATTGCGAAAACCAAGGACGCGCGATGAAAAACGCGAGAAGACGCTCGCGCGAATTCGCGATGCAGGCGCTTTATCAGTGGCAGGTCGCGGCGCAAGATGTTGGCGATATTGAAAAGCAATTCGCCGATATGGAAGGGTACGCCAAGGCCGATGCGCCATTGTTTACCGCGCTGTTGCGCGGCCCGATCAAGCACCATGCGGCACTGGTAGAACAACTCACACCGCTCGTTGATCGCGCGTGGAACGAAGTCAGCCCGATTGAGCGCGCGGTGATGCTGCTGGCCGGATTTGAATTGGTGCATATGGTTGAGACGCCGTATCGCGTCATCATCAACGAAGCGATCGAATTAGCGAAATCGTTTGGTGGCACCGATGGGCATAAATTCGTGAACGGTGTGCTGGATAAATTTGCCGCAATTGCGCGCGCGGGTGAGATTCAACATCAGGTGGAGAACCCGGAAGCGCGGAAGCCGCGTGCGGCAAAGACGGCGACCGTGACGGTAACAGCGAAGCGGCCTTCGAAGTTGTAGAGCTGCAAACTTGCAATAGGCTGGAAAGGCTCGTGGATGCTCGGGTTTTAACGCATGCACTCGCCGGCTTTTTTGCGTTAGCGCCGCCAACGACGGTGCGCAGTATGCATGTCATTCTGAGCGCGGCCCGGCATCATCGGGCGGTGCCGAAGAATCTGCTGTTGGCGAGGGTAGCACAGCGAAGGTAACAAAAAGATCGTAGCAAAAAGCAGATCCTTCACCCGGTAAGGCTGGGTTCAGGATGACAGTTTCTAGTGCGGCGCGAACTATTTCCGTGATGTTCATGACCCCCGAATTCGCTCTCATCCAGCAGCACTTCACCCGCCCCACCAAGCGCGCCATCCTCGGCGTCGGTGACGATTGCGCGTTGCTGCGTGTGGCGGCGAACCAAGAGTTGGCAATTTCCACTGACACCCTCGTCGCCGGCCGCCATTTTTTCCCAGACGCCGACCCCGAAAAACTCGGCCACAAAGCGCTCGCGGTCAATCTCTCCGACCTCGCCGCGATGGGCGCCACGCCACGCTACGTCACGCTCGCCCTTACGCTGCCGCGCGTCGATCACAATTGGCTGGCCGCATTTGCACAGGGATTTTTTGCACTTGCCGATCAACACAATGTAGAGCTGATCGGTGGCGATACGACCAGTGGCTCGCTGTCGATGACCCTGACTGTATTTGGCGAGATCGAGGCTGGCCGGGCGTTACGACGTGATTTAGCAATAGCGGGCGACGATGTATGGGTGTCGGGCACGCTGGGTGGCGCGGCGCTTGCGCTGATGGTGATGCAAGACAAATTGCAAGTTCCAGCGAACGTGTTTTCGGTCGCCGCAAGTCACTTGCATACCCCCGTCCCACCCATCGCGCTGGGTCTGGCGTTGTTGGGTGTTGCGCACGCGGCGATAGATCTATCCGATGGCCTTGTCGCTGACCTCACGCATATTTGTGAACGTTCAAACTTGGCTGCGCACATCATGCGCGCGCAGGTGCCAGTGATGCCGGGCATCCCTGCGAATGTAAGCGACGCTTGCGTGCTCGCCGGGGGCGACGACTACGAACTGTGTTTCACCGCGCCAGTTTCTGCGCGCAACGCGGTTGAGGCTGCTGGCAGCGCGAGCGGCACCAACGTCACGCGCATCGGCACCATGATCGCGAGTGAAGCCGCGACCGTCACGGTATTGGATGAAAATGGTCGCAACGTCACCCCGACGAAAATCGGCTTCGATCACTTCTCATAACCATGCGACCCACCCGCGAATTTCTAATGCAGGATCCCGCGCATTTCATCGCGCTCGGCTTCGGCTCTGGCTTGGCCGCTAAAGCGCCTGGCACCTGGGGCACGTTGGCGACGTTGCCGATATACGCAGTTACGTATTTCCTCGGCGGAGTGGTTGCCGTGTTAGTCGCCGCAGCAATATGTTTCGCGGTCGGTACCTGGGCTGCCGACGTCACGGGCCGTGCACTCGGTGTCTCCGACCACGGCAGTATCGTGATTGATGAAATCGCCGCGTTTCTGCTGGTGCTGGCGTTCACCCCCCCGAGCGCGGGATGGCTGGTAGTTGCATTTGTGTTGTTTAGGGTGTTTGATATAGCCAAGCCGTGGCCGATCAGCTTGGCGGATCGCACCATCAAAGGCGGCTTCGGCGTGATGTTCGATGATTTGTTGGCAGCAATTTTTTCCCTCGCTTGTCTATGGTTTTTGCGTTCCATCTTTGACGGAGTGACACCATGACCACCATTGCTTCGCTCGATCAAACCCGCCTCGGCAACTGGCCGTTCCCGACGCTGTTTGCGCATCGCGGCGCCGGCAAACTCGCGCCGGAAAATACCCTGGCCGCGATCAAGGTCGGTGCGGCCAATGAATATGTCGCGTTCGAATTCGACGTGAAGTTATCGCACGAAGGCGTGTCGATCCTGATGCACGATGCCACGCTTGAACGCACCACCAATGGTCATGGCGAAGTTGCAACAAAAACGATTGCCGAGTTGGAAAAATGTGATGCGGGCAGTTGGCACAGCGCACCATTCGCGGGTGAAAAAATTCCGCGCTTTTCGGTGGTGGCGAAATATCTGCACGGCCATGGCTACCTCGCCAATGTGGAAATAAAACCTTGTCCCAAACGCGAAGCCGAAACCGGCAAGGCCGTCGCAGAAATGTGCGTGGAAGCGTGGCGTGACCGCTTGGTCAAACCGCTGATTTCATCGTTCAGCGAAACCGCACTGGAGGCCGCGCGTAAGGCCGCACCAACCATGCCGATGGGACTACTGGTGACGATGGCCTGCGAGGATCATTTGTATACCTTGAAGTCGCTCGATTGCGTGTCGATTCACACGCACCACGAATCGCTCGATGCCGAGACGGTGCGGTTTTTTCATGAACACGGCTATCGCGTGCTGACCTACACCGTGAATGATCCGGAGCGTGTCGCGACCTTGCTGTCATGGGGCATCGACGGTATTTTTACCGATGAAATCGCACTGATGGCGCGCCGTTTTCCGAAAGCGCTACACACTGCCAACAAGCCCATGACGCATCCGGTTGAGCAAAATCTCGATTGGGTCAACGCGATCCCGCCGATGGCCTAACCACTGATGAATTTACGTGACCTGCGTTATCTCGTTGCACTCGCCGATCTTAAACATTTCGGGCGCGCCGCCGAAGCGAGTTTCGTCTCGCAACCCACGCTTTCCACCCAGATCAAAAAACTCGAAGACGAGCTTGGTGTAGCGCTGATTGAGCGCAATCCGCGCAACGTGCTGCTGACCGATGTCGGTGAAGCCGTGGTCGCGCGCGCGCGGTTGATGTTGCGTGAAGCCGATGAAATAAAGAACATCGCTCGCCGCGCCAAAGACCCATCATCGGGCGCCGTAAAGATCGGTATCTTCCCGACCTTAGGGCCCTACCTGCTGCCACACGTGGTGCCGCAACTGGTCGCGAAGTTTCCCAAGCTCGAACTCATGTTGTTCGAAGAAAAGACCGAAACCATTCTCAAAAAACTGCACGATGGCGAGCTGGATGCAGGCATTCTTGCGCTACCGATCCACGACGACACCTTGCACGCCGAGTTCTTGTTTGAAGAGCCGTTCCTGCTCGCGGTGCCCAACGGTCATGCGCTTGCCAAACGAAAACACGTCAGCTTGAAAGATCTTGAAAGCGAGCGACTGCTGTTGCTCGACGATGGCCACTGTCTGCGCGATCAGGCGCTGGAAGTGTGCCAGTTGGCTGGCGCAGGCGAACGCAGTGGCTTTCGCGCCACCAGTCTCGAAACGCTGCGCCACATGGTCAGCGCCAATGTCGGCATGACGCTGCTGCCGATGCTCACTGTGCAGCCGCCAGTGGCGCCCACGCCCAACGTCACGCTGGTGCCATTCGCGGCGCCGGCGCCGCATCGCCGCATCGCCATGGTGTGGCGGCGCACGTCAGCCTTGACGGCATTTTTGTATCAGTTAGTCGGTGAATTCAAGGGCCTGCCCAAGGGTGCGCTGCACTGGCCTGTGCAGAAAACTAAACGCTAATCCAGCCAGCCCTTGGACTTGAAATACGCGAACGGCAAGATCACCGAAATCGCCATCAAGCCGATGGCAAATGGGTATCCATATTCCCAGTTGAGTTCGGGAAACCAGCCTTTGAAATTCATGCCGTAGATGCTGGCGATCAGCGTCGGCGGCAAGAGTGCCACGGACGCGACCGAAAAAATCTTGATGACCTTGTTCTGATTGATGTTGATGAAACCGACCGTCGCATCCATCAAAAAATTAATTTTATCGAACAGAAACGCGGTGTGGCCATCAAGCGAATCGATGTCGCGCAAGATCTGGCGCGCTTCTTCAGCCTGATTCTCTTGCAATAATTTTTGCCGCATTAGAAATGACACCGCGCGGCGCGTGTCCATCACATTGCGGCGAATCCGTCCGTTCAAGTCTTCTTCAGCGGCGATGCGGGCAAGCACGCTGGCTGCTTCCTGATCGGTCATCTTGGTGGTCAATACCGATTGACTGATTTTTTCCAGCTGCGCGTAGACGCGCTCCAATGACTCGGCCGAATACTCGGCGTCGGTAGCGTACAGATCAAGCAACACTTCGCGGGCATCCTCGATGTAGCCAGGTCGCGTGCGGGCACGCATGCGCACGAGACGGAACACCGGCAGGTCTTCAAGATGGAAGCTGAGCAGAGTGTTCTTTTTCAAGATGAACGCGACCGGCACGTTGCGCCACGCGGCCTCTACTTCCAGCAAAAAATCGGAATGCAAATGCAACTCGCCGCCTTCACCTTCAAAGAATCGCGCGCTCGCCTCCAGATCCCGCATCTGATCGGGGGAGGGCAGGTCAATATCGAGAAGCTCCTTAATCCACGCGGTCTCCGTGGCATCAGGCGCGACCAGATCAATCCAGATCGGGTCTGAATTCTTCAGGTCGTCGAGCGTCTCAACGTGCAGTTGATTCAGACGGCGATTGTTGAGGACGAATACGTTGATCACGGCGGTGGCTTTTCAAGAGTTGCGCGATTGTAGTTGAAGGGTGGCGTGAGGGGAACCCATAACATCGCGTTACGGCTGGCCGAGGAAAAAATAAAAGATCGCGGGTCGATCACGTGCACGTCCGTAGCCCAAGTAAAGCGGCCCCAGCAATGTGTCGAAGCCTGCAAACAAACTCAATGATGAACGCGTTGGCGCATCGCCCAACGTGGTGCTACCGGCGGGTGCGACGCGGCCTAACTCGCTGGAGATGCCGAGATAAACGTTGCGCCCAAACGCGGCCGGTGCGGCGCTCCAGCGACGGTAATACGAGAGCCGCGCGAGTGCCACGCCATCGCCGAGCAACTCGCTGGGGCGATAGCCAGAGAGCTGCTGAAATCCACCGAGTGAGAATTGATCGAACACCGGCAGTGGGTCGCCCCAACCACGCGCGAAGCGGCCGGCGAGCGCGATAGTGTGGATGCCGAACGAGTAGTGATCGGTGAGGTTGAGGTCGAGCTTGCGATAGTCGCGGCTGGCGGAAAACGATTTGAAACTCGCGTAGTAATCGAAGGTGGCGGTGCGTCCTTGCCGCGGAAAACTAGCGTCATCCAATTCATCGTAGACCGCGCGCAAATTTGCGCCGCCTTGGCGCACGTTCACGCTTGGCAAGGTGATTGAGCCGATGTTGACGGTGGCGTTGTCGGTGCCGCGCACCAAGCCGATGCGGGCAATGGCGTTGCGGCTGATATCAACGCCAAGATCGGTAGTGATGGATCGTGATGAGGCGTCGTATTGGGCGACTCGTCGGGCGTTGTCGTAGATGTCGATGGGGCGGCGCGAGAACTCAACGCCGACGGCGACATTGGCGATGCTGCCGAGGCCGAACGGTTGAAAGAGGCGTGATGCAAGGCGCTGCTCGCGGCCGATCTGCACTTCGTTGCGCCACTCAGCGCCGAAGCGGTTGAATTGCGTTTGCTGGTGGCGCACCAGCAAGTTGAAGCGGCCTTCGCCGACGGTATCAGCGGCCAGCGACAGGCCAAAGCGCAGATAGTTTGGCCCCCATTGTTTTTCGCGCGCATTGACGGCGAGGATGCGTCGTTGGCCCTCGGTCAAGAGGCTGTAATTCACCCGCTCGAAATAGCCGCTGCCGAATACACGACTCAAGCCTTCGTTGAGCGTCGCCTCGGTGGCGATATCTCCCGCCTTCACGCCCATGCTGCGTTTCACTTCCTCGCTACTGGCGCGCTGTAGCCCGAGCACACGTACCTCGTCGATACGGGTTGCGATTGCGTTCGGCGTGCCCGCGCGCGCGAGTTGCGCACCGCGATGTGCAACGAAGCCATCGTGGGATAACGCCAGCAACTGTAGCTTGGCGGTCAGTGCGCGCGTGCTGGCAGCGCCGATAGCAATCGCATCAACCACCGAGTTGAACGCGGAAGCACCGATCGTTTCCAGCGGCGGCAAAATCAGCACGTCGGTGGCCTTCAGCGACTCAATTGACGTGCCGACGTTTTGCTCGGTGAGAATGTTGATCGTTTGCAATGACACACCGACGAAGGATTGCAACTCGCTGCGTTTCAGCAGCGGCGTGCCGAGGCTCACAGCAATGACAATGTCCGCGCCCATTTTCCGGGCGACATCTACCGGCAGATTGCGCGTGAGCCCGCCGTCGAGATAGATGCGCTCGCCGATCTGATAGGGCGCAATCGCGCCCGGCACCGCCATCGAGGCGCGCATCACATCGGGCAGACGGCCTTCACTGAAAACGACCATACGACCGGTTTCAGCGTCAGTGGCAATCGCACGAAATGGAATCGGCAGTTTGTCGAATGCCACGGCGCTCGGTGAATGGCGTGTGATCTGCGTGAACAGCGTATCGAGTTTCTGTCCCGAGATCGCGCCGGCGGGCAGGGTCAGGCCATCGCGCTTTACGCCGACTTCCAGTTTTAACAAACGCGCCTGGTCTTCTTCCTTGCGCAAAAAACTGCGATCTGCGCGTGGACTGGTGTCAGTGAACAGGTTGTCCCAATCGGCGGCGGCGAGGCGATCTTCGAGCTCCTTGATTGAGGTGCCGGACGCATACGAAGCGCCAATCAGCGCGCCCATACTGGTTCCCGCGATGAAATCAATGGGAACGCCAAGCTCTTCAAGGACTTTGATGACGCCCACGTGCGCGGCGCCACGCGCGCCGCCACCGGATAGCACCAAGGCAATTTTGGGACGTGATGACTGTGTGGCAGTCGGGGCGGCGGCGGGTTGCGCGTGCGCGGCAACAACTGTAATCATAAGCAAAAACAGGCTGAAACGCCGCGCCAGTGCTAGTGTTTTCTGCATGAGTGTGCCGATAGAATAGGTTGTTGAGTTGTGCACTAATCTATTGTAACGTGCCATTTTGCTGGCACGCGGGAGAGGCACTTTGTCTATGTCGATTCTGTTGTGGCATCCACCAGCGGCGCTTTCGCTGGCGTGGCCGGATGCACGCGAAACCACGCTGCATACAGCGCCGGAAAAAACAGCAGGGTGAGCAGCGTAGCAAACAACAAACCACCCATGATCGCAACCGCCATCGGCCCGAAAAAATCCGAACGTGTGAGCGGAATCATGGCGAGAATCGCGGCGAGTGCGGTCAATACAATCGGGCGCAGCCGCCGCACAGTGGCATCAATGATCGCGTCAAAGGGTTTATGACCGGCCTCAATGTCGCGCTCAATTTGATCGATCAGAATCACCGAGTTGCGCATGATGAGTCCGGACAGCGCGATGATGCCGAGCATGGCAACAAAGCCCATCGGTTTATTGAACAACAGCAGGAACGCGGCCACGCCGATCAAGCCGAGGGGAGCGGTTAGCACCACCAAAATCACGCGCTGAAAACTCTTTAGTTGAATCATCAATACCGTGAGCACCACGAACACGAACAGCGGCATGCCAGCGGCGATTGAGCCGCCTGCTTTCGCGCTTTCTTCTACCGCGCCACCGACGTCGATGCGATAGCCTGGTGGTAACTGTGCACGTAGCTTTTGCAAATCCGGTGCCAGCTTGGCCATGATGGTCGCTGGCTGAATGCCGGGCGTGCCGATGTCACTGCGCACGGTGATGGTGGGCAAGCGGTCACGCCGCCAAATTATGCCTTCTTCAAACTCGTATTTCACGGTCGCGAGCTGGGTGAGCGGCACTGCGCGTCCCGAGCGGGTTGGCACCGTCAGGCTTTCTAGCCACGACAATTTTGCACGCTCATGATCGGGGCCGCGAATCAATACTTCGATCAACTTGTCGCGTTCGCGGAAAATTGTCGCTTGCGCGCCGTTCAGCGATGAGTTCACGAACGCGGCCAGCTCTTGCGACGAAATGCCGACCAGCCGCGCTTTGTCCTGATCGAGTTCGAGACGAATGACTTTAGATTGCTCATCCCAATCGAACTGCACATTGGTCACATCGTTTTTAACGTCAACATTGGTGCGCAGCAATTCTGCTATTTTCTGCGCCTCGATTCGCACAGTGGGGATGTCTTCACCGGATACGCGAAGCTGCACGGGGAAGCCCACCGGCGGGCCGTTTTCGAGCCGCGATACACGACCACGCAGTGTCGGAAAATCAGTGTTGATTACGGCGATGATTTTGTTGCGCAACTCCTCGCGTGCCTTCACGCTCTTGGCCGTGATGACAAATTGCGCAAAGCTGGCGGCGGGCAGTTGCTGATCGAGCGGGAAGTAGAACCGCGTACTGCCACTGCCGACGTAGCTGATGTAGTTTTCGAACAGGGCCTTTTCTTTGTCGAGCGCCGCTTCCATTCGCTTGACTTGGACTTCGGTCGCAGCAAACGACGAGCCCTCGGCAAGCTTGAGGTCGACCATCAGCTCTACGCGCGTGGATGACGGGAAAAACTGTTGCTGGACATAGCCCATCGCGAACACCGACACGCCAAACAACAACACCGTGAGCAAGATGACGGTCTTGCGGTAGTGGACGCACCAGGCCACCACCTTGCGAAAGCGTAGGTAAAACGGTTTCGAATAGACATTGTGATCGTCGTGCTCGCGGTGCATGTCGGCAGCAGACGTCGCCCCATCGGGCGCGATGGAGTGCGCCAGACGATGGCCGAACAATGGAATTCTTGCCAGCCAAGAGGCGATACGCCGTCCACGGGGCGTGACTACTTTTTTCCCATTTCGATAGTCTGGCAACAACCGATAACCGAGGTAAGGAATAAAAATCACCGCTGCGAACCACGAAATGATGAGCGCAATGGAAGTGACCTGAAAAATCGAGCGCGTGTATTCCCCGGTACCGGATTTGGCGGTGGCAATCGGCAAAAAACCGGCGGCCGTGACCAAGGTACCGGTCAACATCGGAAACGCGGTTGAGGTATACGCAAAGCTCGCCGCGCGCGCGCGATCCCAGCCTTGCTCCATTTTGATCGCCATCATTTCAACGGCGATGATGGCGTCATCGACCAGCAAGCCGAGTGACAAAATGAGTGCGCCGAGCGAGATTTTGTGCAGGCCGACATCAAACAAATACATAAATAAAAACGTCGCGGCGAGTACCAGCGGAATGGATAGTGCCACCACCAAACCGGTGCGAATGCCGAGGCTAAAAAAGGTCACGGCCAGCACGATCAGCACCGCCTCAGTGAGCGAGCGGGCGAATTCGCGAATGCTGCTGGAAACCGCCTTTGGTTGATCGTTAACGCGATGCAACTCAAGCCCCACTGGTAACGCCGCTTCCAGCTTGTGCAGGCTGTTATCAAGGTTGTGGCCGAGTTGAATGATGTCGCCGCCCTGGCGCATCGATACGCCGATGCCCAGCGCTTGCTGACCCATGTAACGTACCTTGATGAATGGCGGATCCGCATAGCCGCGTTTGACCGTGGCAACGTCGCCGATCTTGAATACGCGACCATTGGCGCGTAGCGTGAAATCGCGCACCGCCTCGACACTGTTGAGCGCGCCAGTCGCGCGGACGAAGATTTTGTCGCTCTCGGTTTCAAATGCGCCGCCGGGCGCGACGGCATTTTGCGACTGCATCGCTTGGACGATGCTGGCACCATCGATACCGAGCGTGGCGAGTTTCACGTTCGATATCTCGATGAAGATTTTTTCTTCTTGCTCGCCGAGGATATCGACCTTCGATACGTCGGGCAGGCGCAACAATTCGCGCCGCAAGCGATCCGCGTAGATTTTTTTGTCGGCGTACGAATAGCCTTCGCCAGACAGTGCAAAGATGTTGCCGAAGGTGTCGCCAAATTCATCGTTGAATGACGGTCCGACCACGCCAGCGGGCAAGGTGCCGCGAATATCGCTGATCCGTTTACGCACTTGATAGTTGGTTTCCGGCACCGCTGACGCTGGCGCACCATCGTTGATCGCGAAGAAAATTAGCGATTCGCCGGGCCGCGAATAGCTGCGCAAAAAGTTGACGTTGGGCACTTCCTGCAACTTGCGTTCCAGCCGCTCGGTGACTTGTTGATCGACTTCATTGGCCGAAGCGCCCGGCCAGATCGTGCGCACCGTCATGAATTTGAACGTGAATGGCGGATCTTCGGATTGACCGAGCCGCCCATACGACATGAAGCCGATCACCGCCAGTACGATCATCAGATAGCGCACCAGCGGCTGGTGCTCCAGCGCCCACTCGCTCAGATTAAAATTGGCCATGGTGCGGGGCTAGGGTTTGGCGGTGACGATGGCTGCCAGCTCGGGCGCGCGGTTGGGCAACCCAGCCACCTTGCCATCGCCCGTGATGCTGGGATCGATTACGGGTTTGATGATTTCCCCGTCGCGCAGCTTGTGCACGCCCGCCGCGACGATGAGATCGCCGACCTTAACGTTGCCAGCTATCGGCTTGATGAAGGCAGAATTTTCACGGTATTGCAGCACCGTGACGGGACGCAGCGCGACTTTGCCATCTGCCCCGATGTGCCACACGCCGACCGTCTTGCCAGTCGCGTACAGCGCGGAAAGCGGCACGCTCAGCGTGTCGTCCAGAACAGCGTTACCAAAAACCGCGTACGCCGTCATCCCCAACTGCACGGCATCATCCGGGTCTTGCACGCTTAGGCGCACCAGGTAGGTGCGGGTGATCGCATCGGCGACGCCGCCGATTTCGCGCACCTTTGCGGCATAGCGCTTAACGGGCTGCGACCACAGGCCGACGCTCAATGTGGTCGAAGTGTTTTTGGCTTCTGCGCGAAATTCAGCGAGCTTTGCTTCCGGCACGGTGATGGCAACTTCTTTGTCCTTCGGATTGGCGATTTTCATCACGGTCTGCCCGGCAGCGACCACTTGTCCCGCTTCACTGGCGATCTGCGTCACGACGCCATCGGTCTCGGCCACCAGCGCCGCATAGCCCGCCTGATTGATCGAAACACTGGCAGCGGCGCGCTGCGCATCCAGACGCGCCTTGGCGGCATTGGCAACATTGATTTTTTGATCGAGCGCGGATTGGCTGACGAAACCCTTCGCGAACAGTTCGCGGAAGCGCTTCAGCTCGGCGTCGGCGAACTCTGCTTCGGTGCGCTGTGCGGCCACTTGGGCGCGCGCGGCGTCAGCGGCGAGCGTCGCATCTTGCGGGTCGAGGCGGGCGAGGACTTGGCCTTTTTTCACTGTGGCCCCTGCATCGACCAAGCGCTTGGTGATTTTGCCACCAATACGAAACGCGTGATCGGTCTCGATGCGCGCGTGAATGTCGCCGGCGTAAATTTCAGTTTCCGTGGCGGCGCCCGAGATGATTTTGTAAGCGAGCGCAGGGCGGATGCCCGCAACGGGCGGTTCTGGCTTGCTGCAGGCCACGAGCGTTGCTGCGGCGAGTGCGGGCATCAGTGCGTGCCGAGCAATGTTTCGCCACGCGGAGAGCGAAAGCGAAGGAAAAAAACAGAGCAAGATGCGGACGGTTTGCATGCCTTCACCCATTCATGAAATATAAATGACCATTCGGTAAGTTACGCGTGTTGCGCGATCAAGTCAAACACGTCAGCATCTCCGCAACGCTGGCTGCGCATGCGGGCGCGGCAATCTGTCTGTGAAGGTAATCGATAGGTGCCATTGCAATTAGTTGCAAAAAGGTGGATTGTTTGCGTGCATTTGCTGGTTGCTCACGCGTGAAGCGCCGCATACTTCGTGCAATTGTCCGCTATGAAATTTTGGTCACATGCGGGATCGTCGTGAGCAGTAAGCAGGTTCACCTACTCAACACTGGGAGTCACCATGAAAAATCTCGATACCTTGACCTGCGCCATGCAACGCCGTGAATGGCTGGTGCGCGCGACGCTGGCATCGGCTGCGCTGCTGGTGGCGAATCCCGCGCGTAACGTGTTCGCACTATCGCTCTCTGATTTGTCCGGGCTCTCGCAGCAGGACGCGGGGCTCGGCGTGAAAACGGCGCTGCAGCAGGGGGCTGATATTGCGATTTCACTGCTCGGCAAGCAGGATGGATTCTGGGGCAACGATAAGGTTAGGATTCCATTGCCGGACTGGATCAGCAAGACCGAGCGCGCGATCAAAATGATGGGTCGCGGCAAAGATATTGATGACCTGAAGCTCGGCGTGAATCGCGCGGCCGAACAAGCCGTGCCGCAGGCGAAGACGATGCTGGTCAATGCGGTCAACGGCATGAGCGTGCAAGATGCGAAAAGTATCCTGACGGGTGGCGACGATTCGGTCACCAAGTTTTTTCGCGATAAAACCAAGAGCCCGTTGAGCGAAACGTTTTTGCCGATCGTTACGCAGGTCACGGATCGTATCGGCTTGGCGCGGCAGTACAACGAGTTCGCCAGCCGTGCGCAGAAAACCGGTTTCGTCCAATTGAGCCCCGATCAAGCGAAGGTCGAAACGCACGTCACTTCAAAGGCGCTGGATGGTTTGTATTTCATGATCGGCGAGCAGGAAAAAAAGATTCGTCAAGATCCGGTGGGTACCGGCAGCGATATTTTGCGGCGTGTATTTGGCGGCGGTAAGTAGGTCGTACTAGGTAAGATTTTTATAACCCAAAATTTGGATCGTTGTTTTCACATGAGCTTACAAACCCTCGCTACTGATTTTGTTGTCCTGACCAAAAACGAAGAAGCGATTGTCGAATCGCAGCGTCTCGGCATCAAACTGCCCTCTTCGCTTTCGCGCTTGTTGCACGTGATTGATAACCGCCGCACCTTCAAGCAATGCATGACCGACCCGCGTCTGTTGGGCGCGACCGATCTTGATGAGTCTCTGCGTAGTCTGGTGCGCTTGGGTTTCGTCAACGCGTTGCCTGCCGATGTCGCCAACGTGGCCGCGTCGGAGCCTTCGCTCACGGCCACCACGCGGCTTAAAGTGGTCACCGCCGCGAGTGACCCGATGAACGCGACGCAACAGAATCCACCGGCGAGAGTAGCCGTTGATCCCACCGTTCCCGTCATTCGTCTCGGTGCAGCCAAGCCCGCCGTGCCTGAGCCAACCGGCACGCGTGCACAGTGGGAATCAGAAGTCGATGCGCGCCATCTGGAAACGGTCAAGGGCGCGCTGGTGCAAGACCTGCGACAAATTCTCGGCAAAGATGTGTTGTTGGTACAGGGAAAAATTCTCGCGGCCAATAACGGCGAGCAATTGATTCGCGCCGTCACGACTTGCAGTCGCGTGCTCGAAACAGCGGTATCGAAAGAATCCGCGCAGAAGTTGATGGCGGCATTCAAGAAGCATTTCAGCTAGGCAGCTGTAACGATTAAACCCATTTATCGGCGGTCGTTTTGAAGACAAAATGCTTTGAAATGACCGCCGATAGTTGTGTTTGTTCTTTTGTGAACCAGCCAATGAAGTGAACGTGATAAACTAATCTCTTCGTTCAACCTCACAAAAACGCGACCTTTTTATGCCCGGCAGCACCCTCGGCACACTCCTCACCGTCACCAATTTTGGCGAATCTCACGGCCCGGCCATCGGCTGTGTGATCGACGGCTGCCCACCCGGCATGGCGCTGACCGAGGCCGATATTCAGACCGATTTGGATCGCCGCAAACCTGGTACCTCACGCCACGTCACGCAGCGGCGCGAAGAAGATAAAGTCGAAATTCTCTCTGGCGTTTTTGCAGGTAGAACCACCGGCACGCCGATCGCGCTGTTGATTCGCAACGAAGATCAACGCAGCAAAGATTACTCAAACATCGTCGACAGTTTTCGCCCCGGTCATGCCGATTACACCTACCTGCAAAAGTACGGCGTGCGTGACTATCGCGGTGGTGGCCGTTCCTCGGCGCGTTTGACCGCACCCTCAGTAGCGGCGGGCGCGGTAGCAAAGAAATGGTTGAAGGAGCGCTATGGCGTTGAGGTGCGCGGCTATTTGTCGCAGCTTGGTGCCAATGTCGTACCGTTCGAAAACTGGAACGAGGTACACCGCAATCCGTTCTTCGTCGCCAACGCCGGCATCGTCGATAGCCTCGAAACCTACATGGATAAATTGCGCAAGTCTGGCGAAAGCTGCGGCGCACGCATCAACGTTGTTGCGTCGAATGTGCCCGTCGGTTGGGGCGAGCCGCTATATAACCGGCTTGATGCGGCGATTGCGTTCGCGATGATGGGCATCAACGCGGTGAAGGGCGTGGAAGTCGGCGCGGGCTTCGCGAGCGTCGCGCAACTCGGCACCGAGCACTCCGACGAAATGACGCCGCAGGGATTTTTGTCGAACAATGCCGGTGGCGTGCTGGGCGGTATTTCCACCGGGCAAGATGTGACGGTTTCGATTGCCATTAAGCCCACTTCCTCTATTCGCCTTGATCGTCAAACCATCGACACCAAGGGCGAAGCGGTGGTCATCAACACCCATGGTCGCCACGACCCCTGCGTAGGCATTCGCGCGACGCCGATTGCCGAGGCGATGCTGGCGCTGGTGTTGATGGATCACGCGCTACTGCATCGTGCACAGAACGCGGATGTGCGGGTCGATACACCACGCGTCCCAGCGTCGGCGCCTTCGCGCACCGCGCCAGTGGGCACGCGCATGCAAGACGATCCGGATCCCAGCGAAGCCTGATGCGATGCAACTGCGCCGCGCACGCAGCCACATCAAAAATCAAGAAGCCACGCGGCGTTGGGCGCAAAAATCATTGTGAATGCCCGCCTGTCGGGCAATTCCTTCACGGTACCTAGACTTCACTTACCCAGAATGATTGTCGCATTTTCCCGACACCTGTGTTTTTGCGTGGTCACAAAACTATCATTAGGTCGTCACACGAACAACTCAAACTGACTGCTTCATTCACTGAAAAGGGGTGCGACCATGAATATGTTTCGTCTTCTGCGAGGTGTAGCAATTGTCACGTTAGCAACGTTGCCGTTAGCGGATGTGTTGGCGGCGGGCACCTTAACGGGTGCCGCGCCGATTGTCATCGGCCATCGTGGCGGCGGTAGCGGTTATCTGCCGGAGCACACGCTAGAGGCCTACGCGCTCGGCATCGAGCTTGGTGCCGACTATGTGGAGCCCGATTTGGTGGCGACCAAGGATGGTCGTCTGATTGCGCGTCACGAGCCCAATCTCATCGGCACCACCAACGTCAAAACCTTGCCGCAGTTTGCGAGCCGTAAGCGCATGGCGGTGATTGATGGTGCGAGCGAGGAAGGTTTTTTTGCGAGCGACTTCACGCTGGCCGAAATCAAAACGCTGCGCGCGGTGCAGCCATTGGCTGAGCGCGATCAGCGATTCAACGGCGCGTTTACTATTCCCACGCTCGAAGAAATCATCGAGTTTGTGAAACGCAAATCCGATGAAAAGGATCGCCGCATCGGCATCTATCCCGAAACCAAACACCCGACCTACCACCAGCGACTGGGTCTCGCGCTGGAGGATCGTCTGCTCACGATTTTGCAACGCGCCGGCTGGAACCATCGCGATGCGCCAGTGTTTATCCAATCGTTTGAGACCGCAAATCTCAAATATTTGCGTAGCCGGACGCAGGTCAAGCTTGTGCAACTGATCGACGCAGACGATCAAAATTTTGATGGCACGCTGGCCTTCAATGCGCCGTTCGATAAGCCCTACGATTGGGTGGTGTCGGGTCGCGCGGGGCTGTTCAAGGATTTGGTCACGCCCGCCGGACTGGCTGAGGTCAAAACTTACGCGGACGGGATTGGCCCGTGGAAATATTATTTGCAAAGCTCCGCTGGCGTGGACGCCAATGGCGACGGCAAAGCCGACGATCTAAACGGTGATGGCGCGATAAACGACGCGGATCGCAAATTGCTGCCACCGACCACGGTAGTGGCCGACGCGCACAAGGCGGGACTGTTGGTGCATCCGTACACGTTCCGCAACGAGCAGCGCCGCTTGGTTTCCAATGACAAAGGCAACCCGATCAACGAGTACCTGCGTTTCTACGAACTCGGTGTGGACGGCGTGTTCAGTGATTTTGCCGATACAGCGTTCGCCGCGCGGGCGATGCATTTGCTGGCGACGGACAAGACTTACGCAAGCTGTCTAGTCACGGGTCGAGATCTGCGCGGCAAGAAATGCAAATCGAAAGATGACGCAGAAGATTAGCGGCGATTGAGGGTTTGTGCGCCGCACCAATTGAGGCGCAGTTGCTATAATGGCGAATGGCTAACCTCCCTGTACGAACCCTCTACGACAAACTGTGGGACGCGCATCTGATTCACTCCGAATCAGACGGCACCGCGCTCATTTACATCGACCGTCACCTCGTCCATGAGGTGACGAGTCCGCAGGCGTTCGAAGGCCTTGAACTCGCCGGTCGCAAGCTGTGGCGCATCAAATCCATCGTCGCGACCGCCGATCACAACGTGCCGACCACCTCGCGCAAGGACGGCATCGCCGATCCGATCTCGAAATTGCAAGTCGATACGCTCGACAAAAATATCGAAAAATTTGGTGTCAAAGATTACTTTGGGATGAATGACGCGCGGCAAGGCATCGTCCACGTCATCGGCCCCGAGCAAGGTGCCACGCTGCCGGGCATGACCGTGGTGTGCGGTGATTCGCATACCTCCACACACGGCGCATTTGCGGCACTCGCATTCGGCATCGGCACCAGCGAGGTTGAGCATGTGATGGCGACACAATGCTTGGTGGCGAAGAAGTCAAAATCACTGCTGATTCGCGTGGAAGGCCAAGTAGGGCGCGGGGTTACCGCCAAAGACATCGTGCTCGCGATCATCGGGAAAATTGGTACGGCGGGTGGTACCGGTTCGGCGATTGAGTTTGCAGGCAGCGCGATTCGTGCGCTGTCGATGGAAGGCCGCATGACCGTGTGCAACATGGCGATTGAGGCCGGCGCGCGTGCGGGCATGATTGGGTGCGATGACAAAACCATTGCCTACCTGCGTGGTCGTCCGCATGCGCCGCAGGGCGCGCTGTTCGAGCAAGCCGCTGCGTATTGGAAAACACTGACGAGCGACGCGGGTGCGAGCTTTGATCGCGTGGTTGAGCTTGATGCCGCCACCATCAAGCCGCAGGTGACATGGGGCACGTCGCCAGAGATGGTCACCGGCATTGATGGCAAGGTGCCTGAGCCGAATAGGGAGTCTGACCCCATTAAACGAGAAGCGATGGAACGCGCGCTGCAATATATGGGCTTGAATCCCGGCACGCCAATGGCTGAGATCAAAATCGACAAAGTATTCATCGGTAGCTGCACCAACTCGCGCATCGAAGATTTGCGTGCGGCGGCCGGGGTGGTGCGTGGTCGTCACATCGCCGCGAACGTGAAGCTGGCGATGGTGGTGGCGGGGTCGGGTCTAGTAAAAAGTCAGGCAGAAGCCGAAGGGCTTGACAAAATTTTCCTGGCAGCAGGGTTTGAATGGCGTGAGCCGGGCTGCTCAATGTGCCTAGGCATGAACGATGATCGCCTGAGTGCCGGGGAAAGATGTGCCTCAACCTCGAACCGAAACTTCGAGGGAAGGCAAGGAGCGGGAGGACGCACGCATTTGGTCAGCCCGGAGATGGCGGCAGCGGCGGCAATCGCCGGACGCTTTGCCGATGTGCGGCAAATTTTATAAGGACTCACAAAATGAAAACGTTGATCTGTATCGTGATGGCTGGTCTCTTTCTGGTCGGCTGCAATACCGTCGAAGGTGTGGGCAAAGACATCAAAAAGGGCGGCGAAGTGATCGAGAAGGCAGCCGACAAGGCCAAGCCGTAATGGAAGCATTCCGGCAACACGCCGGGCTCGTCGCGCCGCTTGATCGTGCCAACGTCGATACTGACGCTATCATTCCCAAGCAATTTTTGAAGTCAATCAAGCGTTCGGGCTTCGGCCCGAATTTGTTTGATGAGTGGCGCTACATGGATCACGGCGAGCCCGGCATGGATAACAGCAAGCGTCCGCTGAATCCGAATTTCGTCTTGAACCAATCGCGCTATCAGGGCGCATCGGTGCTGCTCGCGCGCAAGAATTTCGGCTGTGGCTCGTCGCGTGAACACGCGCCCTGGGCGATCCAGCAATTCGGTTTCAAGGCCATCGTCGCGCCGTCGTATGCAGATATTTTCTACAACAATTGCTTCAAAAATGGTCTGTTGCCGGTGGTGCTGACGGAATTGGAAATCGACCATCTGTTCAACATCGTGCTCGCCACCAATGGCGCTAAATTGCGCGTCGATCTTGACCGTCAAGTGGTCGAAGTGCCCGGCGGTGAATCGTACCAATTCCAAGTCGAAGACCATCGCAAACAGTGTTTGTTGAACGGCTGGGATGACATTGGTCTGTCGCTGCGTCACGTTGACAAAATTAAAGCCTACGAAGCGATGCGTGCCCGCAGCGAGCCGTGGATTTTTAGTTAAGAAAATCAGAAAAATGAAAATTGCAGTCTTGGCCGGTGATGGCATCGGCCCCGAAATCATGGTCGAAGCGCTGAGAGTTTTAGAAGTGCTTCGCAAAGACGGTTTGCACGTCGAAACCGAATCCGCCCTCGTCGGTGGTGCCGCGTATGACGCTCATCGACATCCGCTGCCGCTCGCGACGTTGACGCTGGCGCAACAATCGGATGCGGTGTTGTTCGGCTCGGTCGGTGGTCCGCAATACGACACGCTGTCGCGCGAATTTCGCCCGGAAAAAGCGATTCTGGGGCTACGCAAAGAGTGCGATTTTTTCGCCAACTTGCGCCCCGCGACTGTGTTCCCGGAACTCGCCGAGGCGTCGAGCCTGAAGACAGAGATCGTCGCCGGGCTCGACATCATGATTATTCGCGAACTCACCGGCGACATTTATTTTGGTGAGCCACGTAGCGTGACCGGCGAAAAAGGTCATCGCGTCGGTATCAACACCATGCATTACACCGAAGCGCAGATCAGCCGCATCATTCACGTGGGTTTCAAAACCGCGCGCCAACGCAGCAAACGTCTGTGCAGCATCGACAAAATGAACGTGCTCGAAGCGATGCAACTCTGGCGCGACATCGCCATCGAAATCGCGCCGCAATATCCGGATGTTGAATTGACGCACATGCTGGTCGATAACGCCGCCATGCAATTGGTGCGCAACCCAAAACATTTCGACGTGATGGTCTGCGGCAATATGTTCGGCGATATTTTGTCGGACGAAGCATCAATGTTGACCGGTTCGATCGGCATGTTGCCCTCTGCATCGCTCGATGCCAGCGGCAAAGGGCTGTTCGAACCAATCCACGGCTCGGCACCCGACATTGCCGGCAAAGGTGCGGCAAATCCGCTGGCGCAGATTCTGTCGCTGGCGATGATGTTGCGCTACACGTTCGGTCGTGTGGCCGAGGCAGATCGCGTCCAATCCGCTGTGCAAAAAGCGCTCGCCAGTGGCTTGCGCACTGGTGACATTGCGCGCAAGGGTGAACGAGTTTGTGGCACCAAAGAAATGGGCGATGCGGTGGTCGCTGCGCTGGGTTGAGCGTTCAGCGTTGAGTGTTCGGCGTTGGGCGTGAAGGTCGCTGGTTTGGTGGTCGCCGCAAAACGCGAGCCACGCTCAACACCGCACACCCAACGCTCAACAAAAAAATGAGGAAGTGAAATGTTGAAAGTAGGCTTAGTAGGTTGGCGCGGCATGGTCGGTTCGGTACTGATGGATCGCATGCGCGCGGAAAAAGATTTCGAGTTGATCGAGCCGGTGTTTTTCACCACCTCGAACGTCGGCGGCGCTGCGCCGAAAGAGGCACAGGGTACGCCGCTGAAAGACGCCAAGGAGATCGCAGCGTTGAAGCAGATGGATGTCATCATCACCTGCCAAGGCGGCGATTACACGACCGAGGTTTACGCGCCGCTACGTGCCGCTGGCTGGAAAGGCTATTGGATTGACGCGGCTAAAACGCTGCGCATGAAAGACGACGCTGTCATCGTTCTCGATCCGGTCAACATGCCGGTGATCAAAAATGCGCTGGCAAAAGGCGTGAAGGATTACATCGGCGGCAACTGTACGGTGAGCTGCATGCTAATGGGCTTGGGCGGGCTGTTCAAGGCTGATTTGATCGAGTGGATGACCTGCATGACCTACCAAGCCGCATCGGGTGGCGGTGCCACCCATATGCGCGAGCTGCTCACCCAATATGGCACGCTGCACGCGGAAGTGAAAGCACTGCTCGACGATCCGCATTCGGCCATCCTCGAAATCGACCGCAAAATATTGGCCAAGCAGCACGCGCTTACCGCCGACGAAACGCAACACTTCGGTGTGCCGCTTGGCGGCAACCTGATTCCGTGGATCGACAAGGATATGCAAACCGGCATGTCGCTTGAAGAGTGGAAAGGGATGGCCGAGACCAACAAAATTTTGGGTCGCGGCGAAGGCTTCAGCACCGCAGCAACGCCCATTGATAGTCTCTGCGTCCGCGTCGGCGCGATGCGCTGCCATTCGCAGGCGTTAACCATCAAGCTGAAAAAAGACGTGCCGCTGGCCGACATTGAAGCCATTATCGCCAATGACAACGAGTGGGCGAAGGTTGTTCCCAATACCCGCGAGCGTTCTATGGTTGACCTCACACCTGCAGCGGTAACGGGCAAGATGCACATCCCGGTGGGGCGCATGCGCAAGTTGGTGATGGGGCCGACCTACCTAGGTGCGTTTACGGTCGGCGACCAGCTATTGTGGGGTGCTGCCGAACCGCTCCGGCGCATGCTACGAATTCTCCTCAGCAAGTAGCGCCGGGGCAGATGTTGCAAGAAACTTGAAAATTCCCTCCCTTTGGCTTCTAATGTGAGAATTCGAGTAAAGTTGCACCAATAACTCCTTGATGTTATTTTCTTTTGTCCTCAAAACGAAGGGTTGGGCCACCGCATGAATCGTCCACCAAAAACAAAATTGATCGTGGCGTTGGGAGGGGCTTTGCTAGCGGCCACGGCGTTCACATCACACGCAGCCGGTCTTGGACGCCTCGCCGTCAACTCCGCGCTGGGTCAGCCGCTGTCCGCTGAGATCGAACTCGTCTCGCTGCTGCCCGGTGAATTTGAAGCCATTGCCGCGCGCGCGGCCAGCCCCGAAGCTTACGCAGACGCGAAGATCGAATATTCCCCGTTGCTGCGCTCGCTCAAGTTTTCTGCCGAGCGTCGCGCCGACGGCAAGCCGGTGTTGAAAATTTCCAGCTCCGCGCCAATCAACGAGCCATTCCTTGACGTACTCGTAGAGATGAATTGGCCGTCTGGCAAATTGGTGCGTGAATACCCGATTTTGCTCGACCCGCCTGGCTTTAGTCAGACGCGAGTGACGCCACCTGCGGTTAGCGCCGCGCCGCCAGCGCGCGTGGTTCCGCAAAGCGTGCCGGTCGCGTCAGTGCCGTCTGTCGCCCCCGCCATTCGCCGCGAAATTTCGGGCGACACCTATGGGCCGGTAAAGGAAGGCGATACGCTTCACGCCATCGCGACTTCGCTCAAGCCGGGTGACGTTTCGCTGGAACAAATGCTCGTAGCCATGTATCAGCAAAATCGGCAGGCATTTGTGGGCAACATGAATCGTCTGAAGACGGGCGAAATTTTGCGCGTGCCGAATGCGGTCGAGGTGAGCCAAGTCGCACCTGCAACCGCGCTACGCGAAATTCAAGTGCAAGTGGCCGACTGGAAAAAATACCGCGATTCCATTGCTGGTGCGGTGGTCGCCACACCCGCGAAGCCCGGCATGGGCAACGCAGGCGCTGGAAAAATTTCCGTTGCGAAACCGGATGCGCCTGCCAACGCCGGGCAGTCCAGCGATAAGCTCAAGATTGCGAAGTCAGACACTACAGGCAGGGCAGGCGCCACCGGCGCGGGCGCGAAGGGAGCGGATCAAAATAATGCGCTCCGCGAAGAGCTGGTCGCCAAGGAAAACCAAGTCAAGGAAGCCAACTCGCGTGTAGCGGCACTGGAAAAGCAGATCGCCGACATGCGCAAGCTGATGGCGCTGCAGGGCGTCACGCCGCCGGTCGCCGCGAAATCGGCGGACACCAAAGTTGCTGCCAAGCCTGACGAAAAGGCCAAGACGCCCGAGGCCGCTAAAGCGCCGGAAGCCGCAAAGCCTGCTGTTCCACCGCTTGATACTAAGGTTGCGCAAGCCGCGCCGACCAAGGCAGTCGAGCCACCAAAGGCCACCGACGCTGCGAAAACGGATGCAGCTAAGACGGTCGCTGCCAAAACGGAGCCAGCCAAGACCGAGCCAGCCAAGTCGGACGCGGCGAAACTCAATGCGCCAAAAATCGACGCAGCAAAGACCGACGTCGCAAACGCTGATGCCGCCAAGGCACCGGCCAAGACCGATGTGGCCAAAGCCGAGACGAAGCCAACCGAAGTCGCGAAATCAGCCGCGCCAGCCACTACTGCAAAAGGCCCGGCAAAACCCGCACCGGAACCAGATTTCCTCGAAGAGAACATGGGCACGCTGCTTGGCAGTGGTGCCGCCGTCGTTGGCTTGGGTGGGCTCGCGCTTTGGATGCGCAGCCGCAAGTCGTCGACCAAAAAAGGGCCATCAAGTGGCATGGCAAACACGTCATCAGTCACGCCTAGCGATCTGAAACCCAACACCGTTACTGGTAATCGTGCGGGTGGCCTCGTCGATACCGGCAACAGTTCCTTCCTGACCGACTTCGACAAGACCGGCCCCGGCATGATCGACACGGATGAAGTTGATCCGGTCGCCGAAGCTGAGGTCTACATTGCCTACGGTCGCGATGCGCAAGCGGAAGAAATTTTGAAAGAGGCGATGACGCGTGATAAAAATCGTCACGAAATCGCCATGAAGTTGTTGGAAATTTATCACGCACGCAAGAGCCCGCAAGCCTTTGGGCCGGTGGCGCGCGAGCTGCATGACTCTATCGGCACCAATCATCCGATGTGGGCGAAGGTCGCCAGCATGGGGGCATCCATTGACCCAGCCAACACGCTCTACGGCGCTACTGGCGCCAATCTTGACTCGACCATGAAGTTCCCGGCAGCGAGTGCGGCGCTGGTTTCCGGGGCTGCCGGCCTTGCTGGCGCAACTGCGATGACCGCAACCCATGCCGCCGCCACTGCTCCATCGCCGGACCTCGATTTTGATCTTGGCTTTGATGATCCACCAAGCGGCGCACCTAGCGCGATTGATATTACGAGCGCAGCGCCCGCCGCACCCGCCGTGATGGACTTTGATCTTGATCTGAATTCTCCTGCGCCGAGCGTAGCACCGGCGGTCGCCGCGAAAGTTGCTGCGGCTCCAGCCGCAGAAAGCGCGCTTGATTTTGACCTCGCGTTTGATGTGCCAGCGGCCTCGACTCCCACGGCCTCCGTTGCGTCCGCTGCACCGGCGGCACCGACGTTTGATTTTGACCTCTCCGCGCTTTCGCTCGATACACCTGCCACCGCGCCGGTGGTTGAGCAACACGCATTTGTTGATACCGTCACCACGAACGCTGCGGCCTTTGACAAGACGACGGCTGTCCATGGCACCAACGCGAATCTGGACGCGGCAAAACCGGCTGCTGATGGCGGTGCTGCATCTAGTGCCGCTGCGACCAAACTCGAATTGGCAAAAGCCTACATCGAGATCGGCGACGCCGATGGTGCCAAAGATATTCTGCATGAAGTGGCACGCGAAGGCTCCGCTGCACAGCGTAACGAGGCCAAGAAAATTTTGGCGGGCATTTGATTTCGTAACGATTGGTTGGGTTTTATTTGGGGCGCGGTTCACCGCGCCCCTTTTTCTTGTGCGCCCAGCATGGGCGCACTCTTGGAGGTGCAAGTCCTCCCGTAAGCTGACCACAGCGAACGAAGTGAAGCGCAACTGCGGAAGGGTGACTGACT
>JAYTVA010000021.1:0-31419 GCA_043744255.1 Burkholderiales bacterium | reverse complement strand
AAATTTCGACGCCGCATATGATTGATATGTAAGGAGAAATTTTTCTGCGCGCAACAACCTATGGCGACGAAATGGACTTAATCAGACCTTCCCTAGATGAACAGCAGCACTACTAGGCGCGCCAATTAAAAGCTTGTCATTCTGAACTCGGCCTTATGGGTGAAGAGTCTCATCCTCCCACATCGAAACCAACAGCAGAATATTTCACCACCCCACCCTACTTCACCCGACGTCGCGTAAATTCTTCTTCAATATTGTCGCGAAAATAACTCTGCATCGAGCCAGAGGTCGAGAAACGACGCCACATTTCAGCGCCCACGTTTGCGTATTCGAACGTGCCTGCGGATTGTTCGATCACGAGCACGCGGCGTTTTTCGTCATAGCCGATGGCACGCAGGCTGCCTGCGTTAACCTTTTTCATTTCCACGAAGGTGTCCTCCTAGCGTAACAGCGCAATCGAAATTTCAATGGCGAGAAAGCTGCCGAATTCGGCGAGCACCGCCAGCCACGCCAAGCGGTAGGTGGCGTATTTGCGTTTCGCAATCGTCGCAACGTGGTACGCCTGCCGATTGAGGTCATCGAACATTTCGCGCAAGTCGGTGTCACGGCATTCTGCGACGTAGGCGGCGTGGTCTGCGCGGCTGGCGATGTCGCCGTAGAACACGAAGCCCTTGGCATTCGGTACGGCTGCCGAACGCGCAGAGAGTGTGGTCAACGAGAATGCAAAGAACACCACCGCCGCGACAAAAAACACGATCAGCAAGCCTGCTTGCAGCGAGCCGACCTTGGCGATCTTGTCGAGATTGTTCGCCACATACGTCACCAGCATCGTGGACATGAAGCTCAACAAATACGCGCGCAAATCGGCAGAGCGAATCAAATCCTGATTCAGCGATAAGACTCGCCACACCTGATCGAGCCGCACTTCAAGATCGGCACCGTTGGTTGGTGACGTTGCGGCTGACGATGAGGCGGAGGCTGCTGATGCGCTCGCGTCCGGCATGGCGGCTCCTATTGGTGTGAACCCACAACGTCGCCAATTTTCGCCATTACTTCCGGCGTCAATTTGGCGACGACCTCTAGCGCTTTCATGTTTTCGTGCAGTTGCGCGATCCGCGATGCGCCAGTAATCACGCTGCTCACGTTCGGATTTTTGACGCACCATGCGAGCGACAATTGCGCGGTGGTGCAGCCGAGTGACGCTGCGACTTCGGTGAGTTTGACCACCTTGGCGTTGTTGTCGGCATCGGTTAATTGATCCTGCATCCACGCCATGTTTTTCAGCGTGGCGCGGCTATCGGCGGGAATGCCGTTCAAGTATTTTCCGGTCAATAGCCCAGAGGCAAGTGGGCTCCAGGTGGTGAGTCCCAGCCCAATATCGCTGTAAAGCCGCGCGTACTCTGCCTCTACGCGTTTACGATGCAGCAAGTTGTACTCGGGTTGCTCGACGATGGGTTTGTGCAAGTGATGCTTATCGGCAATCTGCCACGCAGCCATGATGTCGGCCGCACTCCATTCCGAGGTACCCCAATAGAGCGCCTTACCACTCGCAATAATGTCGTGCATCGCGAACACGGTTTCTTCAATCGGCGTGTTGGCATCCGAGCGATGGCAGTAAATCAGATCGACAAAATCAAGGTCGAGACGTTGCAGCGAATGGTTGATAGCCTGCATCAAATATTTGCGATTGAGTGTGTTGCGCTCATTCACGCCATCACCAAACTTGGCGGGCAGGCCCCAAAAAAACTTGGTCGAGACAATGTACGTCAACCGATCCCAGCCCAGTTTTTTGAGCGCCGCACCCATCACCGTTTCCGAACGGCCATTAGCATAGACCTCGGCGTTGTCGAAAAAATTCACGCCGTAGTCACGCGCAGCACTCATCAATTCAATCGCCGATTTTTCATCGACCTGATTTGCATAAGTCACCCACGAGCCAAACGACAGCGCCGAAACTTTCAGCCCTGCACGTCCCAACCGCCGATATTCCATCGCCATGATTACTTGTCCTTTTCGTCGTCAAGATCCGCAAACGGACTCGCGATCACCACGCGCGTCCGCTTCGGGCCAGAGGCAAATTCTTCCAGTTTCACGAGCACCGGATATAGCTCTTTTAGTTTCGCGCGTGCATCGACATCTTTGTCGAACGTGAGCAATTCACCCGCAGCCGATTTCACGTCGTGCCAATAGTTGGGGCGTTTTTCGTCGTCTTGCACTTGCAGTTTGTATTTAGCCATGGTCCCTCGCGATGAGTTAGTCCTTACGATATTCCGCGACTTCTTCTTTCAACGCAATCCACCATACGCGGCCTTTTTCGGAATGCTTGCCGCATGGCGCGTAAGTGGCAAAACCGGGATAGTCCTTGCCGAGATTGTTTGGGTCTTCGCGGCGTGTGCGCGGTGGCGCGACCAAGCCCTTTTCATCGGATGACAGCGGAAACAACCAGCAGCCCATTGGCTTGAATTTCCATTTATGTTTTCCTAGTTTCACCGCCAGCGTTTGCAAGGAACACTTGCCATCTTTTTCGGTGAACACGCAGCGGGTGTTTTCAAAATGATCGGGCTTGGTTTTGTACACGTACTTGCGCGTGGTGGTTTTGCGGCCTTCGTGTTCGTGCCAGCTTGAATCGCCGATGTATTTTTTCGGCAGATGCGTGAAGTGCTCAGGATATTTGGCGACCACTTTATGAATCATGGTCTCTTCTTCCGGCAACAAAAATGCGCCGTCGCTACAACACATGCCTTCGCAGGCGGTGAGGTCACAGTAATGCAATTTGGCGGGGGCTTTGCGGGGTTTCTTTGCGTCGGTTGCAGCGGGCATGGGGCTTGGGTCTCTCTGGTTGGTTTATTTCAGTTCACGTAAATCGTAGACGCCACCGTTGGCAAAGCGGTCGCGGTCAATTAAATCGACAATATCACGAGCAACGTCAGTCGCCGCGCGCAACGTCCCGTCGGCTTTCATGCCGCGAAAACGCTCAACATCGGGAAACTGATCCGCGCTCTGCTCGCGCACTTGGCCTTGCATCGGCGTGTCGATCACCCCCGGTGCGAGGCTGCAAATGGCGAATGACGGATCGTTGGTTTGTGCTTCGAGCGCCGCAACGCGCGTGGCCATCTCTAAGCCCGCCTTGGCCGCACAGTACGCAGACCAACCGGCAATCGGCCGTTTGGCCGCACCGGATGAAATATTGACGACGCGGCGATGCGCGGCGCAACCGCGCGTGGCATTGGCAAACAGCGCAGTCAGCAGCATCGGTGCCAACAGATTTACACTCAGATTGATCGTGAGCGCATCAGCATCAACGCTTTCAAACCGCCCCACAGGCAGCACCACACCTGCGTTGTTAATCAGCACCGCGCGCTCAAACACTTGCCCCGCGAGCTGTGGCAACACCATTTGGAATGCGGCCGACACGCTATCCGGCTTCGACAAATCTGCAAACACATTGACAAACGGTTGCGCGCTATCGGCCGCACGCGAGAGTGTGACGACGCGGTTGTTAGCGTTCGTCAGCAGTTGATCGCGAAGCGCCAGACCCAGCCCCTTGGTGGTGCCGGTAAGCAAATAAAAATTCATGGTCAGCTACTGAAAATGCTATCGACCAGCGCGGCAATCCCAACTTCGACGAGATCGGCGAGCACCACCGCACCCGCACCGGCGGAAATTTGTTCGGGCAATGACGGTATGGGCGTGTACGGCATCCGCTCGCGATGACGTGGTGGATTCATGTAGGCGTCAGCAAGTTCAGCGGGCGTCGGCGGTGCTTTTTGTTTCGCATCCCAATCGACCAGCGCTTTCTCAACCGCGTCCCGATCCAGCACCGAAATCGCCGAGCCGCAGTGCGTACACGCGGTGTCTTTTTCCAGATTGATCGACGCACCGCAACTGGAACAGCGAATCTGTTTCACCGTCACCGAGAGCTTGCTGATCTCGATCGCGCTCAGGCTGCGGATAAAATTTTTCTCGCGCAGGAATTGCGTGAAACTGCTCGCACGACCATGGCCGTTGGTGCAACGGTGGTAACTAAATCGCCCACCCTTCTGCACGTCGTTGGTTAGCTTCAGACCCGTGGAGCAACGCGGGCAATTCATGTGCGGGTTAATGACTTGTCGCGCGGCATCAGGCTTTTTCTGTTCGTCGTGAATGCGCTTGAACAACGCCACCACCGACTGCGGTGCCAGCGCCGCGCTCTCGTGTTGATCGAACCAAATCAAATGACAAGTCCAACACGCGTCGATGTCGAACGCGGCACCGACATGCGAAGTCATCGACATCACCTCCATACCGCCACGGCAGTTCGGACAATTCGCCATCGCGCGCGCCTAACCCAGCAATGCGTTGATGCCCGCCTCAGCAATGGCGGCATCGTCCGACGATTTCACGCCCGACACACCAACCGCACCAATCACTTGCCCCTCGGCAATTATCGGCACGCCGCCTTCGAGAAACGTAATCCCCGGCATCGACAACGCCGACACCCGGCCATTGTTGACCATCTCTTCATCAGCCTTGGTAGCACGCTTGCGAATCGCGGCGCTATACGCCTTGCCTTGCGCGAACAAAACACTTGAGGTCGCGACGTTATCAAGTTTTTGAAACCACAGCAGATGACCACCGTCATCAACAATGGCGATGCACACGGCCCATTGATTTTTTAGTGCATGCGCCTCAGCGGCTGCGCCGATTTTTTTTGCATCATCCAGTGTTAGATAGTGTTTGGTTTTCATGTCGATGCGCCTTGTTGGGAAGACAATAAAAAGAGAGGTTCATGGCACTACTTATTGTCTCCCCGGCGCCCCCGAAAGGGGGCGCCGGGGAGACGAGTTGAGAGCAGTTCCTTCGGCGAGCTTGTTTCTCATGCTTGCTTTAGGACGTGCTACGAAAACGAACGCTGATTATACGAGGCGATCAGATGGTTCCAGCCAAATAACGTTTACGTTGCGCTTCGGGAAAATGTTCAATCGCATAACGCAACATCGTGCGCGGCATCGTCTGATAATGTTGCTTCAGAAAACGCTCCTCAACTTCACGACTCACCCGCTGCCCCACTTCACGCAACATCCAGCCGACTGCTTTGTGAATCAGGTCTTCAGAGTTGTGCAAGAGTAAGGTAGCGATGCGCAGCGTCTCATCACCGTTGCCCGCCTTGATGAAATGGTAGGTCGCGATCATCGCGATGCGTCGCTCCCAGAGTGACGCCGACGCAGCGAGCTTGGTCAGCGGTGCGCGATCCTTGTCCGCAAGCCAGTGACCGACAATCGGCGCGGCAGAGCTATCAACCAAATCCCAATTGTTGATGAAGCGCGTGTGCTTCAGGTAGGCGGTGTAGATTTTTTTCTGGATGTTGGTATCGCCACGCTCATAAATACGCACCAGTAAGATCAGTGCGAACAACCGCGCCTCGTGCCACTCCGAAGTCAATAGCTGCCAAGCCACGTCTGCGCTCTCCTCGCGCAACTCAACCGCGAGGCCGCGCAACGCAGGCACCCGCACACCAAGAAATTTGTCCCCCTCGCCGTATTCACCCGGACCAGTGCGAAAGTAACGCTGCGCTTGCGTGGCCGCTGCGGCACTCCCCATCCCGATCAAGCGTTGCACAATGGCCGCGACGTGGGCATCAATGATTTCTGGCGCTCCGGCAGAGTGCCCCAACGCTACTGCTCAACGATGGATTTCAACTTGCTCAACCCCGCCGCAAAGTCTTTGCCGACCATGCGATCCATGAACAAGCCAAAGTAGCGCATGAAGGGATTGTTGCCGAACTCGCCTTCGTTGGTCCACGTGACGCGGCTGCCCGCGCCCTCAGGGGTGATCGTCAGCATGCCCGTCGAGACCATCGCCCAATCGGCAAACGTGAGCCGATAGGTAAGGCTCGTGTTCGCCTCCGCCGCCGTGAATTCCATCGCACCATTGCCCTCGGTTTTCGATTGCCACGACCACTTCGCGCCGACACCCCCAGGCGCGCCGCTGTAGGTAATTTTCATGTTGGGATCACGCTCGTTCCACACCGTCCACTTCGGCCAGTTCTGCGTTTCGGCGATCATCGGGAAAATTTTTTCGGGAGTCGCAGCCATCACCAGCGAGCGCGCAACCTTGAAATTTTTTGGTAGCAGAAAGCCGATCAGCGCGATTGCGCCCGCCAGTAGAATCAAGGCCAACAGAACTCTAAAGACAATCACCACGTTTCCCCCCAATCCGCAGATGCCACTCGAACCTTCGCGCCGCTATTAGCGTTCCAACCGTTACCCGTTTGCCCCGGCAGGCTATTTACCAAGATGCTTCGCCAAAAACGCTTCCAGCTTTTCATAAAATGCGATGCGATTTTTCTCGGCGTGGAAGCCGTGTCCCTCGTTCGGCACCACCATCCACTCGTGCGCTTTGCCAGCCTTGTTGAGCGCGGTGTGCATGACCTCGGCCTGCTTCAAAGGCGTGATGTCGTCGTCTTCACCATGCGCCAACATGATCGGCAAGTTGAGCTTTTCCGCATGCAATGCCGGGGAATCACGCGTGAGCACGACGGGATCCTGACCAATCGACTTGACGAAAAAATTGAGCGTGCTTTTGTTGCGGCGAATGTCTTCCCGATCATAAATGCGCTTCAGGTCGTAGACGCCCGCAAGACCCACGGCACACTTGAATAATTCGGGTGCGCGAATAGGTGCCATCATCGCCGAATACGCGCCAAAGCTCGCGCCAAAAATACACACGCGCGCCGGATCCGCGAGCCCGCTGGCAGTGGTCCAGCGCACAGCGTCGATCAAATCATCCTGAATGCCACTGCCCCATTCTAAATACCCGGCCTCGCGAAAATTTGGCCCGCGACCACTCGACCCTCGATAGTTCACTTGCATCACCGCGTAGCCACGACTAGCGAGAAACTGCGCGTCTGCATCAAAAAACCACTCATCATCGACACCGATAGGCCCACCATGCGGCATCAAGACGAGTGGCAGTTTTTTCGCGTCTTTGCCGGGTGGCAACGTGATGTATCCAAAAAGCATCTCGCCGCCCCGCGCTTTTAATTCGATAGGACGACGCTCTGCCATCCGTTCCGGGTTGATGGCGGGCTGCTGCGCGAACAAATGCTCGGCCTTGTTGGTCGCACGATCAAAGAGATAAAAATCACCCGGGTTTCGATCACTGTGCACCAGAAACACCAACTTTGAGGCGTCATCTGAAAAAGACGTAAACACGACCGATTCACCGGGGAATTTGCTGCTAAGCAGTTTATGTAATTTAGCATCGGCACTTTCAGCGTCGAGATACTTCACTTTGGGGATGCCAATGCGGTCGCCCACCGCAAACGGCAATGGGTCGCGCGACGCGAATTGCAATCGGTTCATGTCTCCCCGCGCGTCAGTGGCCAGCACTACGCGCGCACCGGTCGTCATGGACTGACGCACCAACGACCTTGGCTCACCGGCGGTGCTCAAGGTTCCCAACACGTCTGCATCGTCCTTGGTAAACGCGAACGGCTGAAAGCGTTCTCCGTCAACTTTATCCTTCACCAGCGCCCAGTTGTCTGCGCGATCACCTTTGGCCTCCTGCCGAAACAGCAAATAGTTATTTTCTTCATCTGCACCGAATGAAAACCGCACGGTGCCGTCGCGTTGCAGCAAAAAATCAAAACCAGGGCGATCAATTTCCGCAATCAGTTTGCGCGTGGCCGAGCTTGCATTTACGTCGTGCAAAAAGCTGCGCCGATTTTTGTTCCCCCACTTGCGTTCGCGCAAGTAGAACTGGCCGTTTCGCGACATAGGGATGCTGTGCAAGTAACCATACCCATAGTCGTCGCCCATTACGGCACCGCGTTTGGAACGGCTGAACATGTCATGACCATAAAGATATTCCTGCTTGCTGCCGTCAATATTTGTCGCCAGCACTTCCCCCGTCCATACCGGCACTTCACGCCAGCCCATATCTTTACCCTTTTCCACCACGATGCGCGTATCACTCACCCAATGGAAATCCACGGGCAGTTCGTAGAGCGGCATCCGCACACTGCTCACCGGCTTCAAGTTGGCCACGGCGTACACCGTCATCAGGTGAACGTCCTTGTCGTCCTGTGTGAGCTTGACGTGCATGGCCAAGTGTTTGCCATCGGGCGAGAGGCGCGGTGTATCAAACTGCGAACCGCGCACGAAGTCCGCGACCGGAATGGGCTTCTCACCCGCTGCCACTGCGCCGTCCACCGTAAAGACAACCGCGATCACCAGAATGCACCGACACGACATTGACATCATCATTTTCTCCTTAATAAATTCTAGTTGGTGCTTCAGTCGAGTGCTTTCTTACGATGACACAAAATTGGTTGTCGGTCTAGCGGCCACCGTACCGAACACCGCGCCGCTGTTGACGTTCCCATCTTTACCCGCGTTTGCGCGCACGTGCACCCGGCTCCAACGGCGCATCGCGCCAAGGTGCCGACGAAAACCGTTCCACCAAAAAATTTACAAACGCGGCCACGCGTGGGCTGCGGTGTTTGCCCTGAGGGTACACGGCCGAGAGTGGGAGCGGCTCGACGTGATGCACGTCTGTCAGCAGCGGCACCAACCAGCCCGCGCGAATACCGTCGGCGACGATCACATCAGCCAGACGAATGATGCCGACGCCGGTGGCGGCGAGTTGCAGCAGGGTCTCGGCGTTGTTAGCGGTGACATTACCACTGACTTCGACCATTTCGATCCCACGTGCGGCACCGCTTTTCGAAGTGACGGCAAACGGCCATTTGCGCAGTTGGGGCGCGCCGCTGATCGAGACGCAATTGTGCTTGAGCAAGTCTTGCGGCGTCTTCGGGATCCCGCGTTTTTTCAGGTAGTCCGGCGACGCACAAATGACGCGATGCATATCGCAAATTTTGCGCGCCACCAGCGAAGAGTCGCGCAGGATGCCGGTGCGAATGGCAACATCCGCGCCCTCCTCCACCACGTCTATCACGCGATCAGTGACGGTGATGTCGAGCTGGATATCAGGATAGCGGTCGAGGAATTTCGGCACTGTCGGTGCCAGTTGGTGCATGCCGAATGCCACGCCCACATTGACGCGCACAAGTCCTTTGGGATGCGCACTGAAGCGCGTGACTTCGGCTTCGGCCTCTTCGATGTCGGCGAGGATGCGTTTGGCACTGGCGTAATAGGCTTCGCCTTCGGCGGTCAAGGCAATCTTGCGGGTGGTGCGATTCATCAGCCGCGCGCCAAGGCGTTGTTCCATGCGCGTCACCAATTTCGATAGCGCTGACGGAGTGAGATCGAGATCGCGTGCTGCTGCAGAAAAGCCTGCCAACTCCACCGAACGCACAAATGCTCGCATTTCTCCGGGCTTATCCATACTCATCCTCGCTGATGAAAATGATTCCACAATGGAGTGGAATTTCGTTCAATTGTAATTGAGTCCGTACGCAATCAATTTCGGCGAATCATCGGCTGAACAAGTGGCGGGGCTATAATTAATGTTCTTCTTGGCTAAATAACTGTTGACATGCCCGTCTCGAAATCCCCCCGAAAAAAAACACCGGCAAAAACGCCCAAACCCGCCCATCCACGCGGGTCTCGGGAGGCTGTGCGTCTGATCACCTTTGCCAAAAATAGTTTGTATGCGGGCAGCCGTGCCGAAATGTTGTTCTGGGAACGCGAGACGTTAGACCTCGCGATGCACTTGATCGACGCGGGCAATGACAGCGCGATTGAAGGTGCGATGGCGATGACCGTCAGTGAGCCACCAGAGATTTACGATGTGCTTGCGCCGCTATGTGAGACTGCGACCGAATCGGCGACAGTGGTGGCTGGCGGTCAAACATTCGACACGCTGCTACTGGCCGTTCCGTTGGTGGTTTGGTCGCGCTACGCGATCCCCGCAGGTAACCTTGCGACGCAGCGCGAGACGCTCGAATCGATCATGGTGCAGCTGCGCGCGCATGTGCTCGCGAGCAACGTACGCGCGTCGATGGTGCCGGTGTTGCATAGCCTCGATCAGATGCCGCTGTACTTCGCCGAGTTACGCAAAGCCGGTATCACGCTCAGCAAAGCCGCGATTGTCCACGATGGCAAACTGACCACGTTGGGAAAAATTGCCGAGCCGGTTGACCTGCTGGCGGATTCTCGATTTCTGCTGGTCGGTATTGCAGTGCCAACGGGCGCACCGTTCTTCAAGTGGCAGGAACACAGCAACGGCGCAGATAGCGACTTCATTTCGCGCGACAGCTGTGCAGTGGTGTGGGAAACGCAGAGCCGCCCACTGTTCGCGAAGTTATTACCCGCGTGCGAATTTGAATGTCTATTGCCGGATGCATTCTTCGCGGCCAGCCGCGAAGCGGATCGCCGCGTACGCCCCAACGCGATTCGCGCCGGGGTCGCGTTCATCAGCGATTCTCTCAAGGTCGCACCCGGTGCGATCCGCGCGGTAATTGCCGGTATCGGTGACCCGGAGTTGATCGAGTACCGCGTCAGCTTCATCCCACGCGATCAACACAACGTGGTGCACGGTGCCGTGTGGCCTGCCTACATGCCCGACGACAACGACGCCGACATCGAGCGCGTACTCCGTGAATGCCAGATCACCGACATCATCAAACACGAAAGTCTCTACGAGCCAGAACACTGCGACGACTGCGGCGCGCCGCTATTCGCGAATGTGGATGGCGAGATGGTGCATCCGGAATGGCCGGGGGATACGGAACAGGTGAAGGCGCATTATCACTGAGGGGGTTTTGGTTGAGTGTTCAGCGTTGGGGGTCGGGGGTCGGGGTTAAGTGTGCTCGCACTCTCAACACAATCGCGATCACCGCACTGCACTTCCCCCTTTGCAAAAGGGGGAAGTAGAGTGCGTTGATCACGACAAAATTGATACGTTGTCTATGCGGAACACTCAACCCCCAGCGCTGAACGCTCAACCCTCAACCCTTCAACACCCCAACCAAAAACGGCAGACTCACGTCCATCCGATAATCCACGCTGGAGTGCGTGTCATCGAATTCTTCGTACACGTGTTTGACCCCCGCGAGCTTGAGGCGCTTCGACAGGATGCGTGAACCAAAGTGAATCGCGTATTGATCGCGCCATCCGCAGTCAATGAAAACGCCATTCAGCGATTTCAGCGCCTCGCGATGTTTCACCACCAGATTGATCGGGTCGTGTTTTTGCCATGCCTTCCAGCGTGTGTCGATCAATTCACCGGTTTCGAGATTGAACGGTAAGCGAAATCCGAGCGGGGCTTTGGGGTCGGGGTCGTAGCTGGCGGCCATGGCGATTAGCATCATGGCGTGGCCTTCGTCGCTGGATGACTTTTCTTTGTGCCACATGCTGTGCAAAAAGTTTTTCACGCGGCCATCGTCAATGCCCTTCCCCGCATTTTTCTCTTCGCGCGCCACGTCAATCCTGCCTGGAAGTCTAGACTTGGCGCGGTGTTTCATCAATTCGGTAAGTGTGCGCGGCCAGTCGTTCATGTACACAAAATCAAAATACGCATCACCCGAATGACTAGCAATTGCACCCCAATATTTCGCGTATTTCATGCCATGAATAATCGCGCCATAGCCACCCGATGATTTGCCAAAACAGCCGCGATGATCGCGTGAAGCGAGCGTACGAAATTCTTGATCGACGAACGGAATCAATTCTTTAGTCAGGTAATCCGCGTAGTTGCCGATGGCGGAAGAGTTTATGTATTGATTGCCGCCGAGTGCGGTGAAGCAATCGGGGAAGACGATGATCGCCGGACCCATCTTGCCCTCGTGTATTAGCCGCGCGGCGCGTTCGGGAACGTTCTCATCGAATGGCCGCCAATTCACATGCGCGGGGCCCGACCCAGTGAAACCAACTAGGTCGTAGAGCACCGGATAGCGGTCGGTGGATTTTTCGTAGGCCGGCGGTAGCCAGACGGTGAGCACGCGTTGATGTGGGTCGCCGAGACGATTGCCGCGCAAAATTTTTGAGTCGTGGTTGAGCGTAACAACTTGACCGAGCGGATAACGAGGACGTTTGATCGCCATGAGCGGAGACTCCGAATGTGATGCGACGATTATCGCAGAGCAATTCCACACGGACTCACTGTTAGAATCCGCCATCTGTCACGTACGACGTAGCCAGATTTGCAATCCTCCCCACAACATGGACAAAGGAAATTTTATGACGATCTCGATGTATCAGGCCTCCGTGCCAGCATTCCAACGCATGCTCGGCAACCTCAAGGTGATCCTTGATAAAGCGGCAGCTTATGCGGTCGCGAAAAAAATCGACGAGAGCGTGTTGCTGAATGCGCGCCTCTACCCCGACATGCTGCCGATGGGTCGGCAGATTCACATCGCGGCCGATTTCGCCAAAGGCTGCGTTGCGCGACTGGCTGGTTTAGAGGTGCCGAAATACGAAGACAACGAGAAAACCTTCGCTGAATTTCACGCGCGTATCGACAAGACACTCGCCTTCATCGCGTCCATCAAGCCCGAACAAATCGACGGCTCGGAAGATCGCGACATCAACCTCGTCGTCGCGGGCAATCCGATGCTTTTCAAGGGTCAGGCGTATCTGGTGCACATGGCGTTGCCGAACTTCTATTTTCATCTGACCGCCGCCTACGCGATCTTGCGGCACAACGGTGTTGAAGTCGGCAAGGGCGATTTCCTCGGGCCACGCTAGCGCGCTGCCGTGGCAACACGAATCGCGAGATTCGCCGCGTGGATACTGGGGTTTGCTGCCCTAGCCTACGCGGCGATTCTCGCGTTTTTGTTTTTTGCGCAAGAGTCGCTGATCTTCCAACCAACCCGACTTGCGCTCGATCATCAATACCAAGTCGCCGGTTTGGACGAAGTGCAAATTCCGGTCGATGGCGCGGTTCTTTACGCACGGCACTTCAAATTACCTTCGCCCAAAGGCGTCGTATTTTTCTTGCACGGCAACGCCGGCAATCTTGATAGCTGGATCCCCAGCATCGATTTCTACCGCCGCTGTAACTACGATTTATTCATGCTCGACTATCGCGGCTATGGCAAGAGCAGCGGCAGCATCAGTAGCGAATCGCAGTTGCACGCCGACGTCCGGCGCGCGTGGGAAACCGTGGCCCCGCAATACGCCGGCAAACCAAACGTCATCTTCGGTCGGTCACTGGGAAGTGGCCTCGCCGCCAAACTCGCCGCCGACATTCAGCCAGCCATGACAATCCTCGTGTCGCCCTACGTGAGCATGCTCGCGATGCGCGACACCCACTACCCGTTCGTGCCCACCGCCCTGCTGCGCTATCCGCTACGCACTGATCTGAGTCTGCCGCGCATCCGTACGCCGGTGTTACTGGTTCACGGCGAGCTCGATGCTCTGATTCCGCTCACGCACGCCACTCGCTTGCAGGTGATGGCACCGCACAGCGAATTGCTACAGATTCACGATGCCGGGCACAACGATCTTCAGGCGTTTCCGGCTTACACCGATGGGTTGATCTCGCGTCTTAGGGCGTTGCGCTAACGCGCCAACACTACAGCCCACGCAACCTCACTCCGGTTCGGCAACTACGCTGGTGATGGCTTCCGCCGCACACCCGTGAGTGCCAGGGTTTCGAAACCCTTCATTCGTTGCTTCAATTCGTCTGACCCGTACTCCAATGCAAGCTTCTCAAAATGGTGAGTTGCGCCTAAATGATTCCAGCATTCAACACTGCATGCGACTTCACCGGCTCGCGCGCAACCTTGAATGCGCGCGACCTGATTGACTGACTGCCCGATCAGCGTGTATTCCTTCCGCCAACTCGCACCTATTTCGCCGAACTTGGCTTGACCGCAGGCCACACCAACGCCGATACCAAAATTCTTCTCATCCAAATCGGTGTAGCAAGAGCGAAATTGTTCAAAGAGCCGGTTGAGCTCAGGATCAGTCGCGAGTTTTGTGGCGGCCTCAAGCGCGCGCATGATTGTTAGCGTGCGGTCCGATTCGGAGGGGTGCGAAAAATTCTCCGGGAGAAAAAAACCGAGAATCGCGTCGCCCATGTATTTGTCCACGCCACCGCCCTCACCTTGAATAATGGCGGTGCCTCGCGCCAAGTAGGCGTTGAGAATCTCCAATTGTGATTCCGGATCCGTTTGGGACATTGCCGTCGTGTACCCGCGGATGTCGCACATCAACACTGCGGTCCACGTGCGTGTTTCAGGAAGAAACGATTGCAGGAATTCCAGGCGCGCAGTCGCACCCTCTGGCAAGTTTTCGACTAGGTGCTGTCCATAAATTGCCACCACTCGCTGGTGCAAACGTTCTATTTCAGCATCTGAAGACGTGAGCATTTTTGCGTCTGATCGGGCATGGCGGGCAGTCTCTTCCTCGACGTTGGGAACAGCCCTTGGGGGCTGCGCCTGCATCGCGACGCTTACTAAACGTCGCTTTCCGGCAATGGCTCTTGTTGTGGCGTAGCCATAACTCAAAGTGGTACCCAAGGTGAGCGCTTCGTCAAACGCCGCCAGCGCCTTTTCGCGTTCATTCCTTTTCTCATGGATCTCGGCTAACGCAATTTGCGTATTTGCAACGGCAAAGCTATTTTTGACGGTACGGGCTTCGACCAGCGCGTCGTCAAGCACCTCGAGCGCGTCGTCATCTCGATTGAGCATTCGAAGCGCGTCGCCCTTGCCGCGAAGCGCGTTGGCCAAGGCAAGACGATTGTTGATCGTGCGCGCTACGATGAAGGCCTCTTCGAATGTCTTGAGTGCGTCGTCGTTTCGATCAAGCATTTGTAGCGCTTCGCCCTCGCTGAGAAGCGCATTGGTTAACCCAAGAGGATTGGTGCTCTCTCTCGCTGCGATGATGGCGCCTGCAAGAGGCTCTAGTGCGTCGTCGTTCCGACCAAGCATTCGAAGAGCCTCGCCCTTGCCGCGAAGCGCCCTGCACAAAGCAACACGATCATTCATCGCTCGCGCTTCGACGATGGCCTCCTCAAACGCCTTGAGCGCTTCGTCGTTTCGATTGAGCATTCGTAGCGCGTCACCCTCACCGCAAAGCGCCTTCGCCAAAGCAACGCGATCATTGATCGCGCGCGCTTCGATGATGGCGTCTCCAAACACCTTGTGTGCATCGTCGTATCGATTAAGCATTCGCAGCACGTCGCCCTTGCCGCGAAGCGCATTGGCCAAGGCAAGACGATCATTGATCGCGCGCGCTTCGATGATGGCGTCTTCAGACGCCTTAAACGCGTCGTCGTTTCGATTTAGCATTCGTAGCGCGTCGCCCTTGCCGCGAAGCGCATTGGCCAAGGCAACACGGTTGTAGCGGGCGCGCGCTTCGACGATGGCCTCTTCAAACGCATGAAGCGACTCTTGAAAGCGCCCAAGCCGCCGTAGGCAGTCTCCCTTCACTCTGCGTGCGATTTCCAGCCCAATCGGGGATTGTCGCGCAGCGTCCGCGATGACCGCCTCGCTGGCGCTAAGCGCCTCTTCATATTTGTAGTTGTCGTAAAGCGCTTCGAGGGGGTCTTTGTCAGTCATCGGGTATGGTCAGTAAAAGTTGGCGGGTGCAGAACGACGATTTGGCGAAGCTAGGCGTACCAAACACGCAGATGACGTTGGCGCAGAAAAACAAACGCGGTCATTTCACGCAGGATCACAGACATAGAGAGCTTATTTAGCCTATTTTACTTTGCCCGCCAAAAGCCCATGTCTCGGCGCGCCACCGCAGCGCGGCCATTCTCGCGTTTCTGTTTTTTGGGCAAGCGTCTTTTTTCGTCAATCGAACCCAAGTGGCAATCTATCATCGGTTCAAGGTAGACGGGTTAGGCGAGGTGCGAATCTGGGACGATGGGGCGGTGCTTTTTGCACGGCAATGGGGGTGATCTCTATTGCTGGATTCCCGACGTGATGGAGATCCAGTCGCCACCAACTCACCCACGCTAGTCCGCCGACCGCAATATCCAATCAGCAATGCCATTCAACAGCGGCTCCACCTCACCAATCGTCGGCAGCACCGTAAACGCGATGCCATGCGCAACGGTGGCGGCGGCGACCAATGCGGGAAGGTCTTGTTTGACGTGGCTACCGCGTGCGAGGAAGACGGGCGCGACGGTGACTTCTTTTGCACCTGCTTCGGCAAGTTGCGCAGCAACCTCGGCGAAGGTCGGCTTGGCGGGCGCGAGGTACGCAATCGCGACGGGGTCAGGTGACTTCGCGGCGATGATGTCTTGCAGCGCGAAAAAAGGACGTGACCATTCGGGGTCAGCGGAGCCGTGGCAGAAGAGGATGGTGGCGTGGGTTTTCATGTGGTGTTCGATTTTTCTGTGTGGAGAATCGTAAATGGTGGACGCAAATTAGCGCTGAAACGGATAGACGCTGCCGAGGCCGAGTACTCGCGACAAGGCATCAAGCGCCGCGCGCGATTCATCGAGCAAGGTCGGGTCGGCTAGGTCATCGGCGGTGAGACGGTCGCGGTAGTGTTTGTTTACCCACGCGGTGAGTTGATCCAACAGTGCGTCTGTTATCAACACCGCTGGGTTGACCGCCGCAGCCTCGCTGTCAGTTAGCTCGACCCGCAAGCGCAAGCACGCGGGGCCGCCACCGTTTTGCATGCTCTCGCGCAGGTCGAACGTGAGTAGCTCTTGAATTGGTGTTGCGCGTGTCAGCAAGTCTTGCAAATAGCCCCAAACACCAGCATTGGCGCGGCACTCGTCGGGGATGACGAGTAGCATTTTGCCGTCGGCGCGGGTCAGAAGCTGGCTATTGAAGAGGTAGGATGTGACCGCATCAGCCAGACTGACAGCGGCCTCGGGGACTTCAATGATATGAAATTCTGCGCCGAATTTTTGGCGCACTTCTGCATAAATTCGTTGCTGGTCAACGAACGCGTTTTGGTGACAGAACAACACATTGCCGTTGCCGACCGCGATGACGTCGTTGTGAAAAACGCCCGCGTCAATCGCGTCTGGATGTTGTTGCGCAAACACGGTTCGCGCCGGGTTGAGGCCGTGCATGCGTGCGACTGCCTGCGAGGCTTCCAGCGTTTGTCGTGCGGGGAATTTTTTTGGCGCGGCGACCCGCGCGTCAAAGCCGCTGGCACCGTAAACAAAGAGTTCTACGCCGGCAACCCCGTAGCGCGAGCAGAAGCGGGTGTGATTGGCGGCACCCTCATCGCCGAGTTGCGGGCACGCCGGCACGGCAAGGTGATGCGCGAAATGTCGAGCATCGGGAAACATCGCAGCGAAGATTCGCGAGGTCGTCGGGTGCTCGATGGATCGGTGAAAGCGGTTGTTAAGATTGGCAGCCGTAAAGTGAACTCGGCCGTCAGCCGTATCGGCACTCGGGCTCACGGTCGCCGCGTTGGCCGCCCACATCGCTGACGCGGACGCCACACCACTCAGTAGCATCGGCGCGGATGTCGCCGCTGCGCGAATCACTTCCGCATCGCTGCCTGAAAAACCCAGCGCACGTAACGTGGCCACCCATGGGCGCTCGTGCGGGGGCAACACGCCTTGCCGAAAGCCGCGATCATGCAAGGCCTTCATCTTCGCTAAACCTTGCAGCGCGGCGAGTCTTGGATTGGCGAGGGCACCTTGGTGTTTTTTCGATGCGAGGTTGCCCAGCGAGAGGCCGCTGTAGTTATGCGTTGGGCCGACGAGACCGTCGAAGTTGAATTCGCGTGCGCTCATCGGCTCACCCCGAGATCAATTCCGGGGCTCAGTTTTTCTGGCAGCACGATGGTGTCGCTTTCGAGTGAGGCTTGCGGATAGCTGCAGTAGTCGGCAGCGTAATACGCGCTGGCGCGATGATTGCCGCTTGCCCCGATCCCACCGAACGGCGCGCCACTCGACGCGCCGGTGAGCGGCCGGTTCCAGTTGACGACACCGGCGCGGATGTCGCGATGGAACCGCTCGTATTGCGATTTGTCATCCGACAACAATCCTGCCGCGAGGCCGTAGCGGGTTTGGTTGGCGATCACAATCGCATCATCGAAGCTTGCATAGCGAATCACTTGCAGCAACGGGCCGAAGTGCTCTTCGTCGGGCACATCGCGTGCATCGGTCACGTCGATGATGCCTGCGGAAAGTAGCGCCGTATTTGGCCGTTGCAATTTCATTTCGAGCAGCACACTCGCGCCACGTTGCAACAACGCGGCTTGCGCGTGCAGTAGCTTTTCGGCAGCGGCGATGTTGATGACCGCACCCATAAACGGCGGCGGCTCGTCATCAAATGCACCGATTTTTAACCGCCCTGCGACCTCGACCAATCGCCGGAGAAGCCCGTCCCCATTGGCGTTTGCGGCAATCAGCAAGCGCCGCGCACAGGTGCAACGCTGACCCGCCGAGAGAAATGCCGATTGCACGATGTGATGCACCGTGGCGTCAATGTTCGCGACTTCACCAACAATGAGCGCGTTGTTGCCACCCATTTCGAGCGCGAGAATTTTTCCGGGCTGGCCGGCGAACTGTTGATGGATGGCGGCTCCGGTGGCCCCACTCCCGGTAAAAAATATGCCATCAAGCGCACGATGCGAGGCAAGCGCGATGCCGGTCTCGCGCGCGCCGTGCACGAGATTGAGCACGCCCGCAGGTAGCCCTGCCTCATGCCACATTCGCACCGTTGCTTCCGCACTTGCCGGTGCCAGCTCACTCGGTTTGAAAATCACGGTGTTGCCCGCCAGCAGCGCCGGCACGATGTGACCGTTCGGCAGATGACCCGGAAAATTGTATGGTCCGAACACCGCCACCACGCCATGCGGGCGATGGCGCAACACGGCGGTGCCGTCTGGTTGCAGCAACGATGTCGTGCCGGTCCGCTCAAGATAGGCGCGCACGGCAATGTCGATCTTGCCGATCATGCTGGCGACTTCGGTACCTGCTTCCCATAGCGGTTTGCCAGTCTCGCGGCCAATTGTGTGCGCGAGTTGTTGTTTGTTTGCGTTCAGTGCCTGCGCGAATTTTCTGACGATGGCTTCGCGTGAATCGAATCCGATCTCTGCCCAGCTCGGGAATGCGGCGCGCGCAGACTGCGCGGCGAGATCGATGTCAGCCGCGTTGGCCGCGTTGCCGCGCCAGATAATTTGTTGGCTAACTGGGTTAAGTGAGGCGAATGCAGCACCCTGCCCTGGTTGCCACTTTCCGGCGATGTAGAGATTAGACATATTGTGAAAGTCTATGATTGGCGCGGCGTTTGAAGGGTTTTTCGAATGTCGCTTAACGGCGGCGGATGGCGATCACGCACCGACAGCGGCACCGCGCGTACGGTTGCGGCAAAACCGCGCGCTTCCTCTGGCGACAAAACAATGGTCTCCCCTTCCGCACGCGCGCGCATTGTTGCCACGCGAAATTTACTCAACTCGCTTGTAGTGGGAACGCCCGCCACGAGGTAGACGATGCCCGCGTCGCCAATGTCGCCGTCAGCAACCCGCACCTTGAACACTCTACTCGCTGCCACTGCGTCGATGTCGTCCACATCGCATTCCACCGTCGGCCCCGCGTCGAAAATATCGACGTGGCCCTCGAAGCGAAAGCCTTCGTCCTCCAGCATCGCGCGCGCAGGCGCGGTGAGATCGTGGGTCTTGCCGATCACCGCTTCGGCTTCCGGCGTGAGAAACCCGCTGTAGAGCGGATGCTTGGGCATCAGCTCGGCAACAAATGATTTTTGCGCGATGCCTCTCAAATAGTTGGCGCGCGAAAATTCCATGGAAAAAAAGTGGCGGCCAAGACTTTCCCAAAATGGCGAGCGGCCGTCGGCATCCGAAACGCCGCGCATCTCGGCGATGATTTTGTCGCTGAAACGCGCACGGTATTGCGCCAAAAACAAAAAGCGCGACTTCGAAAGTAGGCTGCCATTTTTGCTATGCCGATACGCTGGATCGAGTAGGAGCGAACACAATTCGCTGTGCCCCGTGTGGTCGTTGGACAGAAACAGCGTCGGCATCTGTGTGAACACGCCGAGCGCCTGAGAAGCATGCACGACTTGTCCCACGCGATATCCATACCACGGTTGCCGCAGCCCAACCGCAGTCGCAATTGCACAGGTGCCAACCACCCGTTGGCACGCGGTGTCTTCCAATACAAACACAAACATTTCATCGGCGCGGTCTTGGCCGCCCGCGAAGCTGGCGAGCGAAACGTCCACGCGGCGCTGCAATAACGCGCGGTCGGCGGGCAGGCTGGTCAGGCCGACGCCGGCCTTGCTGGCGAGCAGAAATAGCGCATCAACATCGGTGGCCGCGATGGGGCGAACGATCATCATCGCGCCACCGCCCGCACCCAATCGCCCAGCGACACATTGATTGCATCTGCTGCGGATTGACTGAGCAGCAACTCGCCGTCTTCCTCCCGCGCATCGGTAATCGTCGCGCGAAAAGCTTCGGTGTTGGCATTGGCGATGAGATAGGACGACTTCGCGCCATGCGCACCAAGCAGTCGCACCCGCAACGAGCGCGATTCACGCACGCTGCGAAGCGATGAAGTGCGCGCTGTCGTCGTTGATCCGCCGTGAAAAATATCAATGTAGGTGCCTTCCTCAAAGCCCTCGTCGATTTGGATGGCGTGCGGCAGCAATGCCCCAGCATGAACCTTGCCGATGGCCTGCTTTGCCGCAGCGGGTAACAGCGGCACATAGATGGGATATTGCGGCATCAGCTCGGCGATAAAAGTCCGGCTGCGACCACCAGAGAGTTGCTCGGCAGCGCGATAGTCCATGCCGAAAAAACGTCTGCCAACTGCGTCCCAAAAAGGCGCATGACCACTGTCGTCGCACCATCCGGGATTCTCGGCGGCAAGCCGATTGGCGAAGCGCGTGGGGTGAGCCGCAATGAACAACAACCGCGCGCGTGACAGCAGTTGCGGCCAGATGGTGTCATGCAGGTTTGCTGCGACCGTGAAGCTCGTCAACAGCGACGATCCCGTCAGATCGTGGCAGAGATTGAGCGCGTGAATTTTGTTGCGGACTTGCAGCTCTTGCGAGGCGTGAATGATGATTTCGTTGCGGTAGCTATAGAACGGATCGCGCAAACCTGCGTTCGCCAAAATGCCGGAAGTGCCCGCCAATGCTAGGGTTTTGGCGTTTTCGAGAACAAAGAAATAGTCTTCATCGCCATTCGTCACGGCCTCGCGTGCGAACGATCGCTGCGAGCACTCAATTTTTTCGCGCAACGATTCACGGTCTGTTGGTAACGCCCCAACACCCACTGCACCAACTGCACCCACTGCACCCGCCGCCATCGCCTCGATGGCGGGCAAGTCCAACGCAGTCGCAGGGCGGAGGATGAACATCGCGATGCCGTCATCCAGCGGCGAGTACGGCCGTGACGGCGGCGTCGAATCGTTGCAGACCCTGCTCTACATCGGCTTTCGTAATCAAGAGTGAGGGCGCGATACGAATCACGTTGGGCCCTGCGATCAAGAGCAACAAGCCCTGTTGCTCGCAAGCTTTCACGAAGTCTTTGCCACGGCCTTCCCATTTCGGATTGAGTTCGCAGCCAATCAAGAGCCCTCGACCGCGCACTTGTTTGAACACGCCGTGCTTGGCGGCTAATGCATTCAATCCCGCGAACAATTGCGCTGAGCGCTGCGGCACATTGGCCACCACTTCAGCAGAGGTGATGATGTCCAGCACCGCATTGCCGACTGCGCAGGCGAGCGGATTGCCGCCGTAGGTGGTGCCGTGCGAGCCGACCGCGAACGTGGCGGCGATGGCGTTGGTGGTGAGCATCGCACCAATCGGAAATCCACCACCAATACCCTTGGCCGTGGTGAGAATGTCCGGCACGACGCCGCAATTCATGTACGCATACAGCGCACCAGTGCGCCCTGCCCCGCTTTGCACTTCATCAAAAATCATCAGCGCCTGATGCGCGTCGCACTCTTCGCGAATCGCTTTGAGAAATTCCGCGCTCGCGGGCGTGATGCCGCCCTCGCCTTGAATCGGCTCGACGATCACGCAGCAAGTTTTGTCGCTGACCGCCTCACGCAACGCGGCGATGTCGTTGAACGCGATGTGCTTGATGCCAGCGGGCACGGGGCCAAATCCCTGTGTGTACTTGGCTTGGCCGCCGACGCTGACCGTAAACAAGGTGCGTCCATGAAACGAATTGAGGCAGGAAACGATTTCGAATTTCTCGGTCTCGCCGTGGGTCGCACCGGGCGACGGAAAATGATCGGACGCCCATTTGCGCGCGAGTTTTAACGCGGCCTCGTTCGCCTCGGCACCCGAGTTGCAAAAGAACACGCGGTCGGCAAAGGTTTTTTCGACCAGCGTGCGCGCGAGTTGCAGTGCGGGTAAGTTGGTGAGGCCGTTCGAGACATGCCAAATTTTTTGCGCTTGCTCGGTGAGTGCCTGCACGACTTTGGGGTGCGCGTGCCCGACCGAGCTGACCGCGATGCCACCGGCGAAATCGACGTACTCGCGCCCTGCCTGATCCCACACGCGCGAGCCTTGCCCACGTACAGGAATGAATTCGGCGGGCGCGTAATTGGGCACCATGACTTCGTCGAAGGTGGCGCGGGTAACCTGCGCGGACGCGTGGGGCTTGGCGTGTGTGGGCGTTGGGGTACAAGTGGTGGTCATGCGAACTCCAATGAAAGCAATGGCGCCTATTTTGCAGTGTTTCGCATCGCGCGACGAGGTAAACAATACACACACGCTTATCCGACTGCTTATCGTGTCAATACCGCGATTGCGGCAGCTGATTGCGCGCGCCCGACATGGCGAAGCGGCGTGAAGTATGCAAAGATGCATTACGTTATGTCGCGGTGTCTGTCGATGCCTCACGACGTCCCAACAACAAACGAAAGGAGAAGATCGTGATTAGCGATTCCCTACTGCAAGGTGTGTATTTGTTCAAGGATATGACAGCAGACGAGCGGGCGAAATTTGCCAAGCTGGCTGAAGTGGTCTCGGTTACGCCTGGTGCGCGGGTGTTTCGTGCAGGCGAGGCCGCGACCGCGATGTTTCTAATCAAGGATGGCTCGGTGCAGATCAACGCACAGACCGGTAACGGCGAAACTGTCAACGTTGCAACGTTGGCGACCGGCGCCCATTTTGGCGAAATGGGATTGGTCGACGATGCGCCGCGCTCCGCCAGCGCAGAAGCACTTGAGGTCACTCACGTGTTTAAGTTTGACTACAGCAAGATGCAGGCATTGCTCGCGAGCGACGCGGTGATGTCGGACAAATTTTTTCGCTCACTGAGCCACTTCTTGTGCAATCGTCTGCGGCAAACGACGAGCGATATGACGTTTGCAAGAGAGAAAAATCTGCGACATTTTTAGTGCGTTAAAGGTCTTAAGGGTCGTAGCCGTTCGGGTTTTGGCTTTGCCAACGCCACGCGTCGTCGCACATTTGTTGCAGGCCCCGTTCTGCCCGCCAGCCCAATAACGACGCGGCTTTTGCGGGGTCGGCGTAACACGCAGCGATGTCGCCAGGGCGCCGTGGTGACAGTGCATAGGGCACCGCACATTTGCTCGCCGCTGCAAACGCGCGAATGACTTCTAGCACTGAATAGCCTTTGCCGGTACCAAGATTCAATGTCATCAGACCGCCGACCTGATCAAGCGCATTGAGCGCTTTCAAATGCCCCAGCGCTAAATCCACCACATGAATGTAGTCGCGCACGCCAGTGCCATCGATCGTCGGGTAGTCGCTACCGAACACGGAAATTTTCTCGCGCTTGCCGACAGCGACTTGTGAAACCACCGGCATCAAATTATTCGGGATGCCGTTTGGGTCTTCGCCGATCAGGCCGCTGTCATGCGCGCCGACCGGATTGAAGTAACGCAGCAGCGCGATGTTCCATGACGCATCGGCGCGAAAAAGGTCACGCAATATGTCTTCGATCATGAGCTTGCTGCGGCCATACGGGTTGGTGGCCGAGAGCGGAAAATCTTCGTTGATCGGCACCGATGCCGGGTCGCCGTACACCGTTGCCGATGAACTGAAGACGAGATTTTTCACGCCGACGCGCGCCATTTCTTCAAACAACACCAAGCTGCCGTTCACGTTCACGTCGTAGTAAGCAAGTGGCTTTTCGACCGATTCACCGACCGCCTTCAGCCCCGCGAAGTGAATGACGGCATCAATCTGGTGTTCGCTGAATAACTGATTCACTGCAGCGCGATCACGAATGTCGGCATGGCGAAAAACTAATTTGCGCGCGGTGATTTTCTCGACCCGCGCGAGCGCCTCGGCTTTGCTGTTGATGAGATTGTCGATCACGACGATCTCGACGCCCTGCTTGAGAAGTTCGACGCAGGTGTGTGAGCCAATGTAGCCTGCACCGCCGGTAATGAGGATTTTTTGTGGCATAAGTTGGTCTGATTTGTAGGCGTTCATTGGTATAAGTTGGCGTTTGACGGCGCGTTTGCAGCTGTGGTTCAGTAAAAATCGAGGCTCTTAAGGTAAAACGCAAAGAAATGAGCATTCCCGACGTACATTACTTACGCATCCCGCAATTAGGGGATTGGCTCACAAAAAGTGTGCTTTCTCACAGCTTTTCTTACAAAATGCAGATACGATACAGGCAATTGTCAAAATCTGTGACTTAACGCGAGGCAAGTGCGAGAAAATACGGTTAGTTTCACGAGCGTTTTTTCGTACCCGATTCGGCAATATGCACCCGGCAATATTCGTCTATCACTGAGGGAGGCCTTCTATGTTTGCACTCATTTCGCAACGCCATTTTTGCACGGCTATTTTGTCGTTCGCCGCCATTCTAGTCAGCGGTTGTGCAACCTCGAAATTTCCGCCTGCGCCGCAGTCGGCCGCGTCTTCCGACTACCGCTACGTGATTGGTGCCGGGGATACGCTCAATATTGTCGTCTGGCGCAACCCTGAATTATCCACTGTGGTGCCAGTGCGCCCCGACGGAAAAATCGCGGCACCGCTGGTTGAGGACATGACTGCTCAGGGCAAAGATCCCACGACGCTTGCGCGTGACATCGAGAAGGCGCTGGCCAAAGTCATTCGTGACCCAGTGGTGACGGTGTTGGTCACCACGTTTGTCGGGCCGTATAGCGAACAGATTCGCGTGGTTGGTGAGGCGACCAGACCACAGGTACTCTCGTATAGACAAAAAATGACCTTGCTCGATGTGATGATCGCCGTCGGTGGCGTGACCGATTTTGCCGATGGCAACGCGGCCAGCATTCAGCGTACCACCGAGGGCGGCAAGCAGTATTCGGTACGGGTCAAGGACCTCATTAAGCGCGGCGATGTTTCGGCAAACGTGGAAATGCGTCCGGGCGATATTTTGATCATTCCGCAAAGTTGGTTTTGAGGCAGTCCGCACCGCACAATTTCTGCGCCTCATCAGTGAACGTACTGACGCAGATTCGGGAATAGAACGCAAATGGACGAACTTCTTAGAAAGACGATGTTAGCGCTGCGCGGGATGTGGCACTACCGCATGCTTGGACTGGCGGTCGCTTGGGGCGCGGCGATCCTCGGCGTCGCTGTGGTCCTGCTGATTCCCGAGCGCTATGAGGCCAGAGCGCGGATTTACGTGAACACGGCGTCAATCCTTAAGCCTCTGATGCAGGGATTGACGGTCCAACCTGCAGATGACACGCGCATTGCGCTCTTAAGCCGGGTGCTGATTACCAGACCGAATGTGGAAAAGCTCGTCCAGACGGTCGGCCTCGATTCGACTGCGAAGACCAGAGAAGAATATGACAAGCTTATCGAGAAAGTGACGAAGAACTTGGACATAAAGGGCGCGGGGGGCGACAACGTTTATCGCATCTCCTTCCGCGATATTGAACCCGAGCGCGCACGGAAGGCGGTCGAGACACTCACTTCCATGTTTATCGAATCAGGCCAGGCGGGCAAGGCGGGAGAAACCGATGCAGCGAAGAAATTTATCGATGAACAAATCGTTGTCTACGAGAAGAAACTACAGGAATCAGAGGGTCGGCTAAAAGAATTCAAGCTCCGCTATCTGGGCATGGCTCCCGGGGAAGGCGTAGGCTACTTTGCCCGACTTGCGGACGCGGCGGCACAATTGAGCCGAGCGCAACTCGAACTACGCGAAGCCGAGAATACTCGGGACGCGTTTCGGCGCGGTCTCGCGTCAGAGGAACCTTTTGCAAACGCGCAGGCGCAGCAAGTGCCGGTGACGAATACGGCGATCTCGGATCTCGACTCCCGCCTTGACGCGATGCGCAGGAACCTCGATGGGTTGCTGCAGCGTTACACGGAAAGCCACCCGGACGTGATTGGTGCCAACCGAATCATCAGGGAGCTCGAAGAACAACGCCGCCAAGCGGTCGCGTCAAGACCGCGCGAGCGGCCGATAGTGAGCCCGGTGGTTTCTACTATGCCGCGTGCGCTCGACCAGCTTAAGGTTTCGCTGGCCGGGGCTGAAGCGAGCGTCTCATCTTTGCGCAGCCGGGTGGCCGAATTCACGACGCGCCACAATCAGCTCAAAGCCGCCGCGACTCTGATGCCGCAGCTAGAATCAGAGTACGCGCAGTTGAATCGTGACTACGAAGTGATCAAGAAAAATTATGAGAGCCTAGTCGCTAAACGGGAATCAGTGAGCATCTCGGGCGAAATGCAATCCGTTTCGGGCGTCGCCGACTTTCGTCTGATCGAGCCGCCACGCGTCTCGCCGGGACCGGTATGGCCGAACCGTCGCCTGATGATTCCCTTGACACTGTTACTTGCGCTGGCCGCAGGCATTGGAGCCTCATTTGCAGCGTGGGAAATTCGGCCTGCGTTTTATGATCGGCGTTCGTTGAGCGAAGCGACCGGACTCCCTATCTTGGGCGCGGTTTCGTTAGTCATGAGCCCTGCGCTAAAAATCGAAACGCGAAAACGCATGATGCTGTTCACCTCGGCCTTTCTCGCGTTGGTTGCGAGCTACGCCGTGGGCTTCACCTTGCTGATGATAGTTACCCGGCCGCTCGCAGAATGAAGGAGGCTAAGTGAGTCTAATCGAACGCGCTGCCAAACGACTCGAAGAATTGCGCGAAAGCGGCATCGAGATTCCAACAACGGATATTGAAAATGGGCGCGAGCGCCAAGCGGCACGCAGGATCACAGCGCCGTTCTCCCCGGAGTCGGTGCAAGCCGCACACCGCAGCAAGCCAACCGACTTGGATCACGACTCGCGCGCGGAAAAATCACCGCGCCTGCCTCAATTCGATCTCGACGTGCAAAAGTTGGCGTCCGAAGGATTTGTTACTCCAGATAATCCACGCTCGCGCATTGCCGAGGAATTCCGAAATCTCAAACGTACGCTGATCGCGAATGCGTCGGGCAAAACCTTGGCACCGGTGAAAGACGGTAAGCTCGTGATGGTGACCAGCGCACTGCCAGGCGAGGGAAAGACCTTTTCGACCCTCAACCTCGCGATGAGCATCGCAATGGAAATGGATCACTCCGTGCTTCTGGTTGATGCTGACGTTGCGCGCCCCTCTCTCCCGCGCGTGTTAGGCCTGCCCGCTAATCGTGGTCTACAGGATCTGCTTCTGGATCCCAGCCTCGATCTGGATGAAGTGCTTGTGCATACCAGCGTAAAAAAGCTCACGGTGCTTACCAGTGGCACCTCCCACGCGAACGCGACCGAACTCATCGCCAGCGACGCGATGACCGATTTACTTGCGGAAATCAGCCACCGTTTCCCAGACAAGATCGTGCTGTTCGACTCGCCGCCGCTCCTGCCCACCACTGAATCCCGGGTGCTTGCGACCAATATGGGACAAATCGTATTCGTCGTCAGAGCAGGGGTAACGTTGCAACGGGACGTATTGCACGCGCTTACGATGATTGAATCGTGTCCTGTGAAGATGATGCTCTTGAATCAGGCTGCGCCGGGCAAACACGGTGAATACGGATATGGATATGGCTATGCCGCACAAAACTAAGACGGCACCAAACACATCACGCACTCGCCTGAACTTCCGGCTCGCACCGGTGCTGTTGGCGTTGTTGGTTGCGGGAATCGCGAATGGCGTGCTCGCGCAGACATGGCGCATCACGCCGGAAATTCGTATCAGTGAGACCTACACAGATAACGCAGAGCTGTCTGCTAAAGCGGATCAAGAGCACAGTTGGGTCACGAGTATCACGCCCGCTATCCGCGTCGAGCGCGTTGGCCCCAGAGTGAACCTGTTCATTGACTACCGCGCGCAAAATCTCTTGTACAGCAATCGAGCAAACCTTAACGAAACACGCAACTTTCTAACGTCGCGTCTGGCCATTGAGGCGATCGAGAACTGGCTGTTTGTGGAAACCCGCGCCAATATTACGCAAGAAAATCGCTCCGCGTTCGCGCCATCCGCTGCAACAGACGCTGTAAGTGCGAACACCAACCGCATCGAAACGCGCACCCTTCAAGTATCGCCGTATATCCGGGGGCATTTTGGGGAGATTGCAAGGTACCAGTTGCGCCTCAACGGCACCCAGACGGAAACGGAAAGTGTAGGTTTTCCAAAAACGCGCACGACCGAGTGGATCGGTCGATTGCGCAGTGCCGCTGCCGCAGCCAAGCTCGACTGGATCGTAGATGGCAGCGCCCTAATGATTCGCAACGACGTTATTGGGTCGCGCGTCGATGACCGGGTCTCGGGCTCCCTAATTTATGCTGTTCATCCGCAGATGCACCTATCTGGCAACCTTGGTCGCGAGCAAACCGATTTTGCCTCCCCCGACAAGCGCAACAAGACGACATACGGTTTAGGTGTTGAATATTCTCCAAGCCCGCGCACGCAGTTTGCGGCGGTTAGCGAGTCACGGTTCTTCGGCGCAGCACACAATGTTTTTCTAAATCATCGTACGCCCCTCACTGCGTGGCGTTTGTCCTCAACTCGCGAAGTCTCGGTGCTCCCCAATCAGCTTGCCTTGAGTGCATCGAGCACCTCGACCAATCTTCTTGCCGACTTGTTGGCGGCATCCATACCCGACCCGATCGCCAGAGCGCAGGCGGTACGTCGCCGTGTCGAGGAGACGGGGGCATCAGGCGGCGATAGTAGCAATAGCGGTTTTCTCGCTGAGCGTCCGTTCATTGATCGAAATGCAGAAGCATCCGTCACAATTCTTGGCCAGAGGAACCTGCTGAGCGTTAACTACCTGCGCAATGAGCGCCGCGGTCTCGGGGCAACCACATCCGGCTTCGGTAGCTTCGCCATTACCAATGACGTGCGGAGAGAAACCGCTCGGCTTTCCTGGACGCATCGGCTGTCGCTTGTCAGTTCGCTCGCGCTATCGCTCTCGGAGGTGCACACCACCAGCTTCGTAAGCACTGATCCAGAATCGACTGAGCGCTATCAGAGCCTATTTTTTACTACCCGGCTGAGCGCACGTTCATCATTATCGTTTGGCGCAAGACATGTTCGCTTCCGCAGTACCGCCGCCACCGCGTACAGTGAAAATGCGCTGGTGGGCACATATTCGTATCGCTTTTAGCGTACTCTTGCGCCATGTATGAAGCTTTTTATGGACTGACGCACAAGCCATTCCAGCTCAATCCTGATCCTTCCTTTTACTTTGGCAGCCGCCAGCATCGGCGGGCGATGTCGTTTCTAGAGTATGGATTGCATCAGAACGAGGGATTCATCGTCATTACCGGCGAAGTGGGTGCGGGCAAAACAACACTTGTCCGCAACCTACTCGGTAGCCTCAGCCCGGAAAAAATGATCGCCGTGAATTTGGTCAGCACGCAACTAGGTGCAGATGACATGCTGCGCATGGTCGCGTCCGCGTTTGGCATCAAGATTAAGGACGCAACAAAATCACAATTGCTTTTAACCATTGAGGCGTTTCTCACGTCCGCCGCGACCAAGGGCAAGCGATGCCTTCTCATCGTGGATGAGGCGCAGAACCTTTCGCCGCAAGCGGTCGAAGAACTTCGCATGCTTTCAAATTTTCAGCTTGAGACGCATGCGCTGTTGCAAAGCTTTCTGGTCGGACAACCGGAGTTTCGACAAATACTGGAGAGCCCGGATATGCAACAACTGCGCCAGCGCGTAATTGCGGCATGCCACATTGGTTCGATGGATGTCGACGAAACGCAGGGCTATGTTGAGCACAGGCTGACGTGCGTGGGCTGGAAGGATTCGCCATCGTTTAGCCAAGATGCGTATCAGGCAATTTTTGAGTCCAGCGGCGGAATTCCGAGGAGGATCAACTCCATCTGTGATCGCCTCCTCTTGTCTGGCTTCCTTGCAAACAAACGTTCATTCACACACGAAGACGTGATCAATATCGCTACCGAATTCATGGATGAAACTAGCGCGCCGAAGCCTGCGCCCCTCAAATTAAGCAAATCGGGTGTGTTGGCGGGTACCCGTGAATTCGATGACCGATCAAGCAGCGTCACAACCTATCTTGACACTGATTACACATCCTTGGAGAAAGCGTACCGGATCGGGGGCAAAGGCGGTAAGGATCTGCTGAATGAGCGTCTCCAGCGCATCGAGCAGGGTCTGATTCGCCTAGAAACCATGCTGCTTCGCGTCGAAGGTGGGAATACATCAGCACTCGCGCAGTTTCGCAGTTTGGTGGACTGGATACGCTCTCATGAAGCGGAACGCGACGAATCACCGTAAACGCCGACACTGGCTGCGAGCTTGTCAGTGGCTTGGATTTTCGTACGCGCTCGGAGGATGCCTGCGTCCAAGAAAAAGACGTCATGCCAGCGACCGATGCAATTCGGCACTGACGATGGATAAGCGGAGTGAACCGCACGCAGACGGCGTGTCTCCCACGACCGACATTTCCGAGACTTACCGGTAACCGACGTTTTGTCGGCAGGTGAAGAACCCCTCAATGTTGCGACAGCTGCGGTCAGAACGACAGCTCGACGAGGCTGTATGGGCGTCGAGGCCACACCCCGCCCGATCAGCCGCTCTCCTCTCCGCACCGTCGCGCAAATTGGGCTGAGACCCACGCCAGCACTACTAGACAGCGCTCCAGTCACACCCCGACAACGCTAGTGCACATCCGCACACACCTCAAATGTAATCGTTCGAACCAAGTGACGTGTGAACCGTGCTCGCACGGAAACCCCATTCGACAGATATCTGGATTTTTTATTTTGCTCCTTGGCTTGGACGGTGTTAGCAAATGCCGCCGGGTCACCCAGGCCGCGTCTAGGCATTTCCCTCAGAACCTATGTGCCCATCTTTGCAAAAGCGTATGCTATTAGCGACACTCGCCACTCGATATAAAACCTCGCCTCCAAGCTAGACGGGCGTTCCGACCAGATAGGGACGAGTTGGCCCGCAGATTGCTAAAGTAAATTTCAGTTCGGGCCGGTCGGCTCGACAGAGAAACAATTCCGGAGAATCTAGATGGGAAACATTGCAAATCGGCTATTCACTTTTATGATAGCTGCCTTTTCCGTGCTGACTGCCTTTCTGGCGCAGGCGCAAACTTGTCCAGCACCGTCGTCCAATGCTTACCCTTGGCCGGTGTGGACTTCAGCCATTCCGGCGGTACCACCGTCCAGCACGGGACGCACGCTTTATGTGGACGGTACCAGCGGTAACGACGCCAATACC
>JAYTVA010000020.1:0-2468 GCA_043744255.1 Burkholderiales bacterium | reverse complement strand
GCCAGATGTCGCTGCACGACGTGTTCCTGATCCACGGCGCAGAACCAAACACTTCGGCCAAGCGCCGCACCGGCATCGCGTTGCGCTACATGCCAGGCACGTCGGTGTTCGAACGCAACATCAGCCTTGACGGCACCGGTGTCGCCACCGCATTTGCTACCCGACCTCTCTGGCTGTTGCGCGGGCAGGATCGCACCGGACGCAATGACTTTACGGTCGGACACTGAGCGTACGCCGTATCCCCGCAGCCTTTGATGCGCGCGACTATTCAGTGCGCTTGCGGTACGCCGCCAAATCTTTTTCGGAAATCTCGTCCGGCGCTACCAGCCGGTAATGCTTTTCCGCCGCCACCCGCACGCCTTCCGCAGTTTGCTCAAACGCGAACATGGCGATCACGTCATCAGCCATGAATTGGGTCGCAATCGGAGTACAAATAAGGCCGGAAAACTTGGCGGCGCAAAGCGCAAAATCCTGCTCAATCTGCACAATGCCAAGATTGTCGCTGCCACCCTTGGCTTGCACCGGGAAAACATGCTGTGCCCCGCGCCGGTCGATGCCGACATAAATCTCGTCGGTCTCGACTTGCCCCATACCTTTGACGGTGGTGCGCAAATGACTTTGCAATGAGTGGCAAGCCACGCCGGTGAAAATATCCACCAGCCGGTTGTAGCGCACCCGCGCCAGCAAAGCTTGTTCGTCGGTCAATGCGTACTTTGCGATGATGCCGGGTGTGGCGTCGGGAATTTTGGTCTCGCCGAGTAAGGTGGAAGGCGTGATGCGCGGTTCGGAAACAGCAGCGAAGGTATAGCGTGCTTTACCGCTCGGACGGATCACCCATTCCAAACCGTTCGGCGCTTTTTCCAGAATGCTGGCGGGAAACGCAGTGCGATAGCGAAAACTGTAAATCACATCGCCCAGATTTTTAGGCAATTCAATCTTCAGCTTCTTGGCGACAGCAACAATTTCTTCACGCGCGAATTCAAATTGCGTCGCCCCTGGCTTGAAGTGAGCGAGGAAGATTCGCTCGATGATCGCGCTGTAACGATTCAGCTTCGGTTTCACCGCCATAATTATTTTCCTGGCCAAGTTAGAACCAGCACTTCCTCGCGAATCTGCTCTTTCGTCGCCGTCGCAAGCCGCGTGCGAAACAGATCAATGTTGTCAACGCGATAACCGAGGCTCTCGGCGATTTCAGCCAGCAGTTGCCCGGTGCGGATCATGACTTGCAAATACGACGCCTGATCCCCGACCACATAGCCCAGGCGCGCGCCGGGCTTGAGAAACGGGCGCAAGTCCGCCAGATGCCGCGCCATGCCGCCGAAATACAGTTTCGTCACGCGCGCGTACATGCGCTCGAAGCCGGAAGTCTTGTTCATCGCGATGCGACGGCGCTCGATTTCCTGTGCGATTGTTTGAACGCTTTGAAAACCTGACACCAGCGCATCATCGTCATCGCCTCTGTACACACCGCGCGTATTTGATCGCAGCAGCGATTTTTTCAGCGCGCGCAGTTCGGGTTTGTTGTGTACAAATCCAAGCACCACCGATTCAAGCCGCGTGGTGCGCGTGTAATCTTTTTCGTTTGGATACGGCGGCGAGGTGAACACACAATCAATCGATGCCGGTTCCAAATGCTGCGTCATGCTGCGCGCGTCGGCGAGCGCGATGCGTGATTCGGCCGCCGGCAGCTCGGGCGCGCGCTCCAGATCGTCCGCCATGATTTCGACACGCCCGCGCCATGCAGCCACCGCCGGCACATCGGTCTTGTAGCCACGCACACCGACCTCAGGGCCGAAGTGCAGATTGCTGATCGAGGACACGAGTTCACGCGCGAGCGCAAGACGCATCATGCCGCGCAACTTGGGCGGCGCGATCGTGTCGATGGCGTCGCACAACACCAGCGCCTTGTGCATCGGGATCGGGCTGATTGAGCGTTTCAACAGCAGCGCGTTAGCCTCGGGCGGCAGCGTGCGCAAGGCACGCAATATTTTTTGCGATGGCTCACTCTTGACCGGGTTGAGCACTTCCTCCGCCAAGCCGAGTGGACGCAGCGCCTGCAACGCCGCATCCGCCACTTTGTCCGCCGCACGGCGCAATGCGCCAGGGCTGCTGTTCCACGTCGTCTTGGTCACACCCGCGAAGTGCGCCATCGGATTGGCTTCAAGACCAATGCCGTCAATGCCATTCAACTTTGCTTCGAGTACGGTGGTGCCGGTGCCGGAAAACGGATCAAGCAGCGTCTGGCCCGGCGCCAAGTTAAACCGGTCAACGTAATCACGCACCAGATGCGGCGGGAACGAGAGAACAAAGCGGTACCAGTCGTGAAACGCTTTGTCCGCGCCATCCACCTTATTGATGACGGCGTTGGCTCGGGCCACCGGAGGGGCAGGCTTGGGTGCGGCAACGGTGGCGGTGTGTGTCATGGCGTCAACTATTGTCCTCATTTTAACCGCCATCACGCCGAGTGG
>JAYTVA010000019.1:0-8116 GCA_043744255.1 Burkholderiales bacterium | reverse complement strand
GGCATGCCTCGTCTCACATGACCTCAACTTCTCGAACCGCCCGGTGCGGACCCGCATGCCGTGGTGGTGTGGGAGGGGATCGGTCAGATACACTGGCCACCCCTATCCCGATTTAAAAGTCCGCTACGAATTGGAACTGAACCGTGAGGCTGTTTGGGTGCGGCGAGCATCTCGAAAACCCTTCAAGATGCCCGCCAATGCTAGTGTTTGCCCTACGCCGCGATGCGTTCCAAGTGGGTGACGTTCGCGCCGCCATCGATCACAATTTTGCGCGGCTTCATCGCCTCCGGAATTTCGCGTGCCAATTCGATGTTGAGTAGGCCGTGGTCGAGCGCAGCATTGACCACTTTCACATGATCGGCCAACTGAAACCGTTGCACAAAGTTGCGTGCCGCCAGTCCGCGATGCAGATAGGTTTTGGTGGTTTCGTCTTTGGCTTTGTGGCCAACAATTTTTAGCGTGTCGCGCTCGGTTTCGATCTCGATTTCAGCGCGATCAAATCCAGCAACAGCCATCGTGATGCGATATTTATCGTCGCTCACCAACTCGACGTTGTACGGCGGATAGCTCGTCTGCGCCTCGGTCACGAGTGATGGTTCAAACAATTGTGCCAGGCGATCAAAGCCGATGGCCGAGCGATACAGTGGGGAAAAATCTAGGGTACGCATGGTGAAATCCTTTCAAGATAAGCGATCAATTAGTGCGAGCCTCAATTGAGCACCCGCTGATCCATAGATAGGATTGACCTTTGCGAATTCAAGTCTTGCTGCGAATTTACAACTCTGGGCTTGAGGTTAGCCGGATTGTTGGTGCCGTAAATCCTCCGGTCTTTCTTGGTGCCGAGATCTCGATAACTCTGCCCCCGCTTCTAAAGGGGGCAGAGTTATCGCGGTGCTGACGCTCAGGACAATCGGGGGAATTGCTGCCTGCGCATGCGCGACGCGTACCAGCAGCATTAAGAAACCAAAACCCTACAACCTGCGCGCCGTCTCCAACGCAATCTCCATCATCGCGCCAAAACTCGTCTGCCGCGCCTCAGCCGTCATCGCTTCGCGTGTGCGTAGCTGATCGGAGACGGTAAGAATGCCCAGCGCACGCGCACCAAATTCAGCAGCGAGCGCGTAGATGCCCGCCAACTCCATCTCCACCGCCAGCACCTTCATTTTCTCCAAGGTGTCGAACAACGTCGTCTGCGGCGAGTAAAAAAGATCGCTAGAAAATACATTGCCCACACGTACTGGCTTGCCTTGTTCCTTCGCCACATTGACAGCGAGCCGCAGCGTTTCGTAATCCGCAATCGCCGCGTAGTCGTGATCCATCAAGCGAATACGATTGACCTTGCTGTCGGTGCACGCCCCCATCGCGATGATGATGTCGCCGAGCTTCACGTCACGCGGTAGCGCGCCGCACGATCCGACGCGAATGATGGTCTTCACGCCGTAGTCTCGTATCAACTCGGTCGCGTAAATGCTGCATGACGGAATGCCCATGCCATGCGCCATCACCGAAATTTGTTTGCCTTTGTACGTGCCCGTGTAGCCCCACATATTGCGGATGGTGTTGACCTGCCGCGCGTCGGTGAGCCACGTATCGCTGATGAATTTCGCGCGCAGTGGGTCACCAGGCATGAGGACGACATCGGCGAAATCGCCGGGCTGGGCGTTGATGTGAGCAGTGGGCATGATGAACTTGAGAGTGGCGGTGGCTGCATCGTGCCGTGAAGCGCTGGGAATATCAAGCGATGGGTTTTGCGCCGTCGTGTGCGCGCCACCATCCCGCCAAGTAGGCCGCTGCTGCCACATAGAGTGGCTTGGCGTCGGGGTCGCGTGCCGCCGCGTCAAAACACGCCAAGGTGTACTTCGCCAGGTGCGCATCGGCGTGGCAGGCAGCGTGTGTGGCGAGCGCGGTGAAAATTGCTTGCTGCTGTGCTGGCGGCGCATGAAATGCCATCGCGGCGGCGGTCGATGCGTCGGCAATCATCACGTCGTCAACGGTGGCACTACCTGAAACTCTAGCAGGGGTGCGGCGTTCGTCGATATAGCCGGTGCCTAACGTGGCGCGGTAGGCCAGCACATGGGTCGCTGCCGTGGCGATTAGCGCGCGCGGATTCGTTGTGACATCGGCGTTGTTCAACAGCGCCTGCGGCAGCGTGAGGCAATGCGTCCAACCATAGGGCGCTTTGGCTGGATCATCTTGCAACATAGACCACGCCGCGACGCGCAACAGTACGCGTTCGGCTTCGCGTGGCGATAGCGCGCCCACGACATCCGCCAACAATTTTTCTGCGACACCATTTTCTTGGACTGCCAACAAGGTCGGCGCGATTGATGTGGATACAGATAGCACACGCGGTGCCTTCGCGAGTCGTTCGTAAAGCTCGCGCGCCGGATCGACGGGCGCTGAGGCCGGCGCAGGCTGCTGATACCAAGTCACACGCGATTGATGACTAGCCGCAAGTAGGCGGATAGGCGCACGCAGCAATCCACCTAACCCAGCCACGCGATCTGCAAATCGTGGCAGCGCGGCCAACAAGATCGGTGCATGCGCAGCCGCACCCAGCATCGGCACCGCGTCATCAATGATGGCGGCGCGGAGTTGCCATAACGGCAACCGTGGCAACAGAAAACTTAGCGCCTCATCAGCACCAAGAACATCGCCATCTTGCAACGCGGCTTTCAGCGCGTGCACTGCGATGTCGGGTGTTGTGAACACGCGCGTCGGCTCAGTAATCTCTGCCCCTGCGTGTGCATAGCGCGTGCCGATGGCCGCGATCTGTCGCCGTGCCGTTGCTCGCGCGCCGGGCTCCACGTATTGCAAGAGTGCCGCGCGTGCGAGGAGTTCCAGAGGCGCATGGAGCAAAAATGAAGTCGGTGCAGCGACCTTTGGCGGGGTGATGACAGCGACGACGGCATCCACCAGATGTTGGTCAGACACGCTCACCAATGCGCAACGATCCCACGCATCGTTCGCTTGCGGGTGGTCAAACGCATCGAGGGGCAGGGCACGCAAGAGTTCGGTTTTCATCTGCACACAATACAAGCTCAAGTACACTTGAAGTCAAGGAAAACTTGGAGCTTAACCGTGGCCGATACTGAGAATGCGAAATGGATTGCGATTGGCGCACTAGCGAAGCGGGCGGGGGTCGCGGCCAGCGCGTTGCGTTACTACGAGGAGGCTGGGCTAATCGAGAGCAGCCGCACGGCTGGTCAGCAACGCCAATTTCCGCGCGAGGTGCTGCGTCGTATCGCGTTCATCCGGGTGGCACAGACGGTCGGCCTCAGCCTCGAAGAAATTCGTGCCGCGCTCGCCACGCTGCCGCAGCAACGCACGCCGACCAAAGCCGATTGGGAGAAATTGTCGCGCTCTTGGCGGCCATTGCTAGATCAGCGCATCAATGAATTAGTGGCGCTGCGCGATCAACTGACCTCGTGCATCGGCTGCGGGTGCCTGTCGCTACGCAGTTGCGCGCTCTACAACCCGGACGATGCGGCCAAGCGCAAGGGTAGCGGGCCTCGCTATCTCATGGGTGATCGAGCGCGTGATGTGCTAGCGGAAATAAAGAAGCAAGGATAGACGGTGCGTTTGAGGTAAAAATAGTCCAAAAGCGCTGTAAATAGGGGCGTTGCGATAACAGAAATTCATGCCGCATACCAAAGGGCAACGCATTGCTGCGCGTCGGCGAACCACGTTTCGCTGATGAATTTGCGCGCAGTATGTGGCCGCGCGCCACGTTGATGTGAGTGGTCGACGCGACGCTCACATGAGTGAGAGTGATTTTGCAGCGGCGTTCATGCGCTCATCGAACGCCAGTAGCCGCACCGGTTTGCGGGTGGTTTTTGCCAGCCATTTGGCGCTAGCGAGATGGATGGCGTCAAAGCCGCGCAGCGCATGTTTGTCGCAAAGATCGCCTGCAAGCTGCACTATTTGTTCAGACACTTCCACCTTCAATAGGTCGGCGAAATCTGCGTCGACTGCGGTGATCCTTTTGCGGTGGTCTGCATTCGTGGTGCGATTTTCGCGGAGGACACGCGCAAGCGCCGCACGCGCCTCCGCATACGCAATCCGCGACACGGCGGTTATATCGGCCGACTGTACTGCGGCCAAGACCTGCTCGTGGCCGGGCTCGTCCACGTAGAGTTTCAGCCACGCGGATGTGTCGAGGTACAGTATCAGCGCCGCTCCTCGCTCACGAGTGCTGAAACCTGTGTTCGGCCAGTCAACGGCTTCGGCGCTTTCATGCCCTGAGGCTTACCACCGCGCCATGCAACGCCCGCCGTATTGCACAACTGATCGTGCAGCTTGCTGGCGTTCGCGGGCACGATGCGCGCCACCTCGCGATTACGGTTCTTGATGATGATGGTGTCGCCTGCCTCCACCCGTAGCAAATATTTGCTCAGGTGTGCTTTCAGTTCGCGAATGTTCGCATCCATAAGTAGTCACTTTGAAATGTTTGTGACTACATGATGGTTTTGTTTGGTTCGCCTGTCAAGCGAGTGCGAATCCGGGTGCGCGGGGGTTTCACAAGCCAACAGTCGCGGCGCGGCCTGTTCTCGCGCTCGCGCCTTCCGCTACAATGCATGCATGCAATCACACACTCCAGAAAGCCGCTGAATATGGCCGACCTCAATTTGCCACCGAAGCGCAAAGGCCTGCTCGACCCCGAGCGTCGTCGCAAGGGCATTTACGTCCTGCCAAATTTGTTTACGGCGGCGGCGTTGTTCGCTGGGTTCTACGCGATCGTGCAAGGCATGAACGACAAGTTTGAGACGGCGTGCATTTTTATTTTCATCGCGATGGTGCTCGATAGTCTCGATGGCCGCGTCGCGCGCCTCACGCGCACGCAAAGCGATTTCGGCGCGCAGTTTGATTCCCTGTCCGACATGGTTTCGTTCGGCGCGGCACCGGCGCTCATCATGTATTCGTGGGCACTAAAGCCGATGGGTAAATGGGGCTGGGTAGCGGCGTTTATCTACGTCGCGTGTGCTGCGATGCGACTCGCGCGCTTCAACACCAACATCGGCGTGGTCGATAAAAAATATTTTCAAGGCATTCCCAGTCCGGCGGCAGCGGCACTCGTCACCGGCATGATCTGGGTGCTCAACGATTATCAAATCGGCGGCAAAGACATTCACTGGTACGCCTGGGCGATGACCGTGTTCGCGGGCGTGACCATGGTCACCAACATCCGGTACTACAGCGGCAAAGACATCAACCTGCGCGGCAGCGTGCCGTTTTGGGTGGTGCCAGCGATTGTGGTGGCGTATCTCATCGTCACCATCGAGCCTTCGCATGTGTTGTGGGGCTTGTTCCTTTGTTACGCGGCGTCTGGGTATGTGTTGGCGGGGGTGGGGTTGATGCGGGGTGGGAAGAAGCCGCCGACGCAGTTGCCGCCGCCGGGTGGTGCGGTTTGATTTTGTTGTAATCCATCGCAGACTTCGTGTGGACCATTGCTGCGGTTCCGCACGATTCAGTGCTGTTGTTTTCTGAGTAAGAAAACTTTTTTTGAGAGGCATTCCGTGGAACTAACTGCTGTGTTGACCTCTGCCACTGAAGGCGGATTTGTCGCACTTAATCCACAAACTGGCACCGCTACTCAAGGTGACACGGTGGAAGAGGCGCTGTCCAATCTCCGTGAATCAAGCGAGCTATTTCGTGAAGAATTTCCTCGGCAATTTACTGGGCGCTCTTTGCAAGCGTCCCCTAGCGCCTAATCTTCAAAGTTGCACCCAACCCCACATCGCGCTAATATCTATCCATGCAATCGCAACTCCAATCTTCACTTCGCCTCATTTCAGCAGCCCCAGCTCTGGGTCTCCTGCTGCTGCGCTGCGCGCGCACATAACTCCCCCTCCCCAATTTCGTCGTGTTCAGTTTCGCTAACCTCCCGCAGGTTGAGCGAAAATGTCGTTATCTATTTCGCTTCACAAAATCCGTCTGGAGTTTCCCTTGGATAAATTGATTATTTTTGACACCACGATGCGCGATGGCGAGCAGAGCCCGGGTGCGTCGATGAACAAAGAAGAGAAGGTTCGTATCGGCAAGCAACTCGAAAAAATGCGCGTCGATGTGATTGAAGCCGGTTTCGCCGCCGCGAGCCCCGGTGACTTTGAGGCGATTCATGCAGTGGCGACTGCCGTGCGCGAGTCCACCGTTTGTTCACTCGCTCGGGCGCAGGCGGGCGACATTCAAAAAGCCGGTGACGCGGTCAAGCCCGCCGCGCAGGGGCGCATTCATACCTTCATCGCGACCTCACCCATTCACATGCAGCACAAGCTGCGCATGACGCCCGAACAGGTGTTGGCGTCTGCCATTGACGCGGTGAAATTCGCGCGCACGCTGACCGATGATGTGGAATTTTCCGCCGAAGATGCCGTGCGCTCGGACATGGATTTTTTGTGCCGCGTGTTTGAAGCGGTCATCAATGCAGGTGCGCGCACGATCAACGTGCCCGATACCGTCGGTTACGCTGTCCCCGAAGCGTGGGCCGAGCGATTTACGCAATTGCTGTCCCGCGTGCCGAATGCCGACAAAGCGATTTGGTCTACGCATTGCCACAACGATCTCGGTATGGCGGTCGCGAATTCACTCGCTGCAGTGCGCGCTGGCGCGCGGCAAGTGGAATGCACCATCAACGGTCTCGGTGAGCGCGCGGGCAATGCCTCACTCGAGGAAATTGTCATGGCCGTGCGTACCCGCAAAGACATTTACAACCTCGAAACACGGGTTGACGCTACGCAAATTCTCGCGGCATCACGTATGGTGTCCACCATCACTGGCTATCCCGTGCAGCCGAACAAAGCCATCGTCGGTGCCAACGCGTTCGCGCACGAATCGGGCATTCATCAAGACGGCGTGTTGAAGCATCGCGAGACCTACGAAATCATGCGCGCGCAAGATGTTGGCTGGAACGCCAACCGCCTCACGCTCGGCAAACTTTCCGGGCGCAGCGCATTCAAATCGCGCTTGAATGAATTGGGCATCGTGCTTGATAGCGAGTCCACGCTCAACATCGCGTTCAAAAAATTCAAAGAACTCGCCGATAAAAAACACGACATCTTCGACGAAGACTTGCATGCGTTAGTCAGCGACGAAGCCGTCACCCCGGAAGCCGAGCAATATCGCCTCGTCTCAATGACCGCACACGTCGAAACCGGCGAAGAGCCTTACGCCAAGTTGGTGATCGCCGATGGTGGGCACGAAGTCAAATGCGAAGCCAAAGGTGCCGGGCCAGTGGATGCTGCGTTCAAGGCGCTGGAGTCGGTGGTGCACTCGCAATCGGAGTTACTTCTGTACTCCGTCAACAACGTCACCGAAGGCACCGACTCGCAAGGTGAAGTAACGGTGCGGCTTTCCAAGGCAGGGCGCATCGTCAACGGCGTCGGTTCGGATACCGATATCGTCATCGCATCAGCGAAGGCGTATCTGAATGCGCTCAATAAAATGGCGTCGAAGATGGAGCGGGTGAATCCGCAGGGGGATTAGCGGTGGTACTGGTGGCCATCCGCGTGAGTGGTGTGGATTACAATTTGTGACCTCACTCACGCAGATTGGATCGCCGTATGGATGCTGCACACGCACTGTTGGCTAGTCTTGGTGTCAAACTTGAACAGCACGCTGGCACGGGATTAAAGGCTCGCTCACCCATTGATGGCGCCACGTTAACAAATTTGCGCTGCCATTCGCGCGACGATGTTTCGTCGGTGATCGCAGATGCCGAGACCGCGTTCACCACTTGGCGCAACGTGCCCGCACCCAAACGCGGAGAACTCGTGCGGCTGCTCGGCGAAGAACTCCGCGCCAACAAAGAAGCGCTCGGCAAACTCGTCACGATAGAGGCTGGAAAAATTTTGCAGGAAAGTTTGGGCGAGGTGCAGGAGATGATCGACATCTGCGATTTCGCTGTCGGCCTGTCGCGGCAGATCTATGGGCTGACCATCGCCTCGGAACGCGGCGAGCATCGGATGATGGAAACCTGGCATCCTTTGGGGGTGATCGGGGTGATCTCGGCCTTCAACTTTCCGGTGGCCGTGTGGTCGTGGAACACGGCGCTGGCGCTGGTTTGCGGCAACGGGGTCGTCTGGAAGCCGTCGGAAAAGTCGCTGTTGTCGGCGCTTGG
>JAYTVA010000018.1:0-31555 GCA_043744255.1 Burkholderiales bacterium | reverse complement strand
ATTGCCGAGCGCGAAATGTATTCCATCGGCGGCGGCTTTGTGGTCGATACCGATGAAGCGTTTGTCGGCAGTCCGCGCGGCGTCGAAAGCCGCGTGCCGTATCACTTCGAAACGATGGCGGAGTTACTAAAACTCGCCGCAGATGCGGGCAAACCATTGCATGAAATGCTGATGGAAAATGAAATCGCCCTGCACGGCGAAGCGGCCACGCGCGAATTCATGGCGCGGCTGAAGACGGTGATGTTCGAGTGCATGGATCGCGGCATGACGACCGACGGCATGCTGCCCGGCGGACTCAAAGTCAACCGTCGCGCCAAGGGTATTGCCGAGCGCCTCAACAAAACTGACGCGCACGTGAGTGAAGGCGCGATGAACTGGGTCAGCGTTTACGCGATTGCTGTGAATGAAGAAAATGCCGCCGGTGGCCGCGTGGTGACGGCACCGACCAATGGCGCAGCCGGCGTGGTGCCAGCGGTGCTGCGATACCTCAATGATTTTCGCGCGGCCGATGAAGCTGGTATCGAACGATTCTTCCTCGCTGCGACGGCGGTGGGCGCATTATGCAAACGCAATGCCTCGATTTCAGGTGCGGAGGTAGGTTGCCAAGGTGAAGTGGGTTCCGCTGCCGCGATGGCCGCGGCAGGTCTGGCGGCAGCACTAGGCGCTTCCAACGAACAAATCGAAAACGCGGCCGAAATCGCGCTCGAACATCACCTCGGCATGACCTGCGACCCGATCGGCGGCCTCGTGCAGATTCCGTGCATCGAAAGGAATGCGATGGGTGCGGTGAAAGCGATCAATGCGTGTTCATTGGCAATGCTGGGCGATGGCTCGCACATGGTGAGTCTCGATCAAGCGATTGAAACCATGCGTCGCACGGGAGCCGATATGCAGACGAAATATAAAGAGACTTCGTTGGGCGGATTGGCGATTACGGTTTCGGTTCGGCAGGTGGAGTGTTAGGGTGGCTTATGGCGTGTGCACGCTTCGCCTTTCCCATGCGTCTGAAATATCCCAGTCAACAGAATCGGAGTAACAGCAAGGTAGGGTGGGCAAAGCGTAGCGTGCCCACGCGCGCGCGATCAAACCGAGACTGCTAACCTTCAGCAATGTCCCACTACCGACGCAGCGTCGCAAACGGCGCGACATTTTTCTTCACACTGACAATCGCTGATCGGACGAGTAGATTGCTAACGACCGAAATTGATCGTCTGCGCAATGCGTACCGTCACACACAAGAGAAGTATCCTTTTGAGACAATCGCAATCTGTGTACTACCCGATCACCTTCACGCTATTTGGCGGTTACCCGCGGACGATGCGGATTTCGGACTTCGCTGGAGTCTCATCAAACGCTCCTTCTCTACCGGATTGCCTACGTCGGCGCAGCGAAGTGGCAGCAAGATAGCTAAACGCGAAAAGGGCATTTGGCAAAGACGATTTTGGGAACACCAGATTCGTGATGATTTGGACCTGCAACGGCATGTCGATTACGTACACCACAACCCAGTCAAACATGGATTAGTAAGACAAGTGAAGGAGTGGCGGTACTCTTCGTTTCATCGGTATGTTGAAAAAGGATTGTTGAATGTCGATTGGGGCGGCGTTGACGCGGGAAACACCGGCCTTTATGGCGAATCGTGATGACGTGGGCACGCTGCGCTTTGCCCACCCTACATTTCTTCGCCGATGCGCGCAAAACCAGAGTGCCCAAACAAAAAAGCCCGCATTACTGCGGGCTTTTTGCTTGCAAAACGCACTACAATTATTTCGAGAAAAGCACCCACAGACTGGCGAGGTCTTGCACGCCGTCTTGTCCCGTGATGGTCTTGAGCAACTGCACGCCCTTCGATTTTTGGCTGGACTGAATCAGGGCGATGCCTTGGCGTAGCTTCGCGTCTTCGGGGCGGCGCATGCCGCCTTTTTTGATGGCGGCATCCATCATCGGCAGTCCCTTGGTCGCTTGACCGGCAGTGAAGAGGTTGTAGCCGACTTTGAATAGCTCGGTGCCGTCTTTTGACGCAGCCGCTTCTTTTTCCAGCTTGCCGCTGGCGAGCGCGGTGGTGTTTTCGACGACGCGTTGTTCGACCAAGTCTTTCAAACGCTTTTGCCGTTCGACCTCTGCACCCTTGCCGAATGCACCTGCAGCGTAGGCAGCATCGACGACTTTCTTGGCTTCGCTGGGGTAGCCTTCTTGCAAGGCGAGCTGCGCCATTTCCATGTAGTCGCTGGGGTTGCTCATGTTCTCGGTCGCAAGTTGCAAACGGAATACGTCGAGCGACAAACGGTCCGAGAAGCCGGGCTTCTTTTGCACGCGTTGCAACACGTCTGCCCACAGGCTCTTTTTCGGGTAGTACGCGAGCAATTTTTCAATGGTCGAAACGTAGCCGGTGTTGTTCTTCTGGCGCAGGTAGCTGTTGGCGAGAAGTTGAAGTTTTTCTTCGGATGGCGTGCGACCGGCTTTTTCATCGGACTGAATGTCGATCAGGGACTCTTTGGCCGTGTTCGCAAAATCGCCGTTTTGGAAATACGATTGAATCATGATCGTGCGCACGCTGCCGCCGGTGCCACCTTCGCGGTAGTAGCGTTGGGCGTATTTGATTGCGCCACTGAAATCGCGCGCGCGGTAGGCCATGCCCGCGAGAGATTCGATGATGCGTGGTGCGTTGCCACCGGCGCGGCCTGAGGCCAGCACCGACTCAAACGCGCGGATCGCGGTGTCGGTCTCACCGGCACCCGATGCGGCCGAGCCGCGCATACTTTCAATCAGGTAGCTCTCTTGGCCAGATTTGCCACCGACACCATCGACCTCACGAATCTTGGCGAGCGCTTCTTTGTAGCGACCGGATTTAATGAGCGCTTGCGCGGCTTGTAGCGGCTTGCCGATTTCGGGGCGCACGGCTTCTTGTGCGTATGAGGGCACGGTGATCGCCAATGCGGCCACCGTGACAACTATGGTGACAACCACTGAGCCAACGGTGCTGACCAACCCTGTGAAACTTTTCATGAAGTTCTCCGCCTCAAAATAAGAAACGCGGTCTAGTAGTGGATCGGATTGCTTCGCGCGGCCTCCGCTGCCACTCGCTGCCCAACCAACTACCAATACCGCGCTCTAGGAACCACCACTTACTTTACGAACTGCTCGTTACCAACGATACCCAACTTTTTCAAGCCTAGGCGCTGCGCACTTGCCATCACCATCGCCACGTATTTGTACTGCGCCAATTTGTTCGGGCGTACGTGAATTTCTGGTTGATCGGCTGATGCGACTGCACCTGCTAAACGCGCTTCTAGCTCGGTTCGGCTGACAGGCTCGGCGTTCCACAAAATCGTGCCATCAAAATCGATGTCGATTTTGACAACGACCGGCTCCACCGTTTTTGGCGGCGGCTTGCCAGCGGGCATGTTTAGTTTCACCGCGTGCGTCTGAATCGGGATGGTAACGATCAACATAATGATGAGCACCAACATCACGTCGATCAACGGCGTGGTGTTAATTTCCATCATGGGTTCGGCGTCTTTGTTGCTATCGCCTGAGCCTACGTTCATGCTCATTGCAAGTTCCTTTCAAATTTCACGATGCCCGCCATGGATCAGCCGCCGCCCGCAGGTGGCTCGGTAATGAAGCCGATCTTGAGAATGCTGGCGCGTTGCAAGGTGTAGACCACGCGACCGACAAATTCATAGCGCGAATTTTCATCACCACGAATGTGGACTTCTGGCTGCGGGACCTTCACAGCCTCAACCTTGAGCCGCTCAAACAAGGCATCGGTATCGGGCACCAGCGACTGATTCCAATAAATATCGCCGTCCTTGCTGATTGCAAGGACGATATTTTCCGGTTTGGTTTCGGTGACGATGTTGCGTTCTTTGGGCAAATTCACCGGCACCGTTTCGGTCAATACCGGAATGGTGATCAGGAAAATAATCAGCAACACCAACATCACGTCCACGAGGGGCGTGGTGTTGATGGTCGAGATGACTTCGTCTTCCGCTTCGTCTGAGGCTACGTTCATTGCCATGGCTGGCTCCTATATGCGTGCAACGTGCGTGAAAAACGATTACTTCGCTTTCGCGCCTTTGCTCATTAGCACTGAATGCAGATCAGCGCTAAAGCCACGGACTTGTTCCATTGCGCCCTTGTTGCGGCGGATCAACCAGTTGTATGACAACACGGCTGGCACCGCAACGGCCAAACCAAGTGCCGTCATGATGAGTGCTTCACCGACCGGCCCGGCGACTTTGTCGATCGCCATTTGACCAGCGATACCGATGGCGGTCAGCGCGTTATAAATACCCCACACCGTGCCGAACAGGCCGACGAATGGCGAGGTGGAACCGACCGTTGCCAAAAACGCCAAGCCATCACTTAAGCGGTTGTTGACGTTTTCTTGCGCACGTTGCACTGACATCGTGACCCACGTATTCAGATCCACGTCACCAAGCAAACCACTGTGATGCTCGCTCGCCTTCAGGCCGCTTTCGGCGATGAAACGGAATGCGCTGTCTTCTTGCAGGCCATCAGCCCCCTGCTTAAGTGAGGCCGCATTCCAGAACGTTGCAGTGGCTTCCTTCGCGTCTTTCAGAATACGGCGCTGCTCAAACAATTTCACGATCAGGATGTACCAGCTACCCATCGACATAATCAGCAAAATCGCCAGCACCGTCTTAGACACCCAGTCGCCGTGCTTCAACATGGCACCAATGCCGTACGGATTTTCGATGGTGGTCTTGCCGGTGCCTGCGTCTACAGATTTCGATTCTGCGGGAGCCGCAGCGGGTGTGGCAGGAGCTGCTTCCGCCGGTTTAGCTGCATCAGCCGCCGGTGCTTGTGCTGAAACGGAAAGTGGTTGCAAGGCAATGATCGACGTGACCACTGGTGCACCGAATACAACTGCTGCAACCAGCAGCGCTGAGAGACGTTTGCTTAATGACATGCTTCCTCCAATGAAAAAATGACTGCTTTCGTTTAATACTGATTATGCAAAGGCACTGCGCAATCAATTGCGCGATGCACGCACCCTACGACTATTCCAACTTGAACGAGTACGGCACCTGTACGCGGACATCCCGTGGCTGCGCCGTACACTGAAACTGACGCGTGGCGTTGATGGCGGTACTGTTGAACACACGATTCGACGACGACTTGACATCGATGTCCTTGATTTCACCCGAGGCAGTCAAGGTGAATTCGATCATCACGTCGCCCTCGATGCCGTCCTTACGCGCTTGCGTTGGGTACTTGATCTCGGTACGAATCTGCTGCGAGTTCGGACAAGCAACGCCGACGCTAGGCGCAGTGGCTGGTGGTGCCTTGACCGCGACGGGAGCAGGCGGCGCCGACGGTGCGGGCGGTGCAGGTGCCACAAACGTAGGCGGTGCCACGGTCGTGGTCGCCTGAATCGTCGGCTGCTGAATAATCGGTGCCTGTACCTGGATCTCGGGCGGTGGCACGAATGTCGGTGGTGGTGGCAAAAACTTGGGCGGCGGCGGCGGCAATACTTCAGGCGGCGGCTTCTTGATTTCCTCGATGATCTTGGTCTCGATCGGTGCCTTAATCATATCGACCACCTTCTGCCCAAGCCCAATTACCAAGCCATAGGCTAACAAAGCATGAAGCACCAAAACCACGGCGATGCCGGTCAGGTGTTTTCCAGGGGATCGTTGCTGTTCCGCGTAACCCATTCACATCCTCCATCGGTCGCTCATTGGTTGAGCGAAACTCATAGGCATTAAAACGAAGTCCGAGATTCTAACCTTTTCTGCGCGATTCGGCATGAGAAAAAATTTTGGCTGGACTGGTCTTATAGATGACTGTCCGCCGCTAAAAGCACGTGACAGTGATAGTTGAATTTACACGTTTATCCGCCTGTCAGTGCAAAGACTGGCGGGTGCTGAGGGGTTGCAAATCGGACACCCACTGGCGTGCGCCGCGCTTTAATAAGTTGCGCACGAGCAACCGCGTCGTCTCAAAACGTCACTACATACACTCCAAGCAGAACCATGAAATGCGAAAGGGGCCTCGCGGCCCCTTTCGATTCTACTAGTGCTGATGCCAGCAATTAAAACTTGTATTCAGCCGTAAATCTGAACACACGCGGTGTCGTGTAGCTGATCACGCGACCGTACGTGGGCGACTGGATTACCGTACCGTTGCCTGCCACGTTACGTTGCTCGTCGATAGTTTGTGCAACCTGACGGTTGAACAAGTTCAGCACGTCCATCTTGAATACCAACCCTTTGACGACTGCAGGCGCATAGGCAATGTTTGCATCTACGCTGACATCCCATGGCAAGTTGCCGTCCGTGCCGCGAGGCGAAAACTGGCCATTACACACGTGGAAGGACGAGCCGTATCCGAGATCGTAGGCGTTTGCAAGTTGAGCAACGGTCGGATCGAAATTGCCGAGACAGTTCTTTGGACGTCCAGACGCTGCCAAGAAATTGCCGCCCACGGTCCAATCGCTCGCAACTTGCATATAACCGAACGCCTTGATCTGGTGCGTACGGTCACCCGGCAATCGACCATTTGCGCCAATCATTAGGCCTGGGAAGTCCCACGTTTGGGTGGCGGCCACGTCGGTTTGTGCAACATCCGACAAGGTTTGACCCTCGGTGTTTCCTTTGCTGCGCGACAAGGTGTAGTTGACGCGACCGTACCAGCCATTGCGGAAGGGGTGATCCACAAAGAAGTCGAGTGCCGCGTAAGTACGCTTTGGATTTTCCGGGAAGCCAATATCGGCTGGGGACAGATTGACGTCAATGTAATCAGCGGCCCGACCAGATCCTGTGAAATTGACTCTGAATTTATTGTTCTTGCCCGGATTGAACGACGCGCAACCGAATCCACCCCAATTGTCGGTGTTGATGTGGTTCTTAGCGGCGAAATTGTCAAATGGCGTCTGATCGCAGAAATCGTCGATGGTCTGACGAAGCGTACGGAAGGTTCCCTTGACGCCAAAGTTCACGGATGGGGTGAACGCCTTCTCAAATCCCAATGTGATTTCGTCTTGGTACGAAGGCTTCAAATCCTGCGCTGAAACTTCTTGCGCAACCTTTGCTTGGCCATACTCGTTGTTGGCTGAGAACGGCGTGGCACCACCAAAGTTGACGCGGCCAATTGGGTTCCCGGTAGCTTGATCAATGCCTGTGTAAGTAAAGAACTGACGGACAAAGGTCGAACGACTTGCACCGCGAACTGCCAAGTGCGTTGGAATCTGAATCGAATAGCGGCCTGCACTACCAAATACCTTCGTGGATGCATCGCCATTCATATCCCATACGGCGGAAAGACGCGGATTATATTGTTGCTTGATCTTCAGGAATACTTCACCGTCGCCGTTCAGGTTTTCATACTGCTCCGTGCGAAGACCTGGGGTGATCAACAGGTTTTTGGTCACTTGCCAACGATCTTCGATGTACTGCGCCTTTTGATTGGAATCGGCGCTCGTGACGTCGGTAAATAGCGTCTCGCGGGCGTAATAGCCCTGGGTTCCCAAGCCGCCTGCAGATGCAGGCGAAAACCTACCATTGCCGACGTTGACCAGTGCTGCCGGGTTGGCCGCAAAGCGGAACTGGATGATGGACTGGCCAGCTGTAAACTCGCCAGCGTTTTTCGACTGCAACTTGTTGTCATCAATACCGGCACGAAGCGTATGCGAGCCCAACGCGTATTCGAGATCGAAACGAGCTGACTTCACCTTATCTTCGGCTCCTGCTGGCAGAATATTGCCTGTCAGTGGCTGAACTTGCGGATAGGTAATCCCGGGCGCGCGCGCCGTGGCGGTCAAAAACGCAAGCTGTGGCAATCTGGAGTTGATGTCATAGCCCGCATACTGATTGATGTGTTTTGATTGGCTGGTGCCGTACAACGCAGTTGCCGTCAGATTTTCAAGCCACGTACCGGTGTATTTGAAAATCTGGGCGTTGGCACCGATGGAGGTCGAGTTATCAATATTTTGGTAATTGGCATCACTGACGGCAACTGGGCTGACCGCACGGGTGTTGTAGTTATAACCGTACAGTTTTTCGTGCTGGGTAGGCTTGTCACCAACAAACGTGGCTTCAAGATGGTTGTTGTCGTTGATGTTCCAGTCCAGCTTGCCGAGATAACGCTGGGTAAGGTTGACCCTGTCGGCGAAACCATTGTTGCTGATCCCGCCAGTACCAACGGCAGTCGAGTTGACGACTGAGAGCGTATTCAGGCGGGTTTGTTCGTACGAAACGAAAGCAAATAATTTATCCTTGATCAACGGGCCGCCAACATATGCGCCTGCTCTTGTCTGCTCGCGGTAGTTGTCCGTCGCGCGAAACAAAAGCGTTCCGTCGGTCGCAGGATTGCCGGTATTAGCAGGGTAGAAACGGTCTTTTGGTCTGCTTCGCAGCGTGTTCGGCTCAATGCTGGCCATGGCACCGCTTTCCCAGACGTTCGTACCCGTCTTGGTGGTGATGTTTACGACGCCACCAATTGATCGACCGAATTCCGCGCCGAACCCGCCGACGAGAATTTGCGCTTGGGCGATTGAGCCAAACGGCAACTCAGAAGAACCCAACTGGCTCAACGGGTTTGTGACGGGGAAGCCATTGATGTAATAAGCGTTCTCAGATGGAGCACCGCCCGCAAAAACCGCACCACCAGCGTAGCGAGAATCTGCCTTGGTCGTATTCGGTGCCAATTGAATAATGGCGGCAAGGTTCTGTGCAATCGGAAGCTTTTCGAGTTCTTTAGCGGTGAAGGTCGTGCCATTGGTGGCGTTCGATATGTCAATCGTCTGGCGTCTCGCGGTGACGCTGATGGCGTCGATGGATTGCGACCCGGTGAAGTTAACTTCGGAGCCGGAACCGGCCAATAGCTCAACACGCTGCGTGTCAGCCACAGCGCCACTGCGCAGAACCTGCACCTTGTAGGTTCCGGGGGGAAGTGCGGTAATCTGGTAACGACCAGCAGCGTCAGGCGTGGCAGTTCTACGCGCACCCGTCCCGATGCTTTCTGCGGCGACTGTCGTGCCTGCGGGACTGGTAACGATGCCAAAAACCGTACCCGTGGTATTCGATTGCGCCCATGCCGTCGTGGTAACAACAGCGGTCAATGCGGTCGCGCCTAGCGCGGCTGACAGCGCCTGAGCCAGCAATGTCTTTTTCAGCGTTTTTTTGTACATATCATTCCTTTAGACGAAAAATCGGAAAGTTAATCAATAGCGATGCCGTCAACGAATCGTTCCTGAGTGAACCCACAACTAAACGATCCGCCAATGGCTTTCACTGCAAGATTGCGTCTCGCAGAGCGCTCGCTTCAGACTAATGAGGATACCGGCACTACATAGCGGAATCCAGTAGGTCACCACAATTCAGGAGGCTATGTTGCAAAACTGCAACATCCCATCGGCGGGCTCCTGTATTACCAGATGCGGATCGGCACCGTCTGCCCAACGTTCCAGAAAAATGGTAGTTTTTGCGCCTAACTTTCTCCGAGCTTTATCGCATGGCGATTCCTTTCCGCACAATGCATCAACCGCGAACCGACCGACTGCGCGTGCTATGGGTGGTGCTGGCGGTTTTTCTCGGCTTCAACTTGCTGGTTCGGCTGGGATTGACCGTCTTCAACGGCGAGCCCAGCGTATTTTTGCCGTGGAAACTGTTGCCAGCCGTCCTAATCGGCGCCGCATTCGACGTCGGCGCGGCCACGTTTTTGCTCGCGCCGCTGGGGCTGGTACTGGTGGCTTGGCCCAACGGATGGAAGCGCTCGCTTCGGGCGGTCATGCTTTCGCTGTTGCTGGTGACTGCTGGCGTGATGGCGTTTGTGGGCTTCGCCGAATTCACGTTCTGGAACGAATTCGCGTCGCGATTTAATTTCATCGCGGTCGAATATTTGATCTACTCAAATGAGGTGATCGGCAACATCCGTGAGTCATACAACCTACCAATCCTGCTCGCGGCGGTGGGTCTGGTTGCGCTGGCGTTGTGGTGGTTGATGAAACGCTGGTGCCAACCGTGGTGGGAGGGCGATTTGTCTCTTCGGCGGCGGCTGACTGCGGCTGTGGTGCTGCTCGGATTGCCACTCGCCGCGTGGTATCTGCTTGATGTCCGGCACAAGGAGTTTTCTGGTGACGCGCAGGCCAATGAGCTTGCGGGTAACGGTTATTTCGATTTCTGGCATGCGTTCTGGGCAAACGAGATCGATTACGAACGGTTCTACAAAACCGTTCCGCGCGCGACCGCTACCGCCACGCTGACCCGCGAGCTCGGCAACGATGCTGCGTCGAATGCGAACGCCGCGTGGCCGTTTGAGCGTGACATTGCTAACCCGGCACCGGTAAAGAAGCTAAATGTGGTGATGGTCTCAGTCGAAAGCTTTAGCGCTGAATTCATGGCCGCTTTTGGCAATAAACAGGGACTCACGCCGCGCATGGACCAACTTGCGAAGGAAGGCATGCTGTTTACCCGGCTCTATGCCACCGGTACGCGTACCGTACGAGGTCTTGAGGCGTTGACGCTGTCGGTGCCACCCACGCCGGGGCACTCAATCGTGAAGCGGCCCAACAACGGCGGGCTGTTCTCGATTGGGCACGTGTTCAAAGACAAAGGCTACGAGCCGCTCTACATTTACGGTGGGTACGGGTACTTCGACAACATGAATGCGTTCTTTTCGGGAAACGGCTACACCGTCGTCGACCGTACCGCGCTGGCAGCGGCCGACATCCATTTTGCGAATATCTGGGGTGTCGCCGACGAGGATCTATTCACCCTCGCGCTCAGAGAGATCGATCAGCGCCACTCTCGGGCTAAACCGTTTTTTGCCCATGTGATGACGACTTCAAACCACCGTCCATTCACCTATCCCGACGGGCGTATCGACATTGCCAGCAAGTCGGGCCGCGATGGCGGGGTGAAGTACACCGATTGGGCGATTGGTGATTTCATTGACCGCGCGAAAACCAAGCCGTGGTTTGCCGATACGCTGTTTGTCATCGTCGCCGACCATACGCACAAAGGTCGCGGGCGCCAAGAGTTGCCGATTGAGAATTACCACATCCCGATGGTGGTGTATGCGCCGGGACACGTTGCGCCGGGGCGCGTAGAGACGCTCGCATCGCAGATCGACGTCGCGCCGACGGTGCTGGGTATGGTCAACTTCAGCTACCGGTCACAGTTTTTCGGTCACGATATTTTGCGTGAAGGGGCGGTGCGTCCGCGCGCGTTTCTTGCCAACTATCAAACCGTCGGGATGTACAACGACGGTCGCGTGGTGGAGTTGAAACCGAATGCGCGTGTGCGGGTGTCGGACGCGGCGACTGGGCGTGAATTGCCGGATGATGAAAAGTCGCGGCGGCTTGTCGACGAAGCGATTGCGTACTATCAGCTCGCAAGCGAGGCGTTTCGGCAAGGCGCATTGCGCACCACGACGCGCTGACGCCTCCCAAAAAGCAGAAAGGGCCTTGCGGCCCTTTCTGTGATCGTTCATCCAAACGTTAACGGGATCAGTTAAACGTGTACTGCGCCGACAGAACAAAGTTCATCCCTTGTGGCTGATACCAAGTGATGTTGAATGGCCGCGCCAACGGGTCAGCTGATGGCTTGGTATTCGCCAAATTCCGAACCGTCGCCGAAAGGCGCAAGTTTTTGATTCCACGATAGACGGTGCCTGCATCAAACGTGATGTACTCCTTCACAGTACAGAAGCCGACGTAGGTGCCGGCCGGGTTCCCGCAGTTCGGCGCGGTAGCACCGGGACCGCTGAGTTCCGGGTTGTTATAGGGTTTGAACGAGCTGAGGTAGTTGGTCGCCAATGTCGAAGCCCAATCGCCTTTCTCCCACGTGGTGATGAACTGCGCGCGGAAGTCTGGCGCATTGCGGAAACCGTTGTAGCTGATTACCGGTGCACCTTGCGTGCCAGACCCACGCTGCTCAAAATATTGCGTTGCGCTGAGCCTGAAATTGAGCTTGCCGTATTCTGCAAGACTGAGCGCGTAGCGGCCATCAATATCGATACCCTTAACGCGCGTTTCGCCCAAATTCGTGAAGCCGGTACTCACGAACAAAATAGCACCCGGGTCGTTGGTAACTTGTGGGCTGGTGTTGGTCGGGTCGCGAACGATACGGTTGGCGTACAGCGGATCGGTTGAGCCTTCGTTGAGCAAAATACTGTTCAACGACAGGAATGAAATTTCGTTCCTGCGCGCGATCGCGAAGTAGTCGACACTGATGCTGGCGTCCTTTGACGGCTCGAAAATGAAGCCAGTCGTGTAGGTATCCGCTTTTTCGGGTTTGACCAATGGATTCGCAACGATCAGACCGGGAATCGACAATGCACAACCGACAGTAATGGATGGACGCAGGCAGCGGCGTGGGTCGTCCACCCCGTTGAAAAATCCTGACGCGTTCGATTTCGAGATTTCGGTCAGAGCCGGGGCGCGGAAGCCGCGTGCCGCACTCGCGCGCAGCTTGAACTGTGGTGACACAGTCCAAGCGGCGGCAAGTTTGGGCGTCAAGGAACCGCCGTAGTCTGAATATCGGTCATAGCGTGCTGCAGCCTGAACTTCAACCGTTTTTAGAACGGGAAGCACGGCTTCAGCAAACACGGTAGATACATTTCGCGATCCATCCGCACCAGCGACGCCCCGGCCAAAAATGCCGCCAACGAGCTTGAGCGGATCCGGATCGACCTTGCGTTCCTCGCGGCGAAATTCCGTACCAATGGCGAGGCTTGCCGCGCCGCCTGGCAAGGTGCCGATCTCTCCCGATGCCTTCGCGTCAAAGATGGTGAAAGTTGATCGTGCCTTGTCACGCGCATCCACGCGTAGATCCTCGGGTTTGATCGTGCCGGCGCTCGGGTTGAAGAAGTTGTAGCCCCCGCCGGTGATGCCCGCGACCAGCGCGGAGTAGCGAATCGAGTTGTAGTTGACCGTGTCTTGCTCGGTGAGGTTGTAAAGCAGCCCAGCTTGCGCGTCCCAGGAGCCGATCACGGTTTTTCCACCAGCTAAGAGGCGTGTGGTCCGGCTCTCCACTTCGTTATCCTGCGGGCCAACGGCGTCAAGCCGTCCACGGAACTGCGTGGTGCGGTTGAATGGGTTGTTTGGGTGGCCGATGGAAAGTGCAATTGGCGAGAGATTGAGACGCCCCGTCGTCGGATTGAATGTTGCACCCGTCCCCTGACCCACTGCTTGCGGGAAGCCCAAGAAGTAGGTCTTGCCCTGTACGTAGCTACCTTCAGCGAACAACTGTGTTTCGCCACTCACATCAAAAGTGCCGCGCGCGAAAATGCTGTTGCGCTCTGATTTGGGCAAAATTTCGGCACGGCTCGTGTTGTCGTACAAGCAGATCGAGCCAGGAATACCGAGTAACGCTTGCGCTGGCGTCACGCTGGCAGCGGGACATCCAGGGCCGGTCGTCGCGGAGAATGCGCCAGCGCCGTTTTGCAGGTAGGTCAAAAACGGGCTGAATGCAGAGTTTGGAATCAACGTGCCGTAGGCTGCGCGGATGCTCGGATCAATCAGGAAATCGACGACGTCGTTTGCCAACACATGCTCTTGGCGAAACACTTCAACGTTGGCGAAAACGTTGTAACGATCCTTCGCCAAATCGCCGAAACCAAATGTCGTGGTGACCGTCTGATTGCCGTACTGCCCTTTTTTGTTGACGGCCGCATTGGCACCGAGAAGCACACCCTTGAAATCTTTGCGCAAGATGATGTTTATCACGCCGGCAATGGCTTCTGAGCCATAGATCGCTGATGCGCCGTCCTTCAAAATCTCGATGCGCTCAACGGCATCAAGCGGGATAGCGTTTAGATTCACGGCACTTGCCTGCCCGAAATTTGGGTCGGCCAATCCGTACGGGGCGATCCGACGACCGTTCAACAACACCAGTGTCGCCGACGAACCCAAGCCGCGCAAACTAGCGGTCGCGGCACCGGCCGAAAAACTTCCTGAGCCACTCAATTCAGTCAGGCCACCAGCAGCATTGATCGGCAATTCGCGCAATAGCTGTGCGACGGTCGTCTGACCGGAACGGCGAATATCTTCGGCAGTAATAATTTGGATCGGGGAAGCGGTCTCAGCGTCCACGCGCTTGATGTTCGATCCCGTGACTTCGATTTTCTCGATTTTCGCGGGCGCACTGGCTTGCTGTGCGAAAGCTAAAGGGGTAACGAGCATGGTGACTGCTGCGCCAGCGCCAAGTGCGCCGATCAGCGCTTTAGGTAGCGTTTTCATTTTTGAATGAATCATTTAGGCCTCTCTGGTTGATAAACACATAACTCATGAACACGAGTACGAAGCAGCGTTGAACATGAACGAACAAAAGTAGAAGTGTAACTACAGACGGTCTACGTGGTAGCAAATTGCGCAGTCCGTCGCATTTTTGCAACAAAAAAGGCACCCGAAGGTGCCTTTCCTTGAGCAAAGAAACAGCTCGATTTACTTAAAGCTCCACACCGCACGGCCATAGAAGTAGCGACCGATTGGGCTGTCCGTTGAGTTGGAGTAGCCGTCGTTGGCGTTGTCGTCGAACGGCGGCGCTTTATCGGCGAGGTTGTTGATGCCGAAGGCGAGCTTTAGGTTCTTGATGCCGGTGTACGCAAATTGCGTATCGGCGGTCGTGAACGATGCCACATCGCGGCGTGCGATCTGATTGACCTGTCGATACTTGCTCCGCGTGCGCGTGGTGAGCCCCGCTTCCCATTCGCCCTTGTTCCACGTTGCGCTGTTGACGCTGATGGTGCGCGGAACTTCGTTGGTGCCAGCGATTTCAACCGGTGCCTGACCTGGTGCCAATTGGCGCTCAAGGGTAATCATGTAGGTGTTGAGCGTTTTCAGGTTGAGCTTGCCATATTCACCGAGATTCATGCGATAGCGGAGTTCGAGGTCGATGCCTTCCGTTTCTTGCTTCGTCAAATTGAAGTAGCTACGGATCAGGCCGATGTTGATATCAGAACCCACGCCAAATAGCGCGCCAGGTGCATTAGCCGCGATGTCAGCTGCCGTGCGCCCTTGACGGAAGATCGTGTTCGGGAAAGCCGACTCGTTGCTTAATTGAAATGCTACCGACGGCTGCGCGATACGATTGCTGTGGACGATGCGGTATTTGTCCAGGGTCATGTTGAACTCAGGCGTGAAATCCCACACCACGCCGACGTTGTAGCTCTTGGATTTTTCTGCATCGAGCAGCTTGTTGCCCTCTGACGAAGTGCGCACCTGATTGCTGCCGCAGGCGCTGACCGAACGTGCATCGGTATTGCCGTAAGCCGCGCGATAAGCCGTACAACGTGGTGTATCAACGAACGCCGGGAAGCTGACGGTCGAACCGAGGAACAATTCAACGAGTGAGGGCGCACGGAAACCTTCCGCGTAGCTACCACGAACCAGCACGTTGTTGGCAGGTTTCCAGCTTAGCGCGAGTTTTGGTTTTGTGGCGCGTCCGAAGTCGCTGTAGCTATCGGTGCGAACAGCAACTTGTGCTTCGATGTTTTTGACTACCGGTACCGATAGTTCTGCATACGCCGAAGTAAGGCTGCGATCACCCTTGCTCGACGTGCCGCCGGAGCCCACGATGAGGAACTGCGCGGAGAGCGCGTCCGGCGTATCAACGATGGATTCTTTGCGGTGCTCTGCGCCGACCGCGATGCCCAACGGGCCAGCGGGAAGCTGCATCAATTCTCTGGACGCTCTGGCATCGAAAGCATCGAGTTTCGATTGCGATAATCGGAACGGCGACGCGCGTAGTCCGTTTACCAGTGAAGGCGAATTGACGCTCGGATTCAAGAAGTTATAAACGTTCGCGGCGGCCAATGCGTCAAATGCCGTCTGGCTGATGAAGTTAGTATTTAAGCTATCGGCATTGTTGCGCGACCAGTTATAACCAGTCTCCCAATCCCAGCCATAGCCAGCGCCCTTGAAGCCGCCGACAACCCGCTTGGTATCGGAAATTTGTTGATAAATACGCGGTCCGACGTCAGTGAATCGGTAGCTAATTGAAACGGCGAATGGATAGGGATTGCTGTTGTGGCCGATCGGCAGCGTAACGGTACCCGGGGTCGGCGCCAACTGGTTGGTGGTTTCGTTCTTGTTGTAGCTTGCTTCCAAGAACGCTGAAACGTTCGAATTGAAATCAAAGGTGCTGCGTACGAACGCGCCTTTGCGTTCCGAGGGCGGGAGCAAGTACACGAACGGCTGGAAGTTGAAGAAGCACGTAGGCTGCCCCGCGCTGAGGCCGCGTTGGTCGGCGGGGCAAGTGGGAAACACGACGTCGCTGGAACGCAGTGCGACCGGCACCGGTGCAGCGGAGAGGCGCCAGCGACCGGGGTTGCCAGTCGGCGAGCGTAAATCTAAGCCGCCAGCGCTGGTGTAATTGGCATTGGCGCTGAAGCTACGATCACCCGCCCAAATCGGGTCGCGCTTATAAAAGTCCAGCATGCCCATGACATTGAAGCGATCTTTGGCGAGGTCGCCAAAGCCGCCAGTCAAGGTGTAGCGTTGTTCTTGACCATCGCCCGCACTTGATTTGCCGAACGTGCTGGATGCTTCAATACCCTTGAAATCCTTACGCAAAATGATGTTCACTACACCGGCAATCGCGTCTGAGCCATAAATGGCAGAGGCGCCATCTTTCAAAATTTCCACGCGCTCGATGGCGGAAATGGGAATCGAATTCAAATCGACGAATGCGGCCGTGTTGTTTTGCGCAAAGCCGTAGTTGGCGATGCGTCGGCCGTTCAACAAAACTAGCGTGGTGTTGGTGCCGAGTCCACGTAGCGAAACGCCAGCGGTGCCGGGCGCGCTGGTGTTGCCGCCCGCAGTTGATTCGCTAAAGTTGCCCAAGTTTGCCATTGGTAATTCGCGGAGCAAATCAGAGACCGTCGCCTTACCGCTGCGCTCAATATCCGCTTTGTTCAGAATCAAAACCGGTACTGGCCCTTCGGCATCGACTCGCTTGATGTTTGAGCCGGTAACTTCGATTTTTTCAATTTTGACAGGCGTTTGCTGTGCGAAAGCAAACGGTGTTGCGAGTAGTGCCGCTGCGGCGAGTGCGGCGGGTAGTTTTTTCATCTTGGCATGCATCGCTTGGATCTCCCTTGAATTGTGTGAAATCGCAGCGTTGGCTCGATCCGCAATCTTCGAGGCGCATTCGTTGCGAACTTGACTGAATAACCGAACTATTTTAGCGAGAGGCTGTTCGGCGCGCATCGGTTTTTGTCACTTGTGTCATTTGTACAACAAGCCCGAAGTCGGTGCCAAGCCCCGGCGCGGTCACAAGGCATGCCCTTTCCCACCGACCGTGCTATACTCCAACAGTTGTAAAACAATGGGCAAAGTTGATGGACTTCATGCCCGGTTCTTGTCAGTGGGCTTTATGCCCATTTTTCATTTGTGGCGACGATAAATCAGGTGGCGTAGATGGCTGCAGATATCGCCAAGGTGGTCGCGACGGCGGTGCATGGCCTTGGTTACGAGTTGGTGGATTTCGAGCGTGGCACGCATGGCACGATGTGTGTGTACATCGATAAACCCGACGGTATTTCGGTGGAAGACTGCGCCGATGTCAGTAATCACCTCACGCGGTTGTTTGTGGTTGAGTTGATAGACTACGAGCGTCTCGAAGTGTCATCGCCGGGCTTGGATCGGCCGCTGAAAACGCTGGCAGATTTTCAGCGATTTTCCGAGGTGCCAGTCAGGGTTCGCCTCAATGCCTTGGTGGATAATCGCAAGCGCTTCGATGGTGTGGTTGAGTCGGTTGAGGGTGATCGTATCGTCTTCAGATTGTTGGACGAGGCGGAGTCTGCGAAACCGCGCGCGGCTTCCCGCGTTGGCGCGAAGAAAAAAGCGGTGGTGGATACAGGGGTTACGGTAAAAATTACTGTTGCGTTGGCTGAAATCGAGCGCGCCCGCTTGATTCCCGAAATTTAGCGTGAGCAATATTTAGGTTGTCGGAGAGAAAAAATGAGTCGTGAAATTCTGCTGCTGGTTGATGCCCTTGCGCGCGAAAAAAGCGTGCCCCGCGAGACGATTTTTATCGCCCTCGAAATGGCGTTGGCGTCAGCCACCAAGAAAAAATTTACGGACAAGTTTCTGCAAGAAGAAGCTGACGTGCGCGTGGAGATTGATCGCCAATCGGGCGAATATCAAGCCTTCCAACGCTGGACGGTCGTGCCTGATGAAGAGCATGAAGAGCCTGCCCGCCAGATCGCGCTGACCGATGCCCCGGAGCGTGGCGAGGATTTGCAACTGGGCGATACCATTGAAGAGCCGCTTGAGGCGGTCGATTTTGGCCGGATCGGCGCGCAGACCGCCAAGCAAGTGATCTTGCAAAAAATTCGCGACGCCGAACGCGAACAAATTTTGAATGACTTTTTGGATCGCGACGAACAGCTCGTCACTGGCACGATCAAACGTATTGAGCGTGGCAACATTATCGTGGAATCTGGCCGCATCGAGGCGCTGCTGCCGCGCGATCAAACCATCCCGAAAGAAAATCTGCGCGTGGGTGATCGTGTTCGCGCCTATTTGTTGAAAATTGATCGCAACCTGCGTGGCCCGCAACTCGTGCTGTCGCGCGTAACGCCGGATTTCATTAAGGTGTTGTTTGAACTTGAAGTGCCGGAGCTCGAAGAAGGTCTGCTCGAAATCAAAGCAGCGGCGCGCGATCCGGGCATGCGTGCCAAGATCGCCGTTAAGTCAAACGATCCGCGCGTCGATCCGATTGGTACCTGCGTTGGCATGCGCGGCTCGCGCGTGCAAGCGGTCACGGGCGAACTCGCTGGCGAGCGCGTCGATATTATTTTGTGGTCGGCCGACCCAGCGCAGTTCGTGATTAACGCCTTGGCACCGGCTGAAGTTTCTTCGATCATTGTCGATGAGGAAAAGCACAGCATGGACGTGGTGGTCGACGAAGAGCAACTCGCGCAGGCGATTGGCCGTGGTGGTCAAAACGTGCGCCTCGCCTCGGAACTCACCGGCTGGCAGTTGAACATCATGACCGAGACCGACGCCGAGCAAAAACGCGATACCGAACACACTGGCATCAAAGAATTGTTCATCGCCAAGCTCGATGTAGATGAAGATGTCGCGCAGATTTTGATTGACGAAGGTTTTAGCAACATCGAAGAAGTTGCCTACGTGCCGCTGGCGGAAATGCTCGAAATCGAAGCGTTCGACGAAGACACCGTGAACGAGCTGCGCCGCCGCGCGCGCGATGCGCTGGTGACCGACGCGATCAAGTCGGAAGAGTCGATGGAAACCGCCGCCGAAGATTTGCAAAACATGGAAGGCATGGACGCTGAAACCGCGCACACGCTGGCGGGCAAAGGCGTTCGCACCATGGACGACTTGGCCGACTTGGCGATTGATGAGCTGACCGAAATGACGGGCATGGATGCTGAGCGTGCGAAGACGCTCATCATGACGGCACGGGCACCCTGGTTTGCAGAAAAATCGACGGGTGAGTCTGACCCGGCGACGTCGAAAAACTAGCGATTTTGCGTTTCCCGGACAGATAAGTTTTCAATAATGAAGTAGCCTCAAAAAGAGCAAGCTGCACCGCTCGTGACCAATCAGCCGCTAACCTGCTGCGGATTGGTTCCCGCGCACTGCAACGCCATTTTGAGTCTACTTCGCGAACGTAGTAACGTAGCGTAACGATAGGATTCAAATGGCTCAAACGACAGTCGCGCAATTCGCCAAGGAACTCAAGCTCACCGAAGAGATGCTCATCGAGCAACTCAAGGGTGCTGGCGTGTCCAAATCTTCCCCCGATGACAAACTCGCCGAGGATGACAAAACGCGTCTGCTCTCTTTTTTGCAAGAGTCGCACGGCCACAAGGATGAGAAGAAAAAAATCACCCTGACGCGCAAGCAAACGACTGAAATCAAAAAGTCTGATGCCACCGGCAAAGCGCGCACCATTCAGGTCGAAGTGCGCAAAAAACGCACCTTCCTTAAGGTCGATAAGGTTGAGGCCGTTGAAGAAGCGCCGGTCGTAGTGGAAGCGCCGCAGCCGATACTTAATGAAGACGAACTTGCCAAGCGGCGCGGCGAAGAAGAGCGCCAAGCCGCCCTACTCGCGAGGCAAGCCGAGGAGCGCGCCAAAGCGCCGCCGAAACGTCGTACCAAGAAAGCGATTGAGGAAGAGGCGCAAGCTACCGCTGAGGCAGCCGATGCCGCTGCCGCCGAGGCAAAAATTGAGGCTGCTAAGCCAGTCGCCCCCGCCGCGAAAGTGGCACCTGCCAAGACCGGTGCCGGTGCCGCAGCTCCCGCGCATGCAGCCGTGGTCGCCGGTGATCGCCCACGCATCGGCGAGCGCGTGGTACTCAAAAAAGATCCACCCCCGGCCAGCGAAGGCACCTTGCATCGTCCCGCTGCAAAGCCAGGCGACCAGAAAGCGGCTGACAAGAAAGTCGTTAAGAAAGTCGCCAAGCCCGCAACCTCGTGGAGCGATGACGCGGCCAAACGCCGCACCATCAAAACACGCGGCGACTCTAGCGGTGGCCGTGAAGGTTGGCGCAGCCGTAAGGCGCGCCACGCGCAGGAAAACGGCGCATTAGAAACCAATTTCCAAGAGCCCACTGAGCCAATTGTTCGTGAAGTGCTGGTGCCAGAAACCATCTCCGTCGCTGAACTCGCGCAGAAGATGGCCGTCAAGGCCGCAGAACTCATTAAGATCATGATGAAGATGGGCTCGATGGTCACAATCAATCAGGTGCTCGATCAAGAAACTGCGATGATTTTGGTCGGTGAGCTGGGTCACGTCGCTATCGCTGCCAAGGCCGACGATCCTGATTCTTACCTCGCGGAAGAAGATCAGCATTCCGATGCCGAGGCTGAAACGCGTCCGCCAGTGGTAACCATCATGGGTCACGTCGATCACGGCAAAACGTCACTCTTGGATAGCATCCGCAAAGCGCGCGTCGCGTCCGGCGAAGCAGGTGGTATCACGCAGCACATCGGTGCTTATCACGTGGAGACCCCCAAAGGTGTCATCACCTTCCTCGATACCCCTGGCCACGAGGCGTTCACCGCCATGCGTGCGCGCGGCTCGCAAACCACTGATCTGGTGGTGCTGGTCGTTGCCGCCGATGACGGTGTGATGCCGCAAACCAAAGAGGCGATCTCACATGCGAAGGCGGCTGGTGTGCCGATGATTGTTGCGGTCAACAAAATCGACAAGCCCGAAGCCAACATGGAGCGCGTCAAACAAGAGCTGGTCGCCAATGATGTGTTGCCGGAAGAATTCGGCGGCGAAGTCATGTTTGTGCCTGTGTCTGCTAAGACCGGCGTTGGGCTCGACAAATTGCTTGAAGCCATTCTGCTGCAAGCTGAGGTGTTAGACCTCAAAGCGGTCAAAGCATCCCCGGCGAAGGGCGTGGTTATTGAAGCGCGTCTCGACAAAGGTCGTGGCCCGATTGCCACCATCCTCGTCAAATCTGGCACCTTGAAAAAAGGCGATATGGTGTTGGCGGGCGCGGTGTTTGGGCGGGTGCGTGCGATGCTCGACGAAAACGGCAAATCCATTAATGAAGCGGGCCCATCGATCCCAGTAGAAGTACAGGGCCTCACTGAGGTACCGATCGCAGGCGAAGACGTGATGGTGCTCAACGACGAGCGCAAGGCGCGCGAAATCGCACTGTTCCGTCAAGGCAAATTCCGCGACGTGAAACTGGCGAAATTGCAAGCTGCAAAACTCGAAAACGCATTCGACCAAATGGCCGAGGGTGCGAAGAAATCCCTCGCGGTCATTATCAAGGCCGACGTGCAAGGTTCATACGAAGGTCTCGCCTATGCGCTGGGCAAGCTCACCACCGACGAGGTCAAAGTCACGGTGGTGCACGCAGGTGTGGGTGCGATCACTGAGTCCGATGTCAACCTGGCACTTGCCTCGAAAGCCATCGTCATCGGCTTCAATACCCGCACCGATGCCGGTGCCCGGAAGCTGGTCGAATCATCCGGCGTGCAGGTGCGTTACTACAGCATCATTTATGAGGCAGTGGATGACGTAAAAGCAGCGCTCGGCGGTATGCTTTCGCCAGAAATCAAAGAAACGATTACAGCCACGGTGGAAATTCGTAATGTCTTCAAATTGTCCAAAGCGGGCGTGGTTGCTGGTTGTTACGTCACCGACGGCACGGTCAAGCGTTCGTCGACCGTACGTTTGATTCGCGAAGGCGTGGTGGTACACACAGGCGAGCTCGATTCATTGAAGCGCTTCAAAGACGACGTGCGTGAAGTCAAATCGGGCTTCGAATGCGGACTGTCATTGAAGAATTTTAACGAGATCATTGTGGGCGACGTGTTGGAAGCGTTCGAGCAGGTCGAGGTCGCGCGCACGCTCGAGTAATGCGTGTTCCGAAACCGATATGTCCAACGATACCCGCAACCGAAAAATTGCTGACGCGATTCAGCGCGACCTCTCCGAATTGATTCGGCTGGAGTTGCGCGATCCGCGCGTCAACATGGTCACAATTACGGCCGTAGATGTGACGCGCGACAACGCGCACGCCAAAATATTTTTCACCTCGCTCGGTGGCGATGAGCAACTTGCTGACTGCCGCGTAGGGCTGCAAAGTGCGTCCGGTTTTTTGCGTTCGCAACTGGGCCGTCGCCTAACCATCCGCACCGTGCCGCAATTACACTTTGAAATAGATGTGTCGATAGAACGCGGCGTGCGTATCTCGAAATTGATCGACGACGCAGTTGCGACGGAGTTAAAGTCCGAATCGACGTCACAAGCGAAGTCACCCGCGCAGTCGCCTGACTGACTCGCGATGCCAAAGCAGATTCGTCGCGCCATCAGCGGCGTTTTGTTGCTCGACAAAGGTGCTGGCCTCTCCTCTACCAACGCGTTAGGTCGCGCCAAATGGTTGTTCCAAGCCGAGAAGGGCGGCCACACTGGTACGCTCGACCCGTTTGCCACGGGTTTGCTGCCACTGTGTTTTGGCGAGGCCACCAAATTCTCGCGCTTCATGCTCGAAGCCGATAAAACTTACGTTGCCACCCTCAAGCTCGGCAGCCGTACCGCGACCGGTGACACCGAATCCGTGCCATTCGAGGATCGCGCGATTAACATTGACCCGGCAAAAATTGAACCCGGACTCGCGCAATTTCGCGGCGAGCAACTGCAAACGCCGCCGATGCACTCAGCACTCAAGCAGGATGGCGTAGCGCTATACAAACTCGCGCGACAAGGCATCGAAGTCGCCCGCGAAGCGCGCCCCATCAACATCTCGCGCCTACAAATGGTCACGTTCAACGGCAGCGAATTGGTGATCGAAACCTGCGTCAGCAAAGGCACCTACATTCGCGTGTTGGCCGAACAAATCGGCGAGGTACTGGGTTGCGGCGCGCATTTGATTGCGTTACGTCGCACCGCTACGGCGGGCTATGCCGTCGCCGACGCGTTGACGCTCGAACAACTCGAAGCGCTCGATCTTGTCCAGCGCGATCCGCATCTCAAACCCGCTGAATCGCTCTGCGCCGCGCTACCGTCGATTACCCTAAACCCCACGTCCAGCGCGGCGTTTGGGCATGGTCGGGTGGTGGAGGTTGGCGTCACGTTGGCAAGTGAGCATCGCATCTACGCAGCCGACGGCAAGTTCCTCGGCATTGGCGCGGTGTCGATTCGCGACGACGCGGGCGTGCTCACGCCGGTGCGCCTGATGTCGGACACCCCACAAACCTAGTTCGCCAACACTCGCGAAGCCACTGTTTTCATTGCTTTTTTGCACTGCAACAACTTATAATTGTGCCCTCGCGACGGAAAGCCGTTCCGCCAGCCGCAAGTGTCTGCGCAAGACACGTGAAGTGAGAATAGGAAACGCCATGACCACCACCAGCAAAACCGCAGAAGTAATGCAGCAATACCAGCGCGCCAAGGGCGACACTGGCTCCCCCGAAGTGCAAGTCGCGTTGTTGACCACCCGTATCAACGAATTGACCGATCACTTCAAGAAGCATGTGAAGGATCACCACGGTCGCCGTGGTTTGCTCCGCATGGTCAGCAAGCGCCGCACGCTGCTCGATTACCTGAAGCGCACCAAGCTTGAAGCGTACCGCAAGTTGATCGATTCGCTCGGTCTGCGCAAGTAATTGGCTCGGATCGCTCTACCAAAAAGCCCCCTGAATTTATTTCAGCGGGGCTTTTTTAATGTCGCACTCACACCGTAATTTTTGTATCAACCTTGTATCAAGAACCACCCTGCGTCGCGTTGTGTGCCGTAGGAATTGAAGCGAAACTGCGAATAGAAGGAAACCCAGAATGAAAGCCATCAAGAAAACCCTGCAATACGGGCGTCACACGTTGACGCTCGAAACTGGCGAGATCGCTCGCCAAGCGGACGGTGCCGTACTTGTCTCGCTCGACGACACCGTGGTACTCGTCACCTGTGTGGCGCGCAAAGTCGCCAAAGAAGGTCAGGACTTTTTTCCGCTGACTGTGGACTATCAAGAAAAAACGTTTGCCGCTGGCAAAATCCCCGGTGGATTTTTCAAGCGCGAAGGTCGTCCTTCCGAAAAAGAAATTCTCACCAGCCGCTTGATTGATCGCCCGCTGCGTCCGCTGTTCCCAGAAGGTTTTTACAACGAAGTGCAAATCATCGCCACCGTGTTGTCATCCAACCCGGAAATTGATTCCGACATTCCCGCGATGATTGGTGCATCCGCTGCGGTCACGTTGGCAGGCCTGCCCTTTGATGGCCCGATTGGTGCGGCGCGTGTGGGTTATCTCGAAGGCAAATACGTCCTCAATCCCACCAAGACCGAACTCGAAACCAGCCAACTTGACCTCGTCGTTGCTGCTACCGATGCGGCCGTGTTGATGGTCGAATCCGAAGCACACGAATTGGCCGAGGATGTGATGCTGGGCGCGATTGTGTTTGGTCACGAGCAGCAACAAGCCGTCATCAACGCGATTCTTGACCTCGCTGACGAAGCTGGCAAGGACCCGTGGGATTGGACCGCACCAGTGCCACCGCAAGCGCTGATCGACAAAATTCAAACGATGGCTGGCAACGACATCAACGAAGCCTTCCGCATCAAAGCCAAGGGCACGCGTTCCGACAAGCTCGCCGAAATCTCCAACCGGGTGGTCACTGCACTCTGCACCAGCGATGAGGGCGCACCAGACAAAAACACCGTCAACAGCCTGCTCTTCAACATCGAAGCCAAAGTCGTGCGTAGCCAGATTCTCAATGGCGAGCCGCGCATCGACGGCCGCGATACCCGCACGGTTCGCCCAATTTCGATCCGTCCGTCGATCCTTCCGCGTACGCACGGCTCGGTGTTGTTCACGCGCGGCGAGACCCAAGCCATCGTCGTCGCTACGCTCGGCACGCTGAAGGAATCGCAAAAGATCGACGCGCTGCAAGGCGAGTACGTCGATCGTTATATGTTCCACTACAACTTTCCGCCGTACTCCACCGGCGAAACCGGTCGCGTTGGCACCCCGAAACGCCGCGAAATCGGTCACGGTCGTCTGGCCAAGCGCTCCCTCATTGCCGTCTTGCCGTCTGAAGAAGAATTTGGCTACTCGATGCGCGTCGTTTCCGAGATCACCGAATCGAACGGCTCATCGTCGATGGCGTCAGTCTGCGGCGGCTGTCTAGCACTCATGGACGCTGGTGTGCCGATCAAAGCGCACGTCGCTGGCGTCGCGATGGGCTTGATTAAGGACGGCAATCGCTTCGCCGTGCTCACCGACATTCTCGGCGACGAAGACCACCTCGGCGACATGGATTTCAAAGTGGCCGGAACCGACAAAGGTATCACCGCGCTGCAAATGGACATCAAGATCACCGGCATCACCAAGGAGATCATGGATGTCGCACTGAAGCAGGCGCGTGAAGGCCGCATGCACATCCTCGGCCTGATGAAGCAGGCGCTGCCTGCCGCGCGCGGCGAGTTGTCTTCATTCGCACCGCAAATCATCAAAATCAAAATCAACCCAGACAAGATTCGTGAAGTCATCGGCAAGGGTGGCGCAGTCATTCAAGCCATCACGCGCGAGACCGGTACCGAGATCGACATCCAAGACGACGGCACGATTTCTATCGCGTGCGTATCAGCAGAAGCTGGTGCGGCTGCGAAAAAACGCATTGAAGACATCACCGCTGAAGTCGAAGTCGGCAAGATCTATGAAGGCCCAGTGCTGCGTCTGTTGGACTTCGGTGCCATCGTCAGCTTGATGCCAGGTAAAGATGGTCTCTTGCACATTTCGCAGATTGCACATGAGCGCGTGAACGCAGTTGCGGATCACCTCAAAGAAGGTCAGATCGTGAAGGTCAAAGTGCTCGAGGCCGATGAAAAAGGTCGTGTGCGCTTGAGCATGAAGGCGTTGTTGGATCAGCCGTCACGCGCAGCCGCAGAGCCAAACGAAGCCGCGCCACATTAAGCGCTTCGGTAACAAGCGAAACGGCCACTGCTTCAGTGGCCGTTTTTTATAGGCGAGCGAACTAGGGTGAATGCTTCAAGATGCCCGCCATTGCTGGGCTTTCAGGCATCTCATGCGGGCAACTGGTAGCCCTTGAAATCCTCCCGCAACTTAGTCTTCAGCAGTTTGCCAGTGGCGGTATGCGGCAACGCATCAACAAACGCCACATCATTAGGCAACATCCACTTCGCAATTTTGCCGTCGTAGAACGCAATCAATTCCTCGCGCGTCACGTTCGTGTTGGGCTTCTTCACCACGATCAACAAGGGCCGCTCATCCCACTTCGGATGCATTACGCCAATCACCGCCGCCTCCTGCACGGCCAGGTGTCCCATCGCGATGTTCTCCAGCTCAATCGAGCTAATCCATTCGCCGCCAGACTTGATGACATCCTTGGAGCGATCCGTGATTTGCATGTAGCCGTCAGCGTCGATATTTGCCACGTCGCCGGTCGGGAACCAGCCGTCTTTCAATGCCGATTGAGTTTCCTTGAAATAGCGCTCCACCACCCAAGGGCTGCGCACCATCAAGTCGCCAGCGGTCTTGCCGTCGTTCGGCAATGTCTTGCCCACGTCGTCAACGATCTTGATCTCCATGCCGAAAATCGCCGCGCCTTGTTTGACTTGTATGCGAAATTTTTCGGCTGCCGTGAGCGCATCGTGCTTCGCGCGCAAGCGGTTCATCGTGCCGAGTGGCGACATCTCGGTCATGCCCCACGCATGAACCACGCCGACGTTGTAATCACGCTCGAACGTTTCGAGCATCGCTGGTGGGCACGCTGAGCCGCCGATCACGGTTTCGCGAAACGTGCTGAACTTCAGGTTGTTCGCCTTCACGTAATTCAGCAGCCCCATCCATATGGTTGGCACACCGGCGCTCAGGGTCACGCGCTCGCCTTCGAACAGCGCATAGAGGCTTGCGCCATCCATCGCGGCGCCCGGAAACACCAGCTTGCACCCAGCGGCCGGGCACATGTAGGGCGTACCCCATGCGTTCACATGAAACATCGGCACGACCGGCAACACCGTCTCGCGCGAGCTGAGGCAAAAACCTTCGGGCGACATCGCCGCATAGGTGTGGAATAACGTCGAGCGATGCGTATACAACACGCCCTTCGGATTGCCGGTCGTGCCAGAGGTATAGCAAAGCCCGGACGGCGTGTTTTCATCAAACGTTGGCCAAACAAAATCAGCTACCTCGTTCGCCAGCAACTCTTCGTAGCACAACAGATTCGCGATATTCATCGACGGCATGTGTGCACGATCCGTCATCGCGACGAACGCCTTAATGCTCGGTAGCTTCGGTGCCAACGCTTCCACCAAGGGCGCAAACGTTAGATCAAAAAACAGCACGCCGTCTTCAGCGTGGTTGACGATGTAGGCAATCTGTTCGGGGAACAAGCGTGGGTTGATCGTATGCGTGATGGCACCCATGCCCGACACACCGTAATAGATTTCGAAATGCCGATAACCATTCCACGCCAACGTGCCGACACGATCACCCAATTTCACGCCGAGATGCTTCAGTGCATTCGCCAGTTTTTTCGCGCGACGATTCGCCTCGCGATAGTTGTAGCGATGGATGTCGCCCTCGACGCGGCGCGAAACGATTTCGGTGTCTCCGTGATTGGCAGCAGCGTATTCAATGAGTGATGAAATCAATAGCGGGCGCTGCATCATGGTTTGCGTCATGGTGATCCTCCGGGGTATTTTTTCTATTGTGGCACATCGCGTGAATCATGCTCCTGCGGCGATTGGCTACACTATTGCTGTCTCGCTATTCTTCAGGATTGCCCCCATGAAACTTTATCTGTTCGTAGCCCATGCCATCGTGATCGCGCTGCTCTTGCTGGGCACGGCGTCGTTCGCGGCCACACCAACCGCCACTACCCCAGATGGAGGCCAATACGTCGGCTCGCTCGTCGATGGCAAATTCAGTGGCAACGGTCGTATCGAGTGGGGCTCGGGTGCCTCATACGTCGGCACGTTTGCGAACGGCTTATTGGCGGGGCGCGGGCGCTATCGCTACGCGAGCGGCGATGAATACGAAGGCGAATTCAAGGATGGTGTGGCACACGGTCGTGGCACCTATCGTTTTAGTGATGGCGGTGAATACGTTGGCGAAATGCGCAAAGATCAATTTGAAGGAGCGGGCAAACTGACCACGCCACAGCTCACCTATGAAGGCAATTTTCGCGCCGGAAAATTGTCCGGCAAGGGCTATGTGGTTTACGACGACAAGCGCAGCTATCGCGGTGAATTTCGTCGTGACAAACTACACGGCAAAGGGCAATTCAAGAGCGCGAACGGTGATGTGTACGAAGGTGATTTTGTCGACGACGAATTCACCGGCTTCGGCGTACACAAAGCCGAAGACGGCAGCCGTTACACCGGCAAATTCGTCAAATGGGTGATGCAAGGTAAAGGCCGTTTCGACGATCCCGATGGCAACATCTACGAAGGCAACTTCGTGGATGGCATCTTGCAGGGGCAGGGCACGATTGTTGGCGCGCACTGAATATTGACCACCCCCGCGCATTGAATATTGACCAGGGGATGGAGGAGCGCAGGATACTACGCGCCTCTGGATAAATCGAATGGATGGTCGAAGACGGCGTACTCCTTTCATGATTGGGTTGATGGGGGAAACCGCGCCGTGATGGATACGCAACCGCAGCCCATCCATCACAGAGCAGCGCCGTGATCAGGCGGTGATGGCAGCGGGTTTTTTGTCCGTCTTTTTACCCACTGATGCTGCTGGCGGCACTGGCGGATGCCGGGTCTCTTCGCGAGACTTGATGCGCGCCTTGGCCGTAGCACTGCTCTGATTGAAACGAAATGAATCATTACCCGTTTCGACGATATGGCAGTGATGGGTCAATCGATCCAGTAACGCAGTCGTCATCTTCGCATCCGTGAATACACTGCTCCACTCTGAGAACATCAAGTTGGTTGTAATGACTACACTGGTGCGCTCATAGAGCTTCGACAGCAAATGGAACAGCAATGCCCCGCCAGTCTGCGAGAACGGCAAATAGCCCAGCTCATCCAGAATCACCAGATCCATGTGCACCAGACTCGACGCCAGCCGTCCCTGCTTGCCTGCCGCCTTCTCCAGTTCCAGCGCATTGACCAGGTCGATGGTCGAGAAGAAACGTACCCGCTTGCCATGCTGACAGAGGCCGGACATGCCAAGCGCGGTGGCCAGATGCGTCTTGCCGGTGCCGGTGCCGCCAATCAACACCACGTTGTGCGCCGCCTCGGTAAACGACAGATCGGCCAGCTGACTGATGAGCGCCTGATCCACCTTCGACTGAGCGAAATCAAAGCCCGCCAGATCACGATGCACCGGAAACCTGGCAGCATGCATCTGATAGCGGATTGAACGCATCGCCCGGTCAGTGGATTCCGATTCCAGCAGGTGCTTGATCAACCATTCGGACGCCGCCACCGATGCAGCGCCTTGCAACGCCAGCTCCGCGTAGCTTTGCGCCATGCCATGCAATTTGAGCGCCTTGAGCGCCGTAACGATCTCAGACATGGCTCACCTCGCACGCGCGCAGGCGATCATAGCGACTCGTGTCGGCAAGCGGCTCGTCCTTGACCGTCAACGTGGTTTCCACACGCGCAGGTGGTGGTGGCTGACATAGCCGCGCGATCACGTTGGTAACGTGCTCGGCACTGACGGCACCGCTCTCCAGTATCAGCGCCACGGCCACCAGAACAGCATCGATGCCGTGAACCGTCACGGCAGACAATACCTGCGCCATCACCCGGTCGCCGCCGTCGTGGCGAGTCAGATGCTGGTGCAGGGCGAGCAGCGGCGCTGGCATGCCGTTAAACGGCGCACCATTGCGCAGCACGCCGGGCTTGCGTTCGGCGATCCGGATGTAGTGCTGCCAGTCGTAGCGCACCTGGTCGCGACCGAACAGACGCTCATGGCGCGCCAGCGCTTGCTGATCGGCGACGACCACGATCTGGTCGGGGTAAAGGCGCACACTGACGCGCTGATTGGCCAGATGACAGGGGACCGAGTAGCGATTGCGATGAACCGTAATCAGGCAGGTGGAGGACACCTTGGCCAGCACTTCAAGGTAACCATCAAAGGCGCTCGGCATCGGCATAAGATGCGCTTGCTCCTGTTCGAGCACGTCGGACACGGTCAGATCGGGGTATTCAGGATGACGGCATTCACCCCATAACAAGCGGCACCGCTCGCCCACCCAGAGGTTGAGTTCGGCGAAGGAGGCAAAGCGCATCTGCCGCGCGTCATGCCAGACCCGCCGACGGCTGTCCTGGACATTCTTCTCGACGACGCCTTTCTCCCAGCCCGAGGCGACATTGCAGAAGTCGGGATCGAATAGGTAGTGGGCGGTCATGGCAAAGAAGCGGGCGTTGACAACCCGTTCACGACCCATGCCGACTTTATCCACGGCTGTCTTCATGTTGTCATAGATGCCGCGCCGGGGAACACCGCCCAATGCGGTGAAGGATCGGGTATGGGCATCGAAGAGCATTTCGTGGGTCTGGGTTGGGTAGGCCACCAGCCAGAAGGCGCGACTGGCGCAGAGCTTGGTGTGGGCAACCTGGAACTTGCGCGGGATGCCGCCGATGGTGAGGGTCTCTTCGCTCCAGTCGAACTGAAAGGCTTCACCCAACTGGAAATTGAGCGGGACGAAGGCAGATTTGCCGGTGACCTTGGCGGCTTGATCGTGCCAGCCGTGGATGTAGCGGTTGACACTGGAGTAGCTGCCGGTGAAACCGGCTTGCTTGAGTGCGTTGAAGTGCATCAGCCCGGTACGCCGCTCGCGTTTAATGCGGTGGGTATCGGCCTGTAAGGCCAACTTGAGCTCGGACTCGAATGCTGCAAGCTTACCGACCAGCTTGCGGCGCTGGTACGTTGGTTCGACGCCGTCGGCCGGCTTGAGCCATTTCTTGATGGTGTTGCGCGAAAGGTTGGTTTGCCTCTTGATCTCGTTGATCGAGTGCAATTCGCGATAAAACAAACGTCTGACTTTGGCATACATGCCCATGGTTATCACCTTTACTTTCCTTGCTGAAAAATTCAGCAGGATAGGTTGTTAACCCTGGTCAATATTCAGTGCGCGAAACCGTCATTTAGTGGTCAATATTCGATGCGCGCCAACA
>JAYTVA010000017.1:0-31838 GCA_043744255.1 Burkholderiales bacterium | reverse complement strand
CGGTAGCCGCCGGGCTTACGTTGCATGAGAATGAATTCGATGTCGTTTTTGATGATCGCGTTGGGTTCGTAGGGTTTACCCAGAAATTTGCTGCTGGTATTGGCTTCAAAATTGGCGTTGGAAATTTTGTTCCAGATGATTGGGTTGAGGTTGTCAAAACCAATCTTCCGGCATTGCACACAAATGTCTGCGTGCAGCGGCACAACGACATGCCGTCCGAATTCCTTGCGCGACAGGCACACATCACCCACTACACACACGACACGCCCGCCAGGCACGAGGATGCGATACGCCTCGCGCCACACCTTATCGAGCTCCGTCAGAAAATGCTCGTAGTCCTCAATGTGGCCCATCTGGCCATCGGAATCGTTGTATTCCTTCAACGTCCAATACGGCGGTGAGGTGAGAACAAGATGCACCGATTCGTCAGCAATAAACGTAAGATCGCGCGCATCGCCGTGCACGAGCTTGTGCGAAGTGGCGAGTGAGAGACGATCAGCGATAGGGTTATTCATTTGCGCCTAACGATATGCTGCGACATGCGCGACCAATGATTTCGCAAAAAGTGCAAAGGTCAAGCTATTTACCCGGCCTTCTCGATACGGATTCAATGTGCAGCGCTCAATCTGAGGCGTACTTTCCTGGTGACGATGACCGTGCCGTAGGACTTAACTCGAAAACACAAAGAAAATAGGGCGCGACCTCCTCCCACTTTTTTCTAGCACGAAAATAGTCCACCATCTGCCTGCTAACGACAACCGCAATCGGCATGTCAGCCTCTCCGATCCTTAGGCTCACCATTGCCTCACGCTCGTCCTCAACGTCATGTTTGTGCGAATCCTGTTTGCCGTAACTGTGAAATTCCTCAATGAGGCCAGGCTGCACAACAGTAGAAAGACCAGAGCACGTTTCAGTAGGCGCAGGCGCAGTCCGCGCGACATGCGCTGCAGAAAAAGAGTCTTGTACGGTATGCAGTACAGACCCAAAAGCTATCTCATCAACGTGCTTCAATAATTTTGTGTCATTTCGGCCAAGCACATACAAGTCACCGACAGTCCAACCGGTGCAACCGAAATGCTCTTGGATCGACTCAATTTTGATGGCATTCAATTGCGTATCGCTTTTGAATTCGTTGGTTGCAACACGCCAAGCAAACTCCATCCAGCCCAAAATTTTCTTCTGTGTAGTTGCTGGCGCCGCATCGTCGGCATTCGCCATGGAATGCAGGAACTGAAGATCGCCAAAATGTGATCGTGTCATCAGATTGCCACGTGCCTGCCCCGGCTTTGCGTTGCAGCCCGCGATCTGTTTTTCCTTAGCTGTCTTCGCTGCATTGGTGAACAAGCAATACCAACATTCTGGCTGTGTCGAAAAGCGAACAGTCTCGTTGGTATTACAAGCCGGCATGAGAGTGATTTTTTTGCAGGTGGACGCCTGCCCTAGGCTGAGCCGAAACGGAGGCAAGTCGTTCCAACGAACGCCAGCAATCACGAATGCCGAGGCAAACGGCGAGTCCACACTGGCACAATCGCGATCATCCAGCAGACTCGCTCCAACAGGGCAGTCAAACGCCAGCTGCGTTATCTCTTCGTGTACCGGCGCTTTGATCAAAGCGCCTAGCTTCGCAGCGACTTTTGCTCGCGCTGAGATTGGTTCTCTTGTTAGCTTTTCTTCGAACGCTGATCCGCCAATGCTAATCTGAGATGCGATCGCTTGCGAAAAGCATGCGCAATGCAAAGCCAGCACGAACCACAATGAAGTTAGTCTATTCATGATTTTGGGAAGGTGCGCATGCCGCCTGTTTGTCGTTGCAACTCAAAAGAAGTCGCCTGTTTTGACCTAGTCGCTGTCAAACTAATCATGGCTTCTTCGACCTTCCGAATTTTGCGCGAGAAGCGCTTCAGCCGACGTTCCAGACCTAAGCTTTCCCGTAGCGGCCTTTGCCATCTCAATGATTCGCTTAGGAAACTCCGGAACTGACTTGATCGCATCCTTTACAACGTCTGACGACGCCAGCTCATGCCAGGGACTACCATGGCTTGAAGATTCGATAAGCCTCAATGGCTGCTCATCAAACCTAGCTAGTGCCGAGCCCAAAAGTCGTTCTTCCATTGAGCTATCGAATCTTGCTGCTTCCTTTCGATATCCTTCATACGCGCGCGACACCGACGCCTTGAAAGCATAGTCCTCAGACAAGCGAAATCTTTGCCCAATCTGCTTGGTTGCCAGCCATCCAAACCACACCGGCGCGCCCACTGAAAGCAAAGAAAGCACAAGATTTATTGTCAAAGTTGTGGCCGCCACATTCGGGTCTTTCGCCAAGCCTACAAGTTCCCGTAGTTGCTGCGCTCCCATTACCGCGCCGATAACAAGCGCCCCCATTAGACCGACAACCCAATACCACATGGAACGATCCAGCGCTTTGGACCGCTCCGAAAACGCTGCCGAAAGCCCTACGCTCGTTGCCGCAGAGTAGGCGGATGCACACTCAGCAAGAATCTGTGATGCCTCCTTGTTTTTTTGAGAGAGGGCAATTCCGGTTGCTACCGCCGATTCGCTCGCATGTAGCGATTTAGATTGATTCAACTCTATTTCGTCGAGCAGATTTCTGGCCGTTTTGCGCGCCTCTTGCAATGATTCGATGTCCGTCGGGAGCTGGTCTGCCGCTTCGTACGCACGCTCTATCTGAGTTATCGCTTCCTTAATGTTTGCTGAACGAGGCTCAACATCATTTAGTTGCGCCTCAATAGCACGTAACCGTGTCGTACTTCGTTTTAGCTGCTGTGCGAGATCGTTATCATCGGCAAGCGCTTCGGATTGCGCGAGTGCTTTTCTAAGACCGTCTAGAGTTGCTAGAAAACTTGGAACTGCAACAGCAGCGTTACCCCACAGATTAGGCAACAAGCTCGTTCGCAAATATTTCAATCTCCGGGGATAGTCTTGCAGCCGTTTCGCGCCTTCTCCCACCTCTTCTCTACCTCGACTCCGAATGAGAGCTGCTAGCGACGAGGCGGCCTCCGCGAGTTCGCTTCTCGTGAGTCCAGGGAAACTCCAGTTATTCTGCGCGACATTGAACGGCTCGTCTGTCGGGACGACAGAATTGACTGCCGCATCGATTTGATCAAGCTCTGCGCATATATTTTCCAGTACAGCATTCATTGTTATATTTGCCCCAAGAAGCGCCTTCCCTTACTTCTAACTCAACACCCCGCCCGTATTGAACTCCATCAAGCGTAAGCCAACCGCCGCCCCTTCGGCTCCGGCACTGGGCGCCCTAATTCCTGAGCAGTGCTCAGCCAAAGATCAATCGCATCATTCGCATTCGCAAGTGCCTCAGCCTGTGTTGCGCCATGCGCTGTGCAGCCGGGCAACTCAGGCACCTCTACCACGAACGCATCGTCGTCGTTGCTCCAATAAATGGTGACTTCGTATTTCCAGTTCATATATGCGAACCATCACTCCCAATTCAACGCCCCACCCGTCTGATACTCAATCACCCGCGTCTCAAAGAAATTTTTCTCTTTCTTCAAGTCAATCAATTCCGACATCCATGGGAATGGATTTGTCGCCCCCGGATACAACACGTCTAAACCAATCTGTTGCGCGCGGCGGTTGGCGACGAAGCGTAGATATTCTTTGAACATCGGCGCATTTAACCCGAGCACGCCACGCGGCATGGTGTCTTCAGCGTAGGCGTATTCGAGCTCAACGCCTTTGCGGAAGATGGCTTCGATTTCTTTCTTGAATTCGTTGGTCCAGAGTTGCGGGTTTTCGAGTTTGACGGTGTTGACGAGGTCGATGCCGAAGTTGCAGTGCATGGATTCGTCACGCAGGATGTATTGGTACTGTTCGGCGGCGCCGGTCATTTTGTTTTGACGACCGAGGGCGAGGATTTGCACGAAGCCGACGTAGAAGAAGAGACCTTCCATGATGCAGCTGAAGACGATGAGGGACTTCAACAAGGTTTGGTCGTTCTCGAACGTGCCGGTTTTGAAATTGGGGTCAGAGAGGATGTCGATGAACGGGAGCAGGAAGCGATCTTTGTCGCGGATGCATTTGATCTCGTTATAGGCATTGAAAATTTCCGCCTCATCGAGGCCCAAGCTTTCGGTGATGTATTGGTAGGCGTGGGTGTGGATGGCTTCTTCAAACGCTTGGCGCAGCAGGTATTGGCGGCATTCGGGCGCGGTGATGTGGCGGTAGGTGCCGAGCACGATGTTGTTGGCGGCGAGTGAATCGGCGGTGACGAAGAAGCCGAGGTTGCGTTTAACGATGAGGCGCTCGTCATCGGTCAGCCCTTGCGGGTCTTTCCAGGTGGCGATGTCGCGGTTCATGTTTACTTCTTGCGGCATCCAGTGGTTGGCGCAGCCGGAGAGGTATTTGTCCCATGCCCATTTGTATTTGAAGGGCACGAGCTGGTTGACGTCGGACTTACCGTTGATGACGCGCTTTTCGTCGGCGCTGACACGCTGGAAGCGGGCGTCCATGGCGGCATCCGCGTCACCGGCGGGCACGGTGCTGGCGCGGGCGGGTGCGTGTGTAGGCGCGTGTGAAGCCACATGGGGAACCACATGGGGAACCACATGCGAAGCAGCGTGCGACGCCGCATGGGAAGCCGCGTGCGAAGTCGCTGGCGCGGGTGCCGAGGCGAACGCCTGCATGGTCGGCATGAATGCGGCGGGTGGAATAAACGCCTTCGTCGGCGTGGCGGCTGGTGTGTCGTCCCAGGTCAGTGACATGCTTGGCTCCTGATAGTTTCGTGGTGAGTGGGCCCGTAGGATGACGGGGGTTCTCACTGATTTGTTGCGGTGTTGCGTTTGCGTTGTTGCGTTTGCGTTGTTGCGTTTGCCTTGTGGCGGGGTGTTTCTTACGACCACCCTCCCCCATCACGGAGGAGGGCTCACGGCAAAAATTACAGCGCCGGAATGCGCAGCAATTGACCCGGATAAATTTTGTCTGGGTGGCTGAGCATCGGTTTGTTGGCTTCAAAAATGACCGGGTATTTCATGGCGTCGCCGTAGAATACTTTGGCGATCTTCGACAAGGTATCGCCGCTGACGACTTCGTGATATTGCGACTCATCGGCTTCTTCCTGTTCTTCGACTTCCATTTTGTCGTTGACTTTGGCGACGCCAGAAACGTTACCGCAACAGAGCAAGATCTTCTCTTTGGTTTCCTGATCAGGCGCGACGCCGTACACGTTCACCGTCGCCGTCGCCCCATCGAACGAGACATCGAGCGCGTTGGCATCGAGGTTTTGGGCGTGAATGTAATCAACGATGGCTTTGGCGGCACCGGCGTTGAGTGCGTCGGATTTGGCTTGCAATTCCGCGCTGCTCGGTGCGGCTGCGGCCGCTTGTTCCGCTTCTTTGTGACCGAACAGTTTTTGTCCGGCTTCTTTCATAAAACTCATCAGACCCATGATTGCTCCTTAGAAGTTGATCGGCGCGTTGCGTATGCTGCGCGCCATGGTTGGTTCGCCGTTTTCGTTAGTGCAGACACCAAAACGGCGCTCGTTACTACGTGGTTGCTGCTTGGCTGCTGCTTGGTTAGAGCCCAACCACTTTATGCCGAATAGGCAAGGCGCGCACCGAAAGTGAGGTCGGCGAAACATTGGTTGTCATCCTGCGTGGTGGGCGCATCCACAGCGGACTTCATGTGACTGATGGCAGACACACATTCGCTGCGATGCGCATAGCCACGCGTGGCGACGGCGAGCTTCGCGCCGTTCGGCGCCGCGAGATACCAACGCCATTCATTACGAAGATCCTGATATAGATGAAAGACCATGTTGCCCCCTTGCGAAATAGTGATGATGCGCGTCGTCCGTCTTGTCTTATTTCGTCTTGCCCGGCTAGATCAACGACTAATGCTTGCGAAAAAAACCTGGCATCTGTAACAACTCCGAATCCATCAGGCTGGTGACGTTCTCCAGCACGATGGCTTGATCGGAGGCTTTCACCGCCGAGATCGAATCCAGGCACTGCTCTTTGTCGCGGTAGCTCTCGCCAGAATCGGCGAGTTTTTTACCATCGTCACCACTGAGTTGCCAACGCCATTCGAGCTTCGGATCCTGAAAAATGTGGAACTGCATGGGGCTCCTTATGCGTCTTGTGGGTCTTGTGCATCTCGTTAGCGAACGTGCCTCAACAAATTACTGACAAGCCTCGCACTCTGGATTGTCAATCGAACAAAATTTCGGCGCGTCCAACATGGCTTCATCAGCAGGCGAGTAGCTGGCGCTGGCACCCATGGCACCGGCCAAGGCGCTCGCTCCAACACCCGCACTTGAACCCACACCTGCACTTGCGTTGCTAGTGAGCCCACCACTAATCGGCACCGCGTTCAGCTCACCACCACGACCGGTAGATTTCTCGGCCGACGTTGCTGCTTGGGTGCGCAGGTAGTAAGTGGTTTTGAGGCCACGCAGCCACGCGAGTTTGTAGGTTTCGTCGAGCTTTTTACCGGAAGCACCGGCCATGTAGATGTTGAGCGATTGCGCTTGGTCGATCCACTTTTGGCGGCGCGAGGCGGCTTCGATCACCCACTTGGTATCAACTTCAAATGCGGTCGCATACAACTCACGTAGATCAGCGGGGATGCGGTCAATCTTGCCGAGCGAGCCGTCGAAATACTTGATGTCGGCGATCATCACCTCGTCCCACAGGCCGCGTGTTTTTAGGTCGCGCACAAGGTAGTCGTTCACCACCGTGAATTCACCGGAGAGATTCGATTTCACGAACAGATTTTGGAAGGTCGGCTCGATACACGCTGACACACCGATGATGTTGGAGATGGTGGCGGTGGGGGCGATGGCGACGCAATTGGAGTTGCGCATGCCGTGTTGCTTGATGCGGCCACGCAGTGCATCCCAATCGAGTGAGGCCGACATATCGACCTCAACATAACCACCGCGCTCTTCGCGGAGCAGGTTCAATGAATCCTGCGGCAAGATGCCGCGATCCCAGAGGGAACCTTTGAAACTCGAATAACGGCCGCGTTCTTCAGCCAATTCAGTCGAAGCCCAATAGGCGTGATAACAGACCGCTTCCATCGAGCGATCTGCGAATTCGACCGCTTCTTGTGACGCATACGGGATACGCAACTCGTGCAAACAATCTTGGAATGCCATGATGCCAAGGCCGACCGGGCGATGACGCAGATTGGAATCGCGCGCTTTTTTCACCGCGTAGTAATTGATGTCGATAACGTTATCGAGCATCCGCATGGCAGTGGTGATGGTGCGCTTGAGCTTGGCGTGATCGAGCGTTTTCACGCCGTGCGCGTCAGTGGTCATGTGCGCAACCATGTTGACTGAACCTAAGTTGCAGACGGCGATTTCGCTCTCGTTGGTGTTCAACGTAATCTCGGTACAGAGGTTCGAGGAATGCACCACGCCGACGTGATTTTGCGGCGAGCGGATGTTGCAGGGGTCCTTGAACGTGATCCACGGATGGCCGGTCTCGAACAACATCGACAGCATCTTGCGCCACAGCGTGAGGGCGGGCACTTTCTTGGAAATCTTCATCTCGCCACGCGCGGCCTTTTCTTCGTAGCGCGTGTAGGCTTCTTCAAATGCTTTGCCGAATTTCTCGTGCAAATCAGGACACTCGCTAGGCGTGAACAGCGTCCAGTCGCCCGCTTCCATCACGCGGCGCATGAACAGATCCGGGATCCAGTTGGCGGTATTCATATCGTGCGTGCGGCGGCGATCGTCGCCCGTGTTCTTGCGCAATTCCAAAAATTCTTCGATATCGAGGTGCCAGGTTTCGAGGTACGCACACACCGCACCCTTGCGTTTGCCACCTTGGTTTACCGCCACGGCAGTATCGTTGACCACCTTCAAGAACGGCACCACGCCTTGTGATTTGCCGTTGGTGCCCTTGATGTAGCTGCCCAGCGCGCGTACCGGCGTCCAGTCGTTGCCGAGGCCACCCGCGAATTTGGAGAGCAGCGCGTTTTCTTTCAACGCTTCGTAAATACCATCGAGATCATCGGCGACGGTGGTAAGGTAGCAGCTGGAAAGTTGCGAGCGACGCGTGCCGGAATTGAACAGTGTTGGCGTGGACGACATGAAATCGAACGTGGAAAGAATATTGTAGAACTCGATGGCGCGCGCTTCGCGGTTCACTTCGTTCAGCGACAATCCCATCGCCACGCGCATATAAAACGCTTGCGGCATTTCGATGCGCTTTTCGTCGATGTGCAAAAAATAACGGTCATACAGCGTCTGCAAACCAAGGTAGGTGAACTGGCCGTCACGCTCGGCGACCAAGGCCGCGCCGAGTTTTTTCAGGTCGTATTGCGCGAGGCGCTCATCGAGCAATTCAGCGGCAATGCCCTTCTTGATGTATTGCGGAAAATATTCAGCATAGCGGGTCGCCATGTCGGATTGCATGATTTCTTCGCCGATCACTTCTTTGCGGATCGAGTGCATCAGCAAACGCGACGTGACCTTGGTATACGCAGGGTCATTTTCAATGCGCGCGCGCGCGGCCAGGGTGGCGGCTTTGAATACTTCTTCTTGCGGCACGCCGTCGTAGAGGTCTTTGATGGTCGCATCAAAAATGCCTTGTGGCTCGACGTATTCGCCGAGGCCCTCGCAGGCGGATTTGATGATCGCGAACAACGCGTCGGTATCGAGCGGACGCTTCTGACCGTCGATGGTGACATTGAGCACGGCGGCCGCTGCCGATGAGGGCGCTTTGCTGGCCGCACGTTCGGTGGTGCGCTTCTCGCGATACAGCACATAGGAACGTGCGACTTCGTGCGCGCCGCCGCGCATCAGCGCGAGCTCGACTTGATCCTGCACCTCTTCAATATGAAACGTGCCGCCAGAGGGCTTGTGGCGCAGCAGTGCAGACACGACCGAGGCAGTGAGTTGCTGCACTTGGTCACGCATGCGCGCTGAGGCGGCTTCATGGCCACCATTGACGGCGATGAACGCTTTGGTGAGCGCGATGGCGATTTTGTCCGGCACGAACGGGGCAATTGCGCCGTTGCGACGAATCATTTTGTAATCAGCGTATTTCGATTCGGCGGAATCGGCGTTATTGGTAGTCATGCTGGTGGTCTTAAGTGTCTTGGGGCTCGCCGCTAAATTGGGATTCGCCGTCGAAATATCGGATTGCAAACGCATCGTCTAATCTCCTATGAGTTACTTTTTTGGTTTTGACTGTGTTGGGTTCAGCGGAATCGTGTTGTTTCAACCAGACAGCGGGCGGCACCAAATGCCTGAGCGCAAGCACTGGCGCGGCGTTCCGGCATTGATGCGCACCATTTCGCGACACCAACAAGCGCAATCGAAAACCGGGATACGTGAGATTTTCTTGACATATCCACAGGCTTTCCACTGCACGTCCCACACTTGCCCACAGCATTTAGGCAACTTTAGGAACAGAATTATCCACAACCGACACAATCTATAGTGTCGGACCGGGTGAGAACACACTATATCGTGCGGTTTCTAAGAATTGCAACAGTATTTTTTTTGCGTGAAATTGCTCAATAAAAACAAGCACTTCAAGCATCAATTGACGGCACAAAACGACCCCGTAGTTGAAGTGGTTTGTGAGGTTTGTGACATGCCAGAAAAGGCGTGCTTTTTGCCGCGAAAGCGCGTGGAAATGACGGTGGATACTAGGGTTTTACCGAGGAGGAAAACCCAGACGCGAGCAGAAACTCGCGCCGTGGTGCCGTTTCAGCGTTTCACAATTTCACCGTCTCATCACCTGCGGCGCACCGCGACCGACCAACGCCGCTTACAAGCGCTCGTGATCGACCGTGACGAGATCGGCTGCGGCGAGCGTGCTGGCGGGCTCGGCCGAGCCAGGGTCGTCGGATGAGGTGACGAGCGTGCTGTGATCCGACGGCTGCGAATGCGCCGAAGCGCGCGGCTTCTTCGGGCCGTTGTCTAAAAAGCGGACGAGTTGTTGCAGCGCTTGCTTGTACACGTCGCGTTTGAATTCGATCACGGACTCGAGCGGCACCCAGTAATCGTGCCAACGCCATGCGTCGAACTCAGGATGTGAGCTCGCACGTAGGCGAATGTCGTGATCGCGCCCAACGAGGCGCAACAGGTACCAAATCTGCTTTTGCCCTTTGTACGAGCCGCGCCACTCGCGCTTAATCCAGTGGCTAGGCACGTGATAGTGCAGCCAGCCCTTGGTGCGACCCAAAATCTGCACGTGTTCGCGCAGCAGACCCGTTTCCTCTTCCAGTTCCCGATACATGGCGTCTTCCGGGCTCTCGCCCATCTTGATACCGCCCTGCGGGAACTGCCAAGAGTGCTCCTTAATACGCTTGCCCCAAAACACCTCGTTCTTGACGTTGCAAAGAACGATAGCGACATTCGGGCGATAACCATCGCGGTCAATCATGGCCCGTCCTTCCAATCTGTAGTTGAAGTGATTCTTTCACAAATCATCGTCGATTGGTAGAACTGGCAGACCGAGCATCGCATGCGCGCATGTAAAATGTCTGGCTTATCTCGTCGTGTTGGCGAGTCCGTCTGTTCAACTAATTGAATTTCAACGAAAAATGCGCGCCTCCCGATTTTTTATTTCTACCCTCAAAGAAGCGCCTGCTGACGCCGACATCGTTTCGCAAAAACTGATGCTGCGCGCGGGCATGATTCGCAAACTGGCCGCCGGTATCTACAACTACCTGCCGATGGGCTTACGCACGATTCGCAAAATTGAAGCCATCATCCGCGAGGAAATGAATGCGGCCGGTGCGGTGGAATTACTGATGCCGGTGGTGCAACCCGCCGAGCTGTGGATGGAAACGGGGCGCTGGCAAAAATACGGTGCTGAACTGATGCGCATCAAAGATCGGCATCAGCGCGATTTCATCGTGCAGCCGACCTCTGAGGAAGCGATCACAGATATCGCGCGCGCTGAGATCAAAAGCTATCGGCAACTACCGGTCAATTTTTATCATATTCAAACCAAATTTCGCGATGAGCGTCGGCCACGTTTTGGCGTGATGCGCGGCCGCGAATTTACGATGAAGGATGCGTATTCGTTTGATCGCGACGAAGCCGCTGCGGGGAAAAGTTACGACACGATGTTCGCGGCGTATCAAAAAATATTCGCGCGCATGGGGCTCAGGTTTCGCGCCGTCAATGCGGATACCGGTGCCATCGGCGGCTCGCGCTCGCATGAGTTTCAGGTGATTGCCGATACCGGTGAAGATGCGATTGCGTACTGCCCGACTTCTGAATATGCGGCCAACATTGAGCTTGCGGAAGCGCTACCGCTGATCGCCTCGCGAGCCGCGCCAGTGCTAGGGCTAGCCAAAACATCCACACCCGGAAAAGCGAAGTGTGAAGATGTCGCGGCGCTGTTGAATCTGCCGCTTTCACAGACCGTGAAGTCCATTGTCCTTGCCGTCGATCCGCTCGACGAAAAAGGTAACGCGTTGCCGTCGCAAGTTTGGCTGTTATTGCTACGCGGCGATCACGAGTTGAACGAAATTAAAGCCAACAAAATTCCCGGTTTGAACAAAGGCTTCCGCTTCGCCACCGAAAACGAAATCGTCGAACACTTCGGTTGTAAGCCCGGCTACCTCGGCCCGATTGGCTTGAAAAAATCGGTGAAGCTCGTGGTGGATCGCACCGTCGCGAACATGAGTGATTTTGTTTCCGGTGCCAACGAAATTGATTTTCATTACACCGGTTTGAATTGGGGTCGCGACTTGCCCGCGCCCGAACTCGTTGCCGATATTCGCAACGTGGTGGTCGGTGATCCGTCGCCCGATGGAAAAGGCACGCTCGCCATTCAGCGCGGCATCGAAGTCGGCCATGTGTTTTTCTTAGGCACTGTTTATTCGGGCCCGATGAACGCCACCTTCCTCGATGAAAACGGCAAGCCACAACCGATGCAAATGGGTTGTTATGGCATTGGCGTCACGCGCTTAGTCGGTGCCGCGATTGAGCAAAATCACGATGACAAAGGCATCATCTGGCCAGATGCCATCGCGCCGTTCACGGTGGCGATTGCGCCAATGGGCTACGAGCGCTCAGCGATGGTGAAAGAGGCCGCCGACAAGCTGCACGCTGACTTGCTGGCAGCAGGGATTGATGTGCTGCTCGATGATCGCGGCGAGCGTCCGGGCGCGATGTTGGCGGACTTGGAACTAATCGGTATTCCGCATCGCGTGGTGGTCGGCGAGCGCGGCTTGAAAGAGGGCAGGGTGGAGTATCAGCATCGTCGTGATGCGGCGGCCACGCCGACGTCGGTGGCCGAAATCGCGGCAGTGATTAAAGCGAAACTCGGCAAATAATTTACGCCAACAGCAGAAGCAAATACGGCCCCAAAGTGGGGCCGTTTTGCTTTTTATAACGCGTCGTATTTTTGAACCGTACAACTTTAGAGGCGCGCGTTTTCGTATTTACCGTACTACTCGAGGCAGCAAAAATATTTTTACAAGACCAATCGCAAAATGTTTGAGGTGAATAGCGTCGCACCGTTCGGCGCGAACGCTTCAATTTTTCCGGCAGGCACGCCGACGACACTCGGCGACAGCCCCGTGAAGCTCGCACGGAACGTGCCAATCTCGGTCGCGGGCAGAATCGCCAAGCTCGGACAGGCCAAGCCCAGCGTCGGGCATGGCACACCATGGGTCTCAAAAATTTTGCCTTCCACGATGCCGCCGTCGGACTTCCATACCGCCGACTGCAAGGTGACCCAACGTGGCAAGCCCTGTTGATCGTAGACGTACCAAGTCCCGAATACGGCGTTGCTCACTTGGTAGTTGTGATTAAACGAGAGACCCGAACCATTGGTGGCGGGGTCAAACCACAGGCCAGTGATGTCGCCACTCGCCCAGACTGGAAACACGGTTGGCACGGTTGGCACAGGCGGTGGTGTGGGCGGCGGCGGCGGTGCGATGACCGGTGGCACCGGGAAGGCGAGTACGCGACCTTCGCCGTGCACGGCAATCGGCGTTTCCAATCCATTGGTCATAGACTGGATGAGCACGCGCGTGACGCCAGTGATGGTGGGCGTGTACAGAAGCTCATGCGTGTAGGGCGTGGCCACGGTCTTGCACGGCACGAACGTCACCACCTGCCGCATGGTCACGACGATAGTGCGGGTGTACTCGCTGAATCGTGCGTCAAGCGTGGGCGACACTGGTGGGCAATCGGTCGGCCAGGTCCCGGTAATCTTGATGGTGCGTGCTTCACCGACCATGGCATTGAGTGGCGTGGCAACGGCGGTGGTGGGCGGCAAGGGAGGCGGCAGGGTCGCTGGCGTCGTCTCAGCACGCACGGATTGCAATCCAACCACGACCAGCAACCCGACAACGGCCAAGCCCAGCAGCCAAGTGCGCAGAGCCGTCGGCGCGCCGTGGTGCCGGGAACGCTTGGCCTGAACCGAGCGCCGCCAGTACAGCGCGCTAAGTTCTGCCGATAAATGGGGGCGGGTTCGCATCATCATCTCAGATCGGAAACTGCGCGATGCGGGAAGTGAACACCACTTCGCCACTGAGCGAAAGCGCCTCAACGAGCGCAGTCGGCGCGACACGAACCAAGCCAGTCGGTTTGACACCCGCCCGCAAATCACTGAACGTCATGCGAAAACTGCCCACCTGTTTGGCCGGCGTCGTGACGGCAACGGGGCAGGCGGCAGCGCCGGTAGCACAAGCATTGGCGCGGGTTTCGAACAATTTTCCTTCGACGATAGCGTCCGTTTTCCAAACTGACTCTTGCAGCGTGAGCCAACGCGCAATGCCCTGTTGGTCATACAAATACCAAGTGCCTAGCAGGGCGTCGCTACCGGCGAAACTGTGATTGAGGGTGAGCCCCGAACCGGCGGTTGTGCTGTCGTACCAGAGGCCAGAAATATCGTCGGCGGAGTGCTCTGCCCTAGCGGAGGCCACCACCACGCGTGCCTCCAGCGAGGCCAACAATGGGCCAGAGGTGGATACCGAATTCAGGAGCACTACCGCGCGATCAACGCCGATCGCGCTCGGCGTGTAGGGCACCACAAGTTTGTAAGCAGTGAACACCGGCGCGCAAAACTGCCCCGACTCGGCGAGTGCGACGATGCGTACAAACACCGCGCGGATTGACTCACTGGGCGCGTTTTCCAATGCTGCAGAAGTTGGCGTGCAACCATTAGGCCACGTGCCGCTAACAGTCAGCGTGCGGGCAACACCGATACCCGCGACCAATGGCAGCACCTCCACCGATTGCAGGCGCGACGACACCGGCTGTGCGGTATCAGCCGCAATTGCGGGCAGCGCGACAAGACACAGCAGAGAGAAAATAAATCTGTTCAAGAGCGTATCAATCAAAGCCAATTCAATAAAAACATAAGGACGAATGCTAAATATCTTTCCACAACTCGACGCAGCCAGTGGCGCGCTTTTCCATCACCACCTGCCCATCGCCGCGCGCCTTGCCGAACATGGCATCCTGAACGCGAACCCAGCCGGTGAAATCTTGCGACTGTCCGGGTTGCTGATCGAGCCAGCCGGTCATCGCGCGATCAGCCGCGCAACGCGTTGTTGCTGCCAGCGACATCCGCTTGAAGCCGCCGGTTGATGCGCCTTCCGGCGACCCTGTGGACGTCACACCGGCATTGACGACTACTTCGCTACGCGCCTGCACTTCCCGCACCACCGCACCCGCCGCCAGTACCATCATCCCAACCGATACGCCCGCGATCCACGCTGTGACAAACCGCAGCGTCGCCTGCTGCAACTGTCTGGGGATCTTCGCGAACTTCATCTTGAACTCCTCGGGCAGCCTGAAAACAAGCGGCTGAAATGGACTCCAGGGAAACACGTCAACTTAACGTTGCAACGCAAAAAATAATCCCATATACTTTGCATGTGGGAATTATTCCCGCATTTTATTTGGAATGCAAGCAGTTTTGTAATTGTATTTTCGTTCGATGGCTGCAATTCGTTGTTGAGCATAAACGTGCGCGCTATGCGCTCGTATTTTTGTACAAATAGTTCTTTAACTCTAATTTCTCTGTGGCGAATCTCCCGCAAAGCACGACCAACGAAAAGCTTATTGAAGCAGCACTTCGCTTCTTTACGCCTTTCGTACGCCTGCTGATTGCAAGGGGCGTAACCTTTCAAATTGCGAGCGAGCTCCTCAAACAAGCCTATGTCGATTCCGCAAACAAACATTTCGTAGGCACAGAGGCCGCAACAGGGACAAGGCTTTCTTTACTGACCGGCCTTAATCGAAAAGAAATCAGGCGGTTTACCGAAAACCAGACAACCATAAGAGTTGTACCTATGTCGTCATATGCTACTGCGGTATACGCAATCTGGCGCGGGCATAAACGCTGGCTTGATGAGAAAGGTGATCCTAGAGTCTTGCCGAAAAGAGAATCTGAGACGCATCTTTCCTTTGATGATTTGGTGAGATCGGTCACGACAGATCATCGCCCGTCGGCGGTGCTTGAAGAAATGGTGCGACTTGGTTTTGTTCGTGAACTGAGCGACGGCACTTTGGAGTTGTGTGGCCCTGCCTTGTTGATCGAAAAAAGATTCGACGAAGGAGTAGAGCTGCTAACGCAGTCCCTTGAAGACCATATCAGCGCATCAGTGACAAACGTGCTGGAAGAAAAACCTCGTTTTCTTGAACGCATGGTGTTTTCTGACGAGCTTTCTGAACTTTCTGCCGAAGAGTTAAACGCGGTCGCAAAGCAACACTGGCAAAAAATTCAAGACGAAATTATTCAAAAGTCGATCGCGGCAGAAGAACGTGATCGAAAATCCGGTGCCGACACCAAAACCCGCATTCGCGTAGGAATGTATTTCTACTCAGAAACTGAGAAAAACGAGTAAATTATGCGTAATGAATTTAGTTCGTCTCAATCAGATCCAAATTTTTTAATGAATATTGAAGCGATGCGTCCACGCGATCTCAGTGCACGAAGTAAATTTTCTGTTTACTTGGCGCACGTAGTTTTTGTCAGCCTCGTCGCAGGCTGTGGTGCAGGTACCGAAGAGACAAAAACTGGTTTCGGCGGCACCGGTATCTCCGCCCCCGCCGACACCACCTCTTCCAGCGGCGCCACTACGGGCCTCGATCCGTTTTCAGTTGCTGGCCGCAGCTTGGATGAATCTAGCGCCGTCGTTGTGATCAACGGCACCTCGAACCGCTCGACCAACGATCTGCGCCTCGGCATGGTGCTCGATGTTTCCGGTGAAATTTCGGCGACCACCCAAGCCGCAAAAGCCAACACCATTTCTGCGCAAAGCGCGGTGCGTGGCCCGGTCAGCGCTGTGGATGCACACGCCAGCCAAGTGACCGCGTTAGGCGTGCTCGCGCAAGTCGATGGCAACACGGTTTTCGATGGACTCAGCGGCTTACGCAACTTGAAGTCCGGTGATCGCATTGAAGTTTATGGACTCAACCAAGCGGGCACCTCGAACGTGCTGGCGACGCGCGTGGCACTACAACGAGATGCCAACGCCAGTGACCCGGTGGAGCTGCTTGGCATTGTCAGCAATCTGAGCAACGGTAGTTTTCAAATCGGCAACGCCACGATTACCGGCGCAACGGTTGGCATAAGCAACGGCGCACGCGTGCGCGTAATTGGCAAGATGGCGGGCGTGAATCTGATTGCAGCAACACAGGTCATCTCGACACCAGCGCCAACGCGTGGTACCGGCACCCTCATCACCGTCGATGGCGCAGTGCAGGAAGTGTTGCCGGGCGTGCCTGCGCGCGTGCGCATCAACGATCTCGACATCGACATCAGCGGCTTGCCGCCGAACCTGTCCACGGCCATGGGCGTTGGTGTGCGCGTGGTGGTTCGTGGCAACAAAGAAGCGACCAATCTACGTGCGACCGAGGCGTTCGTGGTCGCTGTCACCGACAAAGTTGCCTACACGCTCTCCGGATCGGTCACGGATTTTGTTTCGCGCGCGTCATTCAAAGTGCGCGGTGAAACCATCAACGCGAGCGTCGCCGCATTCCTCGGCGGTACGGTCACGGATCTTGCCAACGGGCGGCGTGCGCGCGTGATCGGCGTTGCCGGTGCGGGTGCCATTGATGCGGTGGAAGTTACGCTGCTCGCGCCGTAGTTAGAGCATTTTTTCGCCCGCGAGCACGCGATTCAGCGTCGCCAGCGTGAGACTCCCGGTCTTGCGAAACACGATCTTGCCCTGCGGGTTGTAGATGATCGTGGTGGGTAAGCCCTGCATTTCGCCAAACACGTTTTGGGTATCCTCGCCGCCCAGCACCAACGGATAAGTGTGGCCAACTTTCTTCGCGAAACGCTTTAGCTTAGCCGTATCGACGGCGACGTTGTCGGTCTCGTCCCAGTCCATCGCCACGCCGACTACGCGCACTTTCTTGCCCTGCGCTTTGGCGAATGCCGCAAGATCGGGAATCTCTTTGATGCACGGCGCACACCAGGTTGCCCAGAAATTCACCACCACCCACTTACCGTGCAAGTCCTTCAAGCGATGCGCGTGGCCGGTGGTGTCTTTTAGGTTGAAGGCTGAGGCCTCAACGAAAAAACCGAGTGCGATGAAGGCAACGCTGGCGGCAAGTTTGCGCGGTGAGATCAGATTGAACATGGTGGTCGCTGCCGGTGGATTGACGATCATTGCAGTTTAGCGAAGTTAGTTGTGCTGGCGGGACTAGCGCCCGTCCAGCACTCGCCGCAGGGCGGCGTCATTCATCTGGGACAATTCTCGTGGCGCGCTTTCGGCAAGCCGGTAGTGCGTGCGACCACGTCCGTTCACCGTCTCAATCAGCCCGGCACGAACGAGATGCACAAGGATGTCTTCCGCCTGGTCGATCGGCATCGGTGCTCGTTCGCGAAGTTCGGAAAAATGAAATGACGGCGGCACGTAAATAGCATCATCCGGCACCAAGGCCAGCAAGATACGCCGCGCCTGGGCGAGCCGTACGTCTGCATCTACGCGCTGCGCCTCCATGTGGCGAAAATAAGAGAACGTCGCCGTGACTTCGGCACCAACGAGTACCACCATCCAGCAACAAAACAGCCACAACAAAAAAATTGGCACGGCAGAAAACGTGCCGTAGACCACACTATAGGTCGGCACCTTCGAGATGTAGACGACAAAAAAATACTTAGTCACTTCAAACAACGCCGCCGCGAACAAGCCGCCGGCGAGTGCGTGCGTCACAGGTACGTGCCGATTCGGAATGACGCGATAAGCAAGAATTAGCGCGGTTGCCGTCATGGCGAGCGGAATGATTTTGAGCAGCGCGTTATCAAATAGCGGCACCACCTTCTCGAAACCATGCGCCCAATTCACCATGTAAGAGGTAATCGTCAAGCTTGCGCCGATCAGTAGCGGCCCAATCGAAATCAGCGCCGTGTAGGCCAGCAAGCGCGCCCACCATGAACGTTGATGGCGCGTGCGCCAGATGTCGTTGAATGCCCCGTCAATGGTGAACATCAACATCACTGCAGTGGTGACGATAATCGCCAACCCGATCAAGGTGAGCTTGGCGGCATTTTGGGCAAACTGTTCGACATAAAACGTGACGACGCGACCTGCCACATCAGGCAATAAATTCTTGAGGACGAACGCCTTCACTTGATCGGCGAGCTGCTTGACCATTGGCAAATGCGCGGTCAGCGCGACTGTTACCGTGATGACCGGTACCAGCGACAGCAGAGTCGTAAACGTGAGGCTGCCCGCAACCGTGAGGCAACGATCCTCGACCATGCGGCGCGCGACGAAGCGCAGGTATTCGATGATTTGTTTGAGCAGCAAGACGAGGTTTCTCAGGAGAGTCCAACAGGGTGAGCCGTATAATAAGGGCAATTTCGCACGCAATTTTTTCGCTTCGTGCCGCCGCAACACTAAGAAAGCAATCGATGGCTGACATCCTCGTTTTGTACTACTCAAATTCTGGCAGCGTGCGGGAACTCGCGCGCCACATCGCGCGCGGTGTCGATAGCGTGGCGGGTATGTCGGCGCGGGTGCGCACGGTGCCGAAGGTGTCGACCGTGGTTGAAGCGAGCGAGCCTGCGATCCCGAATGATGGGCCGCCCTTTGTGACCGTTACCGATCTTGCTGAGTGCGCGGGGCTGGCGTTGGGCTCACCGACGCGCTTTGGCAATATGGCGGCACCACTCAAATATTTTATTGACGGGCTCGGCGGTGAGTGGATGAAGGGCACCTTGATCGGCAAGCCGGGCGCGGTATTTACGTCCACGGCCACGATGCACGGTGGGCAGGAGTCGACGCTACTGACAATGATGATGCCGCTGTTGCATCACGGCATGGTGATGGTCGGCATTCCGTATTCAGAACCAGAACTGAGCAGCACGCACGACGGTGGGACGCCGTATGGCGCCAGTCATGTCGCCGGTGCGGCGGGCGATTTGCCGGTGACAGAAACCGAGAAAAAGCTGGCATTCGCACTCGGTAAGCGGCTGGCAATGGTTGCCGTGAAACTCGCGGCGTGAGCGTCGTCAAGCAAGCGCAAGGCGCCGCCAGTATTTCACTCACCGCCCTTATTGTGCTGTGCGTGGCGTGGGAAACGGTGCTGGCACCGATCAAGCCCGGCGGCTCGTGGCTGATGTTGAAAGCATTGCCGCTGTTGTTGCCGCTATTCGGCATCCTGCGCGGCAAGCGCTATACCTACCAATGGGCGTCGATGTTTGTGTTGATCTACTTCACCGAAGGCGCAGTGCGGGCATGGTCGGACAAGGGGTTGTCACAGCAACTTGCGGGACTCGAAGTCGCATTGACGGTGGTGTTTTTTATGGCCGCGCTTTACTACGCAAAGCTCACTGCGCCTAGTCGGCAGCGATAGGTTTGTCGTTGTGCGCTTTGAGTACACCAATCGCCACCGGGATCAAACTTACGATAACAATGCCAATCACCATGAAACCCTGATTGGCTTTCACCCACGGAATGTTGCCGAAGAAATAACCGAGGTAGGTGAGCGATGCCACCCACAACACGCCGCCGGTGATGTTGTAGAGCGCAAATTTTGCGTACGTCATACGCGACATGCCGGCAACAAACGGGACGTAAGTGCGCAAGAACGGCGTGAAGCGCGCGAGGATGATGGCGACACCGCCCCACTTTTCGTAGAACGCATGCGCTTTTTCCAGATGCGATTTTTTCAGGAAACGCGCGTCGTTACTCTTGAATAACTTCGCGCCCAGCCAAGAACCGATCTGGTAATTGACCGCGTCGCCAATCACGGCGCCTGCGATCAGCACGCCAACAATAATATGCACATCCATGCCGCCGGTGGCCGCCAATGCACCCGCTACGAACAGCAGCGAATCGCCAGGCAGGAACGGCATGAACACCAAGCCGGTCTCGCAAAAAATGATTGCAAATAGAATCGCGTAAACCCACGCACCATGGTTTTGCACCATGGTCGCCAGGTGAACGTCGAGATGGACGATGAAGTCCCAGAGGGAAAGGAGGAGATCCATTCAGTAAAACGAGTTATTGTTGTCCGCAGAAAAATCCTGAAGATGCCCGCCAATACTAGGGTTTGTTAGGGTGCCGCCGAAATAACTTCCACATCGTCGTCTTTTTTCTTTTCCACTTTGATGAAGTCTTCGCGCGACACGCCCAGATATTTCGCCAACGGACACGCCACCAGCACCGACGAATAAATACCGAAGCAAATACCGATGGTCAGCGCCAACGCAAAGTAATGCAGCGTCGGGCCGCCGACCAACAACATCGCGAGTACGGTCATTTGCGTGAGGCCGTGGGTGATGATGGTGCGTGAAATGGTGCCGGTGATGGCGGCGTCAAAAATTTCTTCCGTGGTCGCTTTGCGCATCTTGCGGAAATTTTCGCGTGCGCGGTCAAACACCACCACTGATTCGTTCACCGAGTAGCCGAGAATCGCCAACACCGCCGCCAACACGGGCAACGAAAATTCCCAGCGGAAAAACGAGAAAAAGCCGAGGATGATGATGACGTCGTGTAGGTTAGCGATGATGGTCGCGACCGCGAAGCGCCATTCAAAACGAATCGCCAGATAACCCATGATGCCAAGACAAACGAACAGCAGCGCCAGCGCGCCATCAGTCGCGAGTTCGCTGCCCACCACGCCGCCGACGATTTCGGAACGGGTCAATTGCACTTTTGCCTCGACTTTTTTCTCCGCCGCTGTCGGGCAAACCGCGTCGAGCGCCGCGCCAGTCTTGGTCGCCTCCTCTTTGCACAGGATCGACATCACCGCGTCATTCTGTTTTTGCATCGCATCGTTTTGCGTCTTGGCGTCGTCGCCCGCTTTTAGGGGCAGGCGAATCATCACGTCCGGCGAGGTTGCGCCAAATTTTTGCACCTCCACGGGGAACCCCGCGTGCTCGAGTGTTGAGCGCACGTGGTCAGCATCGGCCGGCTTGTCGTACTTCACTTCCATGACAGCGCCGCCGGTAAATTCAATCGACAGATTCAATCCACGCGTGGCGAGAAAAAACACCGCCAACAAAAACGTCACCAGCGAAATGATGTTGAACCACAGCGCATGGCGCATGAATGGCAGTGGTTTCTTAATGCGAAAAAATTCCATGATTTGTACTTTCGGAAAATGGGTGCAGCGCTAGGCTTTGGCGGAAGCAGACGCAGCGACGTTCGACCACGCAACGTTGCCGATAGAGAGCTTGGATACTTTCTTGCCGCCGTAAATCAAATTGATGAGGCCGCGTGACACCATCACCGCGCTGAAAATTGAGGTGACGATACCAAGACAATGCACCACCGCGAACCCGCGTACCGGCCCGGAACCCCAGATCAGGAGCGCCAATCCAGCGATCAGCGTGGTGATGTTCGAATCGATGATCGTATCGAGCGCACGTTCGTAGCCGGTTTGGATTGCCATTTGCGGCGACATGCCGCTACGCAATTCTTCGCGGATGCGTTCGTTAATCAGTACGTTTGAGTCAATCGCCATACCGAGCGTCAGCGCAATAGCCGCGATACCGGGCAAAGTTAAGGTCGCTTGCAGCATCGACAAAATAGCGACGAGGAACAACAAGTTCGCGGCCAGCGACAGCACTGATACGACGCCGAACAGCATGTAGTACGCGATCATGAATACAGTGATGAGCGCGAAGCCGAGCAGCAAAGCGTTGCGGCCTTTGGTGATGTTTTCAGCACCAAGGCTTGGGCCAATGGTTCGCTCTTCAATGATCTCCATCGGTGCCGCCAAGGCACCCGCGCGGAGTAGCAGCGCAAGGTTCTTCGCGTCATTGCTCGATCCCATCCCGGTGATCTGGAACTGCGCACCAAACTCACTCTGAATCGTCGGCCAAGTCAGCACCTCCGGCTTGCCCTTCTCGATCATGATCATCGCCATCGGCTTTTTCAAGTTCTCGCGGGTGGTCTGCTGCATGATGCGGCCACCGGCTGCGTCAAGGCGCACGTTGACCGACGGCTGACCTTTGTCATCAAAGCCCGGCTGTGCATCCGTCACAGATTCGCCGGAAATCACCACCTGTTTTTTCACCAGTACTACTTCGCCGCGGGAGCCGATCATTTTTTCCAAGCCAAACGGCGCGGGTTGGTTGCGGTAGGTTTCAAAGCCACCGGTGTCATCACCCACCAAGCGGAGTTCAAGCGTCGCCGTGCGGCCAATCACATCTTTCGCCCGTGCCGGGTCTTGCACGCCGGCGAGCTGCACCAGAATTCGATCCGCGCCCTGTTGCTGAACGATAGGCTCCGAAACCCCCAGCTCATTCACGCGCTTACGCAACGCGGTGATGTTTTGCTGCACCGCGCTGTCCTGAAGTTTTTTCAATGCCTCCGGTTTGATTGATGCCGTAAGAATGGACTCATCGCCAGTCGTCGTTTCGCGCAGCACTAACTCGGGCGATTGCTTATCGATTTCTGCCACCGCTTTCAAAAGCTCGACTTTTTCTTTGAACTTCACGACGATGCGATCCGTCTCCAGCGAAATGCCATTGTGATAAATCTTTTTCTCGCGCAACGACACGCGAATATCGCCGGAGAAGCGATCCATCGCTTTTTTCATCGCAGCCTTCATGTCCACTTGCATCAGAAAATGCACGCCGCCGCGCAAATCAAGGCCCAGATACATTGGCTGCGAATTGATTTGCGCGAGCCACGCTGGCGCATTGGATACGAGCTGCAAGGCAACCACATAGCCATCGCCCAACTTCGATTGCAGCAAGTTGCGCGCCTTCTCTTGAGAGTCGGCGTCCTTGAACTTGATACGCAGCGACTCGCCGTCCACGTCAACGGCATCCGCCACTAAATTGGCCGTCTTCAGCGTCTCAGTGACCTGCGTTTGCAGCGCCGCATCAGCCTTATTGGCACGCAGCCCCGACACTTGCAACGCAGCGACCTGACCGAAAAAATTGGGCAACGTATAAAGGAAAGCCACCACCAATGCGATGGCGATGATGGCGTATTTCCAGGCGGGGTATTTGTTCATGAAAACCTCAAGGTGTTGCGAGCGCGCGGCGGCGCGCGTGGTGTATTTCGCGCTCTAGGTGAGCGCGGAAAATTATTTGGTCACTTCGTTAACGGTGCCAGTCGGGAGCAAGGTCGCCACCGCTTGCTTCTGCATGTAGATGACCTTGCCGTCGCCCACATCCAAGCCGATGTAGCCGTCAGTCACTTTGACAATTTTGCCGATGATACCCATGGCAATGACTTCGTCGCCTTTTTTCAAGCCCTCGGTCATGCCCTTTTGTTCTTTCGCTTTTTTCATCTGTGGGCGAATCATCAAAAAATACAATACAACGAACATCAGCAGAATCGGCAACATACCGAGAATGGACGATTCAGGTGCGGCGCCGGTGGCAGCTTGGGCGTAGGCGGTACTTATCATTGGGTGGTCTCCGAGGAACGATTTACGACGTACGGTTTGGGAAGAGGTGGTGCCGCCAAGCTGAAATGCAAGTCGGTCAGCCGACGCGAGCGCAAAAAACAACTCGAAATTATAGCATCGCGCCCCTACGCCGAGCCAGTTGTGTCATGCGTCACCGGTGTCTCGCGCGCCCGATCCGCGCGGAATTTGGCAGTAAATGCCGTGAAAGTGCCCGCCGCTATTGCCTCACGCATTTCTGCCATCAATTGTTGATAGTAAAAAAGATTGTGAATGGTGTTGAGGCGCGCGCCGAGAATTTCTTGCGTGCGTTGTAAGTGATGCAAGTAGGCGCGACTGAAGTTGCGGCAGGCATAGCAACCACAGGTGTTATCAAGCGGCTGGGTATCGTCGCGATGCCGGGCGTTACGAATTTTGATGTCGCCAAAACGCGTGAATAGCCAGCCGTTGCGCGCATTGCGTGTCGGCATCACGCAGTCGAACATATCAATGCCGCGCCCGACCGCTTCGACTAAATCCTCGGGCGTACCGACGCCCATGAGATAGCGCGGCTTGTCCGCCGGCAGCTGCGGCGCGGTGTGCGCGAGGATGCGCGACATTTCTTCCTTCGGCTCGCCGACCGACAGGCCGCCGATGGCATAACCGTGAAAATCCACCGTCTTCAAACCCGCCAGCGATTCATCGCGCAGCGCTTCGTGCATGCCGCCTTGCACGATGCCAAACAAGGCATTGCGATTTTCAAGCTGATTAAATTCGGTCTTGCAACGTTCCGCCCAACGCAGCGATAAGCGCATCGACTTTGCCGCTTCATCGACGGTGGCCGGATAGTTGGTGCATTCATCAAACACCATCACCACGTCGGAATTCAGGCCGTGCTGAATACGCATCGACTCTTCCGGCGAGAGAAAGCATTTGTCACCATTCACCGGCGACTGAAACGCTACGCCCTCCTCCGAAATTTTGCGCAGATCCCCCAAACTCCATACCTGAAATCCGCCGGAATCGGTGAGAATCGGTTTATCCCACGCCATAAAGCGATGCAAACCGGCATGCTTGTTGATGACCTCGAGGCCCGGTCGTAGCCACAGGTGGAAAGTGTTGCCGAGCACAATTTGCGCACCGATCTCGTTGAGCTCCAGCGGGCTCATGCCCTTGACCGTGCCGTAAGTGCCCACCGGCATGAATACCGGCGTTTCCACCACGCCGTGGGTTAACGTCACACGACCGCGCCGCGCCGCGCCATGCGTTGCCAATAATTGGAATTTCACGTTAAGTTTTACCAAGAGAAAAGATGCGGGAGCATAATCCTAGTTCCGCTGTTTTCCAAACCGGTGCAAACAAATCTATCGCCGCAAAAAGCAGTTGGATGCACGAAATTGCCAAGATGCCAGTAGAATCCTCACCTAGTAAAATAGACTAGACCGCGCGCACTTAACCTCGCATTTCCCTGGACCCATGTACCGAAAAGTCAAATCACGCGACTTAAGAGATGGTATGTTCGTGGCCGAATTAGATCGGCCGTGGATGGACTCGCCCTTTTTGCTGCAAGGCTTTCTGATTCAGGATCAGAAGCAACTAGAGCAGGTGCAGGAATGCTGCGAGTGGGTGATGATCGATCCGCAGCGCTCCACGGGTTATGCATACGAGCCGCCGCCGAAGAAAACGCCGATCCAGCGCGAGATTATCGTCGACGATACGCCGCGTGTAGTGGTGCATTCAGTGCAGGCACCCGCGCTGCTGAACCCAGACCAACTTGATGCCGCCACCGAGATCGCCATGCAGCGCGATACACGTGAAGCGAAAAAGGCGGCTGGCGCGCCGGCGAAAGAAAAAAAGGTATTTGCACTCGGCATGCGTTCGAGCTCTCATCCGACGGAGCCCGTAGCGGACATTGACGAGGCCTCCCCGATTGAGCGCGCCCGCCGCCGCACCAGCATGGGCGCGCCGCAGGCGAAAGAAAAACCGCAGGGATTCTTCAATAAGCTAAAAGAGAATGCACGCCACCTGTTTTCGCGCGGTGTCAGCAGCGACGGTATCGACTTCTCAAAAGTCGCGCGGGATTTTGACGACAATACAGAAGAATTGCGGCCAACGTTTATTCCGGAGACGGTGCAGTTGGTCGTTTATGAAAACAAGCGCACGGTTGAAGAAGAAATCGTGGTCGCGCATCAGGCATTTTCACGCACCAGCGACTTGTTGAATCGCGTGACGGAAGACATCCGCGCCGGAAAAAGTTTACCGGTGGAAGCCGCCGAAGAAGTGATCGACGAAATGGTCGACAGCATGGTGCGTAACCCTGACGCGATGATGTGGGTCGCGCGCATGCGCGAGCAAAACGCCAGCACTTACGGGCATGGTCTCAACGTCGCCGTGAACCTAGTCGCGTTTGGCCGTCACCTTGGCTACCCGAAGGACAGCCTGGCGCATTTGGGCATGGCCGGCATGTTGCTCGATGTGGGCAAGATCAAATTACCCGGCGAACTGCTCGACAAACAAGACACCCTCACGCCGGCTGAGTTCAAGCTCATCAAGAAACACGTACAGCTCGGCATGGATATTTTGCACAGTACGCCCAATGTGCACTCCGACGTGCTCGATGGCGTGGCGCAACATCACGAACGCATGAACGGCTCGGGCTATCCGTTCGGGCTGGGTGGCAACGACATCAGCATCTTTGGCCGCATGGCCGGCATCGCCGATAGTTTTGCCGCAATCACGCACGGTCGCCCGTATGCTGAATCGTCGTCGCCGCACGAAGCGCTGCAAACGCTTTCGGAATTCGGCGGCACCCAATTTCACGCCGAAATGCTCGAACAATTCATTCAGTCCATCGGAGCCTTCCCGGTCGGCAGTTTGGTTGAACTCTCGACCGGCGAAGTAGCCGTCGTCGCAACCCACAATAAGCTGAAGCGGCTCCGACCGAAGGTGATGATTATCACCGAGGCCGACAAAACGGTGCGCAAGTATCCGACCACGTTCGACCTACTTTACGACGTATCGGAAAAACCTGTGTATATTCGTCGTGGGCTGCCGAGCAACGCTTTCGGCCTAGACCCTAGGGAATTTTATTTGCTGTGACGCCGTGCGGGTAGCGGCGTCACGAGCACGCCGCCGTAGTAACCAGACGACTCCACCGTAAACATGCAACCCGATCTCCACGCCACCGCCCCACCCGGCGGTAACCTCAAGCAGTCAGACGCCGCGCACGAACTTTCGCGCGATGCCTTGCGTAGCACTCTCAGCAACGCTATTGACCACGCGCGCATGTCGCAACGGTTCGTGGCAGTGCTGGTCGTGTCTCTGGTGCGTTCCGACAAGTACGAAGAACTGTTCGGCGTTCCTAGTGCGGATGTAATGCGCCGCGCATTGAAGCGTCTGCCCTCGGCGCTGCGTGCCGCAGATCGCGTGGTGCAACTGAGTGACGAAAAAATCTGTGTGCTGCTGCCGAATCTGCGCAGCACCACCCAAGCGTGGCTGGCCAGTGCCAAAATCCAGCAGACACTCGAGGCACCATTTAGCTTTGAAAACAGCATGGCGTTGCTGCGGCCGGTCACTGGCATTGCCTGCTTTCCCGATCACGCGAATGCGGCGGAAGAGTTGGTCATCAACGCCGACATTGCGCAAAAGATCGCTGCCTCGCGCGATCTCGCTCAGCACGTGTTCCAACCAGATGATCGCCGCGACTCGGAAATTTATTCCGGGCTCGATGTGTTGCTGCGCGATGCACTCCGCGCCAATTTGCTGGAGGTGCATTACCAGCCACTGATTGAATTCAAAACGGGCAAATGCGAATCTGCGGAGGCGCTGCTGCGCTGGACCACACCGGATCGTGGCTATATTGAGCCCGGTGCCATCGTTCGCGTGGCCGAAGCCAACGGCCTTATTGGCGCGCTCACCAGTTGGGTACTCAATACGGTATTGCGCAACCAGCGCGAGTGGAAGGCCGAAGGTCATCACATTGGCGTCAGCGTAAATCTTTCGGCGGTCAGCCTCACCGATCACGAATTGCCCGATATGGTTGCCCAGGCGATGGGTACTTGGCAGACCACACCCAGCGATCTCACTCTGGAGATTACCGAGAGTGCAACCATCGGCGATATGGACGTGTCACTCGGCATCCTGAATCGTTTGAAACAGCTCGGTGTGCGACTGTCGGTCGACGATTTCGGCACTGGCTATTCATCACTCACCTACGTCAAACGTTTTCCACTGAACGAATTGAAGATCGACAAATCCTTTGTGCAACACATGATGCACAGCAAGGGCGATCAGCAAATCGTTCGCTCACTGATCGATCTTGCGCACCACTTCGAGCTTTCGGTTGTCGCAGAGGGTATTGAAGACGAAGCCACCTACAAAGACTTGAAAAAATTTGGCTGCGACATTGCGCAGGGCTACTACCTCAGCAAAGCGTTACCCGCCGCGGTTCTGGCCGGCTGGCTGAAAAAGCAACGCTAGCCATAAAACCCCCGCCAGCCGTGGCGTTCCAGCCAGCTCTTGCGTTCAACTTCGCGTTCACGGCACAATTTCAATCTGCACCGATTCAATCTGCTCTGATTCACGCATTACCTTTTTTCCCCCGCCCGTATTCTTGCTTTCACTCGAAAGGGAATCACCGTGACAAAACTCAATGTAAACGGCAAATCCGTCACCATCGACGCCGCCGCAGATACACCCCTGTTATGGGCAATCCGCGACCATTTGAAACTTAACGGTACTAAATTCGGCTGCGGCATGGCGCTGTGTGGTGCCTGCACCGTGCATCTGAACGGCGAGCCGATTCGCTCATGCTCCACGCCACTCTCGGCGTGCGCGGGCAAAAATATCACCACCATCGAAGGCATTTCAGCCAACGGTTTACACGCCGTACAAAAAGCGTGGATCGAACACGACGTGCCGCAGTGTGGTTATTGCCAGTCGGGGCAAATCATGTCGGCAGTGGCTCTGCTGGCGAAAAACAAAAACCCATCGGATGCCGACATCGACAACGCGATGAGCGGCAACATTTGCCGTTGCGGCACCTACCAGCGCGTGCGGGCCGCCATTCACACCGCCGCCGGGAATACCGCGCAGAAAGCGAAGGCCTGATATGGACGCCATCAAACAGCCAAGCCGTCGCAAGTTCTTGCAATCGTCGGCCGCCATTTCCGGCGGACTGATGATTGGAATTAATTTTTCGGCCGGTGCGCAGAAGACCGCCACGGCGAAAACCTCGCAGCCGAATGCATGGGTAAAAATAGGCACCGACAACAAAATCACCATCATCTGCCACCGCTCGGAAATGGGTCAGGGCACGTATACGTCGATGCCGATGCTCGTCGCCGAAGAGCTAGAAGTTGACTTCGCGAGCATCAAGGTCGAAATGGCACCAACCAACCCGGTGTACATCAATGGGCTGCTCGGCGGGCAGCTTACCGGTGGCTCGACCAGCGTACGCGACGCGTGGGAGAGTTTGCGTAAAGCTGGCGCGCAGGCGCGCATGATGCTGGTGTCGGCGGCGGCGGCTGAATGGAAAGTGCCGGAAGCTGAGTGCCGCGCCGAGAATGGCCGCGTGCTGAACAAAGCAGGCAAGGCGCTGACCTACGGCGAGCTGGCCGAGAAAGCCGCCGCGCTGCCCGTACCCAAAGACCCCGTGCTAAAGCCCGCCAGCGCTTTCAAGATCGTCGGCAAACCAATCAAGCGTCTTGATACCCCCGCCAAAGTGAATGGCACCGCCGAGTACGGTATCGACGTTGATCTACCCGGCATGGTGATCGCATCGCTCGCGCAGTGTCCGGTACTCGGCGGCAAACCCGTGTCGGTCGATGACGCGAAGGCGAAATCGATGCCCGGCGTGCTCGCAATAGTGAAAATTGACGACGGCGTGGCCGTGGTTGCGGACACGTTCTGGCGCGCCAAACAGGCTCGCGACGCGCTCAAGATCACTTGGGACAACGGTGCGGGTGCCAAGCTCACCTCAGCGTCCATTGCCGCTGGCCTGAAAACTGCGCTCAGCAAACCCAGCGCATCGGTAAAGAAGTCTGGCGACACCACGAAGGCGATGCAGGGCGCAGTGAAGAAACTCGAAGCGAGCTACGAATTGCCGTTCCTTGCCCACGCGACGATGGAGCCGATGAATTTCACGGCGGATGTGCGTGCGGATGGTTGTGATCTCTACGGACCGACGCAATTTCCGCAGTTAGCGGAAGGGATGGCGATGCAGGTGACGGGTCTGCCGAAAGAGAAGATCAACGTGCACACCACCTTCCTCGGTGGCGGATTTGGCCGACGCATCGATGTTGATTTCATCGTGCAGGCGTTACAGATTTCAAAAGCCGTGAAGAAGCCGGTCAAGCTGATCTGGACGCGCGAAGACGACATGACGCACGACTTCTACCGCCCGACCAGCCTCAACACCATGTCGGCTGCGCTCGACGCGAGCGGCAAACCCACTGCGATGAACTTTCGCCTCACCTCACAATCGGTAACCGCACGCTTGTTCCCGGTGTTCGTGAAGGACGGACTTGATCCGTTCATGACTGAGGCGGCGGTGACGCCTTATGACATTCCCAACATGAGCGTTGAAAGCACCATTCACGATGCGGGCGTGCGGGTTGGCTACTGGCGCTCGGTCTCACACGCGTTGAACGCGTTCGCTAACGAAAGCTTCATGGACGAAATGGCGCACGCAGCGGGCAAAGATCCGGTCGCGTACCGCCTCTCGTTACTAACCTCGAAAGACGCTGCGCGATTTGCAAATGTGCTCAAACTCGCCGCCGACAAAGCGGGCTACAAGGCGGGTGGCAAGCTCGCCAATGGCCACTTTCAAGGTGTTGCATTGATGGAAGGCTACGGCACCTACGTCGCGCAGATTTCTGAAGTCTCGATCGTCAAGGGCGAAGTCAAAGTCCATCGCGCTACCGTCGCCGCCGACTGCGGCATGATGGTCAACCCTGACATCGTCAAAGCGCAGATCGAGTCGAGCGTGGCCTACGGCTTGTCAGCGACCCTGCTATCGAAGATCACCTTCAAGGATGGCCGTGTCGAGCAAACCAACTTCCACGACTACCCGGTGCTGCGGATGAATCAGATGCCACAGGTCGATGTGCATTTGGTTGCCTCCACCGAGAAGCCCGGCGGCATCGGCGAGCCCGTGACCGCGACCTGCGGCCCGAGCGTTGCCAACGCCGTGTTTCTCGCGACCGGTAAGCGCGTGCGCACGTTGCCGATTGAGGCTGCGGCGTTGAAGAAGGCTTGAGGGCGCTCGGTCAAGCGAACTAACGAAGAACCAAAAACGGCAGCGAGATTTTCGCTGCCGTTTTTTATTTGAATGCGAAATCTAATTCACGTCGTGCGAACACAGGCACGCCTTTAACCGTTGGCACATCGAAGATCCAGCGCTTAAGTGCAGTGGCCGCCGCCCAGCCGAATTCTGCGTTTTTTGCAGAAATGATGCGCGGTAGTTGCACGTTCCCTAGTGGGTCGATGAAAAATTCCATCTGGACAACTTCACCTGCGGCAGTATCCGCGCTGGACACGCGAGGATCCGATGGATGCGGCGCATACCGCATGCTCGGCTTGCTATCGAGTGCCTCCTCCTCATAAATTTCCTTACTGTTAGCCGCAAGCAAATCCAGCAGCTTTGCGGTCATAGGGTCAACGCCCGAATCACGCTCATCTCGGTAAAACTTTTGTTCGATTGAGAACACGGTGGCAATTGGCTTTTTCTCTTTCATGGCTGGCGTAAAGCGCCATGACTGCATCATCGCCTTCGTTGCCGCGCCAAACGCTGGGTCAGTCGCGTCAACAACATTCACACGTGCGACGCGGCCTTTGTCATCCAGTACCACGGAGACTTTCGCGCTACCTCTCACGTCATTTCGCAGCAGGTCAACCGGATAGACCACCGGTGCAACCAACATGATTTTTGGCGGTTCGTCGTATTTAATTTCTGCCGCAACATCCCCCGTGTTGGCGCGCATCGAATATTGACCACTAAATGACGGTTTCGCGCACTGAATATTGACCAGGGTTAACAACCTATCCTGCTGAATTTTTCAGCAAGGAA
>JAYTVA010000016.1:0-32123 GCA_043744255.1 Burkholderiales bacterium | reverse complement strand
CCGAACCCCTCTATAAACTGCCTTTCGTCCAAATTCGGTATCAAACCTCGTTGGAATCACGAATTCGGTTTCGGTATCAAACCTCATTGGATAAGACTACGGATTGTGCACCGCACCACGGCGGTGATATAATGCGCGGTCAGTCAAAACGGCTTGCGGCTTTGCTGGGAGTCCAATCTGCAAACTGCCTGGCAAATCGCTTAGCTGGCAAAAATTTTTGATCAAAATTTTTTAATCATTCTCAAGGGACGTAACTATGAACAAGTCAATTATTCTCGCTGCAATCGTTGCTGTTGGTCTTGCTGCTTGCGGCAAAGAAGAAATGAAAAAAGTTGAAATGCCTAAAGTTGAAATGCCTAAGGCAGTTACCGACGCTGCAGCTACGACGGGCGACGCTGCTAAAGCAGCATCTGACGCCGCTGCTAAAGCCATGGACGCTAGCAAGGACGCCGCTGGCAAGGTGATGGAAGCCGGCAAAGACGCAGCAGGCAAGGCATTGGAAGCTGGTAAAGACGCCGCTGGCAAAGCAATGGACGCTGGTGCAACCGCCGCTAAAGATGCAATGAAAGACGCCGCTGGTAAAGCCGTCGAAGCCGGTAAAGATGCAGCGAGCAAAGCTGTTGAAGCCGCTAAGGACGCAGCAAAGAAGTAATTTTCACTTCTTAGTTTCTGTAGTATCAAAAACGCCGACCTTGGGTCGGCGTTTTTGTTTGTGGGCTTGGTCTCGTCAAGCGTCTCGCCACTCAAATCCGGTCGTCTGCTCGGCAATCCCGATCCAGCTTTCCGCGCAGCCCAAGATACCTGCTAGTGCAGCGCGCGCCAGTTCCGGTGAATTGTTCCGCTTGGACAAATGTGCGGCAATCAAGTGCTTCAACTTCGTGCAATCGATACGGCCAAGCAGGCCAGCCGCCGTGGCGTTATCAAGGTGCCCGAACTTTCCCGACACGCGGCGCTTCAAACTCAATGGATACGGCCCATTCATCAGCATATCGAGATCGTGATTGCATTCGAGTACCAGCGCATCGCAAGCCGAGAGCGTTTCTTCAATATGCGCGGTCAGTGTGCCAGTGTCGGTGAGCACACCGAGGCGCAGTGCACCGTCTGAAAACACATATTGCACCGGCTCATTGGCGTCGTGTGGCACGGTGTACGGCGTGACTTCAATATTGCCGACACTGAACGCTTCATGCGGATCGACGTAATGCAGCAATGCTGCAGGCAGCGAAGCATCGCGCAGCACCTTCGCCGTGCCGTGCGTGAGCCACACAGGGATGCTGTGCTTGCGCGCGAATCGTGCCACGCCGCCGATGTGATCCGAGTGTTCGTGAGTGACGACGATAGCGTCAAGCGCATCGGGGGTAAGCCCCGCACGCGCGAGCCGCCGCTCGGTCTCGGCAAGACCAAAGCCGCAGTCCATCATGACCCGCGAGCTGGTGGTACCCGCCACCACTTCAACGATCAGCGCATTGCCTTCGCTACCGCTACCAAGAGACGTAAATCTTAACGACATCGTGCCACCAAACAAACAGGCCCATCGTGGAGGATGGGCCCGCGTGAAATTGCATGCATTGAAGTAGCGCTTATTTCAGGCGATCCAACAGCAGCGAGAGAATGCGCTTGGCGGTGTCAGAGTTTTCTGCCTTGCCTTCACCCGACTGCACGACGACCGTTGAATTGGCACCGGCGTCAGCCACGAAAATACGATATTGCGGCTTGGACGCCGGATCGTCTTTGCGCCAGAACGCGAGTTTGTCCAGCCAGCCTTTGTCCTTGCTCACTTTGGTATCGCCTTCGGGGTCAATGTAGCGAACGAAAAATAGTCCCTTGGAACGATCACGGTCTTCCACCGTGAAGCCGGAATTATCGAGCGCCAAACCCACACGACGCCAAGCACGATCAAATGGCTCATTCACGGTCAGTGGGCCACCTTTGGTTTTATCAAAGCTGGCGCGCGCCGCCGCTACGGTGGTGCCTGCTGCGGGTGCACCGGTTGTCGCGATGGCTTTCTCGGCGGCAACGCCAAATTTCACCAGTAGCTTACTCAGCATTTCTGCTTCGAGACCCAGATCCGTCGGCCGTGGCTGCCATGTGGTGCTGACCTTGTCCGGGTTGTTGAATATTTCTTCGAGGCCGCGATGGGTGATAAAAATTTCCGTGGTACCCGTCTCAGTACCCGCCTCAATACGCGTGCGGTATTTGTCACGCAGACCCGAATCCCACAGGCCGTCGATCACCCGACCGACCGTGCGGCGAATCAAGTCTTGCGGAATCTTGCTGCGATCTTCGCGCCAATCGGTTTCCATGATGCCGGTTGCCGCGTTCTCACGTAGCAGCGTGAAACCATTCTCCGCCCAAAATTCCTTGCTGGTAGACCACACACGTTCTGGATTGGCATTGACCACCAGCCAGCGTTGATTACCTGCGCGCTCAACACGCGCGCCATCAACCTTGAGCACACCAACTTGATTACCGACGGCCTGTGGTGTGGCGGTGCCGCGCTGGTTGTAGGCAGACAACGTCGTACCACGCCCATCGGGGATGATGTAGCGATCATCAGCGGTGGGTGAGGTGAGATCGGGCGGCACTTCAAGCGACGGAAGTTTGCCGCCCTGCGCGCGATAGTCGGTATTTTTATTGGTGCCGAACCAGCTACAACCCGATAACAATACGCCAGTCGCCAACGACACGCCCAGCAATTTCAAACAATGTGACTTCGACATAATTAAGCCGATTCCTTTACAAGATCGAGAATACCCGCCGTGCGCATGGCTTCGCGAAGGGTCGCGTGAAACCGAGGCTCGAACGGCGTGAGGGGAAGACGAATACCAGTATCAATGCGGCCCATTTCCTGCAGCGCCCACTTCACCGGAATCGGGTTTGGTTCAAGAAACAAATGATTGTGCAGACCGAGCAGACGATTGTTAAGTTCAATCGCCTTGGCGCAATTGCCCGCCAGTGCTGCCGCGCACATCTCGTGCATCAAGCGCGGTGCCACGTTCGCGGTCACCGAAATCGTGCCATGCGCGCCCATCAACATCAGCGGCAAGGTGGCCACATCGTCGCCACTATAAATCGCAAAATTTTTCGGCGCGCGTTGCAATAAATCGCAACCACGCGTCATGCTGCCAGTCGCATCTTTCAAACCGATAATGTTCGGAATCTCCGCGAGCCGCAACACTACATCGTTGCCCATATCCGCCACCGTGCGTCCCGGCACGTTGTACAACAACACGGGAATATCAACCGCCTCGGCGATGCTACGGAAGTGGCGATACATGCCCTCTTGCGTCGGCTTGTTGTAATACGGCACCACCGACAACACCGAATCCGCGCCCGCGCGCTTGGAAAATTCCGTGAGGTGAATCGCTTCCTTAGTCGAATTGCCGCCAGCACCCGCGATGACTGGGACGCGCTTGGCGGTGTATTCGACAGCAGCTTTAATCAGCGAAAAATGTTCATCAAAATCGACGGTAGCCGATTCGCCGGTTGTACCGACAATGACGATGCCATCCGTGCCTTCGCTGACGTGCCAATCAATCAACGATTTCAGACGCGCAAAATCCAGCGCGCCGTCCGGCAACATGGGGGTGATGATGGCAACTAGGCTTCCGGTGAGCATGGTGATTTAGTGTGCGCTAAAGACAATTCGGCATTTTAACCTATCGGCGTTTGATAACGCGGCGGGGGTTTGGAATGCTGGCGCCGCTGGATTGATCGGGCGCTCTTGACGGCACGTCGCACCTTCGATGCCCAGTGTGCTGGAGAGAACCGACGTTGATTCAGTTTGACAAGCCAACGGTTGTCGTCAAAAAAAGTTCGTTTCGACAGCGCCGACTTTCAGCAACTCGACATTCAAAATGAGCCCCCGCAAAGAGTTCAAAACCACCAATCTAATCTCAAAATGCATATCCTGAATGAGCGTAATCAGTTGATCGGCAACGAGGAGACTGACCAGTGCATAAATATGTTTTGCCCGGCTTGAGTGGCAGACGCGTTGAGGTTTCCGCCCCCGCTACGCGAGCGCATGGCCGAATGGCTGGGCTCGGTCGCCCGGCCTTACGCCTTCCGTGCCGGAGTGACACGACTCACAGAGCAACCGGCAGCACAACCGGCATAGTAACCGGAATGGAACGATCATTTATCTATAAAATAGCTTTTATTTTCAACATATTACTTGTCATCAGAATCGGCAAATAATTCGGTATAGTTTGGCTTATGAACGTTACCAGCATGGAGCCGATGGTTCCCGCAGAAGCGTCTCGTCTACTCGACGATGACATCCTCCCGCTTGTTGCGGAGGCGAACCAGCTTGCTGGTCGCATTCATCCGATCTTGCGCGAGTCTATTGGCGACCTCGTGCGATCAATGAACTGCTATTACTCCAATCTCATCGAAGGCCACGATACGCATCCTCGCGATATTGATCGTGCATTAGCGAACGATTTCTCATCCGAGCCGAAGAAGCTCGATCTACAGAAAGAAGCGGTCGCCCATATCCATGTCCAACGGCTGATCGACGCGGGGCGTGATCCTGACGTTTGGCCCGCGTCGGCTGCTTATGCGTCATGGTTGCACGAAGAATTTTGCTCGCGGCTTCCACCCGACATGCTGTTCGTCACCGACGATAAGACTGGTGAAAAGCTTGAAATCATTCCTGGCCGCTGGCGCAAGCGCGAAGTGCAGGTCGGACGCCACGTCCCGCCACCGCATGAGGAGCTCCCACGCTACATGGTGCGGTTCGACGCTGCTTATGGTTCTCCTCCGCTCAGCAAGACGCGCCAGATTCAGACGGTGGGCGCCGTCCATCATCGCCTGCTATGGATTCACCCTTTCCTCGATGGTAACGGCCGTGTAGCCAGACTGATGTCGCATGCGCTGCTCAAGCGGCTCGGCATCGGCACCAGTCTGTGGTCAGTGGCTCGTGGGCTCGCGCGCGACGAGCAACGCTACAAGGCGCTGCTCGCTCAGGCCGACGGGCCGCGCGAGGGCGATCTTGACGGCAGGGGAAATCTCACTGAGCGCGGCCTTATCGAGTTCTGCAAATTCTTCCTTGATCGGTCAGTCGACCAGATACGCTTCATGAGCAGCTTGCTGGAGCCAGCGAGGCTGCTAACGCGCATGGAAATTCATATCGAAGAGGAGGTTCGAGCCAAACGCCTCTTACGTGGCAGCTTTGCGGTGCTACGTGAGGCGGTACTGGTCGGCGAAGTCGAGCGTTCGAAAATTCCGGCGCTCACCGGATATGAAGAGCGAGGTGCGCGAAATGTAACAGCGGCGTTGGTTGATCGAGGCATGCTGTCGGCAACGACGCACCGCGCGCCGCTTCGTCTCGCTTTTCCGGCCGATGCGGCCGAGCGCTGGTTTCCAAATCTCTATCCCGCGAACGCCGGATCGCGACCATGACAGAGAGGATTGTCGAGCTCATCCGCGGTTCTGCGCCAATGTCGTCCCGCTCCAAAGAGAAACGATTCGGCATTTTAAGTTATCGGCGTTTGATAACGCGGCGGGGTTTGGAATGCTGGTGGGCGGCGAAGGCGCGGGAGAGCGGGAGAGCGGGAGTCTAGGCTGGTTGTAGTGGGGCCTGAGTGCTGTCAAGGTGATTCGGAATCCAGTCTGCTACTAAACTGCCGGTGTGATCGGCGCCTTCAACCAAAGCAGATGGCTGCTACTGGATCGGCTCGGTATTGTCCAGACACGATTGCTGGTCAACGGAGTCTAGTCTAGTCAACTCAACATCGTCCGGTCGCCCCATATTCAGCCCTCCAGTCAGTTGAGGGTCTCAGTTGCCGACCGTAATCTGAGTCGCGACTTGAGCGGCTACCTGATTTGCTATGGTTGTGTACAGATCAACGTCGGTTTCGGGCGTGCGAATCGACACCATCAGGCTATATCGTGCGGGGAGGCCATAGCGCTCTTGTCTTTGACGAGTACGCCACCAACCCTTTGCAGGATAGATCGCAACGAAGCCACAACTTGCTAACTCCGCAGCAGTACCTTTCCAAATGTCCTGATGCAACGAGCCCCGGTGCCGCTTTCGCCCACCCAACTTCCAATTTGGATCCCTTGGGTCAATGGGATCTTCATCATCCTCACGCTCTGCGGCCGCATTGATCCGGGCAACAAATTCGTGAGTCGTTGCGTCCAGCGGTCGCTGAACCTCGAAGCGTAACCTATGCGAGGGGTAGAGAAATTTTGATGTTGTGCCACGCGCTGAAGGGTTCGGCTCGACAAAGTAAGAAAGGGCCAACGCATGCTCGAACTGGTTATGAATGCCCCGACCGCGCTGGTCAGAGCCATCTCGCCGCAGTGCAATTGACTCGCGAGAAATGCTCAGGATGAGCTTGGTTCTTAAGTTTGTGCAGCACGGTTCTCGAACACATATACGAGCGAAATCTGAGCCAATCGTAGTCTCAACAACTAACGCCTGCGCGTCGCAGCAATGCGCTGCACCACCGCCGGTTTCGGCTCAGTCACGGTCAGATCCTCGAACGCAATAACATCGCAAACTCCACGCACCGCCTCAAGCAATTCACCCCGCTTGAGCAAGAATTCCGGACGGCTCGGGCGACCGTAGCGTTCGTTACCCAACGCAAACGTTTCGACAATCAAAACGCCACCGTCAATCAAGCTATCCAACAGCATGGGAAACAACGGGCGATGTAGATAGTTGGTCACGACCACGCCCGCATAACTGTTCGGCGCGACCCGCCAGCTACCATCTTCCAGATCAGCGACGAGCAACTTCACGCTCAGTGGTGCATCCACAAATCCACTGAGGTCACGATCCACCGCATCGACGTTGTACCCGGCTTTTGCCAACCAGCGCGCGTGGCGTCCGCTTCCGCATGCGAGGTCGAGCACGCGCCCACCGGCGGGGATGTGGGTGGCGGAGCGCGTGACCCATGATGAGGGTGCAAGTTGGGCGTGTGAATCGGGTGAGAGCGTGGTGGACATGCGAAATGGTAGCGTAATCACTGAACATCAATCTACAATCATTGCAGATTCCACACTCAACGAACCCCGTGACACTCACTCGACAGCATTGCCTTAGCCTTGATGCACGCGATCCGCTTACGCATACCCGCGAACGGTTTCGTTTGCCCGACGGCGTGATTTATCTGGACGGAAATTCGTTGGGCGCGTTGCCACGCGCGACCGCGACACAGCTACACGAAGTGATCGAACAGCAATGGGGCAACGCGCTGATACGCTCGTGGAATGAACATGATTGGCTGCATTTGCCGCAGCGCGTCGGCGCGAAGATTGCGCGGCTGATCGGTGCGCGTGACGATGAAGTCATCGCGGCTGATTCGACCTCGATCAATATTTTTAAGCTGCTGGGCGGCATCCTGCAAAGTGATGCGTTGCGAAAAAAGCCTGAACGCACCGTGATTTTGTCCGAGCGTGGCAATTTTCCGACTGATCTTTACATCGCGCAGGGTCTCAACAAATTGCTGGGGGATCGCTTCACGATGCGGCTGGTGGATGCGGGAGAGCTTGCTTCGGCATTCGACAAAACCGTCGCGGTCGCACTCATCACTGAAGTCGATTACCGCAGCGGCCACTGGCACAACATGGCGCAACTGAATGCCTGTGCGGACGCGGCGGGCGCGCCGATTATTTGGGATTTGAGTCACAGCGTTGGCGCGCTGCCGGTCGCGTTGAACGACGACGGCACGAGGTTCGCGGTGGGCTGCGGGTACAAGTATTTGAATGGTGGGCCGGGCGCACCAGCATTTTTGTACGTCGCAAAATCAGCGCAGGCCGACTTCACCACGTCGTTGTCGGGTTGGCTGGGGCATGCCGCACCGTTCGACTTTGTTGAGGAATACACGCCCGCCCCCGGCATGGATCGCTTTTTGTGCGGCACCCATTCTGCACTCGCCATGACCGCGCTCGAATGCGGTATCGACACATTCGCGGGTGTTGCGCTCGCGGAGGTTCGCGCGAAGTCACTCGCGTTGAGTGACTTGTTTTGGCAATTGATGGATGACGAATGCGCGGAGTTCGCGTGTGTGTCGCCGCGTGCGCATGCCGAGCGTGCGAGCCATTTGTCGTTCGCGCACCCCGATGCCTACGCGATCATGCAGACGATCATTGATCGCGGCGTGGTCGGCGATTTTCGCCAGCCGAATCTGCTGCGCTTTGGCTTCACGCCGCTGTACACGCGCTTTGTTGATATGTTCGACGCCGTTGCGATCATTCGTGAGGTCATGTTGTCCAAGGCGTGGCGCGAACCGCAGTATCAGGTTCGACAAAACGTTACGTAGTTTTTGACAAATTTTTTGCATTGTTTGAATTCGCGCTGCAATTGCCGCATATTCTTTCTTACTCCCACATCACGCACCAACACATCCACACATCCACACATCGTAATGGCCTCTCTCTCACCTATCCGCATCGACTTCGATCACCCGCGCTTGCAGGCTATCGGCGCAAAAATTTCCACCGATCACGCTTGGGCGAAGGTATTGCAAGAGCCGTCCGCCGCTGAGCGCGTTGTGCTGAAGGCGCGTATCAAGGCGGCATTGAAGGCACAAAACGCGGTGCTGGTGGCGCACTATTACGTGCACCCGGACTTGCAAGACCTCGCTGAAGAAACGGGTGGCTGCGTGTCGGATTCGCTAGAGATGGCGCGCTTCGGACGCGATCATCCCGCCAAGACGGTGGTGGTGTGCGGCGTTCGATTTATGGGTGAAACCGCAAAGATTTTGAACCCAGAAAAACGGGTGTTGATGCCGGAGTTAGAGGCCGAGTGTTCGCTCGATCTCGGCTGCCCGCCTGATGAGTTCGCGGAATTTTGTGATGCGCATCCGGATCGCACCGTCGTGGTTTACGCCAACACCAGTGCGGCGGTGAAGGCGCGCGCCGACTGGATGGTGACTTCCAGTATCGGTTTGAAAATCGTGCAGCACCTGCATGCGCAGGGCAAAAAAATCTTGTGGGCACCAGATCGGCATCTTGGCAATTACATCCAAAGCCAAACCGGTGCCGACATGCTGATGTGGCAGGGCTCGTGCATCGTGCACGATGAATTCAAAACGTTCGAGCTGGAAGAATTGAAGAAAAAACATCCGCACGCCAAGGTGCTGGTGCATCCAGAATCCCCGGCCAGCGTGGTGAAACTGGCTGATGTGGTGGGCTCAACCACGCAGATTATCAAAGCCGCACAAACGCTGAACGCGACGGAATTTATTGTCGCCACTGACAAAGGTATTTTCCATAAAATGCGTGCAGCGGCACCCGGCAAAGTGTTCATCGAAGCACCGACCGCAGGCAATTCAGCGACCTGCAAAAGCTGTGCGCACTGCCCGTGGATGGCGATGAATGGTCTTGCCAATCTGGCGGAAGTTTTAGAAACTGGCAAGAACGAAATCCATATCGACGCGACTGTCAGCGCCAAGGCAAAGCGCTCGATTCAGCGCATGCTGGATTTTGCGCTAGGATTGAATCTCACCCAGGCACCCGGTACCAACGCGCACGGCGTCGGTCCCGCTTAATTAGTACCCACACGGAACAGCTAAACATGAGCGACCAAGTACCAACACCGGCAGAATTCCCACCACTCAATAAGAGCGAGTTGGCGCTGCTCGCGAAACTCGCGCGCGCATTGATGCCCACGCACGGTGCCGACGCAACGGCGGCGGTGGAGCGTGTGTCCAATCAGACGCGGAATGTGCGTGAGATCGTCACCGTGTTAGCACTCGACATCAGCGACGAAAGCAAGCGTGCCGCGTTCATGCGACGCGCCAAAGACGCCGTCCGTACACACCGTGAAGCGCGCAAAGCCGCCGCGCCGGAAGCTGGCGGATTCAGCAATCGCCGCACCATGGAACTCACACCTGAATTGATGGCGCGTGCAGAACAAGCGTTGGCGGCGTCGGTGGGGAAAAGCGCCGGGGTGCTGGTGGCGCGTTATGCGTCATCGACTGATAGTTCGCGGGATTTTTTCGCGCAACTCTCGCTGCATTTGCGTACGCCAAGTGAACGCTCAATGTTGTTCGCCGCCGCGCGTGCGCATCACGCGACGACACGTTAATGATGGCGCGTTAGCTACGCGCGATAAAACTTGCTGCCACGGTAGTGCGCCTGCCAGTGGCGCAAGCCGACCAGAATCGCGGCGCTCGCGGGCAGCGCCAACAGCAGGCCGAAGAAACCGAACAGTTGTCCAAACGCTAACAACGCGAAGATCACTGCGACCGGATGTAGACCGATGCGATCGCCTACTAGCCACGGCGTGACCACGAAGCCCTCGAGCACTTGGCCGATGCCAAACACCACCCATACGGCGATCACGCCATTCATCGACGGCAGGAACTGCATCAACGCGGCAACCGTGCCGAGCAACAAGCCAGTGCCGCTACCAAGGTAGGGGATGAATACCAGCAAGCCAGTGATGAGGCCCACCGGCAACCAAAAACTGAGCCCGACGGCATAGAGGCCGACGGCGTAAAACACCGCCATCAACAACATCACGCTCACCTGCCCGTGCAAAAATTCACCGAGCACGGCATTCACCTCACGCGCCATTACCGAGGCGGTGCTATGGAAGCGGCGTGGAATGCTTGCATCTACGCTGGCGACCATGCGATCCCAATCGCGCAACACGTAAAACAACACGACTGGAATCAACAGGAGGTTGACCAACACGCCCACGGCGGCTAACCCACCCACGCCGACGGAAGAAAATACCTTCTTGGCGATGCCGCCCGCATCCTGCATGTTGTCGGTCACCACTTGGCGAAACGCGGATGCATCGAGCGTGAGCGACACGCCGAGGGTTTCGTTTACCCACGGCAGCGCCTTGGTTTTAATTTGATCCAACAGCACGGGCATTTGCTCGATGAGCTGGGTGATTTCTTTGTAGAACAGCGGCAGAATAATCACCAGCAGCAGCACGATTGCCAAGATCAACATCAACACCGCGAGCGTGGTGGCGACGGTGCGCGGCACACCACGCAATTCGAGTTTATCGACCAGCGGATCGAGGATATACGCCAACACGCCAGCGGCCAAAAACGGCGCGAGGATCGGTGACAGCACCCAAAGTAGTAGCCCGAACGCCAGCACGGCGGCGGCGATGGTCGCGAAGTGCCAATCGAGCCACATCGGGGGGCGCGACACAGCGCGTGCGTGCAGACGCGATAACCAAAGCGGACGACTCTTGGATGCGGCGGGTTTCGGCAGAGGGCGTGGAGAGGTCATTTCCAGTAAAATTGAGGAGTGAGGAAGGTCTGATTGAGTGGCTTGCGTTCAGATTGTGGTGAGATTGGGGCAGCTACTAGACGCGCGACGAAGGTGCGTTGCCTGTGCTACCGCACGAGGCGCGCAACGACGTAGATGCCCTAATATCGCCGCAATATGAACGCAATGCACTCAATTACACCTTCCCAAATCAATCATCGTAACTGAATCGCGGCGCAACTCAAACGCCAAGCCAGTGCAGAACCCAGCGGACACCATGACCCACCCCGATAGCAACGCCCTTTCCCCTCTGACCTACAAAGACGCTGGCGTCGATATTGACGCGGGCGATCAGTTGGTCGAGAACATCAAACCATTTGCCAAACGCACCATGCGCCCGGAGGTGATGGCGGGTATTGGCGGATTCGGTGCGTTGGTCGAGGTGTCGAAAAAATACAAAAATCCCGTGATGGTCTCCGGCACCGACGGCGTGGGCACCAAGCTGAAACTGGCGTTCCACCTCAACAAACATGACACCGTCGGCCAAGATTTGGTGGCGATGAGTGTGAACGATATTTTGGTGCAGGGTGCCGAGCCAATTTTCTTTTTGGACTATTTCGCTTGCGGAAAATTGGATGTGCCGGTGGCGACCGACGTGGTGAAAGGCATTGCGCATGGCTGTGAATTAGCGGGCTGCGCGTTGATCGGCGGAGAGACCGCCGAGATGCCGTCGATGTATCCGGTCGGCGAATACGATCTCGCGGGATTTGCCGTGGGCCTAGTGGAAAAGGACGCGATCATCACCGGGCAAACGATGACGCCAGGTGACGTGGTGCTCGGCCTCGCCTCGAGCGGACCGCACTCGAATGGCTACTCGCTGGTGCGAAAAATCATCGAGCGTTCTGGCGTTGACCTACATGCCACTGCCAACCAGCAATTGGCGCTCGATCTGCTCGCGCCAACACGCATTTACGTGAAACCGCTGCTGGCATTGATGCGGGCGCTGCCCGTGAAAGCGATGGCGCACATTACCGGTGGCGGGCTCACGGAAAATGTTGCGCGCATGTTTCCTTCGCATGTAAAGGCAGTGATTGATCGTAAATCGTGGATAGCACCGAGCGTATTTGCGTGGCTGCAACAGCATGGCAAAGTGAACGACGTGGAGATGGCGCGCACCTTTAACTGCGGCATCGGCCTGGTGGTGGTGGTGGCGAAGGAGCATGCTGAACAGGCGGCAACGATGCTACGCGCGGCTGGTGAAACGGTATTCTCCATCGGCGACATCCGGGCGCGTGAAGGCGACGAGCATCAGGCCATCGTCATCTGAAACGCCTCATTTGGCGGGCACTTTCAGCCATATTCGGCTGGAATAAGCCGCCCATATTGACTACTTGATAGCAGGTGAACGCCATGAAATCAATCGTCATCCTCATCTCTGGCCGTGGCAGCAATATGGAAGCGATCCTGCGCGCGAAATTGCCGCTGGACGTGCGCGCGGTGATTGCGAATCGTCCCGATGCCAAAGGGCTGGCGATTGCTGCCGAACACGGCGTTAAGACGGTCGCGCTCGACCACAAAAAATTTGTCACGCGTGAAGCATTCGACGACGCGCTCGCCAAATCCATTGACGGTTTCAAACCCGATTTCGTGGTGCTGGCGGGGTTCATGCGCATCTTTTCGCCATCGTTCGTCGCGCGCTACCCGAGCCGAATTGTGAACATTCATCCCTCGCTGCTGCCGTCATTTACGGGCCTCCACACGCATCGACGCGCGCTAGACGCGGGCGCGAAGATTCACGGTGCCACCGTGCACTTCGTCACCACCGAGCTAGATCACGGCCCGATCATCGCGCAGGCGGCAGTGCGCGTGACGCAGGATGACACTGAAGACTCGCTCGCTACGCGGGTGTTGGTGGCGGAACACCAAATGTATCCACAAGTGCTGCGTTGGCTGGCCGAGGATCGGGTGGAAATTACGGCGACGGGTGTCGTCCAAATCAAGGGACTCAACGTTTTGACAGAGCGACGAGCACATCCCTTTATGGTCCCGAGCGAATGAATACCAAATCCGTTTCCCCGTTCTCCCCTTTTCTGCGTACCGTGTTGGTGGGTATGCTTGCCGGTTTGGCAAGTGTGGCCGCATCGGCAAATGCATTACCCAACGAGATTAAAGCAACCTACGGCATCTACAAAGCCGGGATCATGGTTGCGCAAGATGTGGAAACTTTTCATCGCGATGGCGACAGCTACAAGATCGTTTCAGAAACCCACGCGGAAGGCGCGCTGAAGTTTTTCTTCAAGGAGCGCATCACCATCATCAGCCAAGGCTTGGTCGGAAAAGATGGCCTGCGCCCGCTCAACTACGAATACCGTCGTGCCGATGCCAATCGCAGCGTGCGCGCACGGTTTGACTGGGCCAAGAACGAGATTTTTTCTGAGCATGGCGATACGCACGAAACGTTCGCCTTGCCCGCACACACGCAAGACCGCTTGTCGTCGATGTACCAATTCATGCTTAGCACACCGAGCTCCGACCTGATGACGGCGTGGATGTCCACCGGCAAGAAATCGGAGCGCTATTCGTACGTGAAACAAGGCGAGCCCACGGTCTCCACCAAAGCCGGCGAGTTTGCGACAGTACACTATGCACGCGACGCGCAAGCGGGCGAATCGAAAGCCGAATTGTGGCTGGCCAAAGACCGTTTTTATTTGCCGGTGCGTGTGTCCTACACTGATAAAAACGGCAGCTTCGAGCAGGTACTGACCTCGCTCAGCACCCGCTAGGCGCTGCGCGACGCGATGGAGCAGACGCGCGTCCCGAATCCGCTCTTCGCGTCCGCCTGGCAGTTGCCGCGCGCTCTCACGATCACACTTGCGCTATCGGTACTGGCACACCTCGTTGCGTATTTCGGCGCGCCTGATTTTGTCACTGCGTGGCGCGCAACCGAGTCAACCAAATTTGATGCCGTACTGGTCGCTGCGGCACCAGCGGTGGTGCCTGAAACGGCACCGCCGGAGCCAGTCGCGCCGCGCCCCGTGGTGAAACCGCGTGTAAAACTGGCTAAAGTCGTCCCAGTCACACCCGTGTTGATTTCGCCAGCGGAGGCCATCCCAAACAACACGCCGACGGAGCCGCCCGCCAGCACTGAACCAGATTTGGTACCCCTGCCACCATTGGCCAGCGCGGCGATGGCGTCACTGGAGCCCGTGGTTATCGCTAGCGCGCCCGAATTGACGCTGCCACCGTCGGGAAAAGCGGTCGATTTTCCGCAGCGACTCAGGGCAACCTACAAAATGACGTCCAGCATCGCCAACGGCACCGCCAGCTTGTCTTGGCAGTTGGAAGGCACAAAATACGAAATCGACAGCAGCATTCAGCCGACGGGCGTGTTCACCAGCATGTTCGTCGGCAATTTTCGCCAGATCAGCCGCGGTGAAATGACCGACAGCGGCATCCGCCCTAATTTTTTTTCGTTGCAGCGTGGCGATGTGCCGGCTGACACCGCCGAATTCCAGCGCGCCGCGAAGACGCTGAAAATTATCAAACACGGCGAAACCCACATCTCGCCGCTATCCGAACGTTTGCAGGACACGCAAAGTTTCCTGTTTCAGATGGCGCGCGACGTTTCAGTACTCGGCAAGGGCAGCACCATTGTTCCCGTGCAAGTGACCAACGCCCGCAAAATTTATGAGTACAAATTCAAACGGATCGGCGAAGCGACGCTGGCCACCCCGGTCGGCACCTTCCTGACCATCCATCTCAAGAGCGAAGCGAGCGACCCGGAAGACGTCTACGAGGTGTGGCTGGCCCCGGATCTGCACTTTATGCCGGTCAAAATGAAGTTTTTTATGGGGCGCTTCCCGGTTGAGCAAAACGTGGCTACATTCGCCAGCAGCGCCTTGTTTTGACCGACTACGTAGTGGTGATTTGACCGCAGCGCGCGCGCCAAATTGACGACGAAGCTTCCCTATAGCGCGGCGATCAGCGATAATCGTGAGTTATGCCAATTACACACGCACTCTTTAACGCCCTAGTCGAGGCGCTGACGCTGGTCTTGCCGCTGAATTCTCCCGCAGACGTGAGCTTAAAGCTGTTCTTTCGAGATCGGCCAAAGCTTGGGCATCGGGATCGCGGCTTTATCGCCGAGACGGTTTACGCCGTACTGCGTCATCGCCGCTTGATCGCGCACTTTGCTCCCAAGGCCACGCCACGCGCGATGACGCTGATGGCGATGACACGCTTTCAAAACATCGGCATCGGTGATTTGAATACCGTGCTGAAGCGCGACGAAGCGACGTGGCTGCTTGACCTCAAAAAAAAGCAGCCCGCCAACCTGCCGCTAGGCGTGGAAGCTGAGTTACCCGACTGGGTGATCGCGCGTTTGAAGCCGGTGATGCCGGATGCTGACATCATCAAACTCGGCCAGAGCATGATGAGTACCGCCCCGCTCGATGTGCGCGTGAATGCCCACAAAGCCAAGCGGGACGCGGTGCTCAAGCGGTTGCAGCAAGAAGGCATCGTATGCGCGCCGACCACTTACTCGCCGCTAGGTATTCGCCTCAACGATAAAATTTCGCTCGCGAAACACGCCGCGTTTATCGAGGGCTTCATCGAAGTGCAGGATGAAGGCAGCCAGTTGCTCGGCCTGTTGCTTGACGCTAAGCGCGGCGAAATGGTGGTCGATTTTTGCGCCGGTGCGGGTGGAAAATCGCTGCTCATTGGCGCATCCATGGCGTCCACCGGGCGTCTATACGCGTTCGATGTTTCTGAAAAACGTCTGACCAATCTCGGCCCCCGATTGAAGCGCTCGGGTCTATCCAACGTGATGGCGCAGCGCATCGTCAGTGAGAACGATACCAAAATCAAACGTCTGGCCGGCAAGATTGACCGCGTATTGGTTGACGCGCCCTGCACCGGCTTGGGAACGTTGCGCCGCAATCCCGATCTGAAGTACCGTCAGTCTGAAACAGGACTGGCCGAACTGAACGTAAAGCAGGCATCGATTCTGAATGCCGCCGCAAAATTGGTCTCGGTAGGCGGGCACTTAGTCTATGCCACGTGCAGCTTGCTGCGCGAAGAAAATGAAATGATCGTTGAAGCATTTTTGGCGACCCATCCTGACTTCACCATCATCCCCGCCGACGAAGTATTGAAACGCCAGAAGATCGCGTTGACCGGCATGAGTCCTTACCTAAAACTCACGCCGCAAAAACATGGCACGGATGGATTTTTCGCGGCGGTATTGACGCGCGCGGGCTCGGTGAAGGCCAGCGCCAAAGCAGCGCCGAAAGTCGCCAAACCGGACGTTGATGAGGCACCTGCACCCCGCGCCAAAAAATCCGCCGCTGTCGCGAAAAAGCCGGTCGGCAAAGCCGCAACTGCCGCAAAAAAAATTATTAAAAAGCCAGCGGCCAAATCCACGCGGAAATGACCCGCACGAGCTTCGACCTCGCTAGCATCACGCAGTCACTCAGCGGCACCGAGGGCGGCGTGCAGCTGGCGGCAGTCGCGGTTGCATTGCTAGTATCGTGGGTGATCGCGCGCGCCATTCGCGCAAAACTTCCTGACGATCTCGAACCCGGTCTCGCCAAAATTGGCGCAGGCAGCTTTGGTCGCGTGCTGTTTCCGCTGCTGTTTCTCGGCTTCGCGTGGCTCGCGCGCATCGTCCTTGCGCGCTATCAGCCGGTGCCGATTTTGCACCTTGCCGTGTTGCTGATCGCCTCGTTCGCGGCGATTCGCCTCGCCATGTATTTGCTCCGGCACGCGTTCCCCCCCAGCGAATTTCTGAAATCCATTGAGCGCGTCGTGGCATTCACCGTGTGGGTGTTGGCCGCCCTCTATCTCACAGATTTGTTGCCCGGCATTCTCGCCGCACTGGACGCAATCACACTGCCCGTCGGCAAGCCCTCCGTGAGCTTGAAACAAGCTATTGAAGCGGTGTTACTGGCCGCCGTGGCGCTGTTCGTGGCTCTTGCGCTATCCGGCATCTTCGAAAAACGCCTGATGCGCGCCGAGTCCGTGAATATGAGTTTGCGCGTGGTGATCGCAAAAGCATTGCGTGCACTGGCACTCGTGTTTGGCGTGTTGATTGCGCTGCCGCTGGTCGGCATTGACCTCACACTACTCTCGGTATTCGGCGGTGCGTTTGGCGTGGGTCTGGGGCTGGGCTTACAAAAAATTGCCAGCAACTATGTGAGCGGTTTCATTATTTTGCTAGACCGCTCGGTGCGCATCGGCGATCTGGTGACGGCCGATGGCAAGCACGGCGTGGTGGAAGCGATTCGGTCGCGCTACACCGTCATCAAGGGCTTCGACGGTACCCAGGCGATCGTGCCGAACGACACCCTGATCACCAACACCGTGGTAAATCACGCTTACGCTGAACGCGCCGTCGCCGTCAAAATTCTCGTGACCGTGTCGTATGACAGCAACCTGGATACCGCGCAGAGAATTCTGCTTGATGCCGCCGCACGCCAACCGCGTGTGGTGGCGCAGCCGGTCGCCACGGCGCTCGTGGTGGGATTAGGCGAGAACGGTGCCGCGCTGGAATTGACGGTATATGTGGCTGACCCCGAAAAGGGTCAAGCCAACTTGCGTTCGGACATGCTGGTCGACATTTGCCGCGAATTTCGCGCGCAGCAGATCGTGATTCCGGCCGTACAGCGCGAGATCCATGTACGAAACCCAACTCCCATTAGCCGCGTGGAATAATTGACAATTCGCGTGTGAATTTCCATTGCAAATGCCACGCGAAATCCCCAAATAAGAATATGCTCAACCGCGATTGGGCGTAACATTGCGCATCTTTTTCAGGAGCCAAGCTTGAACATCGATTTATTGCAGGGGTTAGTTGCATTACCGTGGTGGGGTGTCGTCGTCGTTGGGCTAATTTTCACCCACATCACGATTGCTTCCGTGACTATTTTTTTGCATCGCGCGCAAGCGCATCGCGGGCTCGATTTACACGCAATTCCCAGTCATTTTTTCCGGTTCTGGTTGTGGCTTACCACCGGCATGATTACCAAGGAGTGGGTGGCGATTCACCGCAAACACCACGCCAAATGCGAGACCGCTGACGATCCGCACAGCCCCGTGCACCGCGGGATCAAGAAGGTGTTGCGCGAAGGCACTGAGCTCTACCGCTACGAGTCGTACAACCAAGAAACGCTTGCCAAATACAGTCGCGGCGTGCCGACCGATTGGATCGAGCGCAACGTCTACGAGCGCTTTCCGTGGCATGGTGTGGGATTGTTGTTGGTCATCAACGTGTTGATGTTCGGACCGCTCGGCGCCTCGCTGTGGGCAGTACAAATCGCTTGGATTCCATTCCACGCCGCTGGCATCATCAATGGCATCGGTCACTTCTGGGGCTATCGCCATTACACCGTCGCCGACGCGAGTACCAACATCACGCCATTTGCGTTCTGGATTGGCGGCGAAGAGTTGCACAATAATCATCATGCGTTCCCAACGTCTGCGCGCTTTTCGATGCGCTGGTACGAGTTCGATCTTGGCTGGTTCTACATCCGCGTGCTGGAGACACTGAAGCTCGCGAAGGTGAAAAAAGTTGCGCCGCGTCCAAAATTTGACCTCACCAAAGTTGCCTGTGATCTGGACACCGTACAAGCCGTGATCGCGCATCGCTTTGAAATTACTACTGGCTTCGCACGCTCACTCAAGGCGACCTGCCACGAAGAAATTTTGCGCCTGAAAAGCGAGGGCAAAGCGTTCCACGACCAACGCGCCAGCCGAAGCTGGGCGAGTTTCAAGGAGTGGATGTATACCGACCGCGCCGCCCTGCCGAGCGAGCACCAGCAGGGTCTGGACGACGCGTTAAAAGGCAGCACGGTGCTTGAAACCGTTTACAGATTCAAGAAAGATTTGATGGCGATGTGGGAACGCTCAACGGTCTCAAAAGAAGAACTGGTCGCCAATCTAGAGGACTGGTGCAAGCGCGCGGAAGCCTCGGGCATTCTCGCCTTACAACAGTTTTCGCGGCGTTTGCGCGCATATGCCTAGCGTTTGAAAGACAAGCAGGAACGCGGAGTTTCAAGCATTTTTGCCACTGCATCCCCCAACAAAAAACCCGCTACTTGGCGGGTTTTTTGTTGGGGGTGACAGCGGCTTGGCACCGTCACAGCAAGAGAAAAACTATTTCAGTTTGGTCTCTTTATACATGACATGCTTACGAGCCTTGGGATCGAATTTCATGATCTCCATTTTCTCTGGCATGGTGCGTTTGTTTTTGCTGGTGGTGTAGAAATGACCGGTGCCAGCCGTGGATTCGAGTTTGATTTTGTCGCGCATGATTGGGCTCCTGAATGGGCTTGGGGTTACTTGATTGCGACGCCTTGGGCGCGCAGTTCAGCCAGCACCACATCGATGCCTTTTTTGTCGATCGTGCGCAGACCAGCATTGGTCAGACGCAAACGAATCCAACGATTCTCGGATTCGACCCAGAAGCGGCGGTACTGCAAATTCGGCAGGAAACGACGCTTGGTTTTGTTGTTCGCGTGGGAAACATTGTTACCCACCATTGGGGCTTTGCCCGTTACTTGGCAAACACGTGCCATGATTGACCTCACTTAAAGATTGAAAAGGACCGAAACGACCGGTTCCATTGATTGTTGATTTCTCGGCTTGCCGGTTGGGCGTGCATGGAGCGTACCTTCGCGCAAGCAGGCCCAAAATTATATCCAAACCAAGCACTTAGCGCAAGGCGAATCTGGTTTAGGTGGCCAGCAGCCCCTGTTCGGCAAACGACAGCGCAGCGCCGGGCGCGACCACAAAATGATCCAACACGCGCACATCAATGAGCGCCAAGGCCTCCGCCAAGGCGCGCGTGAGGGCTCGATCCGCTTGACTGGGCGTGGGCTCACCGGACGGATGGTTGTGCGCAAATATCACCGACGCGGCATTGCGAGCTAGCGCTCGCTTAACGACTTCACGAGGGTAGACGCTGGTCTGCGTAAGGCTACCGCGAAATAGCTCGTCCACGGCGATGACCCGATTCTGGCTGGTCAGGAATACCGCGACGAACACTTCATGCGGCAATCTGGACAGCGTGAGCTTCAAATAATCGCGCACCGCTTGTGGCGAGGCGAGCGCATCGGTGAGTTTAATTTCTTCACCCAACGCACGCTTGGCCATTTCCAACACGGCTTGCAGTTGCACGTATTTGGCTTCGCCGATACCGGAAACTTGGCAGAGATCTTCCTTGCTGGCGGCGAACAGGCCGTTCAAGGTACCAAATTTGGTGACCAATTCGCGCGCCAAATCGACCGCGCTTTTTCCCTTCACGCCGATGCGCAAAAAAATCGCGACCAATTCAGCGTCCGACAGCGCCGCCGCACCTTGCTTTAGCAGCCGCTCACGCGGACGTTCGTCTTCTGGCCAGTTGGTAATCGACATCGGTGCATCCGGTTGAATTTCGCGGTTTGGTGTTCAGTTAGAATGGCTTATGTCCAAAACCACGCCTAAACGTCTGCTGCTCGGCATCACTGGTGGTGTCGCCGCCTACAAGGCCGCCGAACTCACGCGCGCGCTCGTGAAATCCGGCATTGAAGTGCAGGTAGTAATGACCGAGGCTGCGCGCGAGTTTATCACCCCGATTACGCTGCAAGCCCTGTCCGGTCGACGCGTCTACACTGATTTGTGGGACGCCGGCATTGACAACAACATGGCGCATATCGAGCTGTCGCGCGGAGCGGATGCGATTCTCGTTGCGCCAGCCACAGCGGACTTCATCGCCAAGCTCGCCAACGGCCTATGCAACGATTTGCTCTCCACCCTGTGCATCGCGCGCAACTGCCCGCTCATGCTCGCACCGGCGATGAATCGCGAAATGTGGGAAAACGCGGCCACGCAACGCAACATCAAACAATTGTTAGCTGACGGCGTGACCATTCTTGGCCCCGGCGCGGGCGAGCAGGCCTGCGGTGAAATCGGCATGGGCCGCATGCTGGAGCCCGGTGAACTGCTCGCCGCAATCGAAGCGTTTTACCGGCCACGCGTCCAACTCCTCGCCAGCAAAAAAGCCGTGGTCACCGCTGGTCCTACCGTCGAGGCGATTGACCCGGTGCGCGGCATCACCAATGCCAGTTCCGGCAAGATGGGATACGCGATCGCCGCCGCGTTGCGTGACGCGGGCGCTGACGTGGTGCTAGTGAGTGGGCCAACGTCTCTGCCCGCTCCACAAGGCGTTTCACGTATTTCTGTCACGAGTGCCGCGCAAATGCTGGACGCAGTCAACGCGGCGCTGGTTGGAGCCGATCTATTTTTTGCGGTCGCTGCGGTCGCCGATTACACGCCCGCAACGCCGAAATCGCAAAAAATGAAAAAATCTGGCGATGATTTGACTTTAAAACTCGTGCCCACGGTCGATATTTTGGCGCAGGTCGCTGCGTTGCCAAAGCCACCATTCTGCGTCGGCTTCGCGGCTGAAAGCGAAAACGTCGTCGAATATGCGCGCAAAAAGCGTGAAAACAAGCGAATTCCTATGATTGTGGCTAATCATGCCAACGCCGCAATTGGCGCTGACGACAATGAAGTGACTATCATCGACGATGTCGGCGACACCGCTATTTCACGTGCTGGCAAAACACTGATTGCAGAAGCCATCGTCACTCATGCCACACAACTTTTCCTCAACACTCAAGCGGGGCTGCGCTCCGTTCAACCCAGCAAAATCAACCATGCGTAAGCTCGACGTTCGCATCCTCGACCCCCGCCTCAAAGACCAACTCCCCCAATACGCCACCCCCGGTTCCGCCGGGCTGGATCTGCGCGCGTGCATCGATGCGCCGATGGTATTGAAGCCGGGCGACACCAATCTGGTGCCATCCGGCATCGCCATTCACGTCGCGGACTCTGGCTACGCCGCACTAGTGTTGCCGCGCTCGGGCTTGGGGCACAAGCACGGCATCGTACTTGGCAATTTGGTTGGGCTGATCGACTCAGATTACCAGGGGCAAATCTTCGTCTCCGTGTGGAATCGCGGCCACAGCGAATTCACGGTGCAACCGATGGAGCGGATCGCGCAGCTGATCGTGGTGCCGGTCGCACAAGTGGAATTCAATGTCGTCGAAGAATTTAGTGCGTCAGCGCGTGGCGATGGCGGCTTCGGCAGTACTGGCAAAAAATGAGTCGCTGTCGGCGACCCCGTACCCACACTCGTTAAACGCCAATGAACATTTTCTCAAACATCCGTTGCACCATCGTCGCTGTATGCGCCATTGCGCTGTCGGCACCGTCATTCGCGCAGGACATGCCACAAGGCAAGCCACAAACCGGGCTGGCAAAAATCACCCTCACCGCCAACGGTCACGCCATCAAAGCTGACATCGCCAACACGGATGCCACCCGCCAAACCGGCCTCATGTTTCGCGCCAGCATGGGCAAGAACGACGGCATGCTGTTTGTGTTTCCGCAACTTGGTTATCACGCGATGTGGATGCGCAATACGCTGATTCCGCTGAGCGTCGCGTACATGGACGACCATGGAAAAATTTTGAGCATTCATGAAATGGAAGCGCTCAATGAAACCTCGCACATGTCGGCAGGTCCCGCGCGCTACGCCTTGGAGATGAATACGAAATGGTATTCAAGCAACAAGGTGCAGGTCGGCGACGTGATCAAGGGACTCGATAAGGCACCGAAGCCGCACTAGCGATTTTCACGACGCGCGACACGGGGGATAAGTTGGCGTCAGCGCAGAATCTTTGCCCTACTGAGCAGAACTTCGCGAAGCGTCTCATCGGCTCAGGTGGAGGCATTGCCCGAATGTGCGCGGACGAGATGCTTCGCCAACAGCGGCGCAGCATGACAAATTTTAGAGACTGCCGTAGAGCGGTAGGGTGGGCAAAGCGCGGCGTGCCCACGCAGGATTTTGCGTAGCCGCAGCGCGCCAATTAGGGTTGCAACCTTGCCTACGGCAGACAGCCCCCGTTAATAGACCTCGTGCAACACTGCGTTGGCATCAATCAACGCGCCGCGAATGACCTTGCCCCGATAGACGCTTTTCATCGCCTCACAATACCCGGCCACCTGCGCGCGATAATTTTCATGGGCGATATCCTGCCCAGTTTTGTAATCGAGCACCCAAACTTGGGTAGCGAATTCGACGACGCGATCAATACGTTGCGTCATGGCCTCTGCACCGGCAATGCCGATTTCGACTTCGTTGTGTGCGGCAACAAACTGGCTGGCATCGAAAAATTTCTGAAGCGCGGGTGCCGAAAGAATTTTTTCGGCGACTTCGTGTGCGGCCCCGTTGTTGGAATTCGCGCCGACGCCAGCACCTCCGGTCGCCACGGCGCGCGCTTCCAAAATCGCATGTACCTGCACACCAAAGCTCTGTTCCGCACTCATGTGTGCGCGTGGCGCAAGGCGCGTACCGACCGCGATGCAGGGTGGCGTGACGTCTGCGATGGGGTCACCGTCAACACTGCGCGCCGCGACCACTGCACGCGGCACACCCGCCCACGGTAACGCTGCTTCACCTGCCACCAACAATGCACGATCCAGCCAGCTTTGCGTCCCCGCTGTCCGTGAAGACGAGGTACCACTGATCACCAACAACTGCTTCGCCCGCGTCGCCGCAACGTAAAGCAAATTTAGCCGCTCGCGCGCATCCACGCTTGCCTCCTCCGCCACAATTGCGTCGCGACGTTTGCCGGCATTCGCCTTGGTACTCCAGAACGAAAAATGCCGTGGTGCCATTTCCTGCGGCTGCCAATCACACAGCAGCGCATATGAATCGGGACGAATGGTCGTGTCATCGCCGTCGATCAACCAAACGATGGGTGCCTCGAGGCCCTTTGCCGCGTGAATGGTCATCAAGCGCACCGCATTTACATTCAACGATTTCTCCGCGTCGTCCTCCGCAATCGCGCCCGCGTCCGGTGCCTCGTTGTCGGGTAGCGCGGCGTAGCGTTTTAGCTCGTGCAAAAACCGCATGAGGCTCGGATAACGACCGCTATCGACCTTGAGTGCCAATGCCATGAACGCGTTCAAATTCGCCACCACACTGGCGCACATCAGCTCTGGCACCACGCCCGCATAGGCGCGCAGCACATCCGCCTCGTGATACACGCGATCCAACAAATCATGCACCGGCAAATGGTCGATCAAGTTCAGCCAGCGCTGCAAACGCGCCGCGACGTTGGTGAACGGCGCATGAACTGCCAACACTTGCACGCGCTCCCACCACGTGCCAGCGCCTGCCGAAAATCGAATCATTAACAATTCTTGGTCGTTCAGTCCCACCAGCGGCGATTTCAGCACCTGTGCCAACGCCAAGTCATCGTTGGGGGACGATAGAAATATCAGCAGCGCCACCATGTCGCTGACTTCGAGTGCGGCCATCAATCCACCGGGGCGCGCACCGACGTAGGGGATACGCAATGCTCGTAGCGCCGCTTCAAACGCGGGCATCGCCGTGCGGCGGCGGAAGAGGATGGTGATGTCGCCGAACTGCGCGACCCGTTCGATGACCACGCCATCACGCAGCTCATAAATTTTGTAGTTGCCAACCAACCTCGACAGCGCATCCGCCATTGTCTGCGCTTCTTCTGCATAACGATCCGTTGCAGTTTCTTCAAGCGCAGTAGTCAATGGATTACGCAATGCATCCTCAGAAAAATTCGCCAACTCTTTTTCCGGTGGAGCAAATTTCGGTAACACCACCACCTGCCCTGGTGCCGCGCGATTTTCCGAGTGATGGGCTGAAAAACCAGTAAACACGGGCTCCTCGGTGAATAGTCTATTCACAAAGCTGACCACACTGGCGGCATTTCTGCGCGTGTGATTGAGCGCACACACACGCGCAGAAAATTTTTCCGCGAAGTATTCCTTAGCCATTTCAAACAAGCGTGCATCGGTGCGGCGAAACCGATAAATCGCTTGTTTGGCGTCGCCGACCATGAACACGGTCGGTCGATTGTCGGCGGCGATGCTGGCGTCGAGCCACGCCGTCAAGCATTGCCACTGAATCGGATTGGTGTCCTGAAATTCATCGAGCAGAATATGGCGATAGCGACAGTCGAGGCGGTAGTGCATGGTCTCGGCGTGTTCGCTGTCGTTGAGCAAGGCATACGCGCGCCACTCAAGATCGGCAAAATCGAGTTGGCGTTGATTGGTTTTCAGGCCTTCATATTCGCTGAGCAACGCGAGGCTTGCCAACAAAGCATCGCGGTTAAAGGCAAAAATTTCGCGATCCATTTGCGCGTCAATCACCTGCGTAATTGACTGGCACAGCCAATCATTTTCGCGCGTCACCGCACCCCAATCGCACCACCGCACTTGATCCGCACGCGGCGTATCGGCCTTGGTAAAGAGAAGTGCGCGCAACATCGCGAAGCGCTCTGCCGAGCTCGCAACCGTCCGCACCGCATTGAGCTTCATTGCGCGCGCGCGCGCGGGATCTGTCGCTTTTCTGGCACCCTCGATGCCGCGCACGACATTGCCAATCGCCGCATCAATCGCCGGATTCTCGGCCCAGTCTGCCAGCGGATCGCGCGCCAGATCGACTTCCCACTCCGCTTGCCAATGCGCGATGGCAGCTTCAGTCGCGTCTTCATCCGCCGCCACCGCCAGCGTGCCGCGCGCATAGGCACGCCACTCGGCACGGCGGCGCACGAAGGCGAACAAAAGTGTGCGCGTGTTGTGCAGTCCAACGCTGGTGAACAGTCGCGCCAGCGCCTCCGCAGCGGGCGATTCGGTGTCGCGACTCAAGCGCTCAGCCAGCGTGCGCCAAGCATCGTCAAGCAACGTCGATTCACTTTCAACAATAGTCGCATCAGCGGCATTCAACCCCAGCGGAGCCGCGGACAACAGTTGCTGGAACCAGCCGTGAAAGGTTGCGATACCGATGGCGGGCGAAGCGAACGATACCTCGGCATGTAAAGCGCGCGCGCGCGGCAGTAGCGCCGCAATTTCGTCATCATCCATTGCCCGCTGACGCAAGAACTGGCGCGCCTCTTCATCACTCGCCCTCGCCAGTATTTCCAGCCAATCCATCAAACGCAACTTCATTTCCTGCGCCGCTTTACGCGTAAAGGTGATGGCAAGAATGCTTGATGGTGCGGCGCCTGCCAGCAGCAAGCGCAAGATGCGCGACACCAACAGCCACGTCTTGCCGGAGCCTGCGCAGGCCTCAACAACCACGCTCAGATTCGGGTTGAGGGCGGCCGCATTGAGTGCCGCGCGCGCGTGATTCAACTCACCCATTGTTCACCGACCCACCTTGCAGCCAGTAATCCCGCCGACACAGCCCACGCGCTTCGCAGAAATTGCACACTGCTTCCACACCCTGCGCGGGCATCGGCGCGCCAGCGTGCAGCGCGACCAAGATTTGTTCGAGTCGCACCACGTTCTCCTGTGCCGCGTCGTGCGCGTCATCAATCGCCAGCGCTTTGACGCCGCCCCGCTCAATACTTAAATACGCGGCTTCATTGACTTCACGTTCCGGCATCGATGCCTCGGCAAGTGCGGTGTACACCGGCAGTTGTACGTCCTCACCTGGTCGCTTCAATTTCGCTTGCAGGGTCGTCACCGCACGCGCCTTGTAATCAATCACCGCCATACCGAATTCATCGCGCCAATCAACGCGATCCAGACGACCCTCGATGTTCACGGTGGCACCGTTATCAAGCAGCATCGGGAAACCATTTTTAAGCTCGCCGGCGTGCCAGCGCCACCCGGCACCCTCACGCGCCGTTTGCCACGCGAGGTAATCATCAATCGCCGATTCCCACTGCAATCGCCACGCACGCGCCATAAAATTTTGTTCAATCGCGCCGTCGAACACAGCATGTGTTTCTTCAAGCAGCGCCGCGCGCATCGCTGGCTTTTCGCCATGCGACACCACCGCGACTCGTTGATGGAAGCGATTCAGAATATCGTGTACGTATTCGCCAAAATCGCGCTTTTCCATTTCTTCTTTGACTGCATCGGCTTCATTGAGTTTCAGCACGCTACGTGAAAAATAACGGTACGGGCAATCGACCAGACTTTGATAACCGCTAGCCGAAACTCTCTCAGGCACTTGTTCAAACGCAAGCATTGGCGCGGGTCTTACGGCAATTTTGCTCGAACGTGCCGCCAATGGTTGGGTTTGATCCGGCAACGATTTCGCGACGCGAAGGCTCCCGCCCCATGCGCGTTTCGCTGCCAATTCCAACGCCGCAATCCACGGCGACGGATTCTGTGGCTCATCCGCGCTTTCGACACTAGCCTGCCAACTCACCCATTGCGTTTGGCTACGACAGAACAGGCCGTACAAATCTTGGGTGATTTCGGTGAGGGTTTCTGCACGCGTGGCGAGGCCCAGCATGGCGCGCACCGATTGATTGAACACCGCGCGGTTGGCGGACTTGCCGGGTAAGTTGGTGTCGGCAGCCCCGAGCAAAATCACCGCATCAAATTGACGAAAGCGCGTCGCTTCAAGAGAGGTCATGACAATGGGGCTGTCAATCGAGGCATCACGAAAGCGGGCAGTCTCAAGCTCCATACGCAGCCAATCCAGCCACTCACTCATAGTGAGTTTCAGCGCACACGCCGCCACATCTGTTTCGAGTTGCACCAATAAATCATTGAGGCCGGCACCGGCGGCATCCGTGGCGAGACCGGCGGTGATGCCGAGGGTGGCAAGGCTCTCCTGCAATGCAGCGAGCCATGCCTGCGGCGTGCGGCGCTGCGTCCCAAATTGCCGATCTGCGGCGATCAGCCGATCCATCAATAGCAATGCGTCGGCCGATATTTGCGGTGGAATTATTTCCTGCGGCAGGGTGCGCGGCAGTTGTATCAGCGCCTCGCGCACTTTCAGCAAACCCATCACCACACCGGCACGATGAATTGCGCGCTCGATCAATAACACGGCCAGTTTGTTGCGCGTCTTCACCTCAGCTTCCGCGAAAATGAATGGCGATTTCAACAAATCAATGAGGGTCTGAAAATAGAAGCCATCGCGCTTCGCTTCCAACCAGCGCATCACGGCGGTCGCACTGACCGTCGTTGAAACCGGCCAGCCGATTTCGTCGCGCAGCAAAATTTGTTCGCGCTCCGCGAGTGCCCGCAAACGTCGCGCCGCGAGACGATCTAACGCAACCACCGCGATGTTGCGCGTGCCATGCGCAAGCCAGCGCTTGATCGTCGCCAAGGCTTCGGTCGCTTCGTCTTCCACGTCGCGCGCGGCGTAGCAGGCGATGGTGTCGATGGGCGTAGTCGCGAGCGACTGTTTACCTAAGCCTCCGGGTGCATTGACCCATGCGTTAGCAAGGAAACGCTCGCGAGGAGAATCAGCGTTCCAACTTTGCGTGAACTGTGTCACCTCTGCGCGCGACGCATACTGCGCAAATAATACCTGCTCGCGTTTCGAATACGACTGCGCATCGATTACATACAACGGTCGCGATGCACGCGCACTCAACGCCGCGAGTTGCAACGCGTAGCTGGTTGCAGGATCCACCGCGCTCGCCGACGGCTCGGCCAAACTCTTCCAAATTTCGTAGGTCAGATTCGCTTCAAAACTGAAATCGGCATTGCGTTTGCCGATGGCGTAAGCACGTGCCAGCGCGCTGGCGTGCTCATCAAGCGTGCGCGGCAGCGTGACCATGTTATGGGTAAGTTCGTCGGCCAGCATCACCAATTCACCGCTCACTGCGAGGGTATCGGCGGACGAAAACCAGCGTTGTTTTTTCAGCAACTGGAACACCTCAAGCACACGCTCACTTTGGGTCAGCGTGCGCGCCGCCATTGTCTTGGGCACCCAATCAGCCAGTGTGGTGATGGTGGGCAGCAGCAGCGTGGCGTGGTCACGGCCATGGGCGGCGTGAATCAAGGCGTGCCGAAAATCGGTCGCCGCACGTGGCGCAATCAGCACCACCACTGACGATAAATCCGGCAGCAATGCCGCATGACGATCTAGAATGATCTCAGCAATTTCGTGCAGAAACCGCGCGGCAGCGATGTCGATTTTTTGCAGGCCAGCCGTGTGTGCAGATTCCGTCACCGCATGTGCCGTAGGCGCGAGTTACTTCTCAAGCAGATGCGCTTTGTCTTTCACCTTCGCCCACTCATCGGCGTCCGGCGGGCCGGGTTTGCGCTCGATGATCGGCTTCCATACCTTCGCTAATTCGGCGTTGATCGGGATGAATTTTTTTTGCTCAGTCGGCACATCGTCCTCAGCAAAAATCGCTTCAACCGGGCATTCGGCCACGCACAGCGTGCAGTCAATACACTCGTCCGGATCAATGACGAGCATGTTCGGCCCCTCGCGAAAACAATCGACTGGGCATACGTCCACACAGTCGGTGTACTTACACTTGATGCACGATTCGGTAACGATATACGCCATGAAACTTTCCTACGCAGCTAGATAGAGTGGAAACATTTTAGCAGAGGCCTGCTAATGAGCCGACGCGGCAACTATCGGTGGCATAATGATTTCAACGATTTGTCGCGTGATTTTGAAGTGAGTATTTTTGGTTCCCAGCGCGCGACAACATCCCCTTCCCCAAGAATTTAGCGAGGTTACCCGTGAGCAATGCCATTGTCTATGTTACCGACAGCACTTTTGAGAGCGAAGTTTTGCAAAGCACCACGCCCGTGCTGGTCGATTACTGGGCCGAATGGTGCGGTCCCTGCAAAATGATCGCGCCAATTTTAGAAGACGTCGCCAACGACTACGCCGGCAAACTCAAAGTCGCCAAACTCAACATCGATGAAAATCAAGAAACCCCACCGAAGTTCGGCATTCGTGGGATTCCAACGTTGATGTTGTTTAAGAATGGTGCGGTGGAAGCGACCAAGGTTGGGGCGTTGTCGAAGACGCAGTTGGCGGCGTTTATTGATGCGAATATTTGAGGGTTCGTTGATGCTCTAGACGCTTTATGACTTGCGCGATATTGATTGCTGAATGCGCGCTATTCCCGAGGCTTCGCAAAATTGTTGGAAACCCAACTCAGACGCCAATGCGTTTGGAAAAACGGCGAGCGGCGCTGGGTGAGGCAATCCGCGAATTGAAGCGGGAGACTGGCCCAACATGAATCACGTGGGTCGTTTCCATCACGGTTGACATTCCCAAACGTTCCCCCTATCCTTCTCCTCACGTTACGTCGATCTTGATTCCGTAGCGCGTATTTCTTCAGTAGCGCCTCTGCAGTAAACCCAACCTTAAACGTTGACTCTCGGTATTCAGGGAAGACCTCCCGAACACCGGCCTGCGCAGGCATATTTCTCGCGGAACGATTTCTCTGCCCGCGCAATTTCTCCTCATCGAGATTGGTACTTCAATGCAATTATCCGACCTAAAACTTAAACACGTCACCGAGCTTGTCGAGATGGCGAACGGCTTCGAAATCGAAGGCGCTAACCGCTTGCGCAAGCAGGAGTTGATTTTCGCGCTGCTGAAATATCAGGCGAAAAAAGGTGACGCGATTTTCGGTGATGGCACGCTCGAGGTGCTGCAAGACGGATTTGGATTTCTGCGCTCGCCCGATACGTCCTACCTCGCCGGCCCGGACGATATTTATGTTTCGCCGTCGCAGATTCGCCGCTTCAATTTGCATACCGGCGACACCATTGAGGGCGAAATTCGCATTCCGAAAGAAGGCGAGCGTTATTTCGCGTTGGTCAAGGTTGATAAGGTCAACGGTGAGCCGCCTGAAAATGGCAAGAACAAGATCCTGTTCGAGAATCTGACGCCGCTATTTGCGAACAAACCATTTCATCTTGAACGCGACATCAAGTCGGATGAAAATCTGACTGGCCGCGTGATCGACATCATCGCGCCGATTGGCAAGGGCCAGCGTGGCTTGCTGGTGGCGAACCCAAAATCCGGTAAGACGGTGATGTTGCAGCACATCGCGCAAGCAATTGCGGCCAATCACCCGGAAGTTATTTTGATCGTGCTGTTGATCGACGAGCGTCCGGAAGAAGTGACCGAGATGCAGCGCACGGTGCGCGGTGAAGTGATTGCATCAACCTTTGACGAGCCAGCAACGCGTCATGTGCAGGTCGCTGAAATGGTGATCGAGAAGGCGAAACGCCTAGTTGAGCACAAGCGCGACGTGGTGATTCTGCTTGACTCGATCACACGGCTCGCGCGCGCCTACAACACGGTGGTGCCTGCATCGGGCAAGGTGCTCACCGGCGGTATTGATGCGAATGCCTTGCAGCGCCCCAAGCGCTTCTTCGGTGCGGCACGCAATATTGAAGAAGGTGGTTCATTGACGATTATCGCGACGGCCTTGATCGACACAGGCTCGAAAATGGATGACGTGATCTACGAAGAATTCAAAGGCACCGGCAACATGGAAGTGCATTTGGATCGCCGTGCGGCTGAGAAGCGCGTGTACCCGGCAATTAACGTCAACCGCTCTGGCACGCGCCGCGAAGAGCTGCTGATCGAGCCCGATTTGCTGAAAAAAGTCTGGGTACTGCGCAAGATGATGTACAGCATGGATGAGCTGGAAGCGACCGAGTTTTTGATCGATAAGCTTAAGGCGACTAAGAACAACGGCGAGTTTTTTGATTCGATGAAGAAGGGTGGCTAACCAGCCGTCACTGAGCATTGCCATTTCCCGACTTTTGCCGCATAATCCTTGATTCTTCAAACACTTGTCTGCATAGAGGTGGCACCAAATGCCCACCCTTTACGGAAAGAAAGGCGCAATAAAATGAAAGCTGAAACCCATCCGAAGTACACCGAAGTCATTTTTTTTGACTCCTCCTGTGATTTCAAATTCCTGACCCGCTCCACGCTGGATGCCAAGGGCAAGGAAAAAATGAAGTGGACCGACGGCAAAGAGTACCCCGTCGTGCGTATCGAGGTCTCGTCCGAGTCTCATCCCTTCTACACCGGCAAACACAAAATCATGGATACGGCTGGCCGTATCGACAAGTTCAAGCAGCGTTATTCGCGCTCGACGGCAAAACCT
>JAYTVA010000015.1:0-32249 GCA_043744255.1 Burkholderiales bacterium | reverse complement strand
GCACCAACATAAAACGGCAGGTGGTAGGAAATACCGCCCAGCACACCGCCGATGATCGGGCCACAAATGAAGCCAAGACCGAACGCCGCACCAATGAGACCGAAGGTTTTCGCGCGGTTCTCAGGCGACGAAACATCGGATGCGTAGGCGGACGCGGTAGACATCGACGCCGAGCACGCGCCCCCCACCAGCCGCCCCACAAACAGCCAAGCTAGGGTCGGTGCCCACGCAGTCACCAGAAAATTTAGCGCCATGCCCGCACTGGAAAGAATCAGCACCGGTCGCCGGCCAATCTTGTCGGAAAGCGCACCAAGCATCGGCATACAAAAGAACTGCATCAGGCCGAACGACGCTGCGAGTACCCCATACCAGCGCGCCTGTTCAGCCGGCTGCGAAACAAATTCGCTTATCAGCAGGGGCAGCACCGGCACAGCAAGCCCGATGCCAAGCATATCGAGGAATACCACCGCGAGTACGAAGCGGAAACCCGCCTTTCGCTTACGTTCGGCGTCGGTATCAAGCGGGGCAGCAGCAACTACATCATTCATCGTTTGAAATTTCTTTCCCACACGCGGGCGACCGCCGGATGTGTTTCAGTCAGCGCCACGGCACGCATGATGTTCGGACAGTGTTCGTTGAACCAATTCCGTCCAGGTGTCCATTGCGTAGTCATGGCGAGATAAATATCGAGTGCAGACATCGTGGCGCCCAGCAGGTACGGAGCGGGCTTCAGCGCTTGCTCCATCAGCTTGTAGCAGAATTTCATGTGCTCGGTGGCACGTTCCTTCAAAAGCACCTGCGATGCCGCGTCATCCACCCAGCGCTCGGGAAAATCGCGTATGGCAAACATCGCGTAAATATTCGCGGGGACGAACACCGTCCAGCGATACAAGGCCGCACGCGCGTCGCTGTCGCTTGCGTTCATGCTCGGTACGGAATCGGCAAGCCAAAGCATCATGGCGGCACTCTCGGTCAGAACGTCGCCGTTCGCCAGCACGAGTGTGGGCACTTGCACGAGTGGATTGACGCGTTGCAAATCCGCCAGCGCGGGCGTGGGCTCCCACAGTGTCGCGATGATGAAATCGTACGGCACCTCCGCCAGCGTCAACATCACTTCCACCGCAGCCGAGCCGCAACCCGTTCCGCCATAAAGCGTAACTCTCGGCTTAGCGAACATCAATCAACGCGATAATTTGGCGCTTCCTTGGTCATCTGCACATCATGCACATGCGACTCACGCATGCCAGCCGCCGTGATTTCCACAAACGTTGCTTGTGTGCGCATCCGCTCAATTGTTGGGCAGCCGACCAAACCCATCGACGCACGCAACCCGCCCATCAGTTGATGGATGATGGTGGTGACTTGCCCTTTGTACGGCACACGACCTTCAACGCCTTCGGGCACCAGCTTGTCCGCGTTGTTGATGTTTTCTTGAAAGTAGCGATCCGACGAGCCTTTTTGCATCGCGCCCAATGAGCCCATGCCGCGATAGTTTTTGTACGAGCGGCCTTGGAATAATTCAATCTCGCCGGGCGCTTCATCGGTGCCCGCAAACATCGAGCCCATCATCACGCACGATGCACCCGCAGCAATGGCTTTGGCGACATCACCCGAGTAGCGAATGCCGCCGTCGGCGATGCATGGAATACCGAGAAGATCCAGCGCTGATGCGGCTTCCGCGACTGCGGTGATTTGCGGCATGCCGACGCCGGTGACGATCCGCGTGGTGCAAATCGAGCCAGGGCCGACGCCAACTTTCACGCAATCGGCACCGTGATCGGCTAGCGCTTTCGCACCAGCGGCAGTGGCAACATTCCCACCAATAATTTGCACGGCGGGGTAGGCCACTTTGACGGCCCTCACCATATCCAGAACGCCTTGCGCGTGACCGTGTGACGAATCAACCACGAGGCAGTCTGTGCCCGCTTCAATCAGTGCCGCAGCGCGCTCCATATTGTCGCCACCGACACCGATGCCTGCGCCGACGCGCAAGCGTCCATGCGCATCTTTGCTTGCGTACGGATGATCCTTGGCTTTCTGAATATCTTTGACCGTAATCAGACCGGCGAGCTCAAATGCATCATTCACCACCAGCACGCGCTCCAAGCGATGCTTGTGCAACAGCTCCTGCGCCTGATCGAGCGTCGTGCCCTCTTTCACGGTGACCAAACGCTCACGCGGCGTCATGATGTTCTTAACGGGTTGATCGAGCGCAGTCTCAAAACGCAAATCACGATTGGTGACGATGCCGACAACTTTTTTGCCCTCGACCACCGGCAAGCCGGAAATGCCGTGCTGTCGCTGCAGCGTGATTGCTTCGCGCACCGACATATTCGGCGTCACCACGAGCGGGTCTTTTACCACGCCACTTTCGAAGCGCTTGACCTTCGCCACTTCCATCGCCTGTGCGCGGATCGACAAATTTTTGTGCACGATACCAATGCCGCCCTCTTGCGCGAGCGCAATTGCGAGGCGCGATTCGGTCACGGTATCCATTGCCGCAGAAAGTAGCGGCAGATGGAGGCGAATCGTCTTGGTTAGTTGCGTGGCGAGTTCTACGTCGCGGGGATGGACTTGACTGTGGGCAGGAACGAGGAGGACGTCGTCGAACGTCAGCGCCTTTTTGACGAGCTTCAAGTTTTTGACTCCGACAAAAGCCGGATTATACGCGACTCGATTTCACCCCCAAAATGTGGCGCTGTTTGTCAGCACTTGTGTCTCACGGTTGACTTGGAGCCCGGTTTGGGGATAAGTTAGCGAAATCGGGCGAAGTTTTGTACGTAAACCATTGACGTTCCATATGTTTTTTCAAATTTTTTACAATTGTTTTCTAGGCAAACCACCTAGCACCACTGCTATACTGCCTGCGTTACAGTGTGCGCCCGCAGGTCGTGCAGTCATCAGCGTATTAGTTTGTGCGGTAATGCTGTGTGCTTTAGCAGGTTGCGTTTGGAGCCCGATCGCGGAGCCGACGAAGGTTTCAGTGCCAGCCCCAGCGCTACGGAGTATCGCCGTGCCAGTGCCCCCACCAAAGCCGACCGCACTCTCGGCTGAGGCGGAAGGCGCGTTGAAAGTAGCTGAACAAAGTGTTATTGAAGCACGTGTGCAGCGGGCGTTGTGGAGCGCTGCGGTCGAACAACTAGGGTTGGCGCGACTGGCGGCGAAAGAGTTCGATAGCGGTACAACCCTGAGACATGCAAGAGAAGTCGTGGCGCTTTGCAACCTGAGTACGCAACAAAAAGCAGCAACCCCGGTGGCATGGTAGCGACGGGATTCAGCAAGGGTCGTGGTGACCCGATAAGGCAAACAAGGCGGAGCGAAACTTCGTCAGGGAACAAAACTACAATTTCAGAGCTTGACCAAGGAGCAACTGATGCGATCACCCGTTAAATTTATTGCCGCACTCGCGATCCTGTTGGCGACCGCTACTGTCACCGCGCAGGTGTTCAAGTGGATCGACAAAGACGGCAAAGTGAATTTTTCTGATACGCCGCCACCCGCGCAAACGGTGAAAGGCGAAGTGAAAAAGATGACGGTAACAGCGTCTGCGCCGAGTGGCGGCGTCAGCGCGCCCGCCAAGGCCGTTGTCGAGGGCGCGAAGAGCGCGCCCCCTACCAAGACCGATGCCGCCGAAACGGCGAAGAAAGCTGAAGACACCGATAAGGTCGCCAAGCAAAATGCCGCGCAGTGCAAAGAAGCGACGCGTTATCTGGGCTCTCTCGAGACAGGCGCACCGATTGTTCGCAACAACGACGCCGGTGAACGCACTTACATGTCGGACGACGAACGAAGCGCGGAAATTGCTCGTGCAAAAGGTGCCATTGCCGAAGCCTGTAAATCGTAGCTCTCAAAAAATAATCGGTCGCGCCAGCGCATTGCGCATCGCCTATACCCCCCCATTCATGCTGAAACATTTCTATAGCGGCGCATTGTTGCCCGCACCACCTCGCAAGCTGCGCTCAGTCAAGACGACCGCCGTCGCGCTGTGTTTGTTCGCCGTAGCGGACGCCACCGCCGTCGGACTCGGCGAGTTGGAGGCACGCTCGTATCTGGGTGAGCCGGTCAACTTGCGCATCGGCATCATCACGCTCGACCGGGAAGAGATCGACGCAAGCTGCTTCACCGTCGTCAATACAGCGCGCGGAGAGACCAGCATTCTGCGCAAAGATGTGCAGTTGACGCTAGTCGACAAGCCGGGCAGTCGCTACCTAGACGTGCGCGGCACCAATTCATTTAACGAACCCATCGGCTCGATTTCGATACGCGCAGCGTGCAAGGGTGATTCAGGCGTTGTGCGCGATTTTGTGATCCTGCTCGACCCCGCCCCCATCCTCCCCCGCGCCGGTGCGGCAAACGTGGCCGCACGGTCAGTAGCGGACGGATTACCCACGAACCCACTCGGGCCCGACACGCGCGCGGCGCAAACCGCTGTCGCCACCGATGGCAGTACGGGGCGATGGACGGTGTATTCAGGCGACTCGTTACGCAGCCTTGCCCGTGGCATCTTCCCCAACAGCAGTGCGCGTCAGGCGCAGTACATCGCGGCGTTACGGCAGCTCAATCCAGAGCTTTCTGGTATCGCTGACGCAACCCCGCTGTACCCGAACAGCCAGCTAGTTCTGCCCGATCTAAAGGCGTTTTCGGCGAGAAGCCCGCGTGCCGCTGCGCGCGGAACGGCATCATCGGTCATCGCAACAGATACAGCCCCAAGCGGCAAGGAGCCGAGTGCTGCGGCCGAACCAGTTGCCCCTCGGGTGCGCCGTCCTCGTGCCACGGATGCACGCCCGCAAGGTACACCACCCGCAGCACGGGATGCACGGAGCGCCCCCGAAGCCAAGCCATCATCGCCCAAGCCAGTCGCCAGCAAGAGCCGCACCGACGCGCCACGTGACGGGTTCAGCTTGCGCATCTCCGGCGGCGAAATGGATTTGTCGCGAAGCCAAGGCGTAACCGAAGAGGTGCGCGCCGGATTACGCGAACGTCTGGCACTGCTCGATGCGGACGATCAGACCGCGCAGTTCTTGGCGCTGCGCAATACCGTCAAGCAGTTCGAAAAACGACTCAACGATATTCAATTGAAGCTGGATCGGCCATCACTGCAGGGCGCAAACGGCAGCGCTACTACAGCAACACCGGCGACTCCCGTCACTGACGCCGCGAAATCCGCGCCAGTTGCCGAGGTCAAGCCACCGGTCATCCAACCGCCGATGCCAGCTTCAACGCCGCCCAAAGCCGCGACCAGCGTAAACCAGAAACGCGAGACGGACGCGGCAAATTGGTTCGATGCTACGCTCTTCAACCTGCCGGTCACTTGGCTCATTGGTGGTATTGCCGCATTGGCAGGCTTCTGTCTTGCTGCACTCATGTTTTTGCGTCGGCGTCCACAAAAATCGGGCTCGCCAGACGCAAATGCCGCAACCCGCACCGTTGCGGCACCGGATGCCTTCAACAAATGGGTGAACGAGGCACCCGCGCAGCCTAAGGCCACCGTCAAGAAGCCCCCCCCCGAGCCAGCACCTAAAGCCGAGCCGGACGACAGTAAAATGAGCGTGGCCGAGCGTAGCGCAGCGTTGCTGACCGGCGCGCGCCGCCCGAAGTCAGCCGAGCTCGCGGCGTTTGTTGAGGCCACAAAAGCGGATGGCGCACCCGTAATCGCGTCCACGGCGAGCGAAGCGGCGTCGGCAGAAGCCAAGGCGCGTACCGCGTTTGATCCGACAACGACCCTGATCCTGCCAGGGGTCGCCGCGCTCAAGGTCGCCGAGACAGAATCCTCATCCAAACAAGCGGCGGCATTGAGTGGCGGCTTTGAGTTGGACATCACACCGACACCTCCGCCGGGTGAAACCGAGACTGAATCCGACCGCACCGCCGAAGATCGCATGCGCCGTTTGCGCTACATGCAGGAGCGCTACCCTGAGCTGGGTGCGCGTACGGTCTCAATTGATGATCCCGATTCAGTGATCAACGCCGCGCGCCTGTATTACGAAGAAAACCAGCTAGGACGCGCCTGTGAGTTGTTGACCTACGCCGTTGAAGAGCGTCCGCAAGAAACGCGCTATTGGCTCGCGCAGTTCGAACTCTTCCGTCTGGAAAAAATGGTGCCGCAGTTCACTGACCTCGCCGGCAAATATCATCTTCTGTTCGGTCAGGAAGCTACTTGGCCAAAAGTGCGCCACGTTGGATACGGGCTTGATCCAGCCAATCCGTTGTTCGCGGCCTCTAGTTCGGCCACTGACGCCGAAAAGTTTGACCCTACCGCCGAAAACTGGCTCAATGCCCCCGCCAGCAACGCAAGCAATTCGCCATCGATGTCAGATGCGTTAGTTGCCGATTTGCGAAGCGCCCTATTCCGCCAGCACGCCATTACCCAAAACGATTTCGTGGGCGTAATCAGTCGTATCGCCGCGAGAGCCTAAGCTGATGAACGAATCCGTCCACACCGAAATGTCGCTGGTTGCCTCCGCAGGATTGGAGGGCGCCCTTACCATTCAGGAGCGTAAGAAACGCGCGACGGCAATGATCGCGCTGAAGTCGTTCCCGGATCGTCAGGGTCCGATCACACCAGCGCGTGTGCGCGATCTGATCGCATTCGAAAACCGCCTGCACCCAATCCTCCAGAGCGATAAGAAATGGTTCTTCGCCAACGCGGAACGCACTGACGCCATCCAATTCGCGCGCGATATGCATGTGCTGCATAACTTCGGCGCGGCCACCACCGAACAAATGGTTCTGCGTCGTGCCGAGTGGGCGCGCGCAGACGACGATCCGTTGCTGCAACGGATGGCGGCGTTTTCGCTGCACCATCTCGCCTCGTCGATCAAGTGGTGTTTCTTCCGTCACGAAACCGTTAAACCGCAAACCTGGCCGCAACTGCACGCGATGCTGCTGTTCGCGGAAACGAACGGATTCTCGACCGCTGCCATGCACCTGTTTGATTCCGAGTCGCAGTTCAAGACCTCGATTCGGTCGCTATACCTCCGCTCGGTATTGCTCGATGTACTCAACACCGGCAGCCTGACCATGCCGCAGATCGAGATCGCCGACAGCTGGTTGAGCGAGTGGACGCCGATGTACCAGCTCGATACCGAATTCATCCAGGGCACGCATTCCCTATTTGTTGATCTCGACGCCAGTTCCGGCATTCAGCTCATTACTGGCAATGCGGCGTGGCCCTCGTATCGCTACCTCAAAATGGATCGCCTGCGCGATCAGGTCGAAGTCGTCCGCTCAGAATTGCGCGTCGGTCGTCCTTATCATGGGCACAGCGTGTCTAACGTCTTTCCGGTGGAAGAGCACGTTGCATTGCTTGCCAACGTTGAGCGCGTTTACAAGTCACTTCTCGAAGCCACCGCCTCGCATCTCGAAGAACGCAACCTAGTCGCGAACCTGGTTGCCGAGGTTCGCGTCGGCTTTGACGCGGTGCGCAGTGTCATTGTTGAAGATGCTACGTCTCAGGACGGTACCGAAACACTATCCAAGGTGCAGTTTGTCGATTTCGAACTCACGCTGGATCCCTTGCCTGCCGCTACGCCGTCTACTGTGAGTGAACAATCTCCCGCAGCGGTCGAACCCGATGTCAGCGCTGGCAGAACCGAGCCGGTGCGCTGGAAAATCCATGACATGAGCTCGAAGGGCATGGGCTTGCTGGTGGAACGCGAAGCCGCTGAAAGCATCGCTGTCGGCCAACTTCTTGCCATCAAACCTGACGGCGAGCCGCACTGGCTGCTCGGCACCGTCGTACGCAAGTTGACCCAACGCACGGTTGGCGAAACCCTGCTGGGCATCGAGATGCTTTGCTTCCGTCCGCTGCCGGTCAAACTGCGACCCTTCGCCGAAGTCACTGACCGACGGCCCGATCCCCTGCTTGACGCTGTTCAGGCGCTTTATCTGCCCGGTGTGGAAGAGCATGGCCGCGCCGATATTCTGGTCATGCCGAGCCATGACGCCGGGCTCAAAAATGTATTTGGTATGGACGCCTCGGCGGCGACGTATCGCCTGCGCATTAACCGCGTGCTGCGCAAAGACACCGACTGGATGGGTGTGCGCTTCGAAGTGTTGGGCAAAGACTAAGTTACGGCTTGCGCCTCGCAGGGACTTTCGCGCGGCGCGCGTCCTTGGGATCCGCCTTTAACGGCGCGTAGACTTCCACCCGATCCCCTACTCGCAGGGAATACGCCAATGGGCGTACGCGGCCCCACACGCCGGTCGCACCTACGCTGTGACAGTCGATGGCAGCCAGCGCATCGGCCAATGTTGCAGAAGTGGGTAACTGCACGCTCACCTCCTCGCCACCCGGCACCGCAACCAATACTTGAATCGTTTTCAAGCTTGGCGCTCCGCGTGTAGTACATCCGCACGCATGACGAACCGATCAATCATGGTGTCTGCGATCATGCCGAACACTGGACCAATCGCGGCTTCCAACAGAGCATTTTGGAATGTGTAATTGAGTTCTAGCGAAACCTTGCAACCTTCGCCTAGCGCCCGAAACCGCCACGCACCATTCAGAGCCTTGAACGGCCCATCGCGTAACTCAATACGCATTTCGGTATTGCCGACTTTAGTATTCTCGGTAGTGAATGATTGTGCGACGCCCGCGTAACGGATCTGAAGTGTGGCAATCGTGTGCACTGCGTCTTTAACCTGTACGGACGCGCCACCGCACCATGGCAAGAATTCTGGATAGCGTTCCACCGCATCGACGAGCGCGAACATCGTCGCCACGGAATATGGCACCAGCACTGACTTAGCAACTTGCGGCATCGCACAACTGAAAATGAACACTGAGGTGCCGAGTTTAGCCCACACGCGTGCGTTAAAATTTGTCCTTACCTTGGCCGCGCAGAATGTTTGAAACTCCATGAGCATCGTCGATAACAAAAAAGCGTTTTTTGATTACTTCATCGAAGATCGATTCGAAGCGGGGCTAGTGCTGGTCGGCTGGGAAGTCAAGGCGATTCGCGCCGGTCGCGCGCAGATCAAGGAAGGCTACGTGGTGTTGCAACACGGCGAGTTCTACTTGATCGGCTCGCATATCTCGGCGCTTCCCGAAGCATCCACGCATGTGATCCCCGACCCCGTACGCACACGCAAACTACTGCTCAACAAAGCCGAGATCGACAAGCTGACCGGAAAAGTTGAGCAGCGCGGCTACACCATCGTTCCGCTCAATCTGCATTACAGCAAGGGCAACGTCAAACTCGAAATTGGACTCGCCAAAGGCAAGAAGCAGCACGACAAACGCGAGACCGAAAAAGAGCGCGACTGGCAGCGCGAAAAACAGCACATCATGAAAAATAATCGCGTGTAAATCAGCGCGGTTTCAACCACGCAGGAGCAAGCCTTGGCCAAATTGTATTTTCGCTTTGCCGCGATGAACGCGGGTAAATCCACATCGCTATTGCAAGTCGCACACAACTACGAAGAGCGCGGCCAGACTGTCGATCTCTATACCGCGCAGATTGATAACCGCTATGGCGAAGGCCGCATCAGCTCACGTCTCGGCGTGCAACGTGACACCAAAGTGTTCGCCGCCGACACTGACTTCGAGGCCATCTATCGCGATCAGCCCCACCCATCATGCGTGTTGCTCGACGAGGCGCAATTTTTGAGCGAAGCGCAAGTGATTCAACTCCATCGTCTCGCCCACACCACCAAGATGCCAGTGATTTGCTACGGTTTACGCAGCGATTTTTTGGGCAACGCTTTTCCTGGATCGAAGGCGCTGCTCACCCTCGCCGATGATTTAGAAGAAATGAAAACCATTTGTCGTTGCGGTCGGAAGGCGACGATGAACGTGCGGCTCGATGAGCATGGCAATCGCGTCACGACCGGTGCGCAGGTACACATCGGCGGCAATGATAGCTACGAGGCGGTGTGCGCGCGACGGTTTTATACGGGTGGTTGTTAGTGCTAGGGCACCTACCCCGAAACGCGCGCCAATGCTAGGGTTTGATGCATTTTAGATGCGAACTACCGCAACCGAAACGGCACCGGATAAGTCACCACACTCGTATTGCCATCGCGGTCATACGCCTCGACCCCGAAGAACACATTGTCCTTCGACACACCCTTGATGGTCGCGCGCGTCACGTTGCCAACATCGCGGCGTTGCTGCCAAAACGGTGCGGTGGTATCGCGCCACACGATGCGATAGCCCGCGATATCGGGTTCCGTATTCGCCTTCCAATGCAAGGTGGAATCGTTTTCTAGTGTCATCGTTTCCATCTGCACTTCGCGTGGTGCCGCTGGGCCGCTCGCGAGTGCTGCGAGTGCGACTGCGTTCACCCGCGTGACTTTCGCGACGTAATCGAAGTCCACAAACTCCGGCAGGTCGCCAAGCTGCACGCCATTGTCGATACGCGGCGTTTGGTGCTGATGGCGATAGTCTTCGATGGGCTCGGTCATACGCACGGCAGCGTAGCCTGCATCGAGAAACGGGCTGTGATCGCCGCCGCGCAAATAGCGGTCGCGGCGGTAGATCACATCGACTTTGATGTCGTCCAAATTCCGGTCGGCGTTTTCCTTGATGAAGCGCGCGAGTTGCCGCGTGGGGAAATCGTTTTCGCCGCCGCTGCGCAACAGCGTGATACTTTCATCCGACAACGGATTCGTTGGCGGCACGCCTTCCGCGAACAGGCGCACGCGGTCACGAATCACGGCGCCATCCGCGCCCTTGGTGTTGCCGATGATGTCGTTGGTAATCATGCCCGCGACGTTGATTCCTTTTGCTTTCGCGGCTTTCGCCCAGAACGTCGCACCGATCAGGCCCTGCTCTTCACCCGCCACGGTCATGAATACCAGCGTGGCATCGAACTGATATTTCGACATCACGCACGCGAGTTCCATCGACGCTGCGGTGCCCGAAGCATCGTCATTCGCACCCGGCGCATCGCTCACACCATCGATGGGACTCGATGGCATCGAATCGTAGTGGCCGGACACGACATAGACGCGATCCCGGCTCTCTGCTTGGCTTCCCGGCAATGTTGCCACGACATTCACAATGGCCGTCGGCTGCGGAATCCGTACGGCCTGCTGCGCGATGTGCTCGTCGAATGCGACCTGCATGCGCCCGCCGTTTTCGTTCGCGCACTTTTCCAATTCAGCTTTGATCCAACGCCGCGCAGCACCGATGCCGCGTGTATCGTTAGTGGTGTCCGACAGCGAATTGCGCGTACCAAAGCTGACCAATTTGCGGATGTTGGTTTCAATTCGTTTGGCAGAGACTTCAGACGCGATTTTTTGAAACAACGCGTTGGACTTCGGCGGCTCAGGCCGGAGACTTGGTGCGGTCGCGCAGCCTGCAATGAAAAAAAGACTAGCCACTAAAATCGAGTTACGCATACCGCTCCCTTTGTTTTGTATTTGTAGGGTGGGCAAAGCGAAGCGTGCCCACCCTACCCTCACCCCACCGCACGCCACACATCGCACGCTCAACACTCAACGCCCAACACTCAACCCAAAACATCAAACCCCAATCGACGTACTCCGCTTGTTAATGTCGATCACGCGGATTTTTTCTTTGCGCTCTTTTTTGTCGCGCATCACCGTGAGTTCCGCCGTATTGCCGACGCCCACGCGATCCAATTCTGCGACGAAAGTTGAAAGGGTATCGGTGGCGCGGCCATTGACGGCCGTAATCACATCGCCCAAATCCCCCGTGCGTCGCGAGTACGCGCGCAGCCCAACTTCTTCGGCGGGCGTGCCGCGCGGCACCGACTCCATCACCACGCCTTTGATGTTGGCACGCGCGACCAACGACGGATCAATGTAGCGCGCACCGATGCCCGGAAAACTTGCCACGCCGCGCGCGATCAATTGCGGAACCACGCGGTTGACCAAGTCGGCGGGGATCGCGAAACCAACGCCCGCTGAGGAGCCCGACGAAGAACGGATCGCCGTGTTCATGCCGATCAAACGCCCAGCGGTATCGAGCAAAGGCCCGCCGGAGTTGCCGGGATTGATCGCGGCATCAGTTTGAATCACACCGCCGACCTCAGCGTATTCCTGCGTCGGCAGGTAACGATCAAGTGCAGAGATGATGCCGCTGGTGAGCGTACGCGAGAGGCCGAACGGATTACCGATGGCGATCACACTCTGCCCGACTTTCAAATCGCGCGATTGCCCCAGCGGCACCGGGCGCAAATTCAGCGGCACCTTTTGCAACTGCACCACGGCAAGATCGTATTGCGGCGCAGTACCGACGACGCGCGCTGGCACGGGGTCTTTGCCCGCATCGAGTTGCACCAATACTCTGTTCGCGTTTTCAACGACGTGATTATTGGTGACGATATGCCCTTGAGCATCCCACACAAAACCAGAGCCCGCACCTTGCGCAATGCCAACCTGCTCGCCGAAAAATCCTTGGCGTATCAAATTTTCGGTGGTGATGTAGGCGACTGAGGGCGCGGTGTTGTCGAACAGCGTTACCAACGCACGTTCGGATTCGAGCAACGGGCCACGTGGGGCGACTTGGCGTGGCTCGATGGGTCGATCTAGGCGTGCATCTGGGCCACGTTGCGCCAGAATGAACGACGTAGAGAGAGTAATACCGATTGCGCTAACTATCGTGATAATTTTTTTCATGTGCCGAACAATGAGAATGAGGAATGGCTATGACACTGGTTTGCACGAACGATTCAATACACTGTGACGCTGAAATTCATTCGAGTTTTTTGACCAGCCGTAACTCAGCCGCCAGCGCACCACCCGGCACTTCTGCCATCAAGCGTTCAACGACATGCCAGCCGTTCGATTGATAAAACTTACGCGCTGCGGTGTTGTCTTCATAGACGAACAACATCATTTCCTCAAAGCCATGCGCCTTCGCCCACGCCGCACCACGTTCGATGAGCGCAGTGCCGACGCCTTGGCCTTTGATGTGCGGTAATACGTGCAAGTTGTTGACGAAGGCACCCTGCATGCGCGTATTCAATGGGTTCGGACGCTCGATGCAGAGAAATCCCACCGCCTCATCTTGCAAGGTCGCAAGAAAAATTTCGCCGTCACCCTCTTGCAATTCCTGCGCGTGTTTGCGCCAGTGCGACAGGCGATTCTCGTCCACGAGATGATCAAGAAAATCGTCGGGGAAGATGCCACGGTAGGTGGACTTCCAGCTTGCCGCGTGGAGTGGCGCGATGAGGTGGGCGATTTCGGTGGGGGTCATTTTTTGTTGGGGATTGGGGGTCGGGGGTTGGGGCTAGCGCATCCCTGCCAACACCACCGCCACCGCCGCCGTCAATTTCTTGGCATAACCAATATGCAAAAACTCATTCGGCCCATGCGCGTTTGACTTGGGACCGAGCACGCCGGTGACGAGCATTTGCGCTTTTGGAAATTTCACACCGAGCATGCCCATGAACGGGATCGTGCCGCCTTCGCCCATATACGCGGCGGATTTGCCGTAATAAGTTTCGGAGGCGACATCAAGCAAATTGGTCAGCCACGGCACCGACGCAGGCGCGTTCCAGCCGGTCGCGGCGGAGTCCCATTCGTATTTCACGTTGGCCGAATACGGCGGATCGTTTTCCAATGTGGTCTTCAATGCACGCGCGGCGGTCTCACCATCGACCAACGGCGGCAGGCGCAGCGACAACTTCAACGCCGTGCGTGGTCGCTGCACATTGCCCGCCGAATCAATCGGCGGCAGGCCATCCGCACCGGTCACCGCGAGTGCCGCACGCCAAGTACGATTCAAAATAAGTTCTACTGGATCCTTGGTCACTGGTTGCACAAACGTAAATTTGCCGCCACCGTCTCCGTCATCGGGACAGCAGCTATCCCACGGAAAGCGCTGCCACATCGAATCGCCCAAGATGCCCGCTGCTTGGGCGGCTTGAGAGATTCGCTCAGTCGGAATTTCGCAATTGAACACCGTCGGTTTGACCACACCGGTGCGCGAATCATCAATGCGATCGAGCAATTGCCGCGCGACACGAAACGACGACGGCACCACGCCACCGGCGTCACCGGAGTGCACACCTTCGGTCAACACATTCACGCTCAAGGTGCCATTCACCAAGCCACGTAGCGAGGTCGTCACCCACATCTGCTCGTAATTGCCCGCCCCCGAATCGAGCGCGATCACCAGCTCAACCTGCCCCATGCGCGGTGCCAACGCTTCAAGATACACCGGCAAATCATCGCTGCCACTCTCTTCGCAGGTCTCTATCAACCCCACGCAATGCGGACGCGCGACTCCTTGCTTATCGAGCGCCACAATCGCTGCGAGTGCCGCAAACACCGCATAACCATCGTCGGCGCTACCGCGTCCATATAATTTTTGTTCATCGCCCTCGCCTTCCAACACCGGCGTCCACGGCCCGAGCCCAGGACGCCAGCCGATCATTTCGGGTTGCTTATCGAGATGACCATAGAGCAGCACCGTGCGTTCAGCCTGCATGCCACCCGTCGCCGGAATATCGAAAAACAACACCGGTGTGCGGTTTGCGAAACGCACCACTTCGATCGTCAAGCCTTTCACGTTCTGCTTCTCGACAAAGCGGCGCGCTTGCTCAACCGCTTGATCGAGGAATCCGTTCGTCGCCCAATCGCGATCAAAGCCGGGTGACTTCGCGGGGATTTTTACGTATTCAACGAGCTGCTGCGTGATGTCGGCATCCCAGTGCTGGGTCACGTCGCGCAGGAGTTGTTCGGTGTTGAGTGCAGCGAGGGCGGGGATAGGGTCGCGGGCGGTCATGATGGAGTCCTTTGGGGCGAGGACTTTATTTTAGCGCCGTACGGCGCATCTGGCGCATGCGTCCGGACGCATTGCAATCTGACGGATGCGGTGCCGATTTCGCCAAACATTGTGTGTCAATATTTGCCGAGGTGCGACCTCAACCCTTCACCGCCACCGCCGCCAGCCGACACTTCTCAATCGCTTCCCCCGCCTCATCGACCGTCACATCAAGATCGCGCAACAACCCATCCTTCAAACCATAAATCCAACCATGCACCGCCACTTCCTGACCGCGTTCCCACGCGTCGCGCACGATGGTGGTTTGGCACACGTTGGCGACTTGCTCGATCACATTGAGTTCACACAGCCGATCTACGCCCGTGCTGTTGAGACCGATGGCGGCGAGCGCTTCGATGTGTTTGTCGCGCACATCATTGACGTGATGTAGCCAGTTATCAGCGAGCCCGACGCGATCCCCGAACAGTGCGGCGCGCACACCACCGCAACCGTAGTGGCCGACGACCATGATGTGCTCAACCTTCAGCACATCGACTGCGAATTGAATCACCGACAGGCAGTTGAGATCGGTATGCACCACCACGTTGGCGATGTTGCGATGGACGAACACTTCGCCTGGCATCAGGCCGACGATTTCGTTGGCGGGCACGCGGCTATCTGAGCAACCGATCCACAGATATTTCGGGCTTTGTTGTTTGGCGAGTGTTTCAAAAAAATCCGGATGCAGCGCACGAATGCGATCTGCCCATGCGCGGTTGCTTTGGAACAGGCCGTCGAGGTTTTTGTCTTGGAGTGTCATGTCAATACCGCGCCGAACCGGGCGTGCGTGGAAACGGGATCACATCCCGCACATTGGTCAGCCCCGTCACATACGAAATCGTCCGTTCAAAGCCTAAGCCAAAGCCCGCATGCGGCACCGTGCCGTAGCGGCGCAGATCGCGGTACCAACTGTAGTGCGCGGGATCGAGGTGTGATTCGATCATGCGGGCGTCGAGTACATCGAGGCGCTCTTCGCGTTGCGAGCCGCCGATGATTTCGCCGATGCCGGGCGCGAGCACATCCATCGCGGCGACGGTTTTATGGTCGTCGTTTAGGCGCATGTAAAACGCTTTGATCTCTTTTGGGTAGTTCATCAAAATCACCGGGCCGCCGACGTGTTTTTCAGCGAGGAAGCGTTCGTGTTCGCTTTGCAAATCAATGCCCCACTTCACGGGGTATTCGAATTTTTCTTTGGTGGTTTCGAGAATGTTGATCGCCTCGGTGTAGTCCATTCGCACGAATTCGCGGTCGATCATGGCTTGCAGCTTGGCGATCACGCCTTTCTCGACGCGCTCTTCAAAAAATACCATGTCATCGGCGCGTTCATTCAACACGGCCTTGAACACATATTTGAGTAGCGCTTCGGCGAGCGAGGCGTCCATGGCCAAATCCGCGAACGCGATTTCAGGTTCGATCATCCAAAATTCGGCGAGGTGGCGGGACGTGTTGGAATTCTCGGCGCGGAAGGTTGGGCCGAAGGTGTAAACCTTTGACAGCGCCATGCAATAGGTCTCGACGTTGAGTTGACCCGAGACGGTGAGGAAGGCTTCACGACCAAAAAAATCTTTGCTGTAATCGACTTTGCCATCCGGCGTTTTCGGCAGATTCATCATGTCCAATGTGGACACGCGAAACAATTCGCCCGCGCCCTCTGCGTCACTCGCAGTGATGATCGGCGTGTTGACCCACAGGTATCCGCCCTCATGAAAAAAGCGATGAATCGCCTGCGCCACCGTGTGCCGCACGCGGGTGGTTGCGCCGATCACGTTGGTGCGCGCGCGCAGATGTGCCACCTCACGCAGGTACTCCATTGTGTGTACCTTCGGCGTGATCGGGTACGTGTCGGGATCATCGACCCAACCAACCACGTTGATGGCGGTGGCCTGCATCTCGAACGGCTGCCCTTTCGCGGGCGAGGGCACGATGGTGCCGGTGGCTTCGACCGCGCAACCGGCGGTGAGCTTCATGACTTCGTCGTTGTAGTTGGCGAGCGTGTTCGGCGCCACCACTTGCACTGGATAGAAGCACGAGCCGTCGGAAACGTTGACGAAGGAAATGCCGGCTTTGGAATCGCGCCGGGTTTTCACCCAGCCTTTGATGGTGACGGGGCTATCCGCAGCGGCTTTGCCGTTAAGAATTTCGGTGCAGGTGAGTGTGGTCATGGTCGATAGCGGAGGAAATAATGCCGCGATTTTACCGCGCGGCCCCGGGCATTCGAACATCACCATGCAAATTCTGCCCAAACTCCGCGTGGATACTTGGCTTTCAGCCGGTTAGCGGGTGGCGGGCTGTATCCGCGCGGCGATGTGTTCGCTCAGGCGTGCGGCGACCCTTGCATACAAAGGTGGCGCGGGATGAAAGCCGTCTTCGGCCATCAGCGATGGATGCATCACACCATCCATCGGCACGTGCCACACGTTTTCGTTGCGGCGCGGATTTGATGCCCAGCGCGCCTGCAGCGCATTGTTTTGCCGCGCCTGTGCGCCGCCGTACCACGCGAGCGGTTGAGGCAGGAGCGGAAAACGCTCCACTTCCGGCAGCGCTGGGAACACGCACCAGCGCACACCTGCATTCTCGCGCAGCCAGCGCACGATGCGGTTGCGGCGGCGTAACGCGTGGCGCAACGGCACATCGTGACTGATGTCGTTCACGCCGAGGACAACAACTGCCAGATCGGCGTTCGGTAGCGGCTCCTGCTGCAACATCTCCAGCACACCCTCCGAGGTGAGACCCGTACGTGCGATGACGTGCCAGACGACGCGATTGTGGAGGTGCAATGCCAAGGCGGCCGCCAGTTGCGGGGCGAGTCCCAACGCCTGCGTGGGCGCGCCCACACCGGCAGCACTCGAATCGCCTGCGACGAGGATCGTCAACGGCGGCGCGCCCGCCGCAAGAATTCCGACCTCCCCCGAACGCGGCCCGTTCGGTTCCGGCAAGGCAAGCGCAACCCGGCGGATACGCGCGGCCTGCGCGCGAATCACGGGTCCCAGCACGGGTTTGACAAACTGCACGACCATTTTCTTCCCTGATTGTTGTGACGGTATGGTGTGACGGTAAGTAGCACAGCATCCGTCACGCCACCTTCCGCCATTTGCAAAGCGATTACGGCACCTCTTGTTGAAGTCACCCACATGATGACAACTTTTTGCCATGCCAAGTTCCGCCGGGCATCCCCTGATTAGGGGATGCCCGGCTAGTAGTGGGACGGATTGCGTCACTACTCACGCGGGCAGCACCCGAGTGCGGGCGGATGAGATGCTTCGCCCCCCCGAATGGGGTCTCCATCGAAACAGCGGCTCAGCATGACAAGTCTTATGGCGCGTGATTTTGCTGAACACCACTGCTCCACCACGAAGCCCAACACAAAAAACTTGTCATTCTGAGGAGCGGCCTCATCGCGACGAAGAATCTCATCCGCGTGCATGCGGGTAACGTCTGCGCGCATGCGGCTGAGATTCTTCGCATGAAGCCGCTCAGAATGACAAGTATTGGAGAGTACGCGCGACATGACCAGCGGCAGCACATCGAAAATCACACGACCTCTAAAACCCGCGCCAATCCTAGCCTTTCAACCATCACCCCCACACCACGTACAATGGCTCATGACCTCCACCACTCCCTACGACGGCCTCACGCCCGATGTGATTCTTGATGCTGTGGAATCATTGGGCGTGCGTTGCGATGGGCGTTTGCATGCGTTGAACAGTTACGAAAATCGCGTCTACCTTATTGGCCTCGACGACGCAGCGCCACTGGTCGCGAAGTTCTACCGCCCCGCACGCTGGACGGACGCGCAGATTTTGGAGGAGCACGCGTTTGCACTTGACCTCGCCGAGCGCGAAATCCCGGTGGTGGCACCGTCGATCTATGCTGAAAAATCGTTGCATACATTCGCCAACTTCCGCTTCTCGGTATTCCCCAAACGTGGTGGCCGCGCGCCAGAGCTGGATCGACCGGAAGTATTGGAGTGGATGGGGCGATTCCTTGGCCGCATTCATTCGGTCGGCGCGATCATGCCATACCAACATCGCCCGGCATTGAATGCAGAGACCTTCGGCACCCAGCCACGCGCGTGGTTACTCGCCAATAATTTCATTCCCGCCGATTTGTTCGATGCGTACACGAGCGTATCCGCGCAGGCGCTTGAGAGCGTGGCCGCCTGCTACGCGCGTGCCGGTGAGGTGCAAGCGATTCGCCTGCACGGCGATTGCCACGGCGGCAACGTGCTCTACACCGATAGCGGGCCGCACTTCGTAGATTTTGATGACAGCCGCATGGGCCCAGCGGTGCAGGATTTATGGATGTTGCTGTCGGGCACACGCGCGGAAATGGCGCTGCAACTCAGTGAAGTGGTCGAAGCGTACGACGAGTTTTGCGATTTCAATCGGCGCGAACTGCATTTGATCGAAGCATTGCGTACACTGCGGCTCCTGCATTATTCGGCGTGGCTGGCGCAACGATGGAATGATCCGGCATTCCCGTTGGCGTTCCCGTTTTTTAATACGCAGCGCTATTGGCAGGATCGGATTTTGGAACTACGCGAGCAGATTGCGGTCATGGATGAAGGCGTGCTGGAAATTTACTGAAGCGCTTTTTGGAGACGAAAAACAACATGAAGACGGCTGCATTGATCGTTGCCCTCGCCATCGGCGCGGGTGGGTATTATTTTTTTCTCAAGCCGAGCGACACGCCGAAGTCGGATGCCGCGAGGGCGGTGGCGCAAAGTGGCGCAAGCGGTAAGGTGCCCGCTTCGGCGGTGCTCAACATTGATCCCACGCTCGCCTCGCAACGTAGCGCCGTCACCGTCGCCCCGAAAGCGGTCGTGTCTGCGGACATGAAACTATTTCGTGAACGCACCGACCTTCCCGCTTTGTATCAGCGCATCAAGGCGGGCCCACAGTCTGGAGAAGCGATGTACCTGCAAGCTGAAATTTTGGAGCGATGCGCAAAGAGGCCGCCTGCGCCAGAGAGCAAGGGTCCGCCCAGCCGGCGCAACATGAAGCGGGAGGAATTTTTTCAGACGCTCGCAGGCAGCGAATCGCAGAAAGCCGCGCAGGTCGCGGCGTTCGACGCACTCAAGGCCGACAAATGCGGCGAGCTGAAAAACATCGACCACGATCCAGAACAGATCTCGCGCCTACGCAAAGCGGCGGCTGACGCGGGCGATGTACGTGCGCGCGCTGCGCAACTCTCGTCCGAAATTTACAAGGCGATGGATGACGAGCAAGCCGGGCGCGCTCGGCCTGGCCCGAGTGAGTTTGCGTTGAGTGATGCGCAATGGGATCAAATGCGCGAACTGCTAGCCACGGGCGACGTGGGCGTGATCGAAGAGCTGCGCGGTATCCTTTCAAGCTCGTTACAAGACGCCAGCATCCGCTACGGCCCTGACCAAGAGCGCATTGACAACCGCGCATTCATGAACGCATGGGGACTCGCCGCCTGTGAGCAAGGCGGCAACTGCAGCGCGGATAATCCGCAACTGCTGTCAGCGTGCGCCTTCCAAAATCGCTGCGGCTCAAGCTCCGTGCAAGACCACCTGTATTTTTTTGATTCGTCCCCCAACAGCGCACAACTCACCGAGCGCTATCGCCAAACGATCAGCGAAATGATTCGCAACGGCAACTTCGACAAACTCAACCTCGTACGCGGCCCGCAAGACCGGGGCAACGTTTTTATGTTTCGCAACCGCTAACCACACCAAAGGCAATGTCATGACACTCAAACGAACCGAACTCGAAAAAAACAAACTGGTGAAGGCCACCACCCAAATGAAAGGCGCGCCGGTCAAAGGCCGCTTCGCGGGCGCTGACGCACCGGTAGATCGCAAGGAGCAACGCAAGCTCGATTCAGCAGCGGGGCTGGTGCCGTTTGCGTGCAAATTGCCTAGCGAATTGATTGGCAAATTGAATGACGAGGTAGTGAAGCGTGGGGCGAATTTGAATGAGGTGGTGGCGGAGTTGTTGGGGAAGGGGTTGAAGTAGGCTTGAAGAAGTTGGGAAGGGACTTTGCGCGGTGTTTGCAGCAACTTTGTGCCGCGACAAGAAATCCCTCTCAATCTCCCTTTTACAAAGGGAGAAGTGCAGTGCGAAGCGCTCGGCTACGATGGACGCGGCAGCGTAACGTCGTCAGGCAGTGGTGCGTCGAGCGTTGAGCCGCAGGGAATTGCCGGTTGAAAAAACAACTATTGGTCGAACACCACAGCCAAAACAGGTTCCGAACCCACGCACTGCACTTCTCCCTTTGGAAAAGGGAGATTGAGAGGGATTTACGGTGTTGGCAATGCGGCGACCTCAAAAGAACGCCACATCAAAAAAACATGAAATGCCTGAAACCCCTCGCCAGTCCTAGCGTTTCAAGCATCAACCCAGCAACTTTTTCCAACCGTCGCGCCCCAACTTTTCCATCGTCACAATATTCTTCGCAAAAATTTCCGAAGCCTCTGGAAACGCCGCGACCGCCCGCTTCACACTCACCTCACGCAACAAATGCAGCGTCGGATACGGCGAGCGATTGGTGAAGTTGGTTACGTCATCCGCGTCTGTCCCGGCAAACTGATACTGCGGATGGAAACTCGCGACTTGAATTTCGCCGGTCAGGCCAAGTTCTTCCACGCACGCATCGGCGACATCCAAGAAGTCGTTGTAGTCGAGAAAATCGTTCAATACATTTGGATGAATTAGCAGTGTCGTGTCCGTCTCCGCTGGATCGGCATCCGCGAGTAATTTCAATTCTTCCAGCAGCACTTCGCACAGCGCATCCGGCGTGCTCACTTCGCTGACCACATAGCGAATCTGATTTTTGACATGCACGGCTTTGGCGAATGGGCACAGGTTGAGCCCGATCACTGCGCGCTCTAGCCACAGCTTGGTTTCAGCAACGTAGTCCGTCATTGCAGCGGAATTTTCTGGTCGAGTACGGCGACTGCCGTGAGCGCGTTGTCCGGAAAGCCGTCAATCAGCCGATCCGCGTAGGTGAGATAGGCGAGTGTGTTGCGTTTGGCATCGACCATGCGCACCACGCGCACGTGCTTGAAAATAAATGACGCGCCTTCTTTGAACACTTCCTCCTGCTGCGGTAATTTTTTCGCGAACGTGATCGGCCCGACCTGACGGCACGCGACCGAGAATCGCGACGGGTCTTTGGCGAGCCCCACCGCGCCTTTCAGCCCGCCCGTGCGCGCGCGTGAGACGTAGCAGGCGACACCTTTGACAGAGGGATCATCGAATGCTTCGACGACAATTTTATGGTCGGGGCCGATCAAGACAAATTCGGTATCGACCGAGCCGATTTCTTCGGCGGAGAGGTTGCAGCCAGCAAGTGCGGCGACGGTACAGATTCCAAATAACGCGAAGCGTGTGTGAAGTTTCATTTCTTTGCTCTTTCGATTCAAGCGTGCAAATTCTGCCTGCACGCGGGGTGTTAAGCCCCTCTCCCTGGACGGGCGAGGAGTTGGGGAGAGGGTGATGGTGGCGCATTCACCGCGCCAACGAAAACGCACCGTCCAGCGGGTGAGCTTCGCACAATCTGCCGACGCGCCCCCAAAAGTATAGAGTCAACGACGACCGGAGAATTCGACTTAGCTCCTCATAGCCAGTAAACTGCACGACCTCCTTATTCCGCAAGCCGCAATGAACACCGAAGTCTCAATTTCTACCGAACCCGTCCACACTGCCGATGCTCAACGCGAGTTTGCCAAACTCGAAAAAGAAGTCGCGCGCCGTCGCACCTTTGGCATCATCTCGCACCCCGACGCTGGCAAGACCACGCTGACCGAAAAGCTGCTGCTGTTTTCCGGCGCGATTCAGATGGCCGGCACGGTGAAGGCGCGCAAGAGCTCGCGTCACGCCACGTCGGATTGGATGGAGATCGAGAAGCAGCGCGGCATTTCCGTTGCCAGCTCGGTGATGCAATTTGAGTATCGCGATCACGTTGTCAATTTGCTCGACACGCCTGGTCACCAAGATTTTTCAGAGGACACGTATCGCGTGTTGACCGCTGTGGACTCGGCGTTGATGGTGATTGACGCTGCCAAGGGTGTGGAAACGCAGACGATCAAATTGCTCAACGTCTGCCGCATGCGCGCCACGCCAATCATCACGTTCATGAACAAAATGGATCGCGAAACCCGCGACCCGCTTGAGCTTCTCGACGAAGTGGAATCGGTGCTGAAAATTCAGTGCGCGCCAGTGACGTGGCCGATTGGCATGGGCAAATCGTTTCGCGGCGTGTATCACCTCATCAACGACGAGATCATGTTGTTTGAAGCCGGTGAAGAAAAAGATACCGGTGATTTTGAAATAATTAAGGGCATCGACAATCCGCGCCTCGCCGAAATGTTCCCGCTGGAAATCGAGGAACTGAAAATGCAGGTGGAACTGGTGAAAGGTGCCTCCCACCCGTTTGATCTCCAAGCGTTTTTGGCGGGTACGCAAACGCCGGTGTTCTTCGGCTCGGCGATCAACAATTTTGGTGTGCGTGAAATTTTGACAGCGCTACTTGATTGGGCACCCGCGCCGCGTCCGCGTGACGCCACCGCGCGCGAAGTCGCCGCCACCGACGCGCCATTCTCTGGCTTCGTGTTCAAGATTCAGGCGAACATGGATCCTGCGCATCGAGATCGCATCGCGTTTTTGCGCGTGTGCTCCGGCCACTTCGAACGCGGCATGAAGATCAAGCATCTGCGGATGAATCGCGAGATTCGCGTGAACAACGTGGTGACGTTCATGGCGGCTTCGCGCGAGCAAGTTGAGGAAGCATATGCGGGCGACATCATCGGCCTACCGAACCACGGCAACATGCAAATTGGTGATTCGTTTTCCGAAGGCGAGTTACTGCAATTCACCGGCATCCCGTATTTCGCGCCGGATTTTTTCCGCGCGGTACGGATTCGCAATCCGCTGAAAGTGAAGCAGTTGCACAAAGGTTTGCAGCAACTCGGCGAAGAAGGTGCGGTGCAGGTGTTCAAACCCGTGAGCGGTGGCGATTTAATTTTGGGCGCGGTCGGCGTGTTGCAGTTTGAAGTGGTCGCGAGCCGCTTGCAAAATGAATACGGCGTAGACGCCGTGTTTGAACCCACCTCGACCACCTGCGCGCGTTGGGTAAGCTGTGACGACAAGCGCATGCTGCAAGATTTTGAAGATGCGCTCGCGCATAACGTGGCGTACGACGCCGCGAATAACGTGGCGTACCTCGCACCGAACGGCGTGAATCTGCAATTGACACAAGAGCGTTGGCCGAAGGTCACGTTTCACACCACGCGCGAACATGCGGTGAAGATTGGCGAATGAGTTGTGCGTGCGGAAGTGGTGTGGCGGTTGAAAAATGTTGCGGGCGCTATATTGATGGAAACGAGCTTGCGCCAACGGCCGAAGCCTTGATGCGTTCGCGTTATACGGCCTACACATTGCAACGCGAGGAATACTTGTTAGCAACGTGGCATGCCTCGAAACGTCCGTCCCTATTGGCTCTTCAGGCAGATGTGGATACCAAGTGGCTGGGGTTGGACGTGAAGCGGCACGCCGTGGATGGTGATTCGGCGGTGGTGGAATTCGTGGCGCGATTCAAAGTGGGTGGTGGACGCGCAGAGCGATTGCATGAAGTGAGCCGCTTCGTGCGTGAAGATGGCAGATGGTTTTATGTCGGTGGTAATCCACGACCGTAGGGTGGGCAAAGCGAAGCGTGCCCACGCGGATGCACAAACGTGGGCACGCTTCGCTTGGCCCACCCTACCCGGTTCACGGGAAGAAAGAGATTGAGATCATGACGCAAAAATTTGAATACAACATCGAAGCACCGTACGAATATATCGAGCTGAATCACCTGCTGAAATATGCGGGTCTCGCTGATAGCGGCGGCACGGGTGGGCAACTGGTGACGACTGGGGTGGTGATGGTCGATGGGCAGGTCGAGTTGCGCAAGCGAAATAAGATTCGTGCGGGGCAGGTAGTGGTGGTTGGGGAGGTGGAGATTCGGGTTCTTGGGGCGAGCGCAAAAACCGATTGCGCCTAGCCGCAGATGGCACTCAAATCCACCATCTTCAAAGCCGACCTCACCGTATCCGACATGGATCGCGGTTACTACGCCACGCACGCGCTCACCCTCGCGCGACACCCGTCCGAAACCGACGAACGCATGATGGTGCGCATGCTGGCCTTCGCATTAAACGCCGAGGAATATCTCGAATTCGGCAAGGGGTTGTCGGCTGACGACGAACCCGCGATCTGGCGCAAAGATTTCACTGGTGCGATCATCGAATGGATCGAAGTCGGCTTGCCTGATGAGAAATGGATTCGCAAAGCGTGTGGTCGCGCGACCCGCGTACAGCTCTATGCTTACGGCGGCGCACACAGCGTCAACATCTGGTGGGGACAACAAGAAAAACTACTGGAGCGGTTTGATAATTTGACCGTCTACAACGTACCGCTTGAGGCGAGCAAAGCGCTGGCAAAAATGGCCGAAAAAAGCATGTCGTTTTGCGCGAGTATTCAGGATGGCGCAACCATGTTTTCGAGCGATGCAGATACGGTGTCGGTAGAGTTGGTGGTGTTGAAGGCAGCGAAGTAGCGGATGCGTTTCAACGCTGCGCGCCTGCGTCTGACTAGATGAGACACTTTGCATTGCGCCGTATGAAAGCTCCTCCGCAAGCCAAAAACGTTGTCATTCTGAGCACGCTTCACGCGAAGAATCTCATCCTGCCAAACCAAGAAGATGCAAACCATGAAGCAACATCACACGTAGCCCGGCAAGGAGCGAAGCGTATTCCGGGATCGTCACCACATCGCGATCGCCCACCAAAATCGCGCACGCATCGCGCAAGCCGAAGTGGATGAGATGCTTCGCTACGCTCAGCATGACAAATTTTCGACACCCCAAAATTATTGTCATTCTGAGCGCGCTCCACACGAAGAATCTCATCTCGCAATTCCAAGAAAACGTAAACCACGAAGAAAACATCGCCCGTAGCCCGGCAAGGAGCGAAGCGTATTCCGGGTTGGCCGTCGTATCGCGAACGCTCGCAATACGCGCGCACGGGTGGCGTGAGTGCGCGTCAATCGGCACCGCCACGCGTCACCGCTCCCGAATCCCCGCGCCACTCCGTTAAAATCAACTCTTCACCCACTGACCAATCCACCCTAAGCCCCCGAATGACAAAATCATTTCTCCTCCTCGCCGCATGCTTCACGTTCGCCACCCTCACGAACGCCGCCCCCACCAGCGGCACGCCCATCGCCGAGCCGACTGCCGCGCGCTATCCCGGCACCTTGAAACTCGACGTAGACGTCACCGACATCGAACGAAAAATTCATCGCGCCAAACTCTCGATCCCCGTCGCACCCGGCCCACTCACCCTCCTCTTCCCGCAATGGCTACCTGGCAATCACGCGCCGAATGGCAATGTGAATAACCTCACCGGACTCACGCTCAGCGTAGGCGGCAAGCCACTCACCTGGACGCGCAATACGATCAACGTGTTTGCGTTTCATGTCACCGTGCCCGCTGGTGCCAGCACGATTGAAGCCGAGTACCAATACGTCACCGCCGTCTCGCCCGCGCAAGGACGCGTGCTGGTCACGCCAGACATCATCAACCTGCAATGGAATTCGGTGATCCTGTACCCCGCTGGCGTGAACGCCGATGGCATCACGGTGGAAGCGTCAATGAAATTTCCTGCCGAATGGAAATTCGCCAGCGCGTTAGAGGCCACCACCAACCTCGGCGGTAACGCGCGCTTCAAACCCGTCAGCTTGACTGACCTCGTGGATTCACCCGTGTATGTTGGCCGCTTCGTAAAATCATTCGACATCAGCCCAAACGCCGCGCCAGTCGTGCGTTTCAACGTATTTGCCGAGAACGAAGAAAGCCTCGAAGCCAAGCCCGAACAAATTGAAGCGCATCGCAAAATGGTCGCGCAAGCCTATAAAGTTTTTGGTCCCGGCCCGTTTGATCGCTATGAATTTTTGATCGCGGCCAGCGGTGTGTTCGGCGGCACCGGTGGCTTGGAACATCGCCAATCCACCGAGATCGGTGTGGGTGCGGGCTACTTCAGCAAATACAAAGATTCGGCATTCATGCGCGGCGTGATCCCGCACGAATTCACGCATGCGTGGGACGGCAAATTCCGTCGCCCCGCTGATCTCAACACGCGCAATTTCAACGAGCCGATGCAGAACAGTTTGCTGTGGGTCTACGAAGGCCAAACAACGTACTGGACCGACATCCTCGCCGCGCGCTCAGGAATGTACACCCCCGAAGAAGCGCGCGAAGCACTCGCCCGCACCATCGCGTACATGGAGCGCCGCAGCGGTCGCGGCTGGCGCAATCTGCAAGACACCACCAACGACCCTATCGTCTCCGGGCGCGGGCGCGGTGGCTCGTGGCAAAGCTGGCAACGCGGCAGCGACTACTACCCAGAAGGCCTGATGCTATGGCTCGACGCCGACATCAAAATTCGCGAACTCTCCAATGAGAAAAAATCACTCGACGATTTCGCGCGCGCGTTCTACGCCGTCCCCAAAGGCAACTACGCCACGCAGCCCTACACGTTCGATGATGTCGTCTCGACACTAAACCGCGTCGCGCCGCATGACTGGAAAACATTCCTTCGAACGCGCCTCGACAACATCGGCAGCGACAATCCACTAGACACGCTAGGCCGCACCGGCTGGAAACTCGTCTACACCGACAAGCCCAATACCTTCAGTGACGCGGCTGGCAAAAGCCGTGGCACCGCCGACTTCGGCCACTCGCTAGGCTTCAGCATCGGCCGCATGGACGCCATCAGCGACGTCGAATGGGGCAGCCCCGCCTTCGACGCCAAGATCACCGTCGGCGCAACGCTATTAGCCGTCAATGGCCGCGCGTACAAGCAAGAGTTATTGAGCAACGCGATTGCCGCAGCGAAAAAAGACAAGAAGCCGATTGAGTTGTTGATTAAAAGCGATGACGCGTATCGGACGGTGGCGGTGAGTTATTTTGCGGGGGCACGACATCCGCATTTGGAGCGGGTGGAGGGGACGAAGGATCGGTTGGGGGTGGTGTTGGCGGCGTTGCCGTGATGCGAATTTCCGCATCACCATTTTTTTGGTGAATGCTAGATCGGAGTGTTTATGAATGAAGAAGCGATAGCAAGGATGCTTGCACCGCCACCAGTTCCGACGACTGGCGATTCGTTTTTTTCACGCCCGGGAGACAGGTGGAATGAAGCGAAAATTGAATCGCCAACACGTTACCGCTGGACTGAGTACGCGATTGGACACAAGGATGCGGCAGACTTGCTCGCCGAACACGCTGAACGTAACCAACGGTCAAACATAGACGGACTTGTCTACCCGATTATGTTTCTCTACAGACAGTACCTTGAGCTTCATCTGAAGGACTTAGCTCGCGAGCTGAAAATTCTTAGGAATTTGCCCGAAAGTGCAAAGAACCACGATATAAATTCGCTTTGGAAACAAGTCATCGCCGATCTCAAATTAGTCCATCCTGATCACTTGGGTGATGAGTACGAAGAAATTTCACGCCTAGTTGGTGAAATTTCCAGCGTCGATCCGGGCTCAATGGCGTTCCGGTACCCTGACGATAAAGGGGGTAAGCCGTACCTTCAAAATATTAACCCAATTAATGTTCGACATGTTCGCGAAGTCATCGGCAAGATTGCCGCTGTTTTGGATGCTACTAGCAGCTACGTTTACAATTTGCAGGGGAGATAAGTTCGTAGGTTGGGCACGTTTCATCTGCCCAAAATCAGCCTCCCAATCATCACCGACGTTGGGCTTCGCTGCGTTCAACCGCAACCCACATCCTCTTCACAAATTTCAAACTGTCATTGCGAGTCGGGTTTACGAGGAATCTGTTTTTCGTTGTGATGTCGCAAACTTAAACAGCAGATTCCTCGCAACCCCGGCTCGGAATGACGGTGATATTTTTTTACGCCGTCTATTCGGTAATTGCCTGAAAACCCCCGTGGATATTGGCGTTTCGTGGATTGCCCGCGCAGAACGCCCCCTCGCTTTGCTCGCCCCCGGTTCTTCTTGATGTTTGCGCTGCGGAGCATTGGCCCCCTTTTTCAAAGGGGGCGGATTTTTGACTGCGCTTGCGACGGAAGAGTCGAAGCACTTTGTGGCTCGTAGGTTGGGCACGTTTCATCTGCCCAACATTTGCCTCGCAATCATCACCGACGTTGGGCTTCGCTGCGTTCAACCGCAACCCACATCCTCTTCACAAATTTCAAACTGTCATTCCGAGTCGGATTTACGAGGAATCTGTTTTTCGTTGTGGTGCCGCGTTCGTCAACAGCAGATTCCTCGCAACCCCGGCTCGGAATGACGGTGATATTTTTTTGCGTCGTTTATTCGTTGATTGCCTGAAAACGCCCGTGGATATTGGCGTTTGGCAAGTTGCGTCGGCAGAACGCCCCCTCGCTCCACTCTCCCCCAGCGACCGCAACTCATGGTACCGCGATCACGCTTCCCCCTTTACAAAAGGGGGCGGATGCTCCGCAGCGTTAGCGCTAAGAAGAACCGGGGGATTTAGCAGCGATGGTAAGGCAGAGAAAGACCAACGAAGTAACCCTACTCCACCACCTCAATAAACCTCGGACTATTCAGCTTCGCATCCGAGCGCCCATGCGGTTCTTTGAATCGCATCAACGCTTGCACCATTTCTAGTGCAGATTTTTCGCAGGGCGGCAATTCAATATCACTCACACCAATCGGCGTGACGCGCTCGCCCCAGCGAATCAAATGCGTACTCAGCGTGAGTCCAGCACCAAAGGCTGGGATCAGCACCAGCGAGTGGGGCGCGACGCGGCCTTCTTCGATTGCTTCGCATAGCGCGACGGGCGCGGTGGCGGCGCTCATGTTGCCGTACTTGTGCACGGTCAAAAATACTTTTTCCATCGGCGCGCCCGCGCGTTTGGCGACGGCTTCGATGATGCGCAAATTTGCTTGGTGCGGGACGATCACGCCGATGTCATCCATCGTGACGCCCGCTTTCGCCATGACGGCGAGGCTCGCATCCCCCATGCCGGTCACCGCTTTCTTGAAGATTTCTTGCCCGTCGAAATCCCACATGGTGTCGCCGTAGGGCATCGCTTGGTTGGCGTAGATCGTGCCCTTGCCGCGCACCCGCAGCGTGTGGCGCGCGTCGGCGAAACATTGCAACTTCTCGGCGATCACGCCCTCTACATTTTCGGTCGCACTGAGCACGAACGCAGCAGCGCCATCACCAAACAGCACCGACACATTGCGGTTGTGCCAATCCATGAATTGCGAAATGACTTCCACACCGATCACAAGCACGTTTTTCGCGGCCCCTGATTTAATCATCGCGTTGGCTGTTGATAGCCCGTACAAAAAACTGGTGCAGGCCGTATTGATGTCCATCGCGGCGGCGTTTTTTGCGCCGAGTTTGACTTGAATGCCCGACGCACAATTGGGCACATGCTCATCAAACGAGCAACTGCCGTAGAGAATCAGATCAAGCTCACTCGCTTCCATCCCCGCACACGCGAGCGCGCGCACAGCCGCAACGTGCGCGAGCGTGAGGCCGGAGACGTGCGAGACGCGACGCTCTTTCATGCCGGTGCGGGAAGTGATCCACGCGTCGTCTGTCGGCAAGAACGTGGCGAGATCAGCGTTAGTGAGAACAGCGGGCGGGAGACATTTTCCCCAGCCAACGAGGGCGGCGTGTGTCATGATATTTTTCTCGCAATTCGTAAGTCAGCATTGTCGCGCAATTGCGCCAGCGATTCATTGGTGTAATCCCTTGCCGACCGCAACCCCGTTTCCAAAGACAGCATAGGCACAACATGAAAACAATCTCGATACCCCGTGAATTAATGCGCTTGGCGCTGCTGGTGCTCCTCATGCAGGTGCCACTAGTGTCATTCGCGCTCGAAGAGCCACCGTTCGAGGTGGTGAAAAAAGAAGATGAATTTGAGCTGCGCCAATATCGCGGCTTCATCGTCGCCGAGACCTTCGTGCAGGGAAATTTAGACGAGGCCAGCAACGCCGGATTTCGCGCCATCGCGGGCTATATTTTTGGCGGCAACACGAAGGCAAATGGGAGCGAAAAAATTGCCATGACAGCACCCGTGACGATCGAAGCGGTCAGTGAAAAGCCCGGCGAAAATTCTGAGAAAAATACGGGCGAGAAAATTTCGATGACCGCGCCGGTCACCGTGGAAGCAAAACCCGACGGCTGGTTTCGCGTTCACTTTGTGATGCCGCAACAATACAACCTACAGTCGTTACCCAAGCCAACCAACCCCAAAGTGCTGTTACGTGAAGTGGCCGGCCAACGCATGGCGACGATTCGGTTTTCTGGTTTTAGCACTGATGAAAAAGTGAAAACGAAAACGGCCGAGCTGATGCAATGGGTGGTCAAGCAAGGTTTGACGGTAAAGGGCAAACCACAATTCGCACGCTATGACCCGCCGATCATGCCGCCGTTTTTGCGTCGTAGCGAAATGTTGATTGAGGTTGAATGAACGCCGCATCGGAACGCGCCATGGGCTCAAAGTCCAATATCGGCGGGCATCTTCATCGGTTTATTCAATGCAGTGTGTGGCGCGCGTTGCGTGCCGTGTTGGTGCTCGCCGTCTCTCTGACGTTCGTTGCAGCGTGCAACAAACCCCCCGCCCTTTCACCGCTGGCGAACCGCGCCACCGTGCTCGCGTTTGGCGATAGCCTCACCTTCGGTACCGGTGCCACCGCCAGCGAATCGTATCCCGCGCAGCTCGCCACCATCATCGCGCGCAACGTGGTCGCCGCAGGTGTGCCGGGAGAAGTATCGGCAGATGGCTTGGCGCGATTGCCGCAAGTCATTGATGAGCACCAGCCAGCACTACTGATTCTGTGCCACGGCGGCAACGATTTTTTACGCAAGCAAAGTGACGCGGCGACCGCCGCAAACGTACGCGCCATGGTGAAATTAGCGCGCGACAAAAACATCGCGGTGGTTTTGATCGCCACGCCCAAGCCAGGGTTCTCTGTAACACCACCTGACTTTTACGCTGAGATCGCGAAAGAATTCGCGCTGCCGATGGAAGAGAAAGTGCTGAAAAAAATCCTCACCGACAACGCGTTGAAATCAGATTTGGTGCACCCGAATGCGGCAGGGTATCGCGCCATTGCGGAAAGTGTTGCGGCTTTGTTGCGGAAGACTGGGGCGGTGTAAGACCAGCGTGGTCGCGCCAGCGCTTTCGTCGCTAGTCGGAAAGACGCGGCCCAACACGGGGTCAGTTCTAACATTCCAACATTCCTCAAACTAACGCAGCAACACAGCAACACAGCAACACGGGGTCAGTTCTAACATTCCAACATTCCTCAAACTAACTCCTCCCGCGCGCGAACTGCTCTACTCACCGTCATGTAATGCACGCCAAAGAAATTTGCGATCTCAGCCATCTTATACGCACCAGAACGATAGGCTGCTGCCATCGCCTCGTTGCGGTCGGCGTGCTGCTCTTGATAGTCGCGCAATGACAGCGCCAGCGAGCGGCGGTGGG
>JAYTVA010000014.1:0-8437 GCA_043744255.1 Burkholderiales bacterium | reverse complement strand
CCGCGTACCAGCATGGCGTCAATCATGCGCTGACGGAGTTCGGTCATGATGTTTCTCCTTGCAAATGGGGAACATTCCCCGTCTGCAAGGGTTCACCTGAGACTGGCTTTATGCAAGTCACCGCGCACACAAAAAAGCGGAGGCGGCCGATGCGCGCCAACCACCGCGTCAGCGGTTTAGTTCAACGTAATGTATCCCGCAGAAGCTGCGGATACATCTTGGCACTGCGGTATACATCCGACATAAAAACCTTCCGAGAGCCGCTTAAATACTGGTGTTTCGTCAATTTTACCGGTTCTATTTACAGGTATAAAAATATCGTAAAACCACGCACGCCACTATCGCAGTCGGTTCGCCGACTTGGCAAGTTACGCGAGCTGATTCGTGATTGCCGCTATAGCCCGTAGGTTGGCTAAGTTTCATCTGCCCAACATCGGTGATCGCGTTTCCATCAGTGTTGGGCAAACGAAGAAGCTGTTTGCCCAACCTACGCGCTAACGCGCAGAGAAACGAGACAATTCGCATCTGACTTCCTTGAGATGATCTTGAGAAGTCATTTTACCGATGACGCGAACGAATGCTCGGGTCGCTACAAACGCGTTACTGCAAGCCCTCATCCATCATCACCCCCGGCGGTAGCGCCATGGTGTCGATGCCTTCGTCATGCAGCACGCGCGCTTCGTCGGCCGAGACGCGGCCGCGAATGCTGCGGTGGCTTTCTTCGCCGTAATGCATACGCCGCGCGGTTTCGGCGAACGCGCTGCCGACGTTTTCGGTATTGGCGACGACGAATTGTTTGAACTCGCGCAGCATGTGTTGTTGCAGGCCGGGCACCATGGTGGCGGCGGGAACGGGCTGGGCGCTGGCGGGGGTCTCGGCGCGATGTGCGGACGCGCCCGAGTTGATGCGCGGTGCGGAGAGTTGCTTGGCGATGTCTGCATCACCGCAGACGGGGCATTCGACGAGCCCCATGCGGCGCTGCGAATCGAAGTCATCGGATGAACGGAACCATCCGTCGAAGGCGTGTTTTTCGGTGCAGGACAGGCTGAAGACGATCATGGCGAGCTCCTGTAGAAAAGTGAGATTACAAATCAACAGACGTTTAGCTTGCGCGAAAAATTGCATTTCTACAATGGGGTAACCCATGAAGTAACGCAAAGTTCACAATTCGGGATGACGAGATCGCAACACCTATTTGAAGGTGTGTTCGTAGCGTTTTCGAAGTTCGTTTTTTTGTACTTTTCCCATCGCGTTGCGCGGTAAATCGTCCACCACAAAGACGCGTTTTGGCACCTTGAAATTGGCGAGTGTTGATTTCAGTGCGGCAATCGCACTGGTCTCAAACCCCGCGCCAGTATTGCCGTTTGCGGCTTTCATCACCACCACTGCAACGACCACTTCACCGAAATCTGGGTGGGGCACACCGACCACCGCGCTCTCAGCAACGCCGGGCAGCTCGTCAATCAGCAACTCAATTTCTTTTGGGTAGACATTGAAACCGCCCGAGATCACGAGGTCTTTGGAGCGGCCAACAATATTCACATATCCATCGGCGTCAAAAAATCCCATGTCGCCGGTTTTGAAGAAGCCATCGGCAGTGAATTCTTCTTTGTTTTTTTCCGGCATCTGCCAGTAGCCGGGTAGCACGTTGTCGCCTTGCACTTGAATGTGGCCAATCTCAACACCGGTCGCGGCTTTGAAATCATCGTTCAATATCCGTACGGTCACGCCGGGCAAAGGCAACCCGACGGTGCCGCCCTTGCGTGCGCCATGCAATGGGTTGGAGGTAATCATGCCGGTTTCGGTCATGCCGTAGCGTTCCAAAATTGTGTGGCCGGTGCGTTCGCGAAATTCGGCAAACGTTTCCGCGAGCAGCGGCGCGGAGCCGGATACAAACAAACGCACGTTGGTGCAGGTCGCCGCCGTGAATGTGGGCTCGCTCAAGAGACGCGTATACATCGTGGGCACGCCCATGAACACGGTGGCGCGCGGCAGCGCGGCAATCGCTGCCTTGGCATCAAATTTTGTGTGGAACAAAATCCGCCCGCCGTGTTTGGCATTGAGCAGTGCCGTGTGCATCGCAACGAATAGGCCATGGACATGAAACAACGGTAGCGCGTGCAGCAACACATCGTCGGCAGCAAAGCCCCAATGCGCGTGCAAGGTGAGCGCGTTCGACACCAGATTGCGATGCGAAATCATCGCGCCCTTGCTGCGACCGGTCGTGCCCGAGGTGTACAAAATCGCGGCAAGGTCACTGGCACTTCGCCAAACAATATCCAGCATTGGCGGGCAGTTCGCGGCGTTTTTGCCCCAAGCCGCCCCGCCTTGCTCGGCCTCGCTCGGATCAAGCGTGAAGCGATGCGCAATATTGAGTCGCGCGCAAATCGGCGCGACCCAACTTTCATCCTTCGCGGCATGGACAAAAATCTTCGGGGTCGCATCGCCCAAGAAATAGGCAATCTCGCCTTCCCGGTAGGCGCTGTTGAGCGGCAAATAAATCACGCCCGCGCGCAGGCAGGCGAGATAGAGCATCAGCGCTTCGGGCGATTTTTCGACTTGCACGGCGACCCGTTCACCCGGTGCCACACCGAGTGTGCGAATCATTCCGGCATATTGCGCAACGGTGCTTTCCAATTCGGCAAACGTGATTTCGCGGCCCGCTTCAGTCTCGATCACGACGCGCGATTTGTCGTCAGGAAAGCGTTCGGCAAACAGTGCGTATAAGTTTTCGTTTTTCATTTCTTCTATTCTCGCAAAAATCCAACGCGCAACTCGTTCTCCGCGACCTGTGCTTTTTGATAATCCGCTACTTCGTATTTTGACGCCTCACCATCACCACCAAGAATGCTGGCAATCGCGCGACCAGGCAACAACTGAATGTGCGCGCCATGCAGTAAATTGATGTTAGCCGATGCCGCCGCGAGCGCCACGTACACGCCGCCGCCCAATATCCCAAGCACCGTCGTTTCAATAAATGTGCCGCGCTTCGCAAGCGCCGCCAGCGCCACCGCCAGATCAGCGATGAACGAAGACAACATCACTTTTTCATCGTCGATGGCCGTAGCATGCGCTTCGCAATCAACCACGATCACCAGACGTTTCGGCGGGCTCTTGGCATTTGCCAACACCCACACCCGATCTGCGAACAGCCATGCGCGCGCGGCGGTCAACGGCTTGCGATCAACCAAACCGAGTAACGCAATCTCGCTGCCGCCCGCAAGACCAAACACCACGCCTTCGCCACTGTGTTCGCGTGCCTCGTAGCCGTCAGCAAATAGCGCCGCGAAATCGTTGCGCGACACCGGCGTTGCCTGTTCATCGCCGAGGCGCTTACCGCCCGTCGCGAGCCGTGCCGCAAGCACTTGATGTGCAACATAGGCCGTGCCGATGGCCGTCTCGTCCGCCGCCAACGCTGCGCCCGACCACTCACGCGCATTGTTCGATGCAAGCTTGGCGCGCGCATTCGCTCCAATCGCCGCTTCGGCAATCGCACGGAACATTTCATCGAGCGCCGAGGTGCCCGCCGCTTGCGCGAGGATCGACGGACCCGACATCGCGAGTTGCGTGTTGTCCGAAAACACGCGTTCGCGCGCGAGGGCGGCCAACATGCTGGCACCGCCGTAGCAATTCGCGCCGAGTAGCGCAGTAAACGGTGCGCCCGACAACGCCATGTCCAGCGCCGCGCGGTACATCAACCGGAACGCACCGAGTGCCGGCAATCCTTCCGAAACCCGCGCGCCTGCTGAATCGATGAACATCACCAGCGGCGTTTTTTGTGTCGCCACGATGCGAAATAAGCTCGCCAGTTTTTCGCATTCCTTCACGCCGAGCGAGCCAGAGGCAATGCGGTTTTCGATGATCGCGATGTGCACCGGCGCGCCACGCCAGCGCCCGCGCCCGAGCGTGAGATTGCCGACGGGGTCGCCTAAGGGCGCAAAGTCCGTACGGGCTTTCAGGTCAGCGAGGGTCTGGAGGTGGTTCATGAGCGTGGGTGCAACGCTTTTTACTTTAAATTTTGAGTGCGAAGTATACCGTCCTGCTACCATTGATCTATTCACCGCCGTCAATGAAAGCTTGCCATGAATGCTCCCGCAAACAATAAAAATCCGCTACTGCAACCTTGGGATACAGCCTACGGGTTGCCACCATTTGCCGCCTGCGTGGCCAGCGATTTTTCACCGGCATTTACGGTTGCGCTTAAATCGCATCGCGATGAACTCGACGCGATTGCCGACAATACGGCCGCGCCAAGCTTTGGCAATACCGTGTTGGCGTTCGATTGCAGCGGTCGTTTGCTGGATCGCGTGCGGCTGTTATTTAACAATCTCGCCGCGTCAAACACCTCGCCCGAACTGCAGGCGGTGGAGCGCGAAATGGCCGCCCCGCTGGCGGCGCACAGCAACGCCATTTACATGCACGCCAGATTGTTTGCGCGGATCGACGACATCTATACCAAACGTCACTCGCTGACCCTCACCCCTGAACAGTTGCGCTTGATTGAGCGCATTCACACCGACTTCGTGCGTGCAGGTGCCAAGCTCAATGCGGTGCAGCAGACGCGCTACGGCGAGATCATGAAAGAACTCGCCACTCTCACCACCCAGTTTGCGCAGAACGTGTTGGCCGATGAGGCCGCTTTTCAGCTGGTGCTGAAATCTGAAGCCGATCTCGTGGGCTTGCCTGCGTTTGTCCGTGCCGGAGCCAAGCAGGCTGCCGTCGAGCGTGGCATCGCGGATGGCCATGTCATCACGCTGTCACGTTCGCTGATCACACCGTTTCTGACGTTTTCAGATCGGCGCGATCTACGGGAAACGGCGTACAGCGCGTGGGTGGGTCGCGGCGAGCACGACGGCGCGCAAGATAACCGCCCCATCGCCGCGCGCATTATCAATTTGCGCAAGGCGCAGGCCGCACTGCAGGGATATGCCAGTTACGCGGATTATGCGGTGGCCGATAACATGGCGGAGACACCCACAGCGGTCAACGATTTACTGACCAATGTCTGGAATCGCGCGCTGCCAAAGGCTTTGCAGGAGCGTGACGCCTTGCAGGCGATGGCAAGTTCGTGCGGTCACGCGATCAAAATTGCGCCATGGGATTGGCGCTATTACGCAGAAAAAGTGCGTCAGGCGCGCTATGATTTTGACGAGACCTTGCTCAAGCCCTACTTCTCATTGGATCGCATGGTCGAAGCGTTGTTCGATTGCGCGCATAAATTATTCGGCATCACCATGGTGCTGAAGCCCGACATCAAGGGCTATCACCCGGACGTAAACGTCTATGAAGTGCGCAACACCGACAACAAACTCACCGGCATTTTCCTGCACGACAATTTCGCCCGCACCACCAAGCGTGGCGGCGCATGGATGAGTGAATTCCGTGCACAAAGCGGCATCGACGGTGGCACCATTCCGATCGTCGTCAACAACAATAATTTCACCAAGGGCGCGCCGGGTGAGCCGACGCTGTTGAGTTTCGACGATGCACGCACACTCTTCCACGAATTTGGCCACGGTCTGCACGGCTTGCTTTCCAACGTCACCTACGAGCGGCTCGGTGGCACCAGCGTGCTACGTGATTTTGTCGAGCTACCCTCGCAATTGCTGGAACATTGGGTGAGCGAGCCGCAAGTGCTAAAACAGCATGCGCGCCACATTGACACCAATGAGCCGATCAGCGACGACATGCTGGCGCGTTTGCAAGCCGCGCGTAAATTCAATCAGGGCTTTGAGACCGTGGAATTTGTTGCCTCAGCCTTGGTCGATATGGCGCTGCACAGCGCAACCGATGTGGATGCGCTCGACATCACTGCGTTCGAAAACGCCGCGCTCAAGAACATCGGCATGCCCAGCGAAATCCGTATGCGCCACCGCCTGCCGCATTTCAATCACCTGTTCGGGGGCTCTGCTTACGCTGCGGGATATTACGTATACCTGTGGGCGGAGGTGCTCGATGCTGATGGCTATGGCGCGTTCGTTGAGGCGGGCAATCCGTTCGACCAAGCCGTGGCCGCGCGCTTGCTGAAGTACGTGTATTCGAGCGGCAACACCATCGCGCCGATGAAAGCGTATGAGTCATTCCGGGGGCGGCAACCGACGGTGGATGCGATGCTGAAGAAGAAGGGCTTGGTGGAGGCGTAGCCGCAGTAGCTTCCCAGCTCAGCAAACGTCGCAAAATTCTCCGAAACGCGCGCCAATACTGGCTCTGCGTGACCTTTACACACGCCATGCATCGCGTGCAGCCCGAACCCTCCCGAGCACACTACAGGCCAGGCCAGGCCGTAGCAAAACCCTGCTCGGTGGTTTGTACTCCGTTCGGAGACCTGCAGCGCCACCGAGTCCCACCGACGGCGTAGGTGGCGGCAATGAGCTGCGCTGGCAGCTCACCGGCGGCACCGAGACGATGATGGTTACGCGCATCGTATCCCCAGACGCCAACCGAAACGAAGACGATGACGATGACGACGACGGTGGCAAGGTGACCACTGTCCTTGGCCGCGATCTTCGCGTACTGCCCAATAATCACGGGCCGCAAACTGACCGGCTGGTTTATGGCCTCGGCGCTTTCCAGGTTAACGACTCCGGCAATCCGGCGAGCCGCGAATAGGGACTCTACGATCAGACGTTTGTCGATAGATTCATCCACACACTCGCTGGTGGCGGTCGCGTCATCGCCGGCCAGTTCGACGATCCCTACCAGCTCGACGAGAACGGAATTTTCGACCTCGTTAACCTGAATCGGGACGACCTCGGCGGCATTCCCGGTGCCCGTCGCCCGCCCGGCAAAGATGTATTTACCGGCTTCAATATTTTCTCTATCGCCCTTGAGGTACCGATTGCGGAGCTCTTCCCGAACGGCATTCCGCACCACGGTGTACCCGACGAGAGTTCGACCGATAGTCTGTTGCGAATCCATGCAAGCATCAGCCGACAAAAAAACGCAGACCGTCGATGCCAACAACATCATCACCGGACTGCGCGGATCCGGCCCATACGTTCAGGTGGGCAGAAACGCACTGCCGCTATTCAACGCCGGTCTGGTAGGAACGCAGCGGCAGACCCTCTACCTGCGCAGCAGCCCGATGAAGGACGTCACCAACTTTGGCCGCGACATCCTGTTTCCGGTGCTGGTGCGCGACGCTGACGCGCTCGGCATCTACCGGGCCTTGGGGGTACCGGCGGCGATAGTTGCCACGTTCAAAGGGCCACGCCTCGACATCATCAAAGCCATCACCCTGAATCGGCCAATCCCCGTCGCGGACGGTTCGGTCGGTGACGTCATCACGCTCGATGCCGCCATTGATTCAAGCTTTCCCAACGGTCGACGGCTCGGCGGCGGCACTGCGCCAAATCGTCATCAGGTGAACGTGAACACGGTGTTGATTAGTCTGATTGTCGCCGGTAACGCTGCGGCGGAACTCGCCAAAGGCACGGAGGTGAACGACAAAAATTTCCTCGACCGCTTCCCGTTCCTGGCACCGGCGCATCAGGGCTTGCTGCAGGGGCACGGCGGCGTCAACGTGCCGACGGTGCCGGATATTCCGATTCCTTGAGGATGGTTGGTGCTCCGGCGTTCGTGGATGCTGGATTTCATTGATGAAACTGCGCTCGCCCGACGACCCTCTCACGCTGTCTGCGCGTGAGAGGGTCGTATGAGATAGCGGCACAGCGTCGGCTTGCCGCATATCGCACATGAATCTTCCGCACTTCATTTTGCGCTCTGCACTTGCCGGTGCGTTGGCGCTGGCAACCTGTGCGCCCGCCGCCGCAACCCCGTTTGTGCCCGCTGACGATGCACTAATTCTGGAGCGCTTGCCTGCGCGAAACACGCCACAGTTTCGCTATCTCTGTATGCTGCGCGAGCGCGCCGCCGCCATGCCGACAGACATCGTGGCCGCAACCGCGCTGGCCAACGCGTACTACCAAGCTGCGCGCAGCGAGGGCGATCCGCGCTTTCTGGGCTACGCAGAGGCGGCACTGGCACCGTGGTGGAAGGATGCGGAGCCCCCAACGGACGTGCTGGTGCTGCTGCGTGCAAAAATTCGGCAGAACAATCATGATTTCGCGCGCGCGTTGATCGATCTCGATCAGGCCATCGCGCGTGACCCACGCGAAGCGCGCGCGTGGCTTGAATCACTCCTGGGCGAGATCGCGCACCGGCGTGCGGCACCGAATACCGAGCAGCATTTTCGTGCGGCGCTCGCCGCCGATCCGCGCGATTTGTGTACGCTGGCCGCGTACAACGATTGGTTGCTGGATGTATCGCGAGAGTCCTCACGCGAAGCCGAGGTGATCGCACTGCTGCAAGACGCGGCACGCGTAGATGGGCTGTTGCTTAGGGAAGGTCTGATTAAGTGCATTGCATTCATCTTGCGGCGATATTGGGGCATCTGCTACGTTGTGCTCCTCGTGCGGTAGCGCAGGCAACGCACCTT
>JAYTVA010000013.1:0-8490 GCA_043744255.1 Burkholderiales bacterium | reverse complement strand
AGAAAAATTTCTCCTTACATATCAATCATATGCGGCGTCGAAATTTTTCTGCGCGCGCCTACTCTGGCTTAGAACTGAACTTAATCAGACCTTCCCTAAAACGCTACTGATGGCCCAGAGGACGTTTGCGCGGCTTGCGAGGGATGGCGCGACCGCCACGCAAACGTCCGGCTCCAAGTTCAGTTGTTTTGGATTAGCGCGCGGCGACCGTGGTGTTGCGGCCAATCCACGCGAGACTGAATTTCTTGCCCGCTGATAAATCAAGCGATGACCACGACAGCCCAGTCGCGCCGTTGATGGTTTTCTCAATCACGGAATCATCTGGAAACCCACTTAGATACTGGGGTTTGGCACCGATCCACTTGACCCACACGTGTGCAGCGGCGGTCACAGGGCGGGCGTTGCGGTTGCTGTCGAAGGCGTCGTGCTGCGTTTCGGTTAGCGCAAGATCGAGCGCATTTGATTGTCCATTGGCGACGTTGATCGTGTAGGTGTATTCAACGACCACCGATTCGCCTGGCGCGATGTTGGTGATTTGATCGGTCTGTACTGCACCCTCGTCGTTCCACATCAACAGCCCATTGCGTTTTTCAATCGCGCTGAGTTGCGCGCGATTGAAACTGGTCACCTTGTTGAGCCTCACCAATTCGCCACTGCGGATCGTATTGCCCGCATGCGCCTTGAGGGATTTCAATTGCGCGCCGCGTGGCAACGTCGCTTCGAAAAACGCCGAGATATTGCCCAAGCCCTCGCCCTCGTCCGGCATCAAAAACGACTGCATGACGCGAACCTCGGCGGTGTCGCCGTCTATGCGAATTTGCCAATCGCGCTCCAGCACATCGACCGGGTCGCGGTCGCACGCGCCGCCGATGTAGAGGCCGCCTGGTGCTGCGACCGATTTCAGGTCAGCCACAACAGCGTCAGCTGCCAACGCTGCGCGCTCACTCGCTTGCGCGCTGCCCGATAGCGCCAGCGCAATGGCGGCGGCGGCAAGGCTTACCGCGATACCCGAGCCGATGGCGGCGGCGAACATTTTCAAAAAATCACCGGCGGCAAATTTGGCGGCGTTGGCTTTGGACGTTTGGTTCATCTTGCGCTCCTGAGTTGGTGGTTGTGATGCAGTGATGCTATTGAGCGCCGCAATTCGGGCGGCTTCATGGCACAAGGCGTGGCGAAATTGCGATCAAAGGTGACAACAATCGGGCAATACGTTCCGCCATCGAGAGCGCGCAGGTCGTTCCGGTATAGTCGTCCCCAACACGAATTCATGAGGCCACGCCATGCAAAAACGTATCGCCATCGTCGAAGACGATGCACTCATCCGGCAAAATTATTCTGACGCGCTCGCCCGCAGCGGCTATGAAATTGCCGCCTTCGCCTCACGCCCGGAAGCCATCGCCGCGCTGCGTATCCGCATGCCCGACCTCGCCGTGATCGACATTGGTTTAGGTGACGAAGCCGATGGTGGCTTTACCTTGTGCCGTGAATTGCGCGCGTTGTCGGCCTCACTGCCGATCATTTTTTTGTCGGCACGTGACAGCGACATCGACATCGTTTCTGGCCTGCGGCTCGGTGCCGATGATTACGTGACCAAGGATGTGAGCATGCCGCATTTGCTGGCGCGCATCGCCGCCTTATTCCGCCGCATGGAAGCGTTGCGCCAGCCGACGCGCGCGGAAGACGTGTTGCATCGCGGCGATTTGTCGCTCGACATCAATCGCCTGTCAATCGCGTGGAAAACCAAAGACGTCGTGCTGACGGTGACCGAATTCTGGATGATTCACGCGCTGGTGAAATTTCCCGGCCACGTAAAAAACCGCGATCAGTTGATGCGCGAGGCTGAGCTAGTGGTCGATGAAAACACCATCACCTCGCACATGAAGCGCATGCGCAAAAAATTTCAGGTCGTCGATGCGGCATTCGATGAAATTGAAACGGTGTACGGCATGGGCTATCGCTGGAAGGCTTAACGATTTTGCGCTTGCCCAATTTCCTCTCCAGCATCCGCGCCAAGCTGTTGCTGGTCTCGTTGGTGTTGCTGCTGATCCCGCTGATCGGCTTTCGCTTTGTGAAAGAGATGGAAGGCTTTCTCGGTGACGGGCAGCAGCAGGTATTGCTCAGTGCGGCACGGTTTCTTTCTGCGTCGTTATCGAATCGGCCTGATCTGCTCGGCAATCAGACTCGCGATGAAACCGCTGACGAGATCGAGCGCCGTCGTCTGCTGAGCACATTTGGCAACCGTGATCTTGAATTATTGCGCGCGCTGGGCGACAGCTATCGGCCTTCTGAAACCATCGAACGTTTGCTGGCGGTGGGGGTGAAGGATGCATCGCGAATCTGGGTCGTGGATTCGCATATGGTGGTGCGCGGGTTGGAAGGAAATTTGAACGGCACCACCTCGGCTGCTGCTACACCCGCCAAGCCGGACGTGAAAGCTGAGGTGAAGGCGCGTCTGCAATCGACCTACCAGAGCGTCACGCACCCGTTACTTTCAGGATTCATCAAAGTGCGCGATGGACCGCTCATTGAAGATGCCGACGAAGTAAAACGTAGCGTGCTCACACAAATTGATCGCGCCCTCGCCGGGCAGAGTTCTATCGTCACCCGTGAGGCACGCAACAGCAGCGGCAGCGTGCAATCGGCTGCACAGCCGGTGTGGCAAGACGATGACATCGTCGGCGCGGTGGTGATCGAAGAATCCGATCAAAGCACACGCGCGATTCAGCTCGCGGCACTCGAAGCGTTGCTGGCGATGACCTTGGTGGTGTTCATCGTCGGCTTCGTGGTGTTGATGACATTCGCATGGCGACTCGCGTTTCGTGTGCGGCGCTTGCAGGCAGAAGCAGAACGCGCTATCGACAATCAAGGCCGCATCATGGGCGCAATTTCGGGAGCCGACTCGCGCGATGAAATCGGCGCGCTCGCGACCACCCTCGAAGATATTCTTGGCCGCTTGAAACGCTACAACAGCTACCTCGAACAAATGGCCTCGCGCCTCGCGCATGAGTTGCGCACGCCGGTCGCCGTGGTGCGCTCGTCGCTCGACAATCTTAGCCACGCTGACATCGCCGCGCCAGACCGCGTCTACATCGCACGCGCTGAGGAAGGCATCAAACGCCTCTCGTCGCTCATCTCAAGAATGTCGGAAGCCTCGCAGCTTGAGCAGTTCTTGCAGGGGGCGGAGAAAGAACAATTTGACCTACAGGCCGTTGCCGCTGGCTGTGTGGAGGGCTATCGGCTCGCGTATGCGGCGCGTGATTTTACATTTCACGGCACCACCGCGACGATCCACGGCGTGCCCGACGCCATCGCACAATTGCTCGACAAACTGGTGCAGAACGCAAATGACTTTGCCACGCTAGGCACACCAATCGTGGTGAGTGTTTTAACACAAGGAAAGCACGCGCAACTGTCAGTACAAAATCAGGGACGCACGATTCCAGACGCAACGTTATCGCAGCTGTTCACCTCGATGGTATCGAGCCGCGATGCCGCAAATGTGCAAGATGGACATCTCGGTTTGGGGTTATTCATCGTGCAGTTGGTGGCAGAGTTTCATGATGGTGAGGCGAGTGCAATGAACCTTGCCGGTGGTGGTGGCGTACGGTTCGAAGTAAGATTTAATCTGGCGTAGGTACCGGATCGCCCTTTGGCTCAAACCCCAGCATCCATGCGGCTCTCCACCCCTACCCCAACGCGAAACTGTACATTTTTTCGCTGCGCGGATTTCTGTTGAGCGCCTCAGTTTTCGCTTGCGCAGCTAGTGCCGTCTTGCCGGTCATTTGGCGCGCTTCGGCCAGTACCCAATAGGTTTCGGCGGTGTCCCAGCCAGCGGTTAGTTGCGTCTCCAGCAGGGTTGCGGCACGCGCGGGTTGTCCAGCATGAATCCATGCTTTTGCCAACGCGATGGCAGCTTCGCCAAACGGGCGCGTGGCAAAATTTTTCTGCGCGAGCGCAAGCGCGCGTGGCACTTCGTTAGCATCACGCAGGAAGTGATCTAGCGCGTGACCGGCGGCGGCTTCCGGAAATTGCGTGAGGCGTTGCTCATAGATTGTCCTCGCTTGCAGATGCAATTTGTTTGCCGTATCAGTATTGCCTGCATCACGGTCCATGTTCGCCAACGCATCCATAAATTCCGGCGACTGCGTGCGCGCGATCACGCTTTGGTAGAGCAGCTTGGCGTCCGCCGTTTTGCCGTTGAGCAATAGCGTCTCGGCGATGTGTTCATCGAGTAACCACCAACCACCGAGCTGATCCGTCCCCAAGCGGTACATGGCGAGTGCTTCATCGAGGCGTCCGCGATCCAGTGCGATGAGTCCGCGTTGCAGCTTGAGCCAAGCGAGCATCACTGGCGAGCCGCCGTGGTAGCGCTTCTCGGCGGCTTCCAGCAGTGCAGCAGCCTCGGCGGGAGCACCGGTGCGATTTTTGAGCAACGCCAAGCGAATGTAATGCGGCGTGATGCCGGTTTGATTGACGAGGTTGCGGTAGATGCCCTCGGCCTCGCGATAGCGCCCCGAATACATCGCGATGTCGCCACGCAGCGCGGCGACTTCGGTGGCCTCAGCGTTGCTAGGGCAAGCGTCGAGCGCAGCGCTGGCTTGCGGTAGGCGGTGCAGGGTGTAGTGCAGACGCGCGCTAGCGAGGCATAGCGCGCCGGATGGCTTTGCGACATTGGTTTGTGCCGCGAGTAGTGCTTCTGCTTGCGCATAGTCGTTGTAGTCGCCGGTGAGGCGCGCGCGTTCCTGATGCAGCGAGATGATTTCGAGTGGTACCAGCGTGTTGCCGTCCTGTCTAGCGGCGACATTGCTGCCGTGGCTGATGGCGGCGTCAAGTTTTTGTACGCTGGTGGCATAGCTTGGCACCATCGCCGGGGCTGCTGGCGCAGCCGAGTTCGCGCCGAGGTCACAGCCAGCGAGGAGACTGAGGACTAAGCTGAGGAACAAGCAAAGAAACAAGCAAAGAATCGGCAGACTCAGCCACTGGCTGAGTCTGCCTAGACTGAGTGTACGTAGACTGAGTTTGCGTAAAACTACACTCAAGGATGCGCCGGCCGTAGGTGCGGAAATACCGGTGGCAGTGGCGTACCTGTTTCATCACGCGTTGGGTTGATCACACCGACCAGCGTGTTGATGTTGTGCGGCGGTGCGGTACCCGAGATTCGCAGCAAGGCCGCCGCCAACAAACGATCTACCACTGGATCATCAAAGCCGCGCCCATTCGGCCACCCCGCCGCCGTGTTGAGGTCAAAGGTGATGACATCGGGCAGGATCGCAGGTGCCGCTTGCGCAACGCAGGTGGAAATATCGACCTGCGCATTGCTGCTCGGCGGCGACGCGGTCTCGGTTGAGCACGGCGTGAGACCGAGTGCGCGTAATGCCGGCCCGATCTTGTAGTGGATGTTGCGCAGTGAATTCGACTGCGGTCCCACCGTGAGCAAACCGGCGAAATCACGCGCATCGTTGGCCGGATCACCGCGATTAAGCGCGTCGCGCTGGTCGTTAAAGGTATTGGCGACGGTGCCCGGATTGAGCGGCGCGCCCGCTGCGTTGGTCGGCTGGAGGGCGGGGTCACGCGACAATAGCGCGGTCGCAATGGCGGGCTCGCCGGTACGATCCACGCGTACGTAGCGATCTTTGGTAGACGCGGAAAACTTAAACGATTTGTCTTCCTGATTGGACGAACATCCGCCAGCAAGGACAGCCACGACGACCGATAGAGCAAGGGTTGAGAGTTGGTTTTTCATGAGATTACCCCGCCTGCCGGCCAGTGGTGGCCCAGACTCGAACCTTGGGTCGAGCGCCCCCGACCAATGGTGCCAATGCGTCATTGCTCATTTCGAAGACGATGGCCGAGACATTGCGAAACGCAAATGAATCACGTCGCGCCTGTGTACCACCCAACCGGAACGCGCCGACGACATCACCGTTTTGCCCCGCTGTCGCAAACGATGCAATCAATGCGGCATAGCCCTCCGCATCGAAGAAGAACGGATCGTTGCGCAAGCCTGCAAACCCCTTCAGGCCGCTGGTGGAGGTGAATACCGCATCGGCTGCACCGGAGAATGTACCCCCGGCACCGGGCACGTTTTCGAGTTGCAGGCCGCACTTATTGGCGTTATCCGTGCCGAAGCGCGCGAATACTTCCACATCAGGCACGTTATCAAAATTGCCGGCCGCATCCGCGCGGTCAATGTGGAGGGTATAGAGCACATTTGGGTCACAGTAGAGCGCGCCATCGATGCGCGAGCGGGGTGCAGAGCGACCGCCGAACGTAATCGCCGCAACCGTCCTAGTAGAAGACTCAGGTGAGGGAAAGATAAACACGTCCGCAAGATCAGCCGCAGGATCTGCATCAGCGCCGGGTGATTCCGCATGATCGGCTGACATCACCACAGCGCTGGTCGCTAGCGCAACTGCCGCTGCAACACCGAGTGAGATGCCGAGCCATTTGTTTTTGGGAAGCATAGCCATAACTCCTTTACGTGGGGGTTATCCATCGGGCACCACGGCAAAAAAACACTCCACCTGCGCGCGGCACTTCAGGTGTGCTTGCTTCGCGGGTTGGAACGCGTAGCTGGTACGCGCCAAGTCGGACGCACGAATGCAATGCAATACAGGCTACGGGTTGACAAGCAACAGCGCAATACCGCGTTCGCGGGATGCCCCATCTCGAAATAGCCCTCGGGGGGTGGCCGCTTTTGGGGTTGTTTTACGTTAATCCATTTCCAGATCGATAGTGGTGAAACACTTGCCTGTTACCGTAGATTTCATCCTAGGCGGTTAAAGTTGAAGCCCGAATACCCTCATCCCCCGCCTTCTCCCTCGGGAGAAGGAGCCTTCGGCGCTCCGAATCAGGCGGTGGCGAAAGTTTCAACGGCGACCAATAGCTGCGAAAGCCCATCTCCCGAGAGAGAAGGGTTGGCCATTCTCCGGGGCCAGAAGGGTTGGAGGGTTGGGATGAAGGTGATTCAGATATTAATGGTTTGGAAATGGAATAAGGGCTCTGCACCATCACGATCAGCGGCGTCCAACCCCCGGGGTCGCTTTGCTTGCCCGGGCTACGGATTGCCTTGCACTAACGACGCGAGACCCCGCTGAAGGGAAACTCCTTGCGCACCCAAGGCGACAGCTTCTCCCAATTCGCTAGCGGAGAGACCACCCAACGCGTAACAAGGCAACGGTACCGCATCGACAGTCTTCGCGAAGGTATCCCACCCGATGGGCTCCTGCGCAGGATGCGAGCGCGTCGTCTTCACTGGCCCCAGCACCGCGAAATCGCATTTCAATTCTGCTGCGCGCTCAAGCTCAGCGCGGGTGTGAGTGGACGCGCCGACGAAGGCGAAATCGGGGCGCTCGGCGATGGTGGCGAGTTGTGCGCTAGTGAGGTGGACGCCATCTGCGCCGAGTTTTTTTGCTAATACGATGTCGCTGTTGATGAGGACGATTGCGCTGTGTTCACGCGCGAGTTGGATGACGGAGACTGCGAAGGATTCGAGTTCGGCGGCGGGCATTTGTTTTTCGCGGATTTGGATCATGAGGGGTGATGCGATCACATGAGCGTACGCAATTAGTTGTCTCCCCGGCGCAGACCGGGGCCTAATTTCTGTGCGTTCGCGCGATGCAACCAAAATTATGCCCTGGCCTTTCGATGGAGACCCCCTTTCGGGGGCGCCGGGGAGACAGTGGTAATTTTCACTAATCTCGCGAAACTCAGCCACTGGCGTGCCGTTTGCGGCATTACTGCGCAAAACTGCTCGCAGATGTTCGAGATAGGCCGCCACCCCCATCTCACTCGCATTCGTAATCGCATACATGATCGGCAGGCGTAACGCATTGAAAATCGGCACACATCCCGGCAACGTCGGTGTGACCGTCATATTCGTCAGTGTTTGCCACTCGAAACGTTGACCCTCCATGCCGCGCATCTCGCCATGCCATGACCACACGCGCCAGCAGTGCAGACGAACCGTTGCGTGCGTGTAGCGCATGACGAAGGTGAACCACGGCGTGGTCTCGGTGACGGTGACATTGAGTTCTTCGACTAGCTCGCGGATCAACGCGTCGCGCACTGATTCACCGGCCTCGATTTTGCCGCCGGGAAATTCCCAGTAGCCTGCGTAGGGTTTGCCTTCGGGGCGTGACGACAGTAGGAAGGTGCCGTCAGGTTTTAGAAAAATCGCGACGGCGACTTCGGTGATTTTTGTCATGCCTTGCGTGACTGGTGGGCGACGAGGTGATTGCCTGCCCAGTCGCGTGCGAATTGATAGGCGGTGCGACCACTACGCGAGCCGCGTTCCAGCGCCCACAGCAGGGTGGCGCGGCGCAATGCGTCCTCGTCTTGCTTGGCATCATGGGTCAACACACCGACCCAGTGGCGCGCGATTTCTAAATATTGCTCTTGCCCAAACGGATAAAACGAGAGCCAGAGTCCGAAGCGCTCAGACAATGAAATTTTTTCTTCGGTGGTTTCGCCGGGATGAATCTCGCCGTC
>JAYTVA010000012.1:0-2587 GCA_043744255.1 Burkholderiales bacterium | reverse complement strand
TGAGCTTGCCGGTCGCGGTATGCGGCAGTTCATCGACGAATACCACATCATCAGGAATCCACCACTTTGCGACCTTGCCGTCGAACCACTCGAGCAATTCGCGCTTGGCGATCGTCACCCCGGGCTGCAGCACCACCGCCAACAGCGGGCGCTCCTGCCATTTCGGATGAGTCACGCCAATCACCGCCGCTTCGGCAATCGCCGGATGACCGATCGCGGTGTTTTCTAGATCGATCGAACTGATCCATTCACCGCCCGATTTGATCACGTCTTTCGCGCGATCGGTGATTCGCACGAAGCCATTCGCATCGATGCAGGCGACATCACCGGTCGCGAACCAACCATCGGTGGCGTGCGCATCATCCTCGCCGTCCAAGCGAAAATACTCACGACAGACCCACCACCCGCGAACTTTCAACGCCCCCGAGGTGCTGCCATCCCACGGCAGTTCTTGATTCGCTTCGTCGGTGATTTTGAGTTCAACCCCAGGCAGCGCGCGTCCTTGACTGCACAGCTGTTCGGCGGCCGCTGGCCCGGTGAGGTCGCGCGTCGCGCGCGTGGGGCTATTGATGGTGCCGAGCGGACTCATTTCCGTCATCCCCCAGGCATGAATGACGCGCACCGCGTGACGCTCGCGGAATTCCTCGATCATCGATAACGGGCAAGCCGAACCGCCGATCACAAAACGACTCAGCGGCGCCAGTGTGCGCCCCGTCGCGCGCGTATGCGCGAGCAGCGGCAGGCACACAGTCGGCACGCCGGCTGCAAGTGTCACACCCTCCTCCGTGATTAGATCCGCGAGTGCTTGGGGATCGCTGAGCTTTGGCCCGGGAAATACCAGCTTCGCGCCGACCAACACGGCGCCGAACGGGAGGCCCCACGCGTTGACATGGAACATCGGCACGATCGGCAGCACCCCATCCAGCGCCGATAACGCACACGCATCCGGTAGCGCCCCGGCCAATGCCAAGAGCACCGTCGAACGGTGTTCGTATAAAACGCCCTTAGGATTGCCGGTGGTGCCAGAGGTGTAGCAGAGGCCACTCGCCTGGCGTTCTTCCAACACGGGCCACGTGTAATCATCGCGCGCTGCTGCTAGCAATGTTTCATAGCAATAGACATTGCCAAGGGCGGTTGCCGGCATCCCCTCGGCACTCGTCATCACCACAAACCCGCGCACCTTCGGCAGCTGGCTCGCGAGCTGTTCAATTTTGGGCCAGAACGCAGGATCAACGAAAATCCATTCGTCGTCAGCGTGATTGACGATATAGGCTATCTGCTCGTCGAATAACCTGGGATTGATGGTGTGGCAGACGCGGCCGCTGCACGAAATCGCGTAGTACAGCTCGAGATGACGAAAATCATTCCACGCCAGAGTGCCGATTCTCGCATCGGCGCTCGCACCCAATTGGTCGAGGACGTGCGCGAGGCGTCGCACGCGTTGAAAACAGTCGCGATACGTATAGCGATGGCGGGCGTGATCCCGCGTGACCGAGACGATCTCCTGAGCGCCGTGATTGCGCTCGCCATGGCGCATGATGGCGGTGAGCGTCAACGGTAGATCCATCATCAATCCGAGCATGCCATCCACTCCTCGTTCAGCGTCAATCGGGGCCGTGGATTCTACCTGGCAACGTCCGCATGTCACGCTGCGGCGTGCTAAAGTTTGCCGGATGCCAAACTTAACCCTCAAAATGCGGCGCCCCGATGATTGGCACGTGCACCTCCGCGATGGCGCCATGCTGAGCGCAGTGCTCGCCGCCACCGCGAGCACCTTTGGACGGGCGATCGTGATGCCGAATTTGAAGCCGCCGGTGACGACGGTGGCGATAGCGACCGGCTATCGCGAGCGAATTTTGCAGGCTTCCGGGCAGAACGCATCGTTCGATCCACTCATGACGCTTTATCTCACCGATAACACTGCGCCCGATGAAGTCGCCCGCGTCGCCGACAGCGAATTCGTGCACGCTTTCAAGTATTACCCGGCGGGCGCAACCACCAATTCCGATTCCGGCGTATCCGCGCTGAAGAACGTTTACCCTGTTCTCGACGCAATGCAGCGGTACGGCGTGATCCTGTGCGTTCACGGCGAAGTGACCGACCCGACCACCGATGTATTTGACCGCGAAGCGATCTTTGTTGAAGGCGCGTTGCAGCAGATCGTGCGCGATTTTCCAGCGCTAAAAATTGTGGTGGAACACATCACGACGCGAGAGGCCGCGCAATTCGTCGCTGCGAGCGGTCCGAACATCGCGGCCACCATCACGCCGCAACATCTGCTCTACAACCGCACCTCAATTTTCACCGGCGGCATTCGCCCGCATCTGTACTGCCTGCCGATTTTGAAGCGCGAGATTCATCGCATGGCGCTTGTTGATGCGGCAACGTCCGGCTCGCCTAAATTTTTTCTCGGCACTGACAGCGCGCCGCACGCCAAAAATGCCAAGGAAGCCTGTTGCGGCGCTGCGGGATGTTTCAGTTCGCACGCTGCGCTGGAGCTCTATGCCGAAGCGTTTGACGCCGACCACTCGCTCGACAAACTGGACGATTTCGCCAGCCGCTTCGGCGCGGCGTTCTACGGTCTGCC
>JAYTVA010000011.1:0-8716 GCA_043744255.1 Burkholderiales bacterium | reverse complement strand
GCGGTTGCTTTCATGGTCGATCCTTCTGTGTTGGGATCGAGCAAGCATGCGCAATTCAAATGCAGCAAACAAGTCTGGGGTTGGTGGAGCGCTTACGTCAAAGAAGCGTGTTGCCAATCCGGATGGCGATGGCAGCACGAACAAACGCGTTTGGTCGAGCATCCGGGGTTGCTCGCCGTAGTCAACCGCTGTCCGCAAATACGATTGCGCAGCATTCTTGCTGGTGAAGGCAATCATGCGCGGGCGATAGCGCTGCATCTTGCGCTGAAATGCGTTGAGGTCAAACGCATCGTCCGGCAAGTCGGCATCGACACCGGAATGAATTTTGCACAGATCGGTGAGGCCGATGCCAAGTGAGGCTAAGGCCGGATATTCCTGCGGCGCGTAACGATGTGGCGTGATGCCGACCGCATACAGCGTCGGCCAGAATCGATTGCCGGACTTCGCGTAGTACGCGTTCGCTGCAACCGATGCACGCGAGGGTGCAGTGCCGCAAAACACCAGCTTTAATTCGGGCTTGAGAAGATCAGGAACGAGATGGGCAGACACCGTCAAAGCTTCGGCGGCGTATCAACCCACGCGCAAATTCGCGCTGCCCGTCAAGCACATCACGGTGGACATGCCATGCGCGCACAGTTTTTCCTCACCCTTCTTGGTGACGAAGGCTTGCATTTCGCAGATGGTGAGCGTGCGGCCCTGGCGAATGATCCGACCGGTCGCGCGCAGAGATTCACCGTCAGCAGGCGCCAGCAAATTGATTTTGAATTCCACTGTCAGCACCGAACTGCCGAGAGGAAATTTTGAATATGCCGCGTAGCCCGCCGCAGAATCTGTGATCGTACTAACTACGCCCGCATGAAAAAATCCATGCTGCTGCGAAAGCTCGGTGCGGTACGGAAGCGAAATTTCACATTGACCGCTCTCTACTTTGGACAGCGTTGCGCCGAGAGTGCGCATGATCCCCTGGCGCGCAAAGCTCTCGCGCACAATTTCCAGCGGGTCTGCTTCGGTCGTTGGTTCTGCACCCCGTCTTTCACCGCCAGTGACTGCAACAATGACATCTTGCGCGCTGACAGGTTTGATCAGAAACGCCGCAGCGCCAACACCCATCGCGTTTTGCCGAACCGTGGAATCATCAATGGAGGTTGCAAAAATCAGACGACTGATTGCATTCGGTGCTAAGCGATGCACGTTTTGGATAAAGCTGATGCCATTGAGACGTGGCATGCGTACATCGACAATGGCCACGTCGTAACGCGACCGGCGACAGAGATCGAGACCCGCCATCCCATCTTGCGCGGACTCAACGGTATAGCCGAGCTTGCGCAGGATGTTGGAGAACTGCTCAATATAAAGGCCGTCGTCATCAACGACCAGTGCGCGTTTGGTTGGGGCGGTGGTGGTCATTGGCGTACGCAGTCAACATAGTAAATCGGAGCACCTTCATGTTCACCCTCGACAAGGCCGTGAATATCGGTCTCGAAGCCGGGAAACATGCGATTGAAATCACGCGCGAAACGCAGGTATTGCACGATGGTCTTATTGAAGCGCTCACCGGGGATCAGCAGCGGAATACCCGGCGGATACGGGGTCAGCAACACGCTCGTGACACGTCCTTCAAGGTCATCAATTTCGACGCGCTCAATATCGCGATGCGCCATGCGCGCGAACGCGTCCGCCGGCGTCATCGCCGGTTCCATGACCGAGGTATACATCTCGGTGGTCAGGCGCGCGATGTCGTGTGCCTTGTACATATCGTGAATCTGCTGGCACAAATCACGCAAACCAATACGCTCGTAACGCGGATGTCCCGCGACAAACTCGGGCAGGATTTTCCACATCGGCTGATTTTTGTCGTAGTCGTCCTTGAACTGCTGCAACGCGGTGAGCAACGTGTTCCAGCGGCCTTTGGTGATGCCGATGGTAAACATGATGAAGAATGAATACAGTCCGGTCTTCTCAACGATCACGCCGTGCTCGGCGAGAAATTTGGTGACGATAGAAGCAGGAATACCAGTTTTCGCAAACTTGCCGGAGACATCGAGACCCGGCGTGACGATAGTGGATTTGATCGGGTCGAGCATATTGAACCCGGGTGCTAAGTTGCCAAAGCCGTGCCACTTTTCATTCGCCTTCAATACCCAGTCTTCGCGCGAGCCCATACCTTCGTCGGAAAGTTTTTCCGGCCCCCAAACCTTGAACCACCAGTCTTTGCCGAACTCGTCATCAACCTTGCGCATAGCGCGACGGAAATCGAGCGCCTCGCTGATCGACTCCTCCACTAACGCGGTACCGCCAGGCGGCTCCATCATTGCAGCAGCCACATCGCAACTGGCGATGATGGCGTACTGTGGCGAGGTTGAGGTATGCATCAAATACGCTTCGTTGAACGAGTGGCGGTCGAGCTTACGATTTTCCGAATCCTGCACGATGATTTGCGAGGCTTGCGAAATACCGGCAAGCAGCTTGTGCGTGGAATGCGTGGCAAAAATCAACGTTTCTTTTGGCCGCGGACGATCCTTGCCAATCGCGTGCATATTTTTGTAGAAGTCATGAAACGTTGCGTGCGGCAACCATGCTTCATCAAAATGCAGCGTCTCCACGAATGTATTCAGCGTTTCCTTCAGCGTTTCGACGTTGTACAACACGCCGTCGTAGGTGGATTGTGTGATGGTTAGGATGCGTGGCTTGGCTTTTTTATCCTTGATGAAGGGGTTTGCGTCAATTTTCTTTTGAATATTCGCAGGCGAAAATTCAGAGAGCGGAATCGGCCCGATGATGCCAAGATGATTACGCGTCGGCATCAAGAAAATCGGATTGGCACCGGTCATGATAATGGCGTGCAAAATCGACTTATGACAATTACGATCCACAATCACAATGTCGCCCGGCGCGACGTTCGCGTGCCAGACCATCTTGTTCGAGGTTGAGGTACCGTTGGTCACAAAGAAGCAGTGATCGGCATTGAAAATACGTGCGGCGTTGCGCTCTGACGCCCCCACCGGGCCATCGTGATCGAGCAACTGCCCCAACTCTTCCACGGCATTGCAGACGTCGGCACGCAGCATGTTTTCACCGAAGAACTGATGAAACATTTGCCCAATCGGCGACTTCAAAAACGCCACGCCACCAGAGTGGCCGGGGCAATGCCACGAGTACGAACCATCCTGCGCGTAATGCACCAGCGCGCGGAAAAATGGCGGGGCGAGCGAATCCAGATACGACTTTGCCTCACGAATGATGTGCCGCGCAACAAACTCCGGCGTATCTTCAAACATATGAATAAAGCCGTGCAACTCGCGCAAAACATCATTTGGCAGATGCCGCGAAGTCCGCGTCTCGCCGTACAAATAAATCGGAATCTCCGAATTCTTGAAGCGAATTTCCTCAATGAATTTGCGCAGATTCAACACCGCCGGATCGATCTCGGGTCCCGGCGTGAACTCCTCATCGTCAATCGACAAAATAAACGCCGAGGCACGCGACTGCTGCTGCGCGAACTGAGAAAGATCGCCATAGCTAGTCACGCCCAGCACTTCCATGCCCTCTTTCTCGATGGCCTGCGCGAGTGCGCGAATGCCCAAGCCAGAGGTATTTTCCGAGCGGTAATCCTCGTCAATGATGACGATGGGAAAGCGAAACTTCATTGGTTCTCCGGTACCCGCGATGCACGGGTCTAAGTCTTTTGGCTGGAATTCGTTGGCCTGATTATAGGGCACGTACCCCCTGAGACTTCACAATCAAATTAGCGCGAGGCTACACCCAAATTCAGCCTGGAGCGGCGCGCAAATTTGAACAGATGTAAGAAAATTGACCCACCCACCCCGCGCATGAGAAAATGCAAGCATTGGGCGGTTAGCTCAGCGGTAGAGCACTGCCTTCACACGGCAGGGGTCACTGGTTCGATCCCAGTACCGCCCACCAGAAACACCTGAACGCCCTCAATCACTTGGGGGCGTTTTTTATTTTTGCATGTTGTCGTCCCCGCCGTCGCCGTGACCAAAACGTGACTCAGTTTCGAGCGAACGCACGCCATCAGCAAATACTCTAGCGATAAGCGCGCGCAACGTTCTGTCATGCGGACTGTCGAGGAACCAAGAATTTCTTGGACTACTGTCATTGGAACACTCTCTCCCGCCGCCCATGATGCAGCCGCACGTTGCGGATTATTGACGCGGAAATGACCAGTCTTCGTTTAAAACGTGGACAACGCGTAGCACTCGCCATCGTGTTCGCGTTAATAGGCTTGGCCGTCGAATTCGTGCGAGGCTGGTCGGGGTAGCGCACGTTTAATACCCATGACATGATCGCCAATGCGATTGGAGTGCCGCCTGGCTGGGCGGGGTGTTGTATACGCCGTTGGGGACGATACCCGAACGGTTGCCGCGTTATCGCTGAGCATTCCAATCCGACATAGCATCGACGTTTGTGCAAATGCCTCTCACAGGCCGGAATGACCGTGCGAAACGTCAGTTGTTACTCTGGTCGCTGAGGCGCGTCCGGCCAAATCTATGCGGCCATCCGTCAGCATGATCACCCGGTCGCAGCGATCCGCCATCGCCAAGTTATGCGTCACCATCAAAAACGTGGTGCCCTCCTCCTCATTGATCCGCCGCATCAGATCAAACACGGCGTCCGCCGATTTCGTATCCAGATTACCGGTGGGCTCATCGGCCAAAATCAGCGGCGGATGTTGCGCGAGCGCGCGGGCAATCGCGACCCGTTGCTGTTGGCCACCCGACATATTGGTGACCAGGCTGTCGCGCCATGGCTCGAGGTCTACCTGTTTGAGCAACTGCGCAGCCGCGACGCGCATCGCCTCGTCCGGCCGGTGACGCTGCAACAGCAGCGGCATCATCACGTTTTCGTGCGCGGTAAACGCCGAAAGCAGGAAGTGGGATTGAAAAACGAAGCCGATGGCATTGCCGCGTAGCTGCGTGAGTTCACTGTCACTCAAACGACTGGTGTTGCGCCCGGTAATGAATAATTCGCCGGAGGTGGGACGATCCAAAAGACCCATGATGTTGAGCAGCGTGCTCTTGCCGGAACCCGACGGGCCGATCAACGCGGCGAATTCCCCTTTGATAATTTCCAGCTCGATTCCGTGCAGCACTTCGGTCGCGGCGGGGGTGCCGATACCATAGGATTTTTTCACGCCGAGCATATTGAGTACGGCATCAGCCACGCATCGCCACCACGGGGTCAAGTCGCGACGCGCGCAAGGCCGGCGTCATGGCCGCGATCAAGCCGGTTAGGGTCGCGATCACTGCTGCCCAGATGAACAATTCTGTGTCGATGGCGATGGCGAACATCGGCGTGCCATCGGGGTTTTTTGCCACCGAGCGCCAAGCCGACAACAGCGCCATGCCGAGGGCTGATCCCAGCAGTGAGCCCAGTAAGCCGACCACCGCACCCTGAATCAGGAACACCCGCATGATCTGCCCGCGTGAGCCACCCATCGCGCGCAGGATACCGATGTCCTTTTGCCGCTGCACCACCGATACCACCAGCACACTGGCGATGCCCGCCGCCACCGATAAGCCGACGAAGATGCGGATCAGCATGCTGGAAAATTTCTGCGCATTCAGGCCGAGAAAAAATTGGTTGTTGCTCGCGATCCAGCTCAGGGCCGACAGCCCGGTCTCGTTGGCGATGGATTGCGAAACGGCTTCTGCCGCGTACGGATCAACCACGGTGAGATCGATCGTCGAGACGCGACCGACGAAATTCAGCAGGCTCTGTGCAGTCGAAAGCGTGACGTACGCCGTGCGCTGGTTAGCACCGCGACTGCCCATGTCAAAAATGCCCGCGATGTTAAGCGTGGTCTGCCCACCCTCCACAGTGGCCACACGCAGCTTGTCTCCCAATTGCACGCCAAGATCGTCCGCGAATTGCGTGCCGACCAGCATGTCGTTGTTGGTCATGCGAAAGGTGCCCATCACCATTTTTTCCGGCAGCGGCACGATGCGAATGTATTGGTCAACGTCAATACCGATCAGCGAGATCGCCTGGCTGGTTGCGCCACGAATCACAAACGCCGAGCCGGCGGCGGTCGGCGACACTGCCACCACATCGGCGCGCCGCAGCATCTGGTCGCGCACCTTTTGCCACTGATCGATGGCACTCATGCGCTGCGCCGGTTTTTGGATCGCGGCGACCACCGATTCGCCCGGCAACGCCACATGCAGCGGCGTGGCAGCCTGCTTCTTGGATTCAAGCACGATGTGCGGCTGCGAGCTCAACACCCGGCGGAAAATATTCTCTTGCATTCCCGCCAGCAGTGCCGACATAAACACGATCACGCCTACGCCGATGGCGACCCCGCCGATGATGAACAGGGACTGCATGCGCCCCTCGCGCAAGAAGCGAACGGCTGCAATCCATTCGAAGGGCAGGAAATTGTTCATAGATAACGCATGGCGCTCACGGCGCACTTACGGTGTGATGGCGCGAACCCGCTCGCCATCCTTGATCGCAACGCCGGTTGCCTTCAACACGCGGTCGTGCTCTGACAGGCCTTCAAGCACCTCCAGTTTCGCGTTCCCGCGCACCCCGATCTTGATGGCGCGACGCTCTGCGCGGCCATTGTTCGCCGCCAACACCCACGGTGCGGCACCGGCCGCATCGCGCACGGCATCCACCGGCAATACCAGCGCATTCGCATGGCGCGCCACTTCAATATCCACCGACACGGTCATGTCCTGACGCAGATCGGCAGGCGGCTTCTCCACGTTCAGCTTCACTTCCACCGAACCGCGCTGCGCATCGATGCCCGGATTGATGTATGCCAGCGTCGCATCGAAACGCTCGGCAGGATAGGCGTCGGCCTGCGCTAGCGCGCGTTGACCCACGCGCAAATAGCGCAGATTTTTTTCATCGATCTGCACCACCAGCTGCGTCGCTCCCGTCGGTGACAACACCATCAGGGTCTTGCCCGGTTGCGCCACATCGCCGCGATCGACCGCACGCGAAATCAGGATGCCGTCCACCGGCGCGTGAATGGCCGTCTCGGCGAGCTTGGCCTCGACCACCCGCGCACTGGCGTGCGCCTGCTGGAGTGCCGCTTTAGCGAGTGCCGAGTCGGCCCCTGCCGGGCCGGTGCTCGCGACCTGCGCACGCGCGGCGACCACCTGGCTACGCGCCACCTCCAGTGCGCGCGTCGCATCATCGAGCTGTGATCTGCCGACAAAGCCTTTGTCGGCCAGTTCCTTGCTGCGTGCGTATTGCTTTTCGGCGTTGGCCAAAGTCGCGCCGGCTTGCGCGGCGGTCTGCTCAGCAACCGGCTGCGTCAGCTCACGCATTTGCCGCAACCGTGCCTCGGCCTGGTTCACGCTGGCGCGCGCCTGCTCAAGTGCTGCCACCTCATCGGCATCGCGTAGCTTGATCAGCAGCTGTTGCGCACGTACCGTTTGCCCTTCAGCGACCGGGATGTCGATCACTTCCGCCATGATCTGGCTGCTGATTTCCACCCGCGCAGGCGTTTCCACGCGGCCACTCGCGACCACGGTCTGCACCAACTCGCTACGTGAAACCGTGAACGAATTCACCTCCGGCCCCAGCAGCAAGGAGCGCATGAAGTAGCCCGCCACCGCCACGCAGGCGGCTACCGCAAATCCGATCCATACCCATCTGCGCAGATGCTCAGCCGTATTGTTGCCGTTCATGTTTACCCGCCAAAACGTCGTCGCAGAAAAATCGCGACCGAGCTGCGAGACTACCCGACACCCACAATGCCGTTTTGATGCCCGTCAATTCGTTCCGTGTCAGGTCGGCACCGGCGTTGGCGTTCGGGTCGGCATTTATGACCGGGACAAAATCGCCGCAACCTCCGCATCGCTAACCTGCGGAAACGATTCGTAGAATTGCCCGACCGCACGGAAATCGTCGGACACGACGACGGCGACGAATTGATCGGCGATCCTTTTTACGCGCTCGGCGCTGTCGCTGGCCGCAACCGGTACGGCGCAAAAGAGCTGCGCGGGTTGTTGCGCGCGCACCGCGTTCAGCGCGGCAATCATCGTCGCCCCGGTCGCCAGCCCGTCATCCACCACGATCACCACCCGCCCGGCAATCGGCACCGCTGGCCGGAGCGCAGAATATTGCTGGCGACGTTACGCCATCACGGCGCGCTGGGCGGCAATTTCGCGTTGCAGATAGTTGGCATCGGCCCCAGCCTCAGCGGCGTAAGGCGCGATGTAGCTTGCGCCAAATTCATCGACCGAGCCCAGCGCAAACTCCTCATGGTTCGGTGCACCGAGTTTTCGCACCAGCACCACATCCAGCTCGCCATCGAGTGCATCGGCAATGGCGCGACCCATCGACACGGCCCCGCGCGGGATCGCCAGAATCAGCGGGCGCCTGCCACGATACGCGGCGAGGGCGTCGCCGAGCGCGCGGGCAGCCGCGTCCCTATTCTGAAATCGCATAGCTGCCTCGCAGGCGCGCCAACTGCCGTACACCGTGACCGCACGCCATGCCCGCGCCAGCGCACCGGACGGCGCGCCGACGATGAGTTATTTCGATTAGCGGTGCGCAACCGGCACAGAGTAAAAGACGCATGGTGAACTAAGAGCAGAAAAATCACAGACCAGCTTTGTGAAACAGTACTCAGGTAAGCCTAGCCTGCATATTTCATGGGGGCGCGTTCGAGAATGAGTCGATGGGCGTGTGATTTTTCGCTCGACTGAACGAGGAAGGTCGAGACCTTCCGAGAGAA
>JAYTVA010000010.1:0-8755 GCA_043744255.1 Burkholderiales bacterium | reverse complement strand
TCTCGGAAGGTCTCGACCTTCCTCGTTCAGTCGAGCGAAAAATCACACGCCCATCAACTCATTCTCGAACGCGCCCCCATGAAATATGCAGGCTAGCCATGCGCTACGACCATGCCTTGCTCGCGGGTTGTTACGCCAACCTGCACCGCGACCCGTTTGATCGCATGCTCGCTGCACAAAGTGAAATCGAAAAAATGCCGCTCTTGGCGCTTGATACACAACTCAAAAAATTTGCGAACAAGACGATTTGGTAGGTGTGCAGCTGGACCACGCGCAACAATCAGAGCGCGGCATAAGGAGGCTAGCCTTGTCTACATCCAGTATCGACGGGCGTCTCCAGAAGATTGCAAGTTTAGCCGTGCCCCTTGCAACAAAAAAACGGGGCGCATGTTACGCCCCGTTTTTCGATGCCACGAATTGCCACGAATTGCCGCGATTAGAAGTTATACGTCGCCAACATCGTAAACGAGCGCAGACGCGGATCAGCAACCCGCGGTTCCCACGAGCTGCCGGCACCGGTGTTGGTGTCGTAGGCCGCACTGAACGGCGGTTCGGTATTGAGCAGGTTTTTGATGCCACCGGTTAAGCTCAAGTTCTTGATGCCGGTGTAGGTGACGTTGAGGTGATACAGCGTGTAGCTGGCCACATCCGGGTTGAGGTTGGGTGGATTTACCGTGCCGTTGGCGACACCGGGCAGCACTGCATCTTTGTAGCCAGAGCGGAATTGCTGGATGAGCGTGCCGCTCCATGGTCCCTGGGTGTAGTTGAACGACGCGGTGTGCTTCCAGCGCAGGCCCAAATCCCCGGCGCGGGTGAAGGTGGCGATTTCGCTCGGGCCGAATGGGGCGCTGGTGACGAGCTTCGACAGCTTGTCGGTCAGGTAGGTGCCGTCAATGGCGGCCGTGTATTTGCCGGGACCAAGTTTGTCGTTGAATTTCGCGCCCAACTCGATGCCCTTGGTGATGGTTTCACCGGCGTTGATCCAGCTCGTGTTGATAACGACTAGGTTACCCGCGCCGTCACGTATGAAGCGGTTGGCAAACAGGCCGTAGTTATTGATGAGTTGCGTCAACGTGAGCGCTTGAATGGTGTCGGTGCGGCGCACGGTCCAAAAGTCCACGTTGGTGCTCAGGTTACGCATCGGTGCCCAGACCATACCAATCGAGTGCTGCTTGGATTTCTCCGGGCCAAGGTTGGCCACACCACCGAACGAGGTGCTGGTGCTGGAGGTTAGCGACTCGCAGCCCGGGTTGGTGCTGGCGACCAACGCTGGACATTTGAGCGGATCAACCAGACCTGCGCCGGAGATCGGGGATACCGCCTGCGCGTTGAACAACTGGTTGAAGGTCGGCACGCGGAAGCCCGTGTTGTACGAGCCACGGAACAACAATTCGTCGCTAGGCGCGAGGCGGAACGTCACCTTCGGATTGGTGGAGTTACCAAAGCCGGTGTAGTGATCCTGCCGGCCCGCTAGGGTCACGTCAAAGCCCTTGTCAACAGGGATCAAGACTTCGGTGTAGAACGCACGAATATCGCGGGTCACGCCTGATAGCGCGTTACCGTTGTCAAACGGCACGTTCAAAATCGCGCGCTGGTTGGCGAGATCGCGTTCGTCGCCCTGAAATTTCCAGTGCTCTTTGCGAAAATCGGTGCCGACGGCCGCCATGATTTCACCGGCCGGCAATTTGTACAGCGACCCCGAAACCGACGCGTCAAACTGCGTCAGCGTGAAGCGGCCACCGTAGAGTTTCACGCCCTTGGCAGACGCTGCTTGATACGCCGCAATCGCTTCGGGTGATTGCGCCTGACCCGGTGCCAAGAACGGATTGATCACACCCGAACGCAAGGCCGGAATGAACAGGTCGTTAAAGAAATAACCATTACCGACGACCGAGCTGGAGTCGCTGTACGCGCGCGAAACACCAGCGCGGTAATCCCATGAACCGATCAAGCCTTCGGCACCGAACAGCAGGCGCGCGGTGTCAGATTTGGTGGTCAGTTCACGCGGTCCGCAAATGGTGCAGCGCCAGCGATAGGCGATGCCTTGCCCACGATTTTCTTCGATGCTCGGAAATACAGCGACCAGCGCATTGAACACCGCGTCATAGCTCGCGGCGGTGAGCGCGTTGCGCGGATAGACCAAGTTGAATAACGGGCTGGTTGCGGTGGTGCTGCTCGAGATTTGGTTGTTCGAGAATGTTTTCGCCGACTCGACTCTGGCACCGGTTAATTCTGCGAAGAACGTGTTGCTGCCTGCGTTCAAACTCGCGCGCGATACGAAGTTGGTGTTTTTCACCGGCTGCTGCAGCGCAGCCGCGCGTCCCGTGTCCCACGCGCAGGCGTAGCGCGCGCCGGGCGTGATCCACAACGTGAAGTCGTAGGCCTGCATGCCGTCGAGCGCACTGCAGCCCGCTTGGCCGGGCAGATTGAGTGTGTTGATGCCGCCGTTGGCACGCACCGTGGTACTGCCGGGCAGGAACGGCGAGAGCGTGTTGTTGAGTGCGCCTGCTGGTGTGGCGCGCGAGGTCAGGACGGTGCGCAACACGCCAGCGTTGTTGGATGCGAGCGGAAAGATCGTCGCGAATGGTGTGCCACGCGTATCAACCGACAAGCCGCGATCCGATTGGAAGGTATTGACGAAGTCGCGTTGACTACCGCGCAGGATTCCGCTGTCGCTGTGGGCAATTGAGCCCATGACGTTGAAGCCGTCTTTGGCCAGATTGCCGACGCCGCCGACAATCGACACGCGGAAAATATCGGCACCGCCCTGCTCGGTTTTGTCGAAGAACGCTTGCGCGCTGACGCCGTTGAAATCTTTGCGCAAGATAAAGTTAATCACGCCGCCGATGGCGTCTGTTCCGTAGATCGCGGACGCGCCATCCTTCAGCACCTCAACGCGTTCAACGGCAGCAAGCGGAATGGAATTCAAATCGACCACGCCGCCGTTCAAACCGTGCGCCGCGACCCGGCGACCATTCAGCAGAATCAGTGTTGCTTGCGAACCCTGCCCGCGCAAGTTGGCCGCACTTGATCCGTTATTGCCGCGCGCCTGGCCATCGACCACGTCGGAGTTACTGGCCAAATTGTCCAAACCATTGCCGTTACTCGACAGGGTGGCGATCAATTGTTCAGCGGAGACGATGCCTTGGCGCTCAATCTCTTGACGCGTAATCACTTGCACCGGCAAGGCACCTTCGGTCTCAACGCGTTTGATGCTACTGCCGGTGATGAGAATCTTTTCGACGGTTTGCGGCTTGACGGGCTCCGCGCTGACTTGTGCCAGACCGGGACCGGCGACACAGAGTAACGAAACAACTTGCGCAAGTTTTTTGAGCTTCATGTTGTTGCCTCCACTTTGATTGTTGATTTTCGCGGTAGCGCGGGTCGCGCCGCGAATACGTATTCAATATATCGCAATGGCATACGGCCAGACAGAAATGTCACAGCCATTTGTATCCGCGCAACAAAAAACAGGGCACCCGAAGGTGCCCGGTTCTGCCTGCTTGAACGTTTTGTTTTGCGATCTAGTGGAACTTGTAGTTCATCCGCACAATAAACGAGCGCAATCGTGGATCACCCACCCGCGCATCCCAACCGGCACCGGCGACGTTATCGACGTTGTGGTTCGAGAACGGTGGCTTGGTGTCGAACAGGTTCTTGATGCCTGCCGTGAGCGTCAGATTCTTGATGCCCTTGTAGGTGCCGGTGAGGTTATAGAGCGTGTAGCTACCGATGCGATCTGGTGCCAAGGGCGACGTGAAGCCCGCCCCGAAACCATCGCGCTCGGATTCATAGCCCGCCGTGTAGTTCTGCGACAGGGTGCCGCTCCATGGGCCCTGTGTCCAGGTCACGTTTGCAGCGTGCTTCCAACGCACGTGCAAATCAAAACCAGTGGTGGTGTTGCCGAATTTTCCGACCAACTCGGTATATGGATCGGCCTGGCTAAAGCGGCTCTGGAAGCTCTTGGTGTAGGTGCCATCGAGTGTCGCTACAAACTGACCGAAGTCGGTCTTCCAATTGCCAGTCACATTGATGTCCGCACCTTTGGCCTTATCGCCAGCGAGGTTGAAGGTAGGCGAGGTCACGCTAACGATTTCGCCACCGGCGTCGCGGGTTACGTATTGACGGTACTGGGCGTAGTTGCTGATGAGCAATTGGCCGGACAACGCACCGACGCGGTCGGTGAGATCAATCTGCCACACGTCCACGCTGGCTGTCAGCCACGGTGCTGGTTGCATCAACACGCCGACCGACCACTGCTTCGATTTCTCGGCTTTTAATTTGGGATTGCTCGTGCCGATAATTTCGGGGCGAATCCCGCAGCCGACGGGCTCGCGACCAGTGGGGCACAAGATCGGGTCGTTAATGTCGCTATTGAATTGACCAGTGCTATTTCCACCATAGAGCGCATCAAAATCGGGCGCGTGGAAGCCGGTGCTGTATGAGCTGCGGAAGGCGAGCTGTGGAATCGGTGCCCAGCGCGCGGCGATTTTCGGGTTGGTGGTTGAGCCGAAGTCGTTGTACTTGTCATGGCGAACCGCGAGCTGCACATCGAGATTTTTGACCACCGGAATTTGCAACTCACCAAACACCGCCTTGATGTCACGACTCACCGCACTCAGTGATGCTGGGGCGGTGACGCCGTTGATCGCGGGTTGCCCGGTTTGCTCTTCGCGAAAGCGGAAATCTTCTTTGCGGAAGTCGAAACCGAGTGCCGCACCGAGTGGGCCAGCGGGCAGCGCCATCAGTTCGCTACTGAAGCTACCGTCCAACTGTTTGTTATTCGCTTTGCCGCCATAGAGCGCCAAGCCCTTCGCCTTCGCGCCGTTAATCAAATCAATCGCCGCCTGCGTTTGCTCTTGGCCGGGCAACAGGAATGGATTGATCAGACCGCTACGCACGGCAGCGTTAATCTTATCCGTCAACATATTGCCTTCACCCAAGATCGTGCTGGCTTTGCTTTGTGAGGCCGAGAAGCCGAGCTTGTAATCCCATCCGCCAAGCAAGCCTTCCATGCCGAGCAGGGCGCGATAGGCGTCGGTGGTGGTGTCCTGCTGGCGCGGGCCGCAGGGTAGGCAGCGCCAGCGAATACGCTCCGGCAATTGGTTGTTGAAGCCGGGCACGATGCCGGTCAAATCGAGGTAGTACGGCGAGCGCACCGTCGCGCCCGCAGCATTGACGATGAACGCGGGATAGTTAAGCGCGGTCAGCTGAATCGGCGTGTATTCCAGCGACGATTTCACTTTCGAGCCAACGATCTCGGCGAACGCGGTGTGTTCGTTTGACAACGCCACTGTGCCGCGCGACACCACGTTGGTACGCTCAACTGGTTGCATTAAGCTCCACTGCTTGCCGTAGTCCCACGCGCAGGCGAGGTTGTTGCGCGGGAAGCCGGTCACATCGCCGCGATACGCATAGGTATCCGCAATGGTGTTGCACTTGCCTTGGATTGCTAACAGGCTAACCCGGTTGTAGCCGCCAGTCACAGCCGGGAAGCCCGGAAGCGACACGATATTGCTGGACAGCGCCGTCCCACCTGCCACACCGATGTTGGCGAATGGCGCGCCGGTAGTGTCTGGTGCCAAGCCACGACCCGGCTGATTGCCGTTGTGGAAGTCGCGCTGGCCGCCGCGCAAACGACCATTGGTGTCGAAGGTCACGCTGGCCATCACGTTATATTTGTCTGTAGACAAATCGCCCATCCCGGCCAGGATCGAGCCGCGATAAATGTTGCCGAATTCATGTTGCGTCGCATCGGCGAACACGGTGCCTTCCGCACCACGATAGTCGCGACGCAAGATGAAATTAATCACGCCGCCGATGGCATCGGTGCCGTAGATTGCGGACGCGCCATCTTTCAAAATTTCCACGCGATCAATGGCGGCGAGCGGAATCGAGTTTAGATCAACGGACTTGCCGTTCAACGCGTGCGTTGTGATGCGGCGACCGTTGAGCAACACCAGCGTGTATTGCGCGCCGAGGCCGCGCAGGTTGGCACCGGATGCACCGTTGTTGGGAAGCGATTTGGAACTCGTCGCGTTGAGAAAATCGCTGCCTTGGTTCGAGATCAGATTGTCGATGCCGTTGCCTGCCGCGCTGATGGTGGCGAGCAACTGTTCGGCGCTGGTGATGCCGAGCTTAGTGATGTCGCTGGCGCTGATAACTTGGATCGGTAATGCGCCTTCGTCGGCGACGCGTTTGATGCTACTGCCGGTGACTTCAATTTTGTCGATCTTCTGCGGGCGTTTGGGCGGATCATCTTTGGGATCGGCCGGTGCCTGTGCAAAAGCGCTGCTCGAAATGCAGATCAACGATAGAATTTTGGCAAGTTGCTTTACTCTCACGATGCAGTCTCCTTCGGTGTGGTTTTTAGGACGGTGCTGCAAATGGCCTTTGGACGTGGAACAGGATACCAATAAAGCGGTTGGCGCGGGTTTACGTTAATACCAATAAACTACCAATATTATGTTCCAGTCATTTACTGCTGCGTCACATCAAAAGGCTCTTTGGTGAAAAAACAACACACCGTACAACGCCTGCGCATCGCCGAAATTTGCCGCGCCGTCATGGCTGTCACGTGCGTTGGTCTCGCCACGGTGGCACCGGCTGCAATGGCGCGCGACACGCCGCTGCCCGCCGCCGTCACCACCCTCTTGCGCGCCGCCAGCTTGCCGGACGATGCGCTCGCAGTCATGGTGCGACGCGTGTCCGACGGCGCGGTCATTTTTTCGCACCAGCCGCAGCGCCCGATGCAGCCTGCTTCGACGATGAAAGTGCTCACGGCCATTGTTGGCTTGGAAAAATTGGGGCCTGCATTTCAGGGTCGAGTGGAGCTGCGTACCGCCGCGCCCATCGTTGACGGTGTGTTGCGTGGCGACCTCGTGTTGCAAGGTTTTTCTGACCCCGATTTTGCTTGGCGCGATTTGCAAAACATGCTGGAAACGCTCGCCAATCAAGGCGTTCGCGAGCTCGCGGGCGATCTGATTGTCGATCGCACCCACTTCAGCCCGGCGCGTTTTGATGTTGGCGTCCCACCGTTTGATGAATCGCCCGAGTTTTATTACAACGTGATTCCGGATGCGTTGAATTTGAATGCCAACCTGCTGCAATTCGATTTTTCCTCAGATGGCGCTACCGTGCGCGCCAAGTTCACGCCCGCGCTGGAGGGGGTGAGCGTGGCCTCGCAAATGACGATCAACGACGCCACCTGCGCGAAATGGGAAGACACGTGGAAGCCCCCGGTGGCAAAAAAACTCGACAACGGTGCTATCGAAATTGAGTTATCCGGCGCGTTCCCGAAAAACTGCACGATCACAGAAAAGCTCAACGTGATTGACCGTGCCGACTATGCAGAACGTTTGTTCCGCGCGCAGTGGCGTGCGATAGGCGGTCGCTTCACCGGCAACGTGCGCGAGGCGAATGCGCCAACAGGCACGCGTCTGCTCGCGCAGCATCGCGCAAGGCCGTTGGCCGAAGTCGCGCGTGACATCAACAAGAACAGCGACAATTTGTTTACGCGCTTGGTGTTTTTGTCGCTCGGGGCGGCAAAGCCGAATGTGCCGAGCTTGCCAGCAGCCGAGGCGGAAGTGCGTGCGTGGATGGGGCAACATCGCATCGCCAGCGATGGTCTTGTGCTTGAAAACGGCTCGGGTTTGTCGCGCACCGAGCGCATCAGCGCTAACCAGCTCACCGCGATATTGCGCGCCGCCGCCAACAGCAAATGGGCACCAGAATTCATGGCGAGCCTGCCGATTGTGGCGGTCGATGGTTCGATGCGTAACCGTCTGCGTGACAGTGCGGCGCGTGAACGCGCGCGCATCAAGACTGGCGGGCTGCGCAATGTGTCGGCGATTGCGGGCTATGTGCCCGATGCGAATGGTGAGCTATGCGTCGTGGCGGCATTTATCAACGACGACAAAAAGGGCTCCGGCGCACCGGCACGCGCAGTGCTCGATGGCCTGTTGGATTGGGTCGCGCGCGAGGGCGCGGTGGACTTGCGTGATTCGCCGTTGGGGCAATATTCGGGGCAATAAGCGCGCTACAGTACCCGCGAAAAATCGCGGCGCACCACGCTCCGATCCCCGAAATCGAAGTGCCACCACTCAGTGCCAATGCCATGAAAACCCGCGTGGATCATGGTGTTTCGTAGTGTCAGGCGGTGTTCAATCTGTGTTGGTGTCAACTCGCCGCGCGCAAGAAATTGTTTCTCCAGTGTCGGGTGCGAAAGCTCGGTCAAGTCACAATACTGTTCGCTTAACAATTTTCATGCTATCCTGCCCCCACTATCCTTCAACAGGAGGCGACGATGGCACGAACCAAAGCGGTATTGGGCAATGGCGCACGGCTGAGTGACTTTCTGAGCGCCAGTTTGCTGGCGCGGGTTTATCCGCCCGAGATCGTTGAATCGATCCTCAACGCGCGCGGCGTCAACAGCAAACGCCAGCGCAGCCTGCCCGCACTTTCGACCGTGTACTACTGCATGACTCTAAGCCTCTACCCAGACACAGCCTACGAGGAAGTGTATTCCGTCGTCGCCCAAGGGCTCGGCTGGCGATACGGTCAAAGCACCGCCCCCATGATTGCCAAGTCCTCGGTGAGTGCTGCGCGCGCCAAACTTGGCGTCGAAGCGCTGACCGATTTGCTTGAGAAGATGTGTGTGCCCCTCGCCAATCTCCGAGAACACCCGGAAGCCTTCTATGCCGGTCTAAGACTGGTCGCAATCGACGGCAGCAACGTCGAGGTGCCTGACGAAGCC
>JAYTVA010000009.1:0-8785 GCA_043744255.1 Burkholderiales bacterium | reverse complement strand
ATGACCTCAACTTCTCGAACCGCCCGGTGCGGACCCGCATGCCGTGGTGGTGTGGGAGGGGATCGGTCAGATACACTGGCCGCCCCTATCCCGATTCGGGTTGCAAAATTGGAATCAACCGCGCTCCGTCACACTCGATTCATCCGCGAACGCCGCCAAATCGACACGCGGCAACGGCGTCCAGCCCTTGGCGCGATGCTCGGCCACGACGGTGGTAAACACACCCCCACGTACCCAAAATTTCGCGGTCAAACGCGCGAACCGTGGTCGCGTGGCGCGCACGATGTCATCTAAAATTTCGTTGGTCACAGCCTCATGAAATTTGCCTTCATCACGAAACGACCAGATGTAGAGTTTCAGGCTTTTCAATTCCACACACAATTTTTCCGGGATGTAATCGAGATACAGCGTGGCGAAATCGGGCTGGCCGGTCTTGGGACACAGGCAAGTAAATTCGGGGATCTGCATGTGAATCAAAAAGTCGCGATGCGCCGCCGGGTTCGGAAACACCTCCAGCACCTTGCTCGCTTGTGTCGTGGGTTTGTCGCCCAACTTGGTCAGATGCGCGGTTGAACCCTTGCCGGTCAATGGCTTAGCGGATTTTGTTGATGTTTTTTCTGTTGCGCGAGGTGATTTCATATGAGCCAACAATGGGAATCGACGGGTCGATAAGTTAGAATTCGTCATTGTATTTCATCAAACCCGCTAGGTGCTTTTCCACCGGCGGGTTTTCATCATTTAGTAGTCGCGTTTGAGGAAAATAAGTTGCGTCTCACACAGATCAAACTCGCTGGCTTCAAATCGTTTGTCGATCCCACCATTATTGCAGTGCCCGGCCAATTGGTCGGCGTCGTCGGCCCCAACGGCTGCGGCAAATCGAACGTGATTGATGCGGTGCGCTGGGTGCTCGGCGAATCGTCGGCAAAAAATTTGCGCGGCGAAAAAATGGAAGACGTGATTTTTAACGGCACCTCGCAACGGAAACCCGTCGCGCGCGCCAGCGTGGAATTGGTGTTCGACAACTCACTCGGCCGTGTCGGCGGGCAGTGGGGTCAATACGCCGAGATCAGCGTCAAACGCCTGCTCTCGCGCGATGGTGCATCGGACTATTTCATCAACGGCCAACATGTGCGCCGCCGCGATATTACCGACGTGTTCCTCGGCACCGGCTTAGGCCCGCGCGCCTATGCGATCATTGAGCAGGGCATGATCTCGCGGGTGATTACGTCCAAGCCCGAAGAGTTGCGCGTGTTCCTCGAAGAGGTCGCGGGCGTCTCGAAATATCGCGAACGCCGCAAGGAAACCGAATCGCGCCTCGAAGATTCCAAAGAAAATTTAAGCCGTGTCGATGACATTCGCGGCGAGTTGGAAAAGCAAGTTGAGAAACTCACCGCGCAAGCGGAAGTCGCGGCAAAATACAACGAACACGTTGGTGAACTCAAGCTCAACGAAAACTTGTGGGCGTTCACCAAGCAGCGCGAAGCGGGCGCATCGAAAGCACGCTACGCAAACGAGATTAGCAAAACCGAAACCGGTTTTGAAGGCGAGACGGCTAAGCTGCGTGAAGCCGAAACCGCGCTCGATAAACTGCGTCAGGATCACTACACCGAGACCGATGCGCTGACCAACGCGCAAGCCGCGATGTTTGAATCCAACAGCGCAGTGGTGCAGATCGAGCAGGAAATGAATTACCTCGCCGACAATCGCCGCCGCCTCACATCGCAGATTGAAGGGCTGGTGCAGCAAGTCGCCGAAGTTGAAATGAATCGCGAGGGCACCGCCACTGAATTGGATCGCTGGCATCGTGAATTGGCGAGCGGCATTGATAAAGTCGCCGAGGCGCGCGAACGTGCTGAGACGGTGAAATCGGAAGTGCCGGATTTTGAAGCCAAGGTGCGTGAAGCGATTGCGGCGACCCGTGCGTCTGAGAACGCGGTGCGCGAAGCTGAATCTGGGCAGGCGTTGGAAGAAGCGCGCGAATCCAGCGCGCTCAAAATTCTTTCGCAACTCGAACAACGCAAGTCGCGGCTCACGACTGAAAACATGGCACTGGTGGTGCCGGATGAAGGTGAAATCGAGCGTGTGGAAGGTGAGCGCGCTGAGGCGCAAGAAGCGCTGCTGCACGCCGAAGAACAAATGCACGCGGCCGAGACCAAGCTCGCGGAACTCGATCAGGCACGGAAATATTCTATTGACGCCATTGGCGATGTGACGCGAGAGTTAGCGCGCATCGAAGCCTCGCTACTGGCGTTGCAAAATCAGCAAGCGCGCATGGACAACAACAATCGCCTTGCGATGTGGCTGTCCAAATACAAGCTCGATAACGCGCCGCGTTTGTGGCAACAGATCAAAGTCAAAGAAGGTTGGGAAGACGCGCTGGAATCCGCGCTCGGCCTAAAATTAAACGCGATCAAGGTCAGCGATCCGTCGGCGATTGATCGTATTGCGCAGGATGCGCCACCCGGTAGCGTCGCGTTGTTTTTGGAAAACGGTAAAGCCGAATCCTCCCAAGCGCCAGGATTGACGCCACTCTCGGCATGGGTCACGTCTGACAACGCCGGTGTGTTGCCGTTCGTGCGCGAGTGTTTGGCGAATGTTTACGTACTCGAAAACGAGGCAGATGCTCGCAGGCGCATGGCCGAGTTGCCGTTTGGCGCGGTGTTGGTCACGGCCACCGGGCATATGTATTCGCAACACGGTTTGTTGTTTCACGGCCCGCAATCCGAATTGCACGGCGTGTTGCAACGCCAGCGCGAAATCGAATCCCTGAAAACCGTGTTGCCCGGTAAGATTGAAGCGCGTCATGCCATCGAGGCCACGCAAAAACAAACCGAACTGCAACACGCCGACACGCAAGAAAAGCTGCGCCAATTGCGCACGCAGATTCAGGAAACCAAAAACCGCGAACATCAATTGCAAATGGATGCACTAAAGCTTTCGCAAGCGATGTCGCAGGCCGAAGGCCGTCGCAACGCGATTCGCGAAGAGCTTGCATTGATCGACGGCGAGACCGAAAAAGAGCGCGCGGAAATGCTCGAAGCCCAAGCGCGACTAGAAGAGGGCGGCAACAAAATCGGTGAAATGACCGATGCCTTGATGCTGATCGAAGACAAGCAAAAACAAACCGAACGTGCGCTCAATGATGCACGTGAGCGCGTGAGCGCGGCTGAACGCGGCGCGCAAGAAGCGAATTATTTTGAGCGTTCGTGTCACGACAAAATCAAATCGTTGACCGATATGACCTCGCAATTAGCGAAGCGTTTGGAGTTGGTCGGCGCCAGCCATTTGTCGTTGACCAGTGAGCTGAGCGGGCTGCAAGAAGGCAATATCCGCGACCGTTTGCAGGCTGCTCTTGGCATGCGTACCGATCGTGAAAAGGCGTTGGCAGCGGCACGCGAAGCGATGGAATCGGCCACCGGCAAATTGAAGGGACTCGAAGAAACCAAAGCGACGGTTGAGAAGAATTTGCAACCGCTGCGCGACAAAATCACCGAGCTTCGCATGAAGGAGCAAGAAGCGCGCATCAACGAAGAGCAATTCACGCAGCAACTCACCGACTCGGGCGCGAACCTCGAAGAACTGGCGGAGTTGGTTGAAAAGAAAACCCGCTCCACTGCCTATCAAGCCGAGATCAATCGCCTGAATGCCGCCATCACCGAGCTGGGCGCAGTCAATTTGGCGGCGTTGGCCGAGCTTGAGCAATCGAAAGTGCGCAAGGAATTCCTGGATGCGCAATCGGCCGATTTGAACGAGGCGGTGGCCACGTTGGAGTCGGCGATTAAACGGATTGATCGTGAAACGCGCGACCTGCTGCAAAACACGTTTGACATCGTCAACAAGAATTTCCAAGAGCTGTTCCCCACGCTATTTGGTGGTGGCACGGCATCATTGAAACTCACTGGCGACGAAATTCTCGATGCGGGCTTGCAGGTGTTTGCGCAGCCGCCGGGCAAACGCAATTCGTCGATTCAATTGATGTCGGGTGGCGAGAAAGCATTGACGGCGTTGTCGCTGGTGTTCTCGTTCTTCCGTCTCAACCCCGCGCCGTTTTGTTTGCTTGATGAGGTTGATGCGCCGCTCGATGATTCCAATACGGATCGCTTCTGTGATCTCGTGAAAAAAATGGCGGTCTCGACACAGTTCCTGTTCATCACCCACAATAAGGTGACGATGGAAATGGCCGAGCAGTTGGTGGGCGTGACCATGAACGAGCCGGGCGTGTCGCGCATTGTTGAAGTTGATATCAATGTCGCGAAGAAATACGCGCAGGTGGCACCAGTACCAGTCGCGGCATAATACAAATTACATTTCGCACAAGGGCAGTCGATGATTAGCGATTTTCAATTGGCGTTGGGTGGGGCGGTGGCGGCACTGGTCGTCGGTGTGCTCGTCTACAACCGTTGGCAGGAATCGAAATACAAACGCCGCGCCGAGCGTGCGTTCGCGACGGATCATTCGGATGTGTTGCTTGATAGCGCGTCGGCGAAGCCAGCGGTGGCTGCTGCCGAGCCAAAATTGCGCCCGATTGAATCGGCTGCGGTTGATCGTGTGGAACCCGTCATGGGCACGCGCGGCGCAGCGGCGATGGCGGCGGTGCCTGATGACGATGACATTCCTCCGCCGGAAGCCGTCGCGCATTTACACCCCGGCGACGCCAAAACCTACCCCGCACCACAACTCTCGGCCGAGATTGATTCGCTGGCGCTGATTTTGGCCGACACCGATGTGCGCCATGAGCAATATCAAGCAGCAGTCGCGCACTCAAAAACGATGGGCAAGGGTGTGCGTTGGGAAGGGTTAGTTGGTGGGCTGTGGCAATCCGTCACGCCTGACACCAAAGAAGGTTTTCGTGAATTGCGTGCGGGCATGCAGTTGGCAAATCGTGGCGGTGCGGCAGACGCCAACATGCTCGGTGCCTTCGATGAATTGATCGCAAAATTTGCGGCTAGCGTAGGCGCAGTCTCGCAACGCGAAGGTGTGGCTACCGCCGTGAAACGCGCAGCCGCCGTTGATGCGTTCTGTGCGGACACCGATGTGGAAATCGCGGTGAATGTGATCGGCCAGAGCGGCGTGACGTTCGCGGTCACCAAGGTGCGCGGCCTCGCCGAATCGAAAGGCATGCTGGCCATTGATACCGGCGAATACGTGATGCGCGACGAACACGGCCACACCTTGTTTACGCTACGAAATTTTGATCCGGCCGAGCCGCCCGGTATCAAACGCGCCAGTGCTTACCTGTCCGGTCTCACCTTCGCGCTCGACGTGCCGCGCACGCTCAATGGCTCGCGCGTGTTCCCGCAAATGCTTTCCATGGCCGATCATTTCGCGCATATCTTGCAGGGCGAAGTCGTAGACGACAATCGGCGCGCGCTCACTGCCAATGGCCGCAAAGTGATCGCCGACACCATCGCGCACATCAGCACGCAAATGGAAGGCAAAGCGATTGAGCCTGGCGGCAGTGTCGCGTTGCGTTTGTACGCGTAGTCCCGCATGACCGTTGCTGCATGAACGTTGCCCTGCATGCTGCCGAGCTTCGCCAGACGCTCGAAGAACATCTCTATCGGTACCACGTCCTCGATCAGCCGGTGATTGCCGATGCCGAGTACGATCAGTTGTTTCATGAACTGGTGGCGATTGAAACCGCGCATCCTGAATTGCTCACCGCTGATTCGCCCACGCAGCGCGTCGGGAGCAAGCCGCTCGATGAATTCAATGCTGTTAGCCATCGCGTGCCGATGCTCTCGCTGGGTAATGCGTTCAGTGACGAGGATGCCACCAACTTTGACCGCCGCTGTCGCGAAGGTTTGGACGCCACCGAAATCGAATACGCGTGCGAACCGAAGTTCGACGGGCTTGCGATTTCGTTGACGTATGAACACGGTGCGTTCGTGCAAGGTGCCACGCGCGGCGATGGTGCAGTGGGCGAGGACGTCACGCAGAACTTGAAAACCGTGCGCTCCATTCCGTTGACGCTGCCAGTGAAGGTACCGTTGTTGGAAGTGCGCGGCGAAGTGCTAATGCTAAAAAAAGATTTTGCTGCGCTCAATGCGCGGCAAGCGGCGAAGGGTGAGAAGCTATTCGTCAATCCGCGCAACGCGGCGGCGGGCTCATTGCGGCAGCTCGATTCACGTTTGACGGCCACGCGGCCGCTCGCATTTTTTGCTTATGGCATCGGCGCGGTGGAAGGCGTTGAGGTGCCGCCTTCGCATGCGGCGATGATGGATTGGTTGGCGTCGCTACGATTCCCGGTTACCGCCGAACGCCGCGTGGTTGCTGGTGTTTCTGGCTTGCTCGACTATTACCGCGCAATCGGTGCGGCGCGCCCGACACTCCCATTTGAGATTGATGGCGTGGTCTACAAGGTCAACGATTACGCGCAGCAAAAACACTTGGGCTTTGTCTCGCGCGCGCCGCGCTTTGCCACCGCACATAAATTCCCCGCTGAAGAAGCAACCACGCTATTGCTCGGCATCGACGTGCAAGTTGGTCGCACCGGTGCGATCACGCCGGTCGCGCGTTTGCAGCCAGTGTTTGTGGGCGGCACCACGGTATCGAACGCGACGTTACACAATGAAGACGAAATCCGCCGCAAAGATTTGAAAATTGGCGACACCGTGATCGTGCGTCGCGCGGGCGACGTGATCCCTGAGGTGGCGGCAGTGATTTACGAAAAGCGCGGCGCGGATGTGCGCGAATTTGTGATGCCCACCCATTGTCCCGAATGCAATTCGCACATCGAAAAACTTGCAGACGAAGCCATCGCGCGCTGCACCGGTGGCCTGTTTTGCCCGGCGCAACGTAAGCAGGCGTTGCTGCATTTTGCCCATCGCCGCGCGATGGACATCGAAGGCATGGGCGACAAAATTGTCGAGCAAATCGTTGATGCGGGACTGGTGCACACACCAGCGGATATTTACCGCCTCGGCCTGACGGCGCTATCGAGCCTCGAACGCATGGCGGAAAAGTCCGCCGATAACCTGCTCACGGCGATCGGGCAAAGCAAACAGACCACGCTCAATAAATTTTTGTTCGCGCTCGGCATTCGTCATGTCGGCGAGGGTACGGCGCGCGATCTCACCAAACATTTCGGTAACCTCGATGCGATCATCGCCGCCAGCGAAAGCGCGAACGGCGAAGCGTTGACGATCGTGAAAGACGTAGGCCCAGTCGCCGCGCAAAGCCTGCATAATTTTTTTGCTGAGGCGCATAACCGCGAAGTTGTGGAACAACTTCGTGCGTGCGGGGTGACGTGGCCAGAGCACGAAGGTGCGCCACCCACGGTCACTTCCGGGCCATTTGCGGGCAAGACGGTGGTATTGACTGGGACATTGCCTACTCTGTCTCGTGATGATGCGAAAGCGAAACTGGAAGCGGCGGGCGCGAAGGTGTCGGGTAGCGTCTCGAAGAAAACTGATTTCGTGGTTGCAGGCGCTGAGGCGGGCAGTAAACTTGAAAAAGCCGTTGAGCTTGGTGTGACGGTGATCGACGAAGCGGCACTGCTAAACATGTTGTCCGAGTGATTGGTACTTGAGGGAAACAAAAATGAAAACTGCAAAAATCACCAAAGCCATTTTCCCCGTTGCCGGTTTGGGTACGCGCTTTTTGCCCGCCACCAAGGCGTCACCCAAAGAGATGCTGCCCATCGTCGATAAACCGCTGATTCAATACGCGGTCGAAGAAGCCGCTGCAGCGGGCATCACCGAAATGATTTTTATCACCGGGCGCGGTAAGCGCACCATCGAAGACCATTTCGATAAAGCGTACGAGCTCGAAGCCGAGTTGCAATTGAAGGGCAAGCTCAAGGTATTGGCCGAGGTGCGCAACATGCTGCCCACCAACGTGCGCTATGTGTACGTGCGCCAACCCGAGGCGCTGGGCTTAGGTCACGCTGTGTTGTGTGCGCGCCAACTGGTGGGCGACGAGCCGTTTGCGGTTATTCTCGCGGATGATTTGATCGACGCGAAGACGCCGGTGATGAAACAGATGGTGGCGCTCTACGAAGAAAAGAAGAACTCAATTCTCGGTGTGATGAATGTAGCGCGCAGCGAGACTTCGCAATACGGCATCGTGGACGCAAAAAACATTGCGCCGCGCATCTCGAAGCTTTCCGGCATTGTCGAAAAACCGAAACCCGAAGATGCACCCTCGACGCTGAGTGTGGTGGGCCGCTACATTTTGTCGCCGCGTGTGTTTGACCATTTGGAACAAATTCGCGCGGGCGTGGGCAAAGAGATTCAACTCACCGACGGCATCGCTGCACTGCTGGAACACGAAAGCGTATTTGCCTATGAATTTGAAGGCACGCGCTATGATTGTGGCTCGAAGCTTGGGTACCTGAAAGCGACGGTGGCGCTGGGCATGAAGCATGCAGAAGTCGGCGACGTATTCGCGAAATATCTGGCCGCACAAAAATTTGAAGTACCTGCAAAAACTGTCGCAAAATTGAAATCACCAGAACGCAAATAGTCCGGCAATACCCACCACGGAGCACCACACGCATGCCCACGCTCGCTGAAGCCAACGCGATCTTAAACGAAGGCGATTTACTTTTTTCGGCAGAACAAGTTGCTGCTGCCACTGCACGCGTTGCTGCTGAAATCAATCGCGACTATGCCAATAAATATCCGCTGGTGTTATCGGTCATGGGTGGTGCAGTGGTTTTCACTGGCCACCTGTTGTCGCAACTCGATTTCCCACTCGATTTCGACATCGTGCAAGCCTCGCGCTACGGCAATGAAAAAGTTGGTAGCCAGCTAACGTGGCGGGTCGCGCCGCGCGACAACAT
>JAYTVA010000008.1:0-34237 GCA_043744255.1 Burkholderiales bacterium | reverse complement strand
CGCTTAGGTGGGGCATAGGTTTCGTAGGGCGACCATTCGGTCAGCACCTTGTGGATACGCGCTGCATCGGTTTCGTCGGTGAGCAGCTCGCGCAGGTCGGGATCGCTGAACATTTGCGCCAGCTCGGAAAGCATATTGAGGTGCTGTTCGTTAGCGTGTTCCGGCACCAGCATCGCGAGCACCAGTCGCACTGGCGCGCCATCGTGTGCTTCAAACGGCACGCCCTCTTTGGTGCGGATAAAAGTCGCGACCATCTCGCGCAAGCCCTTGATGCGGCCATGCGGAATCGCCACGCCGAAGCCGAGGCCAGTCGAGCCGAGTTTTTCGCGGGCGAACAGCGCGTCAAACACATTTGCGCGAGCCAGCTTGTTTTCATTTTCGAACAGCAGCCCGATTTGTTCAAACAAGCGCTTCTTGCTCGTGACATCGAGGTCGAGCAGTACATGCGTGCGGGGAAGATGCTTGGAAAGGAGAGTCATGAATGCTGCAAAAAAGATGCGGTGCGTGGCGTGCGCCTAATAGCGCTGTATCAGGAAGGGGCAGAGTTTAATCCAACGGGCAGGAGATTTCTTGAAGCGGTCAGCGCGGCAATTTGCAAAAATACGAAACGAGCCGCGCCAACCGCAGGCAATCAAGAGCAGGATCGCTGGCTCAGGATTCCTCAACAACATCAACGTCATCAACTTTGGCGCGCTTCGGCGCATCGGATGCGTGCTTGTGCTTGATTTTTTCTTTGTGCTTTACGATTTGGCGATCCAGTTTATCGACCAGAAAATCGATGGCGGCGTACATGTCGTCATCCGCGCTTTCGGCAAAAATATCCTTGCCGGACATGTGCACACTCGCTTCAATCTTTTGTCGCAGTTTCTCCACACTTAGAATCATGTTCACGTCGATCACATGATCGAAGTGTCGGTTGATGCGCGTCATCTTGCTATGGACGTAATCACGGATAGCTGGTGTGATTTCGAGGTGATGGCCGGTCATGTGCAAGTTCATATGCCAACTCCTTACTTTGGTTACTCAATATGATTGAAGAACGACTATTTGATGCTGCACTGCGGTTACGGTGCTACTGCACAACTTCAACAACTTCAACAACTTCAACAACGACTACATCTCAATAATGCGCCTTAAATTGACTTTCGCAAGTTCGCCGGATGAATATGCATGCCCTCGCGATATTTTGCGACAGTGCGGCGCGCGACGATGATGCCCTGCTCAGCCAGAATATCGGAGATACGGTGATCCGATAGTGGTTTTTTTTGATCCTCGGCACCCACTAATTGCTTAATCAGCGCGCGGATCGCGGTCGCCGAACAGGCGCCACCGGTATCGGTCGCGACGCTCGAACCAAAGAAATATTTCAACTCGTAGATGCCGCGCGGGGTGAGCATGTACTTCTGCGTGGTCACCCGTGAAATGGTCGATTCGTGCAGGCCCACTTGATCGGCGATCTCGCGCAACACGAGTGGGCGCATGGCGACCTCGCCGTGCTCAAAGAAGTGTTTTTGCCGCTCCACAATCGCTTGCGTGACCCGCAGGATAGTGTCGAAACGCTGTTGCACATTCTTGATGAGCCAGCGCGCTTCTTGCAACTGACCGGCGAGATTTTTGCCATTCGCGTCACGGCTTTTGTGCAACAAATCCGCGTAGAGTTTGTTTACGCGCAGCTTCGGCATCGCCTCTTGATTCAGGAAGGCCTGCCATTTGCCCTGCGATTTTTTGACCAACACATCCGGCACCACGTAGCGCGTGTCATCGCTGCCAAACCCGGCGGCGGGTTTTGGGTTGAGCGAGACGATCAGTTCGCGAATCGATTTCAGTTCAACATCGGTAACACGTAAAACGCGTTTCAACTTAACGAAGTCGCGGGCGGCGAGCGCATCGAGATGCTCGGTGACGAGCGTAAGCGCCAATGCGCGGAACGGTGGGTCGTCAGACAGCGCCCTGAGTTGCAGCGCGAGACATTCATTCAGCGAGCGCGCGCCAACGCCGGTGGGATCGAGATTCTGCACATGCTTCAACGCAATTTGCAGGTCATCGATTTCGACTTCGATGTATTCGGAAAGCTGCGCGGTCAACTCGTCGAGATCGTGCGTGAAGTAACCATCCTCGTCGAGGTGCGCGATGACGATGGTGGCGAGATTGCGATCACGCTCATCGAGGTTCATCAGCGTGAGCTGATCGAGCAAATGCGCTTGCAATGTCGGCTGCGCAGCAGGCAGCTGCGCGTAATCGCTGTCTTCATCGTCGCCCTCGCCGTCACGCTGTGTGCCGCTACCGCTGAAGCTGGCACCATCGTCGAAACTAAAATCAGGACTTTCGCTTTGCGTTTCGGGTGTTTCGCTGCCGTTTGCGTCGCTCGGCGTAGCAGCGGTGGTGACGTCACCGCTACCGTTGAACGGCATGACCGACGCTTCATCGGCGTCACCGACCTGATCGACCCGCTCCAGCAACGGGTTTTCAGTGAGGTAGCGCTCCAGCTCTTGATTGAGCTCGACCGTCGAAAGCTGCAACAGCTTAATCGACTGCTGCAGTTGCGGCGTCAGGGTGAGGTGCTGCGAAAATTTGAGTTGAAGAGAGGTCTTCATGGAAACTACATCACCGAGCGCCTGGTACCGAGCGCATTAGCGAATCGCTACGCGTTACAGGCGGAAGTTTTCTCCTAAATAAACTTTGCGAACGGTCTCATTGTGAATGATTTCTTCCGGTTTACCATTCGCCAATACTTTGCCTTGATTGATGATGTAAGCATGATCGCATATGCCTAGAGTTTCACGCACATTGTGATCGGTAATCAAGATGCCGATGCCGCGATTTTTCAAAAATTTAATAATGTCCTGAATATCGATCACCGCAATTGGGTCTACGCCGGCGAACGGCTCGTCAAGCAAGATGAAGCGCGGCTCGACGGCAAGCGCCCGCGCAATTTCCACCCGCCGCCGCTCACCGCCCGACAAACTGATGGCGGGACTATCGCGTAAATGGCTGATGTGCAGCTCATTCATCAAATCATCGCGGCGGGTCTCGATTTCGTCAGCGGAAAGGTCGCGCAGCTCAAGCACCGCTTGAATATTTTGTGCGACCGTGAGTTTGCGAAAAATCGAGGCTTCCTGTGGCAAATACGCCACCCCCATGCGCGCGCGCTTGAAAATCGGCAGCCGCGAAAGATCGGTGCCATCAAGATAAATCGCGCCGCCATCTACCGGCACCAAGCCGACGATCATGTAAAAACACGTCGTCTTGCCCGCGCCGTTCGGACCCAGTAAGCCGACCACGCTGCCGCTTTCGACTTGCAGCGAAACGTCTTGCACCACCACGCGTTTTTTGTATTGCTTGCGCAGGTTTTGCGCGCGCAGAATGCTGCGGGCAGGCGCGATGGCCTCTGTCACCGTCGGATCGGTCTGCGGTTCGTGCGCAAGGTCGCGAGCATCGTTCATGTTGGGTACGTTGGAGGCTATTTTTTTTCTGCCGGTTTGTCGCTGACCGGCGGCGGCAAGACAATGCGTACTCGCTCGGAAGCCGCGCCAGTGCTGGGCTTTGCACCTGCGGGCAGCCCTGCCTGGAACTCATTGGTGAGCGTGTTGTAGACAATCAAATCGCTGGTGAGCAAACTGCCGCCACTCACCACGCGGGCACGTGAAATCAACTTAATCGTGTCGGCGCGCTGGTCGTAATCCACCTTGACCGCTTGGCCTTCGGTGTAGTCAGCAAAGCCCTCACGCTTTTCGCGAAACGTGACCAGCTGCGTTTCGCTGCCGACCAACTCGGCAAACAAATTGCCTTTGGCATCGCGTCTATAGGTCAATTTCGGCGCGGTAATTTTCAGCGTGCCCTGAATCAGCACCGCGTCTTCGAGCGAGCCGGTGCTTTCGTCGAGTTTGTTCACGCTGCGGGCACCTTCGATTTCCACGCTCTTGGCGCGATCCGCACGTTCCGCAGCGGCAGTTCCAGAAAAAATCAGCGCGCTCACGACAACGGTCGCGGTCAACATGGGCTTGGTCGGTTGCATGATGTGTCCTTATTTTTTCGGCGTACTCAGCGTGAGTTTGACGCGTTCAAATTTAGTAACGCGGGTTTCACTATTGAATTCGAACGAGGCCGCAGTGAACGTGTCCGTCGCGGTTTTCGCCACCACGCCATCAACGGAGCGTGCAATCTGGTCGTTCGGCAGCAACGTTAATTTCGGCGTGGTGAACACCACGGCAGGTGAAGTCTTGGTCGCACTCGACTTTAGTGTCACACCACCATCGAGTATCACCTCATCGCCGCCCTTGAGCGAACTGCCGCGCGGGGCACGCGCTTCCACGGTCGGCTTGTTGACGGTGTTGGCAACGAATACGACTTGCTCAAGCTGCGCCGAATCGCTGGCGGGAAAATGCGTCATCTTGTCCGCGTTAAGCTTGTATTGAATATCGCCGGTATCGCTCAATTTCTGCGCAGAAAATTTTTCGAGAATCATGTCCGGGTCATTGCGGCCATTGGCGTTGACATGCGCCCCGGAATTTTGAATGACGTTCGACAGCCAGAATGTCAGCGCCGCTAACACCAGCAGAACACTGAACGGCAAGAACGGAAATGAGCGAGGGATCACGGTGGGATAGGTCGAAAAAATCTAACGCCATGATACCGCGTGGCGGTGGCTAGCGCTCTGCGGTGCGCAGTAGTGAAACGTGCTCAAGCACCACGCTGGTCGTCAACACTTCGGGTAACACAATCGGCTCACCCTTAGCCGGATAGAATACATACAGCGGCACGCCGTTTCGGCCAAACTCGGCTAGGGCTGCGGTGATTACCGGATCTTGCAGCGTCCAATCGGCCTTCATGCGCACGATATTGACCTCGGCGAAACGCTTCATCACCTCCGGCTGATTCAACGCCACACGTTTATTCAGTTGGCAGGTGATGCACCAGGTCGCAGTGAAATCAACGAACACGCCTTTGCCCTCGGCGCGCAGATCGGCGATGGTTTGTTTGGCATACGGCACCCAGGCGTCACCACTGCGCGCAGTGGTTGACCCACGCGCGGCCTCAGCACTCGGCCACGCCAGCGCCAAGCCACACGCGGCGACCAATGCGCCCGCGACCACCGCCAACATCGGCTTCGCGACCTGCCAGCGGCCATACAGCCACGCCGCGAGTGCGATCAACACCAGGCCAAACAGCAACTTGGCGATGCCGTCGTTACCCGTTTGCGAGCCCAGCACCCACGCCAGCCACGCGACCGTCGCCAGCAGTGGGAACGCCATGAACTGTTTGAAGGTTTGCATCCACGCCCCCGGCTTGGGCAAATACGCCAGCCAGCGCGGCGCGAGCGATAGCAGTGTCACCGGCAGCGCCATGCCAATCGCAATCGCAGTGAATACCAGCATCGCCACATACGCGGGCTGTGAAAGCGTGAAGCCCAGCGCCGCCCCCATAAATGGCGCGGTGCACGGTGTCGCGACGATGGTGGCCAATACGCCTGACAAAAACGCATCGACAAGTGTGCTGCGGGTGCCGCGCATTTCGGCATTACCCGCGACCGATTGCAGTTTCAGCCCCATCTCGAACACACCGCTGAGATTTAGCGCCATCAACAAAAACAACACCGCAAGCAAAGTCACGAACACCGGCGATTGCAACTGAAATCCCCAACCGATGGATTCGCCTGCCGCGCGCAACGCCAGCAAGAGGCCAGCGAGCATCCAGAACGAAATCACCACGCCCGCGAAAAACGCGAAGCCTTGCTTTTTTAACATCACCTTATTCACGCCGCGATCATTCTGGGCGTGTTGCACAAAGCCCATCACTTTGATGCCAAGCACCGGAAACACGCAAGGCATCAAATTCAAGATCAGGCCGCCGATAAACGCGAAGGCAAGAGCAAGCCACACAGTCATATCCGATTTTGTGGGTATTGGTCTGGACGCGGACGCTGGCATCGCCGCCAAACTGCCTGCCGCGACGTAAGTCACTGACGCAGAAATGGCGATGGCTTTGCCAGCATACGGCTTGCCCCAGCCGTTGGCAGATACCAGCACGCCATCGAGTGTTTTCAACTCGCGATTGATCGGCTCGCCCATCGGCACCGTCATCCGCAATCCCTCGGAACCCCGCGCCGACACTTGCTTTCTGGCATTGGCGATGACGTCATCGCGCAGCGGATAGAACGCGATGTCGTTCGCATCAAGGGTATCGCCTGCGGGCGCAGCTAGCGAAATTTCTAGCACTTCGCCAGCGATTTTCGCGCTCGCTTCCCAACCAGCAACCACCTTCGGTAAGGCCGCGCGCGCAGTAGCAAACGCGCCCGCCCAGCGGGTGTCCGCAACCAACGGTGCAGTAGCGGTCGGCAGCGTCAGCGACACGATGCCGCCTTCCGGAATGCATACGTCCGCACACACCAGCCATTCGGCCTTCGCGGTAAACGCAACAGGCTTACCGACATCCAAATCAGTCGGCGCGGTGAGCGTCACCAGATGCAGCACCTCGCCCTCATAGCCGAAATTCATCAGCGGGCCGAGTGGCAATTTTTTCGGATGCGGCCATTCGATTGCGCCCGCTGTGAAGCCCGAAGGCAGCGTCCACTTCAGCTTCGTGGGTAGACCAGAGTCGCCGGGGTTTTGCCAATACGTGTGCCAGTGCTCGATGATCTTGAGCCGCAGCGCGACCTCTATCGGCTGGCCGGGAACAATCGCGGTGTGACGCGCGATGAGTTCAGCCTCGACATGCGGGGTTTTCACCGGCACGGCCATAGCTGGGAGCGCGAACAGCAGTGCACCAATCAAAGGCGCAAAAAATTTATTCAGCATGAGTGCGAGTTTATCCGGACGTAGGCTCAGACGTTGAGTTCTCGGCGATTGGACGCCCGATCACGCGTAGCGTTCCGTAGAAATGGTGCCCACAGTCGGATTCGAACTGACGACCTACCGCTTACAAGGCGGTTGCTCTACCCCTGAGCTATGCGGGCACGGAAACATGCGCGAAAAGGTTGGCGGATTGAACCGCCCTGCCGCATGAAAAAGATGGTGCTGTTGAGACGAATCGAACGTCCGACCTACTGATTACGAATCAGTTGCTCTACCGACTGAGCTACAACAGCGCTTGGATCAAAAACACAAGACCGGCATTGTAGCGTTTTGGGGTGGCAAAGCCAAGTTTGGTGAGTGGTCAATGCAGACGACGGACGCGTCGCCCCCAGAAAATGTCAACTACCGTAAAAAAATCCCGCAACAAACGTGTCTGGATACCGTTCATGCGCTGCTGAGTGCCTTTGATCGGTTAGTCTTTGTTCCCCAATGGCGCAGGCGTAAATTGCCGCAATATTGAATTTATCGCACGCCGAGTGCGAGCCAAAACAAGGGATGACCAAAGCATGAACACTACCCGTTCCAAGCAGGTTGGTTTTACGTTGATTGAAATCATGATCGTCGTGGCGATCATTGGCATTCTTGCGGCTATTGCGGTACCGCAGTACCAAAACTACGTTAAGCGGGGCAATATTCAAGAGGCGATTGGAGCGTTAAGTGATTACCGCATCCGAATGGAGCAGTGGTATCAAGATAACCGAAGCTATCAGATAGCTGGGGGCGGTGCTTGCGGCGTGCCGATTCCAGTGATTTCTGCCCGCTGGGGTTTAGTATGCACACCAGGTGCAACCACGCAAACTTTTCTCGCGACAGTGACCGGCGTGCCGACCAACACCATGAAAAACTTTGCCTACGCCCTCAACGAACAGAACGCGCAAACCACGACCAGCTTACCTACGGATTGGGCTGGAAGCTACACTTTCCCTGTTGCACGCTGGATCACCAGCAAGTGAAGATCGACGTGTTCGCAACCCCTGACACACAAAGCCACGACGTCCGGAAGGACATGAGCGGCTTTACGCTCATTGAAGTCATGATCGTTGTCGCGATCATCGCCGTGCTCTTCGCGGTTGCTGCCCCCCAGTTCAGCAAGTACATTTCGAGCACACGGGTTCGCGCCTCTGCCGAAGCGCTACAAGCCGATATGGCTAAAGCGCGCAATGAGGCACTAAAGCGCAACAGTCCAGTAAGTTTGGTTCGCGCAGCCGGGCTACCCGATGTCATTCAATGGGCGCCCCCCGGTGGCGGGGCGGCAGTGCAACTAAGCGCTCGAGACCTGACTGAGTATGGCGACGTTGTAAGTGTGCCTACGAGCTTTACCATCACTTTCAATTCGCTTGGCCTTGCGACCACTGGTGCTATGTTGGTGCAGGTGACAAAGCCCACTCCGGCTGTTTGCCAAACGATCGGCGACACCGACTCCAACCATATCAGGTGCATGAACGTAAACCTCAACGCCGGTGGTACCTCGCGCATATGCGACCCGCTCTTTACCTACGCCACCAACAGCCGGGGATGCTAACGATGACCTACAATAAATTTGCTCCTCGCAAGCTACAGTCAGGCATGTTGCTGATTGAGGCAATGGTTGCCATTTTGATTTTTTCTATTGGCGTCATCGCACTGATGGGCGTACAAGCGGCGGCGATACGCTCCACTTCGGACGCAAAAGTGCGCATGGACGCAGAGTTTTTTGCCGACCAGCTTATCTCGGAGATGACCGTCGATGGCCGCGACGCGACCAACAACATCAATCCAGCGGCTTTGCAGTCGAAGTATTCATCGGCAAATGCGGGTGGTGGCTTTGTTCGCTGGCGCAATCGGGTTTTCGACACCACCAACGGTGGTCTTCCGGGTGTGAGCATCACGCTCAATCCACCGGTGGTCACCGTCACGGCAGTGATGATTGGCGGCGTGCCCTCTGCACAAGTCAACATCAGCCTGTTCTGGCGCGCGCCGAGCGATCCGCCGCTGCCTGCGCCCCCGCGCCAGCTCGTCACGACCACCATCATTAGAGGCTAGGATGATCGCCGCAAACCGAATCATGAATTCACGCGCGCCCACCTCCAAGCGATATGAGCTGGGGTTCACGATGATTGAGCTTTTGGTGGCCATGGTGATCGGCCTGCTCGGTGTCATTGTGATCTTCACCGTGTACCAAAATGCGGAGGCCTACAAACGCACGACCGTCGCGGCGGGTGACGCGCAAAGCAGCGGCGCGATTGCGCTTTATACCATCGAACAATACATTCGCACATCAGGATCCGGCATTGCCACCACGAACGAAGTACGCACTGCTGCTGCCGGCGCAGCCTCTGTTCGCCCCAATCTTTTGCTCGGTTGTCCGCTACAGCCTAACCCAAATGGTCAAGCTGTTGTCCCTGCGTCCCCGACCATCCCGGCGTCCGCATTGATTACTGGCGTAGCCGCATCCCCCACCCCCGTTGCACCAGTGCGCATTGTCGATGGCAGTCAATTGGCTGGTGCCAACGCATTCGCGTCTGATGTTTTAGTCATCATGGCTAGCAATGCCGATATCGCGACCAACCCATCGTTGTCCGGCCCCATTGCTTCTGGCGCAACTGCGATAAACGTCACAACCGCAGGCAATCTCCTCGGTTGGCGCCTCGCCGCAGCAAGTGTAGGCGGGGCACCACCGCGTCCTGCAGATATTGCTCTTTTTGTCCAGGGCGGGAGCGTGGGCAATGCGACTATTAGTGCAAGTCCGTGTGCCGCGCGCCGCATCACAAACCTCGCCGTTCCGGCAGGTGGTGGCATTATGACCTTGGCTTCGGCTTTGCCTGCTGGCGTCAACTACACGCCCGCAACAAATGTCCACAATCTGGGGCCAACACCCTACCTACTCTCGATTGGTGTCAACCAACAGCTACAACTAGTGGAGCGCAATTTCACTGCGTTTCTGTCTGGAGAAGGTCCGGTTACTGAACGCGTACTGGCTGACGGGATTGTAAACATGCAGGCTCAGTATGGCGTCGATGACGATTTCGACGATGTCATTAATCGCTGGGTTGAACCCACTGGCGTTTGGGCAAATGTCACAGCAGTGCAGGCGCCCACCAACAATCCTGCGGCGATAAACCTGGCGCCAGCGATCAACAAAATCAAAGCCATTCGATTGGCAATTCTCGCGCGCTCGGTGCAGTACGAAGCACCCAATCGCACACTTAGCCCACCCGCTTGCGATGCCACCGCATTTGATGGCACCCCATTGTTGCCGAGTTGGCGAGTGCTGTTACCTGTAGGTCGGGTGGAGGGCACGGGTGTCAATGCTTCACTAGCTTACCCGGCCGGGCCCGATATTCTTCAATCCGTCATCAATGCCGCCCCTGCCGCTGTTGACAGCAATTGGCGTTGCTACCGTTATCGCAGTTTTGAAACCATCATCCCCCTTATTAATATGGTGAGGAGCCCGCTATGAACGTTCCCGCTACCGCAGGAATCAATCGCCGCCAGTGTGTTTCATCGCCATTGCGTGTTAAGCAGGCCGGAATCGTGTTGATCGTTGCCCTTCTTGTTTTGGTTGCGTTGAGCATTGCGAGTATTGGTCTGCTACGTTCCGTTGATACGACGACGACCGTGACGGGCAATCTGGGGTTCAAGAAAGACTTGTATCGCCAGTCCAACGTTGGCATCAATCAAGCGATGACCCAACTGATTCCCCTTCGCGATGGGCAAGGCCAACTGCCTGGTTCCAACAGCACCGGCGTGGGCTACTACGCGCAAACCGGATTGGCAGTAGATGGGCGAGGCATTCCATTGATATTGGTAAACGCTGCCGTCCCGTCCGCTCCGGGTCAAGGAACTTCGACGTCGAATGTGGGTGAAACCGCGATACCGGTCGGCGCGAATGGCGGCGGCGGCTATTTGTTCAGATACGTTGCCGAGCGCCTATGTCCGACGACAGGGGCGCCGAACATCAACCTCAACCCCTGCCGTCAAGCAGCGGGCGCGGGTGCCGCTGCAGCTCAGAATCATCGACCCGCGCTCCAGCAGAGTGGCACCGTTTACGTCCGGCTAACCCTTCGTGTTGATGGCCCAAAAAATTCTGTCTCTTACTTCCAAGCAATGGTTTTGTAGTTCTTCCCCCGATCGCACTCGGCTTCTGAGGTTTCTATGACTTTCTCATTTTCATTTTTTCATTCGGTATCCACAGTGACCGCTTCGCTAGCGCTTGTGGTTTCAATGTCTACTCCAGCGGCACCGGTAGTGATATCTGATTCGCCGCCCCTCGACGTTAACACCGTTCCGCCGAACCTCATGCTGACTCTGGATAATTCCGGCAGCATGTACTGGACGAACGTCCCGGACTTGAACACAAATCCGGCGGCGGGCGATCTCGTCGTAGGTAACCGCTGTTACAAGAACCACGTCGCGAATCCGCTCTACTATGATCCCGACACGGTCTACGCGATTCCGGTCACCTTCAATACGGCTACAAACGCGACGGTACCTTTGGTGACAACCGCCAACGAGCCCACATTTAATGCAGCGCCATTTGACGGATTTCGTCCGGCGGCATTTCCTGTGGTCAATTTGCAAACAAACTTTCGAGCCGATTCTTTTTCCGATAACCCAGCGACGATTTGGACGTTTGCGGGAGCCGGGAACTCGGATACGCAACAAGCTGGCTACCACATGGTTTACCTCCCAGGCAGTACGGCCGCGAATCCGGCTGTTCCAGCACCCGGATACTGCTACCCAAACACTATGTATTCACCGGTTCTTTTGACTACCGGAACCGCTGCCCAACAACGGAATTTTGCGATTTGGTTCAGTTATTACCGCTCCCGCACTCTGGCAATGAAAACAGCCGCCGGTACCGCGTTCGGCGTACTGGATAACGTCGGCTTTCGCGTTGGATTTCATACCATCGGAAACAGCGCTGGCACCTTCCTGAATGTGGCACCGTTTGCCGGTGCCGCGCGTCGAACGTGGTACGACACTTTTTACGGCGTAGCACAAACCAGTAACGGGACGCCACTTAGAAGCGCGGTGCAACGTATCGGTGAGTATTACGCTGGGCGAGGTGCAGCGGCAGGTCTGCCCAACGTGGTTGAGCCGCTGACAGCGTCGTGCCAGGCCAACTATCACCTTCTGTCGACAGACGGGTACTGGAACGGGGATACCACTTTGCCGATACCCCTACCCGGGAACCCAGACAATATGATTCCCGCGTTACCTGCGGCTCTGCCAGCAGAAAGTTACCAATTACCAAACACCGCTAATTACAACGGCACGCCAAACCCATTTGTTATCACTGCAGCGCAATTGGCATCTGGTCAACCTTGGCCTCCGAGGTATCGGGAGAGCACCGGTGCCGTACCGAGCGGGGCTGTCCAAACCCCGACACTTTCCGATATCGCCACCTACTATTGGGCGACTGATTTGCGTACTACCGGCGCACTCGCTACTAATAATGTCAAAGCAAATCTTACCGACCCAGCAACGTGGCAGCACGTAGTGATGTTTGGCCTCGCAATTGGCGCGGTGAATTCCGCTGCGGTTCCTTACAGTACGACTAATCCCGCTGTGAAGATACAAACGTTGGCCGAACTGACCACGGGAGTAAGGCAGTGGCCGTTCCCAGTACCACAAACGGCGACCGCCATTGACGACTTATGGCATGCCACCGTGAACAGCCGCGGAGACTTTGTGAACGTTAACACGCCGCAGCAACTTGAAGCGGGGCTCGTGGGTTTTCTGAATCAGATTTCTGGCAACTCGTCGTCGGGGTCAGGCGCGGCTTTGGCCAGTGCCAACTTGGGCGCGGCTGGTGCCAGCAATGTCACCTATGTGCCAAGTTACAAGCCGGGTAATTGGTCGGGAGAGCTCACTTCATTTAGGCTAGACCCTGCTACCGGCTTGGTAACTGGCGGTCTGCTATGGGAGCACTCAGCAGTTCTTGCAGCACAAATCGCGGGAACCGGCTGGGATACCAACCGTAAGATCTTGACAAGCGTTTCTGCCGGGAACGTCGTGCCCTTCCGCTTGGCGCAATTGAGTACCGGGCAGCGGACCACTCTGGGATCCACTGTCAGCACGCCGTCAACCGCGGTTTCTCAGCAGCAAGCTGTCCTCAATTACATCCGCGGTGACAGTTCCAATGAAGGCCTAGGCTACAATTTTCGTACTCGCCCGCGCCGGTTGGGAGACATAGTCGCGTCAGAACCTCTGGCCATAGAGGCACCAAATGAGCTCTACACGGATGCGACAAATCCGGGTTATCAGGCGTTCGTAACCCAACTTAAGACAACCACCCCCAGAACACCGATGGTCTACTTTGGCGCGAACGATGGCTTGATTCATGCTGTAAACGGTCAGGGTACTGGCGCAGATGCAGGCAAAGAGGTTTGGGCTTACCTGCCGAGCGAGCTCATCAGAACAGCAGTCGATGATGTCCTCAGCGAAACCGGCATCAACGCGCTTTCCTTCAAGGACACTGATCCACTACCTAAGAAATACAAGCATCACTTCTACGTCGATGCCCCACCTTTTGCCAAAGATGTTGACTTCGCACGGACAACCCAGGCGGCAGCCACTCCCACCCCCAATGGTACCGGCGCTGCGTCACCCGATTGGCGCACTGTCATGATTATTGGTCTGGGCAAAGGCGGCAAGAGCTACGTTGCGCTGGATGTCACCGAGCCGCCGACAACTGCGGCCACCGAGGTCTCCCTAAGCAGCAAGGTGCTATGGGAATTCACGAATCCAGACATGGGTTATACGTACGGCTCACCAGTGATCGCCAAAACCAAACGCTTCGGTTGGGTGGCACTACTGGCCGGCGGTTATAACAACACGACTGGACCGAATGCGGGCAAGGGCGTTGTTTTTGTCGTCGACGTAAAGACAGGTGCAGTGTTGCATAAATTCGTGACGCCTGACGGTAGCGCAACGGACCCCCTGGGCTTGGCGCACATCGAAGCGTTTATCCCGGATGCCACCGATTACACAGCAACCGAAGTGTATGGCGGTGATCTGTATGGAAACATCTGGCGCTTTGACCTCACCAACGATACCAACACCGCGTATGACGCAACGAGTGTCGTCAAGTTTGCCGAAGTGCGCGATTCAACTGGAGTACGACAGCCAATCACCACTTGGCCGACCCCCTATGCGGATCCGGTGACAGGAACGCGATTTGTTGCGGTGGGCACCGGCAAACTGCTAACGCCGACCGACATATCTGATCTCCAGCAGCAAACTTTCTACAATTTCAAAGACGGTACAGTTTTCACTGCTGGGAATACCGGGCTACCTCTAAAACGAGCCACGATGCAGTCGATCAATCGTACTACCGCCACGTCGGTTTCGGTGTCGGCGACAGCTGACGGCTGGTATCAGGATTTGACAGCAGGCACAGGTGAGCGAATTATCAAGGCTCCTGAAGCACCATTCGGTATTGCCATTGCGTTTTCAATGACGCCAAGCGCTGACCCATGTATCCCTGGCGGTTTTGGCACTGCCTACGCACGGGTAGGCATTTCCGGCGATACGGCCATCAACACCACCGGCAGTTCGCCGCAACCGTTTTTAGGCGGAGTCGCCGATTCGCCGATATTTGCCGGCAGCCGAATTGTCCAACTGAAAGACGGCCCGCCAGTTGTACAAATACTAACGACTAAGCCTGACGCTACCGGCAACCAGATCCAGACGATTGGTGGCATCAAGTTCCCCGGCGGATTCAAAGGCACTGTCGTCAATTACCGCGAAGTCATAGAATAAGACTGACGAAGCCAAAAAAACGGCAGCGATATTCGCTGCCGTTTTTCTTTGCGTGTCCAGCGCAGTTTCTACATCCCCACCCTACCCGTTCAACCCCTTCGGCAATGGAAACACAATACTCTCCGTGATCCCATCCAACTCGCGCACGCTCTGCGCGCCCAGCGATTTCAATTTCGCAATCACATCGCGCACCAGCACTTCTGGTGCTGATGCGCCCGAGGTGACGCCGATGCGCTTTTTGCCGACTAACCACTCGGCCTTTAATTCCGCCGCGCTATCGACCTGATGCGTTTCGCAGCCGAGCAGGTTAGCGAGTTCTCGCAAACGGTTGGTGTTGGAGCTGGTGCGTGAGCCGACGACGATGACGACTTCGACTTGCGGCGCCATGAATTTCACCGCGTCTTGGCGGTTTTGTGTGGCGTAGCAGATGTCGTCTTGTTTTTGTCCGACGATGTGCGGGAATTTTTGTTTGAGGGCGTCGATGACTTTTTGGCAGTCGTCTACCGAGAGCGTGGTCTGGGAAACGTAGGTGAGTTTTTCGCTGGAGAGGTTGAGTTTGGCGACGTCTTCCACGGTCTCAACCAGATACATGCCGCTATCGGATTGGCCGAGCGTGCCTTCGACTTCGGGGTGGCCGTCGTGGCCGATCATGACGATGTCGTAGCCCTCGGCATGTCGCTTCGCCACTTCGACGTGGACTTTTTTCACCAATGGGCAGGTGGCGTCGAACACTTTGAAGCCGCGCGCATCTGCCTCTTGGCGCACGGCTTTGGAGACGCCGTGTGCGCTGAAAATGAGCGTGGCGTCTTTCGGCACGTCGGCCAAGTCCTCAATGAAGATCGCTCCCTTGCTGCGCAGGTCATCGACGACGAATTTGTTGTGCACGATCTCGTGGCGCACGTAGATCGGTGCACCGTGCATTTGCAGTGCACGCTCGACGATTTCGATGGCGCGATCAACGCCGGCGCAGAAGCCGCGTGGGTTGGCTAGGAGGATTTCGGTATTGGTCATGGGGCTGGTCTCTTGCTCAATTGTTCGTCACGTCAGCTGATTTGGCTTCCCCCTTTGAAAAAGGGGGACGTGCATTGCGTTGATCTTGATCGAAGGTTGGTTGCATCGAAAGACTAAGCTCTCCTTCTGCCGTTCCTACGCTCCAGTATCGGCTGGAACTGCCCGCCAATGCTGGGGTTTGTGCGATGATTGTTTTGTTCACGTTGCTGCTACCTTCGGTTTCCGAAACGAATCCCATACCAACAACGCGGCACCGACGCAGATCGCGGAATCAGCGACGTTGAATGCCGGCCAGTAGTAGCCTGCAACGTGCCATTGCACGAAGTCCACCACGTAGCCATTCACCGCGCGGTCGTACAGATTGCCGAATGCGCCACCGAGGACGAGTGCTAAGGCGATGGAGAGCAGGCGGTTGTCTCGATTACCTTTCAGCATCCACAGCAACACGCCGGAGATGATGAGGGTGACGGTGACGAAAAAGCCGCGCTGCCAGCCCCCGGCATCCGCTAGGAAGCTGAAGGCGGCACCGGTGTTGTGGGCGAGGACGAGATTGAAGAACGGTAGGAGATATTTTGATTCGCCGAGTTGGAAGTTGGCGGTGACGGCGTGTTTGGTGAGTTGGTCGAGGATGAAGATGACTAGGCTGATTAGGAGCCAGCGGGTCCATGAAACGCTGTCATTCTGAGGCGCTTTTGCCAAAGAATCTGCTTTGGTATTCATGGGTAAGTTGCCTCTGGGCGAGCGCCCCGTTTTGCAGACAGCGTATGCGCCTGCATGCGCATATCGTTTGGCTGGCGTGCAGCATGCTCCACGAAACCCCAGCCAAACTCCCAACCATCCCCCGCGAGCGGGGGAAGGAGCTGGGCGGCGCGATGATGCGAATTGTCGAGGAAACTATGCATAGATTCTTGCTTCGCCTTTGCCAAACAAATTACTCACACACCGTCCACAAATCGCAGGGTGCTCCACATTCGATCCTACATCCGCGCGATAGTGCCAGCATCGTTCGCATTTTGTGTGACCACTGGCGTGGACGGTGACGGTCGCTTCTCCCTCGGCAACTTTTGCGGCGGAAGTAATGAACGCAAACCGCAAATCATCGCCAAACGATTTTAGCAACGCGTAGTCATCACCGCTCGCGCCCACGACCACTTCTGCCTGTAGTGACGAGCCGATTTGCCCCGCGCTGCGGGCTTCTTCGAGCTGTTTGGCGACGGTGGCGCGGATTTCGCGGACTTTGTTCCAGCGTGCGGTGAGTGCGTCCGCATTGGCGATCACCGGCAGTTGGTGGTAGCTGTGCAGGAATACGCTGTCGTCTTTGCCTGCGTTGAGGGTCGCCCAAATTTCTTCGGCAGTGAACGACAACACTGGCGCGATTAGGCGCGTGAGCATTTGTAGGATGTGATGCAACGCAGTCTGCGCTGAGCGACGCGCGGCGGAGTTGGCACCGGTCGTATACAAGCGATCTTTCAGCACGTCGAGATAGAAGCCGCCCAAATCTTCCGAGCAAAAATGTTGGATCGCTTGCATCGCGGGTTGGAATTCGTATTTCTCGTAGTGCGCACGCACGCGGGATTGCAACTCACTGGCGAGCACCATTGCGTAGCGATCAATTTCCAATAGCGCGTTTGGCGCAACGGCGTTGGTTGGCGCGTCAAAATCAGCAGTGTTCGCCAACAAGAATCTGAGCGTATTGCGAATACGGCGATAGCCTTCAACGACGCGCTTCAAAATTTCATCCGAGATCGAAAGTTCGGTCGAGTAGTCGGTCGCCCCAACCCATAACCGCAAAATTTCCGCGCCCAAGGTATCGGAAATTTTTTGCGGCGCGATCACGTTGCCGAGCGATTTCGACATTTTGCGGCCTTGCCCGTCCACCGTAAAACCGTTGGTGAGCAAGCTCGTGTACGGTGCGCGGGCATTCAGCGCGCACGAAATCAAGAGCGATGAATGGAACCACCCACGATGTTGATCCGAGCCTTCGAGATACATGTCGGCTTGACTTGGTTTGCCGCTGGCGTCTGGCTTCACCAAGGCGGGCGTGCTTGCCATCACGGTGTTAAACGTTGAACCGGAATCAAACCACACGTCGAGGGTGTCGCTGATCTTGTCGTAGTGTTTGGCGTCGTCACCGAGCAGTGTATCGGTGGTGATGCGTTGCCACGCAACGATACCTTCGCGCTCGATCCGTTCGGCAACGCGTTCCAACAATTCCAGCGTGCGCGGATGCAATTCACCCGTTTCTTTATGCAGAAAAAACGGAATCGGCGCGCCCCAGTTGCGTTGCCGCGAGATGCACCAATCAGGACGGTTCGCGATCATGCCGTGCAGACGCGCCTTGCCCCATGCCGGATAAAAATCAGTGGCGTCAATGGCCTTCAATGCAAGTTCACGCAGCGTTTCTTTCTCACCTTTAGCGGCGAGGTCCATGCCGATGAACCATTGCGCGGTCGCACGAAATACGGTCGGCGTTTTGTGCCGCCAGCAATGCGGATACGAGTGTTTGAAATTTTCTGAGTGGAACAGTGCGCCGGCCGCGTCGATTGCTTTCACAATCTCCGGCTGCGCTTTCCAGATGTTCAATCCGCCGAACAGCGGCAGCGTAGAAACGTACTGACCATTACCCATCACCGGATTGAGAATTTCTTCGTTAGTCATGCCGTAGCGTTTGCATGAATTGAAGTCGTCCACACCATACGCGGGCGACGAATGCACGATGCCCGTACCGGTATCGAGCGTCACGTAGTCGCCGAGAAACACGGGCGAGACGCGATCAAAGAACGGGTGCTTGAATTGAATGCGCTCCAGTGCCTGACCTTTGGTGGTGGCAAGCACATTGCCTGTGAGGCCGTAGATTTTCAAACACTCTGCGACCCGCGATGCCGCAAAAACCAAGCATCCACGCGGTGTTTCAACCAATGCATAGTCAAACTCGGGGTGGACATTGAGCGCTTGATTGGCCGGGATGGTCCACGGGGTGGTGGTCCAAATCACCGCGAAGATCGCGCCAGTAGGTGCGGCCTTCAAGCCAAATGCGCTCGCGAGTTTTGCGCGTTCCGTTTCTAAAATCGGGAAGCCCACATCGATCGCGATGGATGTTTTATCTTCGTACTCCACTTCCGCTTCCGCGAGTGCGGAGCCACAATCGAAACACCAATTTACCGGCTTCAAGCCGCGATAGACATAGCCGCGTTCAAACAGCTTGCCGAGGGTGCGGATTTCGGCGGCTTCGGTCGCGAAATTCATTGTCTTGTAGGGGTGATCCCAATCGCCGAGAATGCCGAGGCGCATGAAATCGGCTTTCTGCAATTCGACCTGTGAGTCCGCGTGGGCGCGTGCGAGCTGCTGCACTTTCTCCGCAGGCAGGTTTTTTCCGTGCTGCTTCTCGATATAAATCTCAATCGGCATGCCGTGGCAATCCCAGCCCGGCACATACACCGCGTCAAACCCCGCCATCTGCTTGGATTTGACGACGACGTCTTTCAAAATTTTGTTGAACGCGTGTCCAATGTGAATGGCCGCGTTGGCGTAGGGCGGGCCATCGTGCAGGATGAATTTGGGTCGGCCAGCAGACGCCGCACGAATGCGTTCGTATAGCTTTTTTTGCTGCCACTGTTGTACCCAGCCCGGTTCGCGCTTGGCGAGATCACCACGCATGGGGAAAGGCGTATCGGGTAAATTTAGGGTCGCTTTGTAATCCACTTTTGTTTCCATCAAGTTTCCAGTCCAAGAATCCGTTTTGCCTTGGCGCAATCGTCGTGAATCTGCTCGACCATTGCGCCTAGGCCAGAAAAATTTTGCTCGTCGCGGATTTTTTTGATGAACTCGACGCGTACGCGCTTGCCGTACAAATCGCCGGAAAAATCAAAGAGGAAGATTTCGAGATGGTGGCGGTTTTCGATTGAAACCACCGGATTGGTACCAAGGTTGGCGACCCCGTTGAGGATCACATCAGACTTGCCCGCCACTCCCTCGAGCCCGCGAGTTACTAAACAGAATTTTACCGCAAACACGCCGGTTAGAGCGGGCTTTCTGCCAGTGAGGTTGACATTTGCCGTGGGAAAGCCGAGCGTGCGGCCGAGCTTCTTGCCGTGCGTAACGCGGCCAACGATGCTGTATGGTTGGCCAAGCATGCAGGTAGCGGTGGTGAGGTCACCTGCGGCGAGTGCGGCACGTATGGCGGTGGATGAAATGCGTGCATTGTCTGCGTCGGCAATGGCGGCCATCGTCTCCACAGTAAAACCCGCGTTGCGGAGCATTGCCACATCTCCCACGCGCTTCGCACCAAAGCGAAAATCCTCACCTACGATCAGCCACTTCACATTCATCGCGATGAGGCGCGCCATGAATTCTTCGGGTGACTGTGCGGCGAAGTGTTGATTGAAATGTGGAATGAATACCTGCGCCATGCCCGCATTGGCAAACGCGGCGAGCTTTTCGGTCACGCTCATCAAGCGCGGCGGTGCCAGCGATTCATCGCCGCGCGCTTTCGCAAAATATTCGCGCGGCAATGGTGAAAACGTCATGACTGATGGCTGAAGACCCAAGCGGGACGCGGCGTTCCGGCATGCGGCCAAGATCGCCTGATGGCCGCGATGCACGCCGTCGAAGTTGCCAATGGCAAGTGCTAACGCAAGCCCGAGCGGTTCTGACTGCGGCGCAAGTTGGCGATGCAATTTCATCAATGCGCCCGCTTGGCAAAATCACGCATGCGAAATCCCATCACCCACAGGCTCACGAAATACACCGCCACTCCCGCCGCGATTACCCACGTGAGTTTGACGATTTTCGCCATTGCCGTCATGTGCAACCAATCCATTTCCGCGCCCGACGGCCACCAAATCGCGCCGCCCATGAGGTAAAGCGCCACCAGCAATTTGATAACGAACGCGAGCCACGCGGGCTGCGGCAAATACAATTTGTCACGTCGCAGAAAGAAATAGAGCAGCCCCGCGTTCACACACGCCGCAAGGCCAATCGAGAGCGCCAAGCCCGTATGCTTAAAGAGCGGCACGAAGGCGAGATTCATGAGCTGCGTAATCACCAATGTGACCACGGCAATTTTCACCGGCGTCTTGATGTTTTGCTGCGCGTAGTAGCCCGGTGCCAAAATTTTCACGAGGATGATGCCGGTGAGCCCAATCGAATACGCGATCAGCGCCGCGCGCGTGCCCATCACGGCCTCAGCAGTGAACGCGCCGTAATGCCATAAGGTCGCGACCAGTGGTGTTGCCAGCACCGCGAGGCCAACGGCGGCGGGCAGCGTCAGCATCAACGTCAATCGCAAACCCCAATCAAGCAAGCGCGAAAATTCTGCGGGGTCGGATTGAGTGTGGCTTTTGATGAGCGAGGGCAACAACACCGTGCCGAGTGCCACGCCCAACAGCGCGGCGGGAAACTCCATCAAGCGATCCGCACCCGTGAGCCACGACACCGAGCCGGTCTGCAAAAACGAGGCGATTTGGGTGTTGATGACGAGCGATATTTGCGCGACTGATACACCCAAAATCGCCGGTGCCATTAGCTTCAAAACCCGCGCCACGCCTGCATCTTGGCGGAATCGCCATGCGTTCAAGCTGATCGACGGCAACATGCCGATGGCGCGCAATGCTGGCACCTGAAACGCGAGCTGCACCACGCCACCGATGAGCGCACCAATCGCCAGCGCCAAGATCGGCGGATTGACCTGCGGTGCTAGCCACCACGCGCTCGCGATCACGCACAGGTTGAGCAACACGGGAGTGAACGCGGGTGTTTTGAATTTGCTGAAGCTATTCAAAATCCCCGCTGCGAGGGCGACGAGTGAGATGAAAAAAATGTACGGGAACGTGAAGCGCACCAACAGCACGGCGAGATCAAACTGCGGCGCGTTCTTACTAAAACCCGACGCGGTGGCGTAGACCAACAGTGGTGCGGCGATCACGCCGAGTGCGGTGACCACGAACAGTGCCAGCGCCAGCAAGCTCGCCACGCGATCCGCCAGCAACTTGGTTTCGGCCGCGCCATGTTTGGTTTTGGCTTCGGCGAACACCGGCACGAACGCTTGGCTGAACGCGCCCTCGGCAAATAAGCGTCGCAGCAAATTGGGGATGCGCCACGCGACTTGAAACGCGTCCATCGCCGCACCCGCGCCGAACAAATAGAAGCCGACGCTCTCGCGCACGAGCCCAGTGAGTCGCGACAAAAACGTCATCGCAGAGACGGAAAAAGCGGCTTTTAGGAGGTTCATGCAGGCGGCGGGTTGACGCGGCTGTTCGGCGCGCTGAGAGGGCAATAACGGCGAGAAAAAGCCAATGAAAACAACCAGTTTGCTTTTTTGTTGTGCCGCGCTATAATACTCGGCTTCACGCAATATTTAATCGCAGGATTCTGGACAAATCATGGCAAATACCAAGCAAGCTGAAAAACGCGCCCGTCAAGCAGTCAAAACCCGCGCGCAAAACATGTCGCAGCGCTCTGAGTTGCGCACCGCGATCAAAAAAGTCGTCGCTGCTGTCGCCAAGGGTGACCAAGCCGCTGCTGAAGTCGTGTTCCGCGCTTCCTCGTCTACGATTGATTCCATCGCCGACAAAAACATCATTCACAAAAACAAGGCTGCTCGCCATAAGAGCCGCCTTTCTGCTGCGATCAAAGCGATCGGTGCCAAGGCCGCAACCGCACAAGCTTAAGTATTCGCTAGTACCGCATCTCGCGCCGTCTGAGGAAACTCAGGCGGCGTTTTTGTTTGTGGCGCGATCGTTCAACCGGTCGCTAGCGACTCAAACGCGCTGCCGGGCACGGGACAAAAATTTTCCTCGGCCACGATGGTGGGGTCGATCACCACTAACTCGTTGTCGTGCGCGAAATCCATCAGGAATCGGTACGCACGCGGCTCAGTGTCGATCAACGAGCCTTCCACCACCACGCAGCTCACGCCATCGAGCATCATCGGTCGCACGAACGGCGAGTAGCGCATCTGCTGATCGCGACCGAAGGTAGAAAGCACACCGCACAGCCGATCCGCCCAATCGCTAGGCCGAAACGCGCGGCCTTTCTGCGTGACACCTTGGATGATGACGCGATGCGACGGGGCAGTTTTTTCAGGCGCGACGACGGTCATGTGAGCGTTCACTGGCGCGGGAAGGGTTGCGGGTGGGTGGGAGTCGAATGGGATTGCGCGCGGGGCGAGAAAAAATGTCAGGCTCGCGAACCATGCCGGAAACGTTTTCTTGCGGGTGGAATTTTAACGCACCCTGCCCCGGTGCTCCAGTGAAATGGGACACGATTTTTGTCCCGCAGGGCGCTGAACTACTGGCCGCTTCAGCGGAGCCCGTCAACAACTCACTGTCATTCCGAGCCGCTTTTAGCGAGGAATCTGCTGTTGACGGTGTGGGCGCAACGAGAGAGCAGATTCCTCGCAACAGCGGCTCGGAATGACAAGTTTTGAGATTTACGCCGATGCGCACGCCACCTCGTAACAGTTTTCAACATGCTAGTATTTGCGTGGCAAATTTGTGTATCAAATTCGCGACTAATTTCACCGATCCACGCTGGAGTCTCACCATGCTTTCCAAACATCAAATGAATGTTTTCAGTCCGCAGAACGTCGCGTTCACGCATGGCGAGGGCGCGTGGCTGTTTTCCACCGACGGACGAAAAATTCTCGATGGCTTGGCGGGCATCGCGGTCAGCGGCCTCGGTCACGCGCATCCGAAATTGGTAGCGACCATCGCCACCCAAGCGAGCAAAATCATTCACGCTTCCAACTTGGTCAACATCCCCGAGCAAGCCGCGCTCGCCGACAAAATCTGCGCGCTGTCAGGCATGGACAACGTGTTCTTCGGCAATTCTGGCGCTGAGGCCAACGAATGCGCGATCAAACTCGCGCGCATGTACGGCCACCAGCGCGGCATCGACAATCCGCAAATCATCGTCATGGAGCGCGCCTGGCATGGCCGCACCTTGGCAACGCTCGCGGCATCGGGATCACGCAAAGCGCAGGCAGGTTTTGAGCCGCTGGTGACGGGTTTCATTCGCGTGCCGTACAACGACCTCGCCGCGATTCGCCACGTCGCTGAACACAACAAGGACGTGGTCGCCGTGTTGCTGGAAGTGTTGCAGGGCGAAGGCGGGATTCAGGAAGCGCGTGCTGAGTATTTACGCGACCTGCGCGCGCTCTGCACGAAGCAAGAATGGCTGATGATGATCGACGAAGTGCAGTCGGGCATCGGCCGCACCGGCAAGTGGTTCGCGCATCAATGGGCGGGCATCGTGCCCGATGTGATGCCGCTCGCGAAGGGTCTGGGCTCTGGCATGCCGGTGGGTGCTTGCGTGGCGGCAGGGGTGGCGGCGAACGTGTTCAAGCCGGGTAACCACGGCACTACGTTTGGCGCGGGGCCGTTGGTATCGGCGGCATCGTTACGCACCTTGGAAATTATGGAAGAAGAAAAGCTGCTCGACAACGCCGCGAAGATGGGTGCGCTCATCAAAGCCGAATTCGCCATCGCGCTCAAGGGCGTGGCGGGGGTGAAAGAAATTCGCGGCATGGGGCTGATGTTGGGTATTGATCTGGATCGCCCCTGCGCCGAGGTCGTCAAAATGGCGCTGGCTAACGATGTGTTCATCAACGTCACGCAAGACACGGTGGTGCGCATGTTGCCGGCCCTCATCATCAACGAAGCCGAAGCGCGCGAGCTAGTGGCGCGTGTGGCAAAAACGATCAAACAATTTCTCGCGATCCCACAACAAGCTGCGGCTTAATCAACCAAAAACAACATGAAACACTTCTTACAATTCAACGATTTCTCACGCGACGAGATCGAATATCTGCTGGCGCGCGCGAAGCTTCTCAAGCATCGCTTCAAAACTTACGTGCCCTATCAGCCACTCTCGGATCGCATGCTGGCGATGGTATTCGAGAAAAGTTCGACCCGCACCCGCGTGTCATTCGAGGCGGGCATTTATCAACTCGGTGGCTCGTCGATCGTGCTCAATACCTCGGACAGCCAGTTGGGGCGCGGCGAGCCGATTGAAGACGTGGCGCGGGTGATTTCGCGGATGGTCGATATCGTGATGATTCGCACTTTCGATCAATCCATTCTGGAACGCTTCGCGGCCAATTCGCGCGTGCCGGTCATCAACGGACTCACCAACGAGTATCACCCCTGCCAAGTGCTCGCCGATATTTTTACCTTCGTCGAATTTCGCGGTGCCATCGCGGGCAAAACCGTGGCGTGGATCGGTGACGCCAATAACATGGCCTACACCTGGCTGCAAGCCGCGCGCCTGCTGGATTTCAAGCTGCACGTGGCCACTCCCGTCGGTTACGAAATGAAATCGCAGCGCGGCGAAGTGCTCGATACAGAACATCTCACCGTGTTCAACGACCCGATGGCAGCGGCCAAGGGCACGCATCTGGTCACCACCGACGTGTGGACGAGCATGGGGTTTGAAGCTGAAACCGAGGCGCGTAAAAAAGCGTTTGCGGACTTCATGGTCGACGCCGAGATGATGAAGGTCGCCGCCAAGGACGCGTTATTCATGCACTGCTTGCCTGCGCATCGCGGCGAGGAAGTCAGCGCCGAAGTGCTGGAAGGGCCGCAGAGTGTGGTGTGGGACGAAGCTGAAAATCGGCTGCACGCGCAGAAGGCGTTGATGGAATATCTGCTGTTGGGGCGGATCGAGACTTGAACTTATGCAGGTGGATGATGCCTAAGTTTGACGGCTGAAACCGCCAAACACCGCATGGATAAACGACTTTCACTGGGAATCATAGTGCGCTTCCAACAATTTTTTACCTCGATTTTTCTACTGACGGCTGTGTCGTTGGCCGCTGCTGCCGACGCGCCCGCGAAGAAAGTGATCGCGCTCGTTTCCACGCTCGGCGATCAATTCAACTACGTCACGCAAAAAGAATCGACGGGCAGTAACGTCATCGACAACAACACCCGCCAAGTCGTCAAAACGCCGAACAATGGCCTCAACATGGCGGTGCTGCGTGGGCTTGATCGTGCGGTTGCTGAAACTGATCCGGCGAGCGAGCGGGTATTCATCTCACTCAACCCGGCCGAATTGGACGGGGTATTACCGCAAAACCGCGAGGCAGTAGCGTTAGGCAAATTGGTCACCGCATTGGAGCGCATGCCCGAGCGCCAAGGTTGGGACAAGATCGTGGTGGCAACCCCGAAGTTTTTGCTCTCTGAATACAGCGGCATGGGACCGAAGTTGCAAGGTTTTGGCATCTACGTGCAGCCACTCGAAAGCGCTAAGCTCGACGGCGCGGATTCACCGTTTGACGGTATTGATTTCAATAGCTTCAATGATTCGGAAACCGCTACCCCCAGTGGCAAGCGCGCCAATTCCAAAACCTACATGGCACCGTATTCGTACATCCAAGTGTGGACGCTGGACGCGAAAACCCTGCGCGTGATCGACAAAAACGCGCGCCATGATTTCGTGAAACTTTCCGACCCTGATTCAACCGCGCTGCGGGTGCAAAACTCGCTGTCGCCCGCATTCATCGCGTCCAGAATGGAGCGCTTGATCGAGCGTTCAGTCACGATGGCCGCAGGCGGCAAAGACCCCGGCACGCGGGTTGATATTGGCGACATCAAGGTGGTGCCGCCCGCACCAGAAGTCAAAACGGTTGAACCCCCGAAGAAGTAGTCGCTGCCGGGCACCTGCCGTATAATTTCTTCGCGCTGGAAGTCGGCCAGCGCGTGCATGATCCCGTTTCGCTACTTTCGCAGCAGCAGTGTTGATAAAAAACTGCGCTACCCCCCGCGAGCGGTGACCTCCCCGGCGACCTGCGCACTTCGAGACTCGGCGAAACAAGTGCGTGCACCGAAGGATCCATGATGAGCGAAGCAATTGGCCGCACGGCCAAGAAGGCAACAAAACCCGCGTTGAAAGATAGCAAAATCAAGAAAGTTGTCCTCGCCTATTCGGGCGGACTCGACACCTCGGTTATTTTGAAATGGCTGCAAGATGTCTACGGCTGCGAAGTCGTGACCTTCACCGCCGACATCGGCCAAGGTGAAGAAGTCGAACCCGCACGCAAAAAAGCGATTCAGCTCGGCATCAAAAAGCAGAATATTTTTATTCAAGATTTGCGTGAAGAATTCGTGCGCGATTACGTGTTCCCGATGTTCCGCGCCAATGCCGTGTACGAAGGCGAATACCTGCTGGGCACGTCCATCGCGCGTCCGCTGATCGCCAAACAAATGATTGAAATCGCCCGCAAAACTGGCGCGGATGCGGTCTCGCATGGTGCCACCGGCAAAGGCAATGACCAGGTGCGATTTGAGTTGGGTGCCTACGCGCTGATGCCGAATGTGAAGATCATCGCGCCGTGGCGAGAATGGGATTTGCTGTCGCGGGAAAAGCTGCTGGCCTATGCTGACAAACACGGCATTCCGGTTGATTTCAAGAAGCGCAAAGGTGGCGGCGCGCCATATTCGATGGACGCGAACTTGCTGCACATTAGCTACGAAGGCGGCATTCTCGAAGACCCGAATTTCGAGCCCGAAGACAGCATGTGGCGCATCACCGTCTCCCCCGAAAAAGCGCCGAACAAGCCGGAATACGTAGAGCTTGGCTATGCGCGCGGCGATATTGTTTCAATCAACGGCAAAAAAATGTCGCCCGCGACCGTGCTGACCGAACTCAATCGTCTCGGTGGCAAGCACGGCGTTGGCCGACTTGATATGGTCGAGAATCGTTACGTCGGCATGAAGTCGCGCGGCTGCTACGAGACCCCCGGCGGCACCATCATGCTGCGCGCACATCGGGCGATGGAATCCATCACCATGGATCGCGAAGTGTTGGCGTTGAAAGACGATTTGATGCCGCGTTATGGCCGCATGATCTACAACGGCTACTGGTTTTCGCCTGAGCGCCTATTGCTGCAATCGTTGATCGACGAATCGCAAAAAGTGGTTAATGGCACGGTGAAGTTGAAGCTCTACAAAGGTACCGTACTGGTAGTCGCGCGCGAATCTAAAACCGATTCGCTGTTCGATCAAACGATCTCCACCTTCGACGACGACGGCGGCGCGTACAATCAGGCCGATGCAGCCGGCTTTATCAAACTCAATGCGCTACGCATGCGCATTGCCGCGAACAAGGCGTTGGCAAAGAAAAAATAGCCCATCACCCTGCCCCCTCCTTCGGGAGAGGGTTCGCACGAAGCGCACGCCAGAAAACGAAAAGGAAATCGCACATGCCATCGTTCGACATCGCCTCAGAAGTCAACAAGGTTGAGCTGAAAAACGCGCTGGAGCAGGCCAACAAGGAAGTCTCCACGCGCTTTGATTTCAAAGGCTCTGATTCGCGTATCGAGCAAAAAGAACTCGAACTCACCGTCTACGCGGACGATGATTTCAAGCTCAGCCAAGTCAAGGATGTGCTGCTCAGCAAAATGGCCAAGCGCGGCGTGGACGTTCGCCTACTCGACGAAAAACCAAAAGAAAAAATCGGCAGCGACAAGGTCAAGCAAATCATCAACGTCCGCAACGGCGTCGAAACCGAACTCGCAAAAAAAATCGTCAAGCTCATCAAAGACGCCAAAATCAAAGTCACCGCCTCAATTCAAGGCGAGACCGTACGCGTGACCGGCACCAAGCGCGATGACCTACAAGCCGCGATCCAGCTTTGCAAGACGAAGGTGGATGAAGTGCCGTTGCAGTTTAATAATTTTCGGGATTAGGTTTGGGTGTTGTAGGTGACCACGTGTGCGGGTTTATTGCTGCCATGGCACGCGGCGGACAAGTTGGTCGCTACAGCAATGATGACGACGGATAACTGCGAAGGACACATCGCCGCCTGACAACGCCAATCTATCGTTGCGGAGGATTGAAGCTGAGGCCAGTTAGGCAGGAGGCGCTGGAGACGGGCTCTGACCCTCGCGTTCTTACAAGGCGAGGGCCAGACCCGTGCAGTTCAAACATGCCTCCATGTACTGGCCACCGCCCGGCCGACTGGGAAATGCTTGGTTGCAAGACTTGACTCTTGGCTTCTCACAACCTACCGCAGACTGCGGAAATTCAATCAACCATGAAGACTATCCAATTCGATGAAAGTAGCCTAGATCCGAGTCTGTCGCATGCGTGCGATGCAGGGTGGCTGTCTCCTAAAGAGATCAAGGCGCTAAAAAAGTCGGGGCAATTTGATCCGACCATACACATGGCAGATGGCTCCATTGTTGGCGCTCGTACCCACGATATGAAGGTCATGCGCGAGCAGATACTGAAGCATCTCAATCAGTTGCATCCAGCTCTAAAGGCAATTGTTGCAGCAGAGCTGAAACGGGGCAACTTTGTGAACGGCGCGGGTGCTGACTATCCACAACAAGGCTCGATCAATGTGACGATGTCAAAGACGTTCGGTGACCAGTACGAAAAGCACAATGGCGAATTGGTTACCTTTTCAGTGTGTACGGATCCACACTATTGGAGTGCGGATTACACCGTAGCGAAGGATGCAAGCACAACTGATTTGTTGATTTGCTAGTGTCGATGGCATGCGTGATTTTCATCTTTGTTTGTGGCGTTAGTTTTGTGCGAGGCAAAAGAAAAATTCTCCTCTTTGGAGCGCAACATGCGCGTGCTGAATCACGTCTTCACTTTTGCATCGTACTGCTGAATCTCCATCCGCTTCACGATCCGGCTCACACTCGATATGGCTAATTCCGCTTCGTTGGCGATGGCTGTCAGACTGCGTTGGCCGTAACGAAACGCGGCGAAGATCGCGTCGTCTCGATGTTTGTGTTTGTCCAAGTAGTAACGCACAGGTTTTGGGAAGACGTGACCCCGCCCCGTATGACCCCACACCGCTATGACCCCAGCGCAACACGGTCGTCATTCACAAATTCGATGGTAGACCCCGACGTTGTCGCTGCATGGCTTGACCCGTGCCCACCATGAGCTATTTCACTGCCGTAGCCGCCGCCCGCAATGCGCGCATCAAGCCTACGTGCAGCGTGCCAAGCTTCGGTGTTTGCCCATACTGAGGGTGATGCGGAATAGCGAAAAATATATCGCGCCACGGCAGTTCAACGCGATTTCCAAGACTGAATTTGGTGTCGTAGGAAAGCCCTGCCAACACGTAGGCGGCGTGATGTTCATTTTTGCGAATCGCGAATTCGCCCGCCTTGAGTTGATCTAGTTTTTGCGACGTTCCATAGGCAACGGTGACGGTAACGCCATCGTCGTGCTCCACCACGCCGAGCACAAGCGCGGGCCGGGGCTTGGGACCGGGCACGTCGCGAGGCCGTTGTGGAAAGTGGCACCACACGATATCGCCCGGATCCGGTGGGGCCCACGAGCTGGGTGCGCTCACAAAAGCGAGCGTGCGCGACGCACCCGACCAGTGGGCAACAAGGGCTTTGCCGCCCGACGGATTTGAGCAATCTCGCTCGCTTTGAGTGGCGCGTCGTCCATCTCGTATGCGGGAAGCATATCTCTGGCAAGTCGAGAAAGCGCAATGTGCACAGCGGTGGTTTCGTTAATGCCCATTTCTTCCGCCAACGCCTTCAGCGTATCCCGCGTGACGCCATGGGAAGTATCTTTCAATTTGAATTTGAGAAGTAGGCTGGTCATGGATTATCCTTTCACTTGATATATAGCCAGTATATATTTAGGAAGGTTGCGTTGCCAACGGCACTTGAAACTGGATACACGTCGGTAACGAAGGTTTGTTGCAACGGATGCAAAACTGCGAGCGGGATTTTTTGTTGTAACGCGCAGGTTGGGTTGAGCGCAGCAGAACCGGGCAACAAAGGTCCAACGACGGATTAGACGCCGCCCGCCAATTCCGAAAATTTCACATGCATGTGAAATTTCTTGCCCGTTTTTTCACACACGGATGAGTTCTTTGGACAGCAGTCCCGTATTCTTTCCACGCCAATTCAGGCTGGTCTTGCACAGAAAATGCTGCTGCTTTCCGGCCCGATTCCCCGTCAAATATGCATCGCCGCCAACACCCCAACCACGACACCTATCCCCGCGACACCAAACATCGCGTATTCAAGCCAGCGCTTGCGCGTGAGCAACGCAATCGCCGCCATCGCGATGGCAATCTGCAATGCGGTCGTAGCCTGTGCCCAGCGATGGTGCTCGTGCAGTTGGTCATCGGATTTTTTGTCCCATAGCGTTGCTTCTTCTTCGAGCTTTTTCGCTTCGGCATTGATGACGGTTTTTTCGCCCTCGTAGCGTTCAACGTCCTTCAAATACTTCGCGCGCCGCTCTTCGGGGACGATCTCTGCCGCGAGTGCTGCTAGGTTTTGCTTACTGCTCTTGGATTGATAGTAAGACCACTTATTTGCGGCCTCGGTTTTTTTGATCGCGGCATTATTTTTGTACAAACCCGCGTTCGATTGTGTTGCCCCACCCATGTACGAAAAGATTGCGCCGATGGTCGCGATGACTGCAGTCACGACCGCAATCTGGCCGATAAAGCTCTTGCTTTCGCCAGCCGCGTGGCCGTGCCCTTGTGCGGCGTGCTCCAACTCGTGATCGTGTGGACCGTGTACGTGAAAACCGCTGCCTGACATGCTGACTCCCTGTTCGATAGAATGGACTGCGCGCGGGTATTTTACCCGTCGGCACTCGCGAAGAAATGGCACAATTCTGCGGTCTTCACAGCGACAACCATGAATAGGACGTTTTGATGATGCGCGCCTCTTTTCGTTTTCCCGCGCTGTTGCTCTCGCTGGCGCTGGCCGGTTCGAGCGCGTATGCCGCCACCGGTGTTTCGCTGGTGGGGCTATTTCCCAACAAAGCGGTGGTGGTTATCGACGGGCAGTCGCCGCGCACCATGACGGTAGGGGAAAAATCGGCTGCCGGCGTGACGCTGTTGGCGACTACTAGCTCGAACGCCACATTCAAGATTGACGGCAAAACGCATACGCTCGACGTGGGTCAAACGATTGTCGGATCCACTCGGCCGGCACCCAGCGCCGATGCTGGTGCCGCACGCGGCGGCAGCGCGATCACGCTGGCGGCCGATCCGCGCGGGCACTTCGTCACACTCGGTCAGATCAACGGCAAGTCGATTCAGTTTCTGGTGGACACGGGTGCAAGCGCGGTGTCGATTCCCGCCTCGTTTGCACAGAGTGCAGGCATCGACTACCGGGCGAAGGGACAACTTGGCTATGCGCAGACAGCCAATGGCGTGGCGCCGGTTTATCGCGTCGCACTTGATTCGGTCACGCTGGGGGAGGTGACGCTCTACCAAGTCGAAGGCTTGGTGCATGAAGGTGGGGCCCTCGGCGTCGCACTGCTGGGCATGAGCTTTTTGAATCGCATGGAGATGCGCCGCGATGGCGCTGCGATGACGCTAACGAAGCGCTACTGAGCGCGCAATTTCGTACCGGCAAAACGTCGAAACCCTTTTATCCACAGGCAGTTTCAGGCATTTCCCTCAGGCGGATTGTCCCGCGACTGACGCCGTTGCCATCATCTCGATAAAGAGCGCCATCGATACTTTTCCCGGTACCGCGTAAGGATCGAGTTCGGCGCGTTCAGAGTATTTGATGAGCAGCGAGGGGTTGATGCGATTCAGCGACACTTGCCCCATCGACCAGTGCGCAAAGCGGCGCTCGTCGATTTCTTCGTAGCAAAGAATGGTGAGGTCTTTGTGGCGGGGATCGGCGATGATTTTGTTGTAGAGCGTGTTGACTTCGGCGCGGCCACCTTCGAGTACCTGCAAATAAATTTTGCCGCAGCTACAGAGCACGCCGGTCACGCCACGTGCGGGATTGTTGGCGCGCGATTTGTGCAGGATGGTGTTGAGCAATTCGGGGGTGGCGGCTTCAACGGCGCGGCTGCAATACATGAGTCTGACGAGCATGGTGCCCTCCTGAATTATAGGTTTTGTAGTTACGCGTTTTTCTTGGTCAGCAAGGACAAAAATTCGCGGCGCAAGTTGGGATCTTTCAAGAATGAGCCGCGCATCACGCTGTTGGTCATTTTCGAATCCATGTCTTTCACGCCGCGCCAGTTCATGCAGAAATGATCGGCTTCCATGACGATGGCGAGACCGTCGGGCTTTACTTTTTCTTGCAGGATATTGGCGAGTTGCAACACCGCTTCTTCCTGAATCTGCGGGCGCGTCATGATCCAGTCGCAGAGGCGCGCGTATTTCGAGAGACCGATTAAGTTAGAGTGCTCGTTGGGCATCACGCCGATCCACACGCGACCAAGGATCGGGCACAGGTGATGCGAACACGCAGAGCGTACCGTGATCGGTCCGACGATCATCAGCTCGTTGAGATGCTCGACGTTCGGAAATTCGGTCACCTCGGGCTGCACGTTGTAGCGCCCGGCAAATACTTCCTTGATGAACATTTTCGCGACACGATTGGCGGTGTCGTTGGTGTTGTGATCGTTGTCGGTGTCGATGACGAGGCTTTTCAATACCTCGGCCATTTTGATCGCGACTTCACTGCGCAGTTGGTCAATCTCGCCGTCCTTGATGTAGGCAGCGATATTGTCGTTGGCGTGAAAGCGTTTGTTGGCGTGTACCAAGCGCGAGCGAATACGATCCGAGGTGGGGCCGGATTCTTCATCGCTATGGAACAACGGGGTCGGACTTCTCGATGACATGATTTTTCCTGAAGGAGGACGACAGCGCGCTAAACAGGGCGGGACTTGTCGTGCGCAATCACCGCGAATGCGGAGTGGTTATGAATCGACTCAAAATTTTCCGACTGGACAGAATAGGCTTCGACACGGTCATCTGCATTAAGCGCGGCGGCGATGTCGCGCACGAGGTCCTCAACAAATTTGGGATTGTCGTACGCGCGCTCGGTGACAAATTTTTCATCGGTGCGTTTCAGAATACCGTACAGCTCAGACGACGCTTGTGCTTCGGCGATGCGGATCAAGGTTTCCACCGCCAACGCATCGCGACCATTCGGCGCACGCGCTGAGATAGTGATGTGCGAACGCTGGTTGTGCGCGCCGTATTCGGAAATTTCTTTGGAGCATGGACAAAGACTGGTCACGGGCGCAACGATTTCGGTGGTCACCTGCGCCGCGTTCGCCCTAATATTGCCAGTCAAAGTCACCTGATAATCGAGCAACGATTTCACGCCAGACACCGGTGCTGTTTTCTCAATGAAAAACAGGAACGACATTTTGATTTCGCCCTCATCGGCATTGAGGCGCGCGACCATTTTCGCCAGCAGAGTGCGAAACGCGCTTGCGTCAATCACATCCAAATCCGACTCGAGCAACTCAACAAAGCGCGACATATGCGTTCCCTTTACGTCATGACTAAGACGCACGGCGAGGCTGAAGGTTGCAATGGTGTGCTGCACGCTACCGTCGATCATGCGCACGCGTACGGGATGGCGCAGGTCGCGAATACCGACGCGATCAATAGCGATGCGGCGCGTGTCAGCCAACGATTGCACGTCGGCGATGGCTGGTGGCGGTAAATGTGGATCGCGCTGATTCATTGGGGCAGTATCTAAAATACGGTCTAAGAGTATAGCGGCTTGAGGAAATTTCATCCTTATAAATGGCGTTTGCGCGCGGCGATTTCAAGAAGCACAATCGGGATAGGGGCGGCCAGTGTATCTGACCGATCCCCTCCCACACCACCACGGCATGCGGGTCCGCACCGGGCGGTTCGAGAAGTTGAGGTCA
>JAYTVA010000007.1:0-8867 GCA_043744255.1 Burkholderiales bacterium | reverse complement strand
CCCAAATTCGCTTTCGTTCGTGCCATGTTCGTCTCCTGATAATTTCAGTAGACCCATCATGACACAAAATTACTTATTTAAACAGTATTGGGGCTAGCACCATATTCCATTCGAAAAACTACCAAAGTCGCTCAACCGTCAAAACCACACGCAAACGCCCAAAAATGGCGGCTCCAGCCCCAAGTTGGCGCATCAAGAACCCATTAGCGCGTTGCTTGCACACGCGTCCAAGCCACCCTTAAACAGCAAAACCCACCCTCCCAAATTCACGAAAACACCCCAAAAATGGAAGGTCTTTCCAAAACCGAGGCATAGCATCCATTTCCCGCATGTTTGTAGGAAATAAATGGATATGGACAGTCTTTTTGCAACCGTCGTTTCAGCCGTTGCTTCAGCCGCATTCGCATGGGTCACGCCGGTTCTGCTGTTGGTGTTTTTCTTGTTGTATTCGTCGGTGGTTTACGTGCCCAATAGCCGCGTGGGCATTCGTGAGCGACTGTGGTCGCTACGCGGCTCGGTTAAATCCGGTCTGATCGCATTGAACGGCGAGGCCGGCTTTGAGCCTGAGCTTTTGCGCGGTGGCATTCACTTTCTCACGCCCTTTATGTACCGCGTCCGCAAGGCCGATCTGGTGATGATTCCGCAGGGCGAAATTGGTTACGTCTTCGCCCGTGATGGTGTGGCGCTGGCCCCGTCGCAGGCGTTGGGCGCGAACGACAAGGCCGTGAACTTTGAGGACGTGCGCGACTTCCTTCAGGCCGCTGGCCAAAAAGGCCCACAACGCAAAATCCTGCGTGAAGGCGTATACGCAATCAACACCGCGCAATTCGTGGTCATCACGCAGGGCAACACGTACGCGCTCGGCCTCTCGACTGGCGACGAATCCGCGATCAACGCGATGAAGGCCGACATCGTCGACCGCAGCGGCTTCACCCCACTCGTGATCGACAGCGTACGCGACGAAATCGGCGTGCTCACTGTGCACGACGGCCCCGGCTTGCCCACGGGCGAGCTGATTGCGCCCGTCGTCGGGCAAAGCGCCGGACGCTCCGCACACGACAATTTCCAGAACCCCGAGGCGTTCCTCGCTTGCGGTGGCTCTCGCGGTCGCCAGCAGCAAGTGTTGGCCGATGGCACCTACTACATCAACCGCCTGTTCGCCACCGTCGACATGATCCCGAAAACAGTGATCACGATGGGCATGGCGGGCGTGGTGATTTCGTACACCGGGCTGTCCGGCGCTGACCTCTCGGGCGACGACTATCAGCACGGTGAACTCGTGCGCACTGGCGAGCGTGGTGTGTGGGAGCTGCCTTTGCTGCCTGGCAAATATGCGTTCAACACGTTCTCCGGCAAGGTCATCGAAGTGCCCACGACCAACTTCATTTTGAAGTGGGAATCTGGCAATTCCGGCTCCAAGTTCGACCAGAATTTGAAAGAGGTTTCGCTCATTACAAAGGATGCGTTTGAGCCAACGCTGCCGCTCTCGGTCGTAGTTCACATCGACTACAAGAAAGCTGCGCGCGTCGTACAACGCTTTGGCAATATTCAGCAACTCGTCGAGCAAACGCTTGACCCGATGGTGTCCGCGTATTTCAAAAACACAGCGCAGACCAAAACGCTGATCGAACTTCTGCAAGAACGCACCGACGTGCAAACCCGTGCGCTAGCGGACATGCGCGCGAAGTTCGCCGAGTACAACCTTGAGCTGCAGGAAGTGCTGATCGGTACGCCGCGCTCGCCAGTCGGTGACACGCAAATCGAAGTAATCCTCGCGCAGCTTCGCGAGCGGCAAATTGCGCGCGAACGCATCGAGACGTACGAGCGTCAACAGGAAGCCGCCATCAAGGAACGCACGCTGCGTGAAGCCGAGGCCGTGTCCGCGCAACAACGTGGCCTGACTGAATCAAAAATCGCCATCGACATTGCTGAAAACAACGGTCAAGCCGAAGTGAAGAAGCTAAGCCGTCAGGGCGAAGCCGAAGCCGCACGCATCGTGAGCGTGGCCAATGCTGAAGCCGGAAAAATCAAGGCGATTGGCGCAGCGAACGCGAATCGTATTGAGCTGGAAGGTGCGGCGACTGCGCTTGCTGCGAAGGCGCAAGTTGAGGCGTTCGGTGGTGCGGAGATTCGTCTGGCGCAAGAGATCGCCACGCAGATTACGAACGCTGTCGCCAAGTCTGGAATGCCTGTCGTGCCGAATGTCGTAGTGGGCGCGGGAATCAACGGTGGTGGCAACGCAATTGATGCTATCGCCGCGATGGTGTTGTCGGGTCAGGCGCTGGGCCGGAATATGACTGCGGCGCGGGTTGCAAGCCTATGACGTTACTCTACCTCCCCGCATTCGGGGTGCGACATCTACTCATCTTACGACAACACAATCTGGCGGCAAATGTGGTAGCAAATTTGACACCATACTGCCTGATTTGATAGAATGAAATGATGCGCATCGTTGTCGACACCAATGTGTTTGTGGGTGCCTGCCTCGGAGCAGGTGCCTCGAACCTGGTGGTGCGCCACTGCATTGAGCAAGCGGTGTTGCCGTTGATGGGCAACGCGCTTTTTTCTGAGTATGAGGACGTGTTGGCCCGCTCCGAGCTGTTTGGTCGCTCGCGACTAGACGCTGCAGAGCGCAACGAATTATTCGACATTTTCGCGAGCAGTTGTGAATGGGTACGCGTGTATTTTCAGTGGCGACCCAATTTGCGCGATGAGGCAGACAATCACGTCATTGAGCTTGCAGTCGCAGGCGGTGCGAGCCATATCGTGACTCGCAATCTGCGCGATCTGGCGAGCGGCGAGTTGGCTTTTCCGCACCTGAAAATTTTGACCCCAGAACAGTTTTTGAAGGAGATTCAGCCATGAGCGCGCTCACAGTTCGCCTACCCGACGAAAAACACAATCGCCTCCGAGCATTAGCGCAAAGCCGAGGCACTACGCTCAATCGCCTGATCGACGAAATGACCACCATGATGCTCGTGGAACACGACGCAGAAACCCGCTTTCGCCTGCGTGCAGCGCGAGGGGCGGGCAATGCGGCGCGAGGATTGAAATTGCTCGATAAAGCGGCAGGGTAGCGAGCGGTGTTGGCTACACGTAGGCTGGGTTGAAAACCCAGCAGGCACGCCTCGAATTGCATCGAATGCTGGGTTTATCAACCCAGCCTACCGTGCTCTGATTGACTACGCGGACTTTGCTCCGCTTATCGAGCGCACGCTACGCGAAAGACGCGACGCATGGATGAAGGCGTAGTCAACGAGAAGCGACGGACTGGCGCTTCGTTCACATCATTTGCACGAAGCATCTCGACGATTTTCTTGCGTTTACGCGGGCGGTGGCGCGATAGGAATCGCGTTGGCTGACGCTTTTGCTCGGACACGAACATCTGGGCCAAAGCGCTAAGCAAGTACTTCGAAGTAAGGGTTCTTTTCAACGATAGCCGCGCGAGACTTCTTCTTGAGAAATGCCACCAAATCGTCTCGACGCTGAAGGAGCAGAACCAATTCGCGAAGCGAGCAAAGGAACATCGTTCGCTGATTCAGTGCGTTGCCGCATTCTTTAATGACTGGCTCTGTATAGCCGTTCGTTGCGATGAAGATCCCGCTGGCGTTGGCCCTGCCGAACAAGCGCACGAGATGAGGGGCGAACTCCGCAATACCTACGGGATCTTTCAGCCATTTCATTTCGACAAGATGCACGATGCCATCCAGTTCGATGACGCCGTCGATCTGTTCAAGCACAACGGCACTGTCGAGGGCTTTGCGTCGGAAATCCTCACGAACGTGAATGCCGTAGGCCTTGAACAGGTCATTAAGCACTGCCTCTAGCAGCTTGCCTCGTTCTTGCGGCTTGTCGTCCATGCCGAAGAGAGCTGAGAGTCGAACACTGACAGCTTCAATCTTGGCGCGCTTCTCGAGGGTTGCGGCCTGTTGCGCACGCTGTCCAGCGAGCACCTGCTCCCGCTCGGCGTCACGCTCTTGCTTCATGCGCGTAAAGGAGTCTTTGACGTTCACCGTCTTACCCAGCTCAGACACAAGACCTTTAGCCTTGAGTCGATCGTTGTCCCAGCAGGTCTCGAAGTTGTCGAATTCGGTAACGCGTTTTATGATTTCGCGACGCGGACCTAGGCCGCTATCGCCACGCAAATTTACCTTCGTGAGAACGTCGCGAACGATGTCGAACTTTTTAATGGCGTCACGATTAGTGCGAACTACGCGGACAACATCTGCGATGTCTTCGGTAGCAACGCCGGCACCTTGGAAGAAGAGAATAACGTCTTGCTTACTTCGACAAAGCAGGGGAATCGTGTCCACAAGTAGATTGAACACCTCAGGAGGATAGTGAAACTGATCAGCCATCTTGTTGCTATACCTTGGTTCGCTGCGGCCTATGTAGTTTTCGCTACCGCACGTACCTTCTGGTTACCTCCTCTTAAGGCAGTCGTTTAGAACGGACTATCCCCACCAAACTTAGGTGGTCCACCGATGGACTTGACCGACTGTATCGCTCCCGACGGCATGTACGAATCAGTAGCTGCGTAATTTTCAAACCGTGTGAACTCGCCTCTGAAGGTGAGATTCACCGTTCCAATCGGGCCGTTACGCTGCTTGCCAATGATGATTTCGGCGACGCCTTTTTGTGCGGATTCCTGGTTGTAAACCTCGTCGCGATAGATGAAGAAGATCACGTCGGCGTCCTGCTCGATAGCGCCCGATTCACGCAAGTCACTCATCACCGGGCGCTTGTTCGGACGCTGCTCCAGCGAGCGATTCAACTGCGACAGCGCTACCACCGGCACTTGCAATTCCTTCGCGAGAGACTTCAAAGAACGTGAAATCTCGGACACTTCCGTCGCACGATTTTCGCCACTGCCGGACGAGCTCATGAGCTGGATATAGTCCACAATAATCATGCCGAGACCACCGACTTGACGCGCAAGACGCCGCGCACGAGCACGCAACTCAAACGGGTTTAACCCAGCCGTTTCGTCGATGTACATCGGGCTCGAATCGAGGAGCGACAACGCCTCCGTGAAGCGCTGCCAATCGCTATCGTTGAGCCGCCCGGTGCGCAACTTGTGTTGATCAAGTTTGCCAACCGAGCCGATCAAACGCATTGCCAGTTGCAGCGCACCCATCTCCATACTGAACACGGCCACGGGCTTTTTCAGGCGCACTGCAACGTGCTCGCCAATGTTCAGCGCGAACGCCGTTTTACCCATCGACGGACGACCCGCAACGATCACCAGATCGCCCGGCTGCAAGCCCGCCGTCATCGAATCCAGATCTTTGTAACCGGTGGAGAGCCCGGTCACATCGCTGTCGTTGCCACGACGATAAAGCTCTTCCACGCGATCAATCGCCTGCGCGGTCAAATCCGACAACGAAACAAAATTGGCTTTTGTGCGATCACCCGATTCGGCGATCTCAAAGACCTTGCCCTCGGCCTCATCGAGCAACTGCTCGCTCGATTTCCCCATCGGGTTAAACGCCGCCTCGGCGATGCTCGCGGCAACACTGGCGAGCCGGCGCATGACCGAGCGATCACGCACAATTTCCGCATAACGCCGCACGTTAGCTGCCGTCGGCACCGCGTTGGCAATCGCGCCGATATAGGCCAGCCCGCCCACATATTCAAGCTTTGCAATCGAGCGCAAACTTTCCGACAAGGTCACCGCATCCGCAGGTTTATTGTCAGCCGCGAGGCGATTGATGTGCTCATAGATCAGGCGGTGGCCTTCGTTATAAAAGTCCTCCGCCCGCAGCAAATCGGCCACCTTGTCGATGGCATTGTTGTCAATGATGAGTGCGCCGAGCACCGATTGCTCGGCTTCAATCGAATGCGGGGGCGTGCGGAGTGCTTGAATGTCGGGGTCTAGGGCCATTGGATGATTCTATCGGGCGGTTCCGAGCGCTCATCCTCGCAACCTTCAAGAGTGTGCGTCCAATGGCCGAAGGCCGTTGTCGGCGCGGCTTCACCTCGAACGCTCGCGCGGCCGACAATGTTGATAAAAACGTTCTAATATCTGCCACACAAGCGACATGCCCATGAAAAAAGTCATCCTCGTCACTGGCGGCTCACGCGGCATCGGTGCGGCCATTGCGGTACGTGCGGCAGAAGCTGGCTACGCAGTGTGCATCAGCTATCTCAACAACCAGTCAGCTGCTTACGCGCTGGTCAAATCAATCGACGACCAAGGCGGCACTGCGATTGCCGTGCGCTCCGATGTGGCCGTTGATGCCGATGTCGTGCGCCTGTTCGAACAGATCGATGCGTCGCTCGGCCCAATCACCGCGCTCGTCAACAACGCTGGCATTCTGGAACAGCAATCGCGCGTGGACGAGATGACGGTCGAGCGAATTGCACGCGTTTTTTCAACGAACGTGATCGGCAGTTTCGCCTGCGCTCGTGAAGCCATACGCCGCATGTCAACACGCCACGGCGGCAGCGGCGGTGGCATCGTCAATATGTCGTCACGCGCCGCCAAGCTGGGGGCTGCGGGCGAATACGTTGACTACGCCGCCTCGAAGGCTGCAATCGACACCTTCACCATTGGACTGGCCAAAGAAGTCGCCGCCGAAGGCATTCGCGTGAATGCCGTGTCGCCCGGTCTCATCTACACCGACATTCACGCAAGCGGTGGCGAGCCGGGTCGTGTGGATCGATTGCAGGACAGCGTACCCATGAAACGCGGCGGTTCAGCCGATGAAGTGGCACGCGCCGTGATGTGGCTGCTTTCGGACGATGCGGCTTACGTGACGGGGACTAATGTTGACGTTTCGGGTGGCAGATAAGTGGTCACAGTTGATACGTGAGCGCTTATTTCTACGGTGGCGGGCATCGTGAAATCCCATTAGATGTCGCGAGCTATATTACGAACGTCGTTTAACTACGGTAATTAAAAATCATGCGAAACGTTGCATCCGCGCTACTTCTTTTAAGCATTCTCTGCCTAGCCGGATGCGCATCGTCACCACGTGACAATGCTGCCAGCGCTCCACTGGCAACGGCTTCGGCACCTGCAGCTTCCGCAGCCGCACCTACCCCGCCGACGGCTGCTAGGGTGAACATTCCTGCTTTGTCGTCGCGCAAGTTGGTGGTTGCTATGACTGGCCCCAAAAATGTTGTCGAAGCCAAAGACTGGCCGGAGATGAAGCGCGAATGGAGCGAAACGTTTGCGGAACACGCAAAAGACGCGGGCATTGCTTACGCATTTGTTGACGCCGCACCATCGCCGGGAAATGAGGAGGGCACACTACTTCTGGTGAACGTGGCTGACTACCGGATCGTCGGCATCGGAACGCGAATCTTCTTCGGGATAATGACCGGAAATGCGTTTATCCGAGATTTTCCATTGGCTTCAATTTCTAATGGAAACCATTAGCGCAAGTCATTGATCTGAATGGCGTTTAGGGGGATTTTGGGGTAGTGTTCGATATCGCGATTTCAATGCGGGGTTTCTTTGGACTTTTCGCTTCGTTTCTCGGACAAAGAAATCACGCCTTGGGGTGGCATGGCGATCATGAAACGCATGTTGGATCACATGGGTTTTGACGCCGCGTTGGCTGCCTCCGGCTTGCCTCAGCCGGGTAGTAATCGCGGCTACGCCCCTTCGCAGCTCATCACGCAATTTATGCTCTCGGTGTGGTGTGGCGCTAACCGCTTCGAACACACCGAGGTGACCCGCTTCGATCCGGTCTTGAAGCGGGTGTTCGGCTTTGAGCGCATGGCTAACTTCAAAGCCATCCTGCGCCTGTTTGCCCGGTTTACGCAGGGCAGCAACGAATCGGTGATGGATTCGCTCTATCGCTGGATGTTTGACCAAATTAGTATCAACGGCGTCACGCTTGATCTCGACTCCACCGTGATGACGCGCTACGGCGTACAAGAGGGCGCAGCACGGGGCTACAACCCAAGTAAACGAGGCCGTGCCAGTCACCACCCGCTGATGGCCTTCGTGGCCGACACCCGAATGATTGCCAACTGCTGGCTGCGACCGGGTAACGCGGCCTCGGCGCACAACGTGCAGGGCTTTCTGGCCAACACGATCCATCGGCTTGGCGCGACAAAGGTGGCGCTGTTGCGCGCCGACAGTGGCTTTTGTGACAGCGCGTTTCTTGATCATCTCGATACGATGAAACTCCATCACATTGTTGCGCTGCGACAAACGCAGCCACTCCAGCGTGCGCTGGTCAACGCGAGCGGCTGGTGGGCGCTACGCGATGAGCACGACCGGCCCGTCGAGGGTATCGAGCTCGTTCGCTTTCAGTATCAGGCGGACAGCTGGAGCAAAGCGCGCTGGGTGATTGGCATTCGTCAGCACATCAAACTACGCGCCGATGCGGGTGGGGCAAAAGGCAAAACACTCAAGCTCTTCGCCGATGATCCGGTGATTGGTCAGTACCGTTTCTCGGCGCTCACCACCGATCTGGATCTGCCCGCCACTGCGATCTGGCGGATGTATCGCGGGCGTGCCGACTGCGAGAACCGGATCAAGGAGCTGAAGTACGACTTCGCGGCCGATAGCTTCAATATGAAGAACTTCTGGGGCACAGAAGCGGCGATGAACACCGTGATGCTCTCGTTTAATCTGATGAGCTTGATGCGTCAGGCGCTGATGAAACATCCTGACGTCCAGCACAGCAAACCCCCGATTCAGCACACCCTGCAAACGCTCAGATACAAGCTCTTCGCCAAACCCGCATTCATCACCACTGAGGGCCGCAGACCGATCCTGAATCTGGCCATTGCGATGCAGCAGCGAGCGTGGATTCAGGGCCTGTGGGACGATGCAAAAACCTTCGATCTACCCGCCGAATTCAAGCCACTTTACTCGCCTTGAATAGCTCTAATGGAAAATCTCGGTT
>JAYTVA010000006.1:0-2693 GCA_043744255.1 Burkholderiales bacterium | reverse complement strand
AACTACAGCAAAAAAAATTTCGCGCGCGCCAGCAGGACTTTGCGATCCGCCAATCCATTGGTGCCACCGTTGATGACTTTCGTAATCGCCAGCACATCATCGCGATCCGCAAGGCGATTGAGCGTGTGCTCATTCCAAAACCAACAAGACGCATCCACTGCTAACGCCGGGTCGGTCGACAATTGCTGCGCCGCTGCCAAATTGCTGGTGAAATCGCGGCCGCGCGATACGCCATAGTCCCGATAGTTTGCGCGCCCGGTAATCTGAATCAAGCCGCGGCCCTTAAAGCGCTTGCCGTCCCCAAGCTGAGTATTGCCGAGATCGCGACGGCCTTCATAGGCCGCGCCGCTGGCGATCTCTTCAGAATAAAGAAGTTCACCGCTTTCGTGACCAATCTGGGCGAGAAAATGAACGCGGCACAGCGGCGTGTTGATGCCGTTGTCATTCATCTTGGCGGACAGGCCGGGGAAATAATGCACCACTCGTTCCGCTGTAGCGTGAACGTAAATACCTTGCAATTTTTTTTCCGAAAAACCCGGCAGCAGCCCATCGCGCAAGGCGGTAAGAGTCGCGCCGGCGGGATCAGTGCGGGCGTCTGGGTGATTCGAATTTCTCACCATCCGCTGAAAGCGCTCAATCAAACTCATCGTCGCTGTGTCGCAGCGCCCATTTTCCGCGAGTGGCGGGATCGAGCCGAGCTGATAAATATTCAGATTGAGCAGGATTTGAATCGTTCTGACATCGTCGAAGCGATTCGCACCGCCACGCCCAACCGAGGCACCAATACACATCGTATTCTCCCGGCAGCCTTACGGAAGGCAATTGCGATAGTGTACGCCAGTTAAGCATTCCGCGAAGTAGCGCCGCAGACGGTGCAATGGCACAGAAAGTTGAAGGCGACAAATGCATTTTTGATTCAGAAATGGAATAAGACCTCGTCCACCATTATGCCGAGCCGACCTACCCAGGCGAGTAAATGCCTGATGTGTTCAGCGTCGGGCCCGAACATCTCGGCACATGCGTTTGGCCGTGTGATCAATCCAATTGTTTTTGGTACTTTCCTTGAGAGTAGGGCCATTGGGTCTTTGAGCGAAAAAAGCCGGCGGTGCAACCGCACGCGCCGGCTTAGATTGAAGTACCCTTACGACATATCAAGCAAGATCAAAGCGGTCGAGGTTCATCACCTTGCTCCAGGCGGCGACGAAGTCCTGCACGAACTTTTGCTTGCCCTCCTCGCAGGCGTACACCTCGGCAATGGCTCGAAGCTCTGAGTTCGAGCCGAAGATAAGATCCGTGCGGGTGGCGCTCCACTTCAAGCGGCCAGTGGCGCGTTCGCGGCCTTCAAACACTTGTCCGTCTTCATCCGTAGGGCTCCAGGTATTGTTGTGTTCGAGCAGGTTGACGAAAAAGTCGTTGGTGAGCGCGCCCGCGCGTTGCGTAAATACACCGTGCGCAGCGCCGTTCGCATTGGCGCCCAGCACGCGCAGCCCCCCTACCAGTACCGTCATTTCTGGCGCGGTCAACGTCAACAGTTGCGCGCGATCGAGCAATAGCTCTTCGGCGGGGCGGTTGTAGCGCGTTTTTTCGTAATTGCGAAAGCCGTCGGTGCTAGGTTCGAGAGCGGCGACGGATGCGACGTCGGTCTGCGCCTGGGAGGCATCCATGCGGCCCGGGGTGAATGGCGCCGTGATGTTGTGCCCGGCATCCCTTGCCGCTTTCTCGATCGCGGCGCTACCGCCCAGAACGATTAGGTCGGCGAGCGAGATGCGCTTGCCGCCACTTGCTTGGCCGTTGAATGATTTTTGGATGTTCTCCAGCGTCTCTAGCACATGGGCCAATTGCAAAGGCTGGTTGACCGACCAATCCTTCTGCGGCGCGAGGCGTATGCGTGCGCCATTGGCACCGCCGCGTTTGTCGGAGCCGCGGAACGTCGCGGCCGAAGCCCAGGCAGTAGAGACAAGCTGCGACACGGTGAGGCCAGCGGCGAGTACTTGCGCTTTCAGTGCGGCGATATCCTGATCGTCCACCAGCGCGTGATCGGACGCGGGGATCGGATCTTGCCAGAGCAATTCTTCAGCCGGCACTTCCGGGCCGAGGTAGCGTGAACGTGGGCCCAGGTCGCGATGCGTGAGTTTAAACCAGGCGCGGGCGAACGCATCGGCGAACAACGCCGGGTTCTGGTGAAAATGCCGCGCGATGGGCTCGTAGATCGAGTCGAAGCGCAGCGAGAGGTCAGCGGTGGTCATCATCGGCGCATGCTTTATGCTCGGGTCATGCGCGTCGGGGATCATGTGCTCAGGCTTGACATTCTTCGCGCGCCATTGATGAGCGCCGGCCGGGCTCTTCACGAGTTCCCACTCATATCCGAATAGCATGTCGAAATAGCCGTTATCCCACTCCGTGGGATTGGGTTTCCACGCGCCTTCGATGCCACTGGTGGTGGTGTGCAGGCCCTTGCCGCTGCCGAAACGATTGATCCAGCCCAACCCCTGTGCCTCGATCGGGGCGCCTTCGGGCTCCCGGCCCACCAGGCCTGGGTCGCCCGCGCCATGCGCCTTGCCGAACGTGTGGCCGCCGGCGACCAACGCGACGGTTTCTTCGTCGTTCATCGCCATGCGCGCGAAGGTTTCGCGCACGTCGCGCCCGGAAGCGACCGGATCGGGGTTGCCGTTGGGGCCTTCCGGGTTGACGTA
>JAYTVA010000005.1:0-8962 GCA_043744255.1 Burkholderiales bacterium | reverse complement strand
GAAGTGCCGATCATGGACGGCAGCGCGGGACCATTTATTTTCTTGCTTCAATCCGCAGGCATCGAAGAACAAGCCAAAGCCAAACGCTATATCCGCGTCAAACGCAGCATCGAAATTCATGAAAAAGACCGCAGCGTCAAGTTAGAGCCATTCAACGGATTCAAGCTCCACTTTGCGATCCATTTCGATCACCCCGTCTTCAACGCCTCCGCATCCGAAATCGAAATTGATTTCGCCAACGTCTCGTTCGCCAAAGAAGTCGCGCGCGCGCGCACCTTCGGTTTCACGCAAGACGTAGAAGCCATGCGCGACATGGGCTTGGGGCGCGGCGGCTCGCTCGATAACGCGATCGTCATCGACGACTTTCGCGTGCTCAATGCCGAGGGATTACGCTTCGACGATGAATTCGTCAAACACAAAGCGCTCGATGCCGTCGGCGATTTATACATGCTCGGCCACCCGCTGATCGGCGCATTCCACGGCATCAAATCCGGCCACGCCATGAACAATCAACTCGTGCGCGCACTGTTAGCCGACCAAACCGCATGGCAGTTCGTCACCTTCGACAAGCGTGACGAGTTACCCAAGGCGTTCGGCAACATGCAATTGGCGACGGTTTAGTACGGCATGCCATGCTAATCGGTCTACGCTTTTTGCTGATGTTCGCCGTCTTCGCCATCGGCGTCGCGTTCCTCACCTACCTCTTCACCAAACGCCCACAGTTTTGGTTGTTGACGAAAAATTTGGTGAAGCTGACGTTGTTGTTTGCGGTGATTGTCGCGGTGATTTATGTATTGGAGCGGGTGTTGGTGGCTTAAGTAGCCTTCTTCCCCGCAGCCCCCCGCCGCTTTTGCATCCGCGCCACCGTCTCCTTCAACGGACTCTCCGGCAACGCATCCACCAACGCGCCCAAACTCGCATCCGACATCGGCGTTCCCGGTAGCACGCGCTTGTTTGACGCCCCCGCACCAGCCACGACCGTCGGTTGCACGATCACCCTGATTGCTGTAACCTCTTGATCCCGCTTTTGATTTTCTAAAAAGCGGGCAAAAAGGCGCGGCAACATTTGCTTTAATTGTGCCGCCGCCGCACCGTTGGTCGCAGCAACAATCATCGTCGTCCCCTCCATCGCAGCAACCCGGCTTGAAGCATGCAAGCTCGCGGGGATGGTGTCGGCATAGGTTTTTTGTAGTTTTGAAATCAGCGCGAGTTGCCCCAACATGGGTGCAATCGCTTCATTTTCGGCTACGAGTGTACGGATCGGTTTGAAACTGCTCATGGGTGGTTCGCTCGGTGCACTGCAAGGGAGTAATGCATGAATATCATTCTCGTCTCGGATAGTCTAGCAAAGAGCCGCATTGTCACTATTTCCCAATCGCAGATTATGTTGGCGGTGTTGGGTTTTGTGAGCGCTGGCTTCATGTTTGCGCTCGGAACCTATTGGCTGACGATGAAATACGCGGTCGATATTAAGAACCCGTTCATCCAGAGTTTGATTTCTACACTCACGCAAAAACAATCGGCCGACGCTGAAAAACAAATGCGCGAGCAGCTCAATTCGCTGGCGGTTAAGTTGGGTGAATTGCAGGCGCGCTTGATGCGTCTTGATGCGTTCGGTGAGCGACTGGGCAAAGCGGCCAATATGAAGTCCGACGAATTCCGCTTTTCGGAAACGCCCGGCCAGGGCGGGCCAATGATTCCGATGAGCGCGGCACCGGGAATGTCCACCGCTGATTTCGATCTGCGCATCGCCGACATTTCGCGCTCGCTCGATGATCGCGCCGACAAATTGGGTGTGCTCGATTCCATCCTATCGGCCGGCCGCTTGGCCGCGAAGTCGATCCCCACCACGATGCCAACGGATTCCGGCTACCACTCCTCGAATTTTGGTTATCGCCCTGATCCATTCACCGGGCAAAGCGCGTTCCATGCGGGGGTCGATTTTATTGATGCACCGGGCTCGCCGATTTTGGCGGCAGCAGGCGGTGTGGTCGCCACCGCCGAAACGCATTCGGCCTACGGGCAAATGGTTGATATTAACCATGAAAACGGCCTTAGCACCCGCTACGCCCACATGTCGAAAACGCTGGTCAAAACTGGCGACATCGTGCTCAAAGGTCAACGCATCGGCGACCTAGGTGGCACCGGTCGCGCGACGGGCCCACACCTGCATTTTGAAGTTCGCGAAAACAGCGTTCCGCTGAACCCCAGCCGCTTCCTGAGCTTCGCTAAGGAACCCGCTGCGACCACCAAGCGCGCCCGCGCACCGTAGTTGTTCTTCGCGCCGCGTCACGCTCGTGACGCGCGTTGCTTCATCTTGGCGCATGCCTTGATGTCGTGTTCCAATTCGTCTCTTTCCCCTTCGCGTTTCCCAATTTTGCATTTTGCGTCGCGGCCAGTCCGGGCGCAGGTGTTTCTCGATTTGAAAGCCATTCATGCTTGATAAATTTCTAAAATCCATCTTCGGCAGCCGCAACGAACGTCTGCTCAAGCAATACGGCAAACGCGTGGTCGCGATCAACGCATTGGAGCCGTCAATCCAAAAATTGACCGACGCTGAATTGCGTGCCAAGACTGACGAATTCAAAGCGCGCATTGCCAAGGGCGAAACGCTCGATGACCTGTTGCACGAAGCATTCGCGGTCGTGCGCGAGGCCGGCAAACGTGCGCTCGGTATGCGTCATTTCGATGTGCAACTGATCGGCGGCATGGTGCTGCATGACGGCAAAATCGGCGAGATGCGCACGGGTGAGGGCAAGACCTTGATGGCGACGCTGCCATCGTATTTGAATGCGCTCTCTGGTGAGGGCGTGCATGTGGTCACTGTCAACGATTACCTCGCCAAGCGCGATTCGGAATGGATGGGGCGATTGCACGCGTTTCTCGGTTTGACTGTTGGCTGCAATCTGTCGCAAATGAAGCACGAGGAAAAACAGGCGGCTTTCAACGCTGACATCACCTACGGCACCAATAACGAATTCGGCTTTGATTATTTGCGCGACAACATGGTCACGCAAAAAGCTGAGCGCGTGATGCGCGGGCTCAACTTCGGCATCATCGACGAAGTAGATTCGATCTTGATCGACGAAGCCCGCACGCCGCTGATTATTTCCGGTCAAGCCGAAGACTCCGCTGCGCTATATCAAAAAATCAATCTGCTGGTGCCGTTTCTGAAGCCGCAGGAAGACGAAAAAGGCCCCGGCGATTACTGGATCGATCTCAAGCAAAACACCGTGACGTTGAGTGAGGACGGCCACGAGCGCGGCGAGCAATTGATGGTCGACAACGGCCTCTTGCTGGCGGGTACCTCGCTCTATGACCCGGCCAACATCATGCTGGTGCATCACTTGTACGCGGCGGTGCGCGCGAATGTCTTGTACCACCGCGACCAACACTATGTGGTGCAGGATGGCGAAGTCGTGATCGTCGATGAATTCACGGGTCGCATGATGGCGGGTCGCCGCTGGTCGGAAGGATTGCATCAAGCGGTTGAGGCGAAAGAGGGCGTGAAGATTCAAAACGAATCGCAAACCTTGGCCTCGATCACGTTCCAAAATTATTTCCGTCTGTACAAGAAACTGTCCGGCATGACCGGCACGGCTGACACCGAAGCGTTCGAATTTCAGTCGATTTACCACCTCGAAACGGTGATTATTCCGCCCAATAAATCGATGGTGCGCAAGGATTCAAATGACCTCGTGTACATGACGGCCAACGAAAAGCACAATGCCCTCATTCAAGACGTGCGCGATTGCTACGAGCGCGGTCAGCCGGTGTTGTTGGGTACGACTTCGATTGAAAATTCAGAATTGCTTTCAGCGTTATTGCAAAAAGAAAAAATTCCGCATGAAGTCCTAAACGCCAAGCAACACGCGCGTGAAGCGGACATCGTCGCACAGGCCGGTAAACCGAAGGTCGTCACCATCGCCACCAACATGGCCGGTCGCGGTACCGACATCGTGTTGGGCGGCAACCCTGATCCCGAAATGGAAGCGGTCAAACACAGCGAGACCTTGGCCGACTGGGAAAAAGAAGCCAAGCTGGCCGAGCTGAAAGTGTCGTGGCAGAAATTGCATGACGACGTGGTGGCGGCGGGTGGCCTACATATCGTCGGCTCCGAGCGTCATGAGTCGCGGCGTATCGACAATCAGTTGCGTGGTCGCGCGGGCCGTCAGGGCGATCCGGGTTCATCGCGTTTCTATCTCTCGTTTGAAGATCCGCTGCTGAAAATTTTTGCTGGTGATCGCATGAAAGCGATCATGGCACGTCTGAAAATTCCTGAGGGCGAAGCGATTGAAGCTGGCATGGTGTCGCGCTCAATCGAGAATGCGCAGCGCAAGGTCGAGGCGCGCAATTTCGATATTCGTAAGCAGTTGCTGGAATACGACGACGTTGCCAACGATCAACGCAAAGTGATTTATCTGCAACGTAACGAATTGCTCGACGCCGAAGATATTTCCGAGACCATCACGGCGATGCGTAACGACGTGTTGCGCGGCACGGTGGAAACGCATGTGCCACCAGAAAGCGTGGAAGAACAGTGGGACATTCCTGCCCTGAAACGCGCGCTTGAAGCCGACTTCAACCTGAAGGCACCCATTGATGAATGGTTGAAAAACGATCAGGAACTTGATAGCCAAACCATCGCCGAGCGCCTCGCCAAACAAGCGCAAGACGAATACGATCAAAAATTCGTGAACGTGGATAAGCCGATCCTGCATCAGTACGAACGCGCGGTGATGCTCCAATCCATCGACACCCATTGGCGTGAACACTTGTCGTCACTGGACTATCTGCGCCAAGGCATTCACCTGCGCGGCTATGCGCAAAAACAACCGAAGCAGGAGTACAAACGCGAGGCGTTCGAACTATTCAGCGGCATGCTCGACTCAATCAAGCGCGAAGTCTCGCAACTGTTGATGCAAGTGCGCGTGCAGAATCAGGCAGAAGTAGAAGCAGCGGAAAAAGCCGCCGAAGAGGCACTCGCCAAGTCCGCATCGAACGTGCAATATCATCACGCAGGATATGACGAGGCGTTAGCCTCAGCCGATGCAGCCGCCGAGGCACAGGCGGCCGCGCCGTTCGTGCGCGAGGGTGCCAAGATTGGTCGCAACGATCCGTGCTGGTGCGGGTCGGGTAAAAAATATAAGCAGTGTCACGGTAAGTTATCGTAGTTTTTTCAGTGCATTAAAGTTTCAGACGGACAGTAGGGTAGGCAAAGCGACGCGTGCCCACGCGTTTCTGTGGAATCGTGGGCACGCGTCGCTTTGCCCACCCTACATTTTCACTTCGTGGTCAAACCGTTCAATACCACCAACATGCGCGCCACCATCCGCACCGTCGAAATCAAAGGCACCCCGCAGAACCAAGAGCCACTGACCATCGTCGCCATGGTGGAGGTGCTTGACGACATCATCATCGACGTCGATGTCTGCATCGATTTTTTTGGCGACGATCCAAATGTCGCTCTTTACACACGCTTTCTGTCGCACGACCACGTTGACGTTTGCTGGTTGCCGCGCGGTAGCTATCAATTTGCATGGAGCACCCCACGTCTCTCGCTGCCGACGGGAACCAACCGTGTGTGCTTTCGTGTGTTCGCCCGCGAGCAGGGTGTGACCACCATGCTTGCCGTGCAAAACACGGCACTCACCAATCTGCAGGGCGCACCCGCCGCCGCGATGACTGCCGCATGGGAACTCACCAGCGTTGCACCAACGCCCGCCATTGAGTCCCTCGCATGGAAGCAGGGCTACGCGAATTGGTTTTTCCAGCACTTCGATCACGCCTCGCGCACTACGATTGAGTACATCTGCGGCGACTCACCGCTCATGCGTGGCTGTGTGCTCGACGTTGGTTGCGGTGACGGCGTAACCGATCTCGGTATCGCGTTGCGCTACGGGCCGAAGGAATTGATCGGCATTGACCCGTTCAAAGGCTTCGAGCGTCTGCCGCAAATTTTGAAAGACCATCATCTCGGCCATCTCAAGATGCCGAGTAACTTGAAGTTCATGGCCGAAGATGGCAATGCCTTGCCGTTCGAAGACAATTCATTCGATGCGCTGATTTCGTGGGGCTCGGTGGAGCACATGGCGGGCGGCTATGCGCGCGCACTCAACGAGATGCGCCGCGTGTTGAAACCCGATGGCCTGCTGTTCATCACCCCCGGCTTGTTCTATTCCAACATCGGTCATCACCTCGGCGAATTTTCAAGCGAGCCGTTTTTTCATCTGACGAAAACGCACGAAGAGGTGCGCGAGTTGGTGTTCAACGCGAAACCCAATTACATGGATCGCTCCGGCCTCATCGCCTCGCCCGCAGAATATTGGCAGTGGTACAACGAACTCAACAAAATCACCGTGCCGAAGTTTGAAGAAGAACTACGCGCGCTCGGATTTGAGCCGTGGCGCTTCGCCTTGCGCTGTGAGCCGCTGGTCGAATACAAGCCCGGCATGCTCAATCACCGCATGTGTGATTTGGCACCGAGTGAGATGTATTCGTCTTGGTATAACCGCAAGTAGCGGAAATCGTCGCGCGCCACCGACGGCTCCTTCCCCCGAGGGGGAAGGCGGGGGAAGAGGGTGATCGCTAGATCAGCACCGTATCCGCATCCAAATATGCCGGGCTACACGCGCAAATAATTTTCAATTCCCCCGCGCCAGTATTGGTGATGCAATGCGGTGTCCCCGGTCGAATCACAATCGTATCGCCAACCGCCACCGAAAATTTTTCATCACCCAATCGCATCAATCCATCCCCTGCCGCAATGTGATAAATCTCCTCGGCGGTGACATGAAAATGCAATTCCGTCGTCGTCCCTGGCATCACCACCGCTTCGGCAAAACTCTGCGCGCGCACAGCGTGCTTGGATGGATGCATCAATTCGCGAATGGTCGAGCCATCCTTGGTGACAAACGCGGTCGCGTCGGCGTAGGAGGTTTTCATCGGTGGCGCAATGCGATTCTGTACATGCCATAATTTTGCATGAGTTTCTCTCTGATTTTCTTGCCCGGAGCCATCATGGCCGTCAACTACCAACTCCCCACGCCTGCATCACTGTTCCCCGTTCCCGGTTTGAGGCTCGGTTTTGCCGAAGCGCACATCCGCAAACCCAATCGCAAAGACATGCTGGTGGTTGCCTTAGCACCCGGTAGCCATGCGGCGGGTGTGTTCACGCAAAATCGTTTTTGCGCAGCGCCGGTCACGGTCTGCCGCGATCACCTCAAACACTCCAAGGAAATCCGTGCGCTGGTCATCAACACCGGTTGCGCCAACGCTGGTACCGGTGAGCGCGGACTCGCGGATGCAGAGGCGATGGCAGCAGCAGTCGCCACCGCACTGGGCGCGAAGACCAATCAAGTACTGCCGTTTTCAACCGGCGTGATTCTTGAGCATTTGCCGATGGATCGCATTCTTGCGGGTATTCCCAAGTGTGTTGCCAATCTCACACCGACTGGCTGGTTCGACGCTGCGCACGCGATCATGACCACCGACACGGTGCCCAAAGCGATCTCGCGGCAAATTCGGATTTACGATAAGACCGTGACCATCACCGGTATTTCCAAAGGCGCCGGCATGATTCAGCCGAACATGGCGACCATGCTTGGCTTCATCGCCACCGACGCCGTCGTTGCACCCGATGTATTGCAAGACATGGTGCGCGAAGCCGCCGGTGTCTCCTTCAATTCCATCACCATTGATGGCGATACCTCCACTAACGATTCGTTCGTGCTGATCGCCACTGGCAAAGCCGGGCACCCGCAAATCAACGGCGAAGGCACGGCGGAATATGGGCAGTTACAGTTGGCGGTTAATGAGGTGGCGATCGAACTCGCGCAAGCGATCGTGCGCGACGGCGAGGGCGCAACGAAATTCATTACCATTAAAATCGATGGCGGCAAGACCCGCGCCGAGTGCATGAAAATCGCCAAGGCCATTGGCCACTCGCCGCTGGTGAAAACGGCGTTCTTCGCGAGTGACCCTAATCTCGGGCGCATCCTTGCCGCGATTGGCTATGCCGGCGTCAACGATCTCGATGCCAACAAAATTACCTTGCACCTCGGCGATGTATTGGTCGCGGAACATGGTGGCCGCGCCGCGAGTTATCGTGAAGAAGACGGCAAACGCATCATGAAAGAAGCTGAGATTTTGGTGCATGTGAACTTGCATCGCGGCATCGAAGAAGTCACCTTATGGACCTGTGATTTTTCGTATGACTACGTGAAGATCAACGCGGATTACCGGTCATAACCGCATGACTGACTCTGTTCAAAAGCTGCTCACGCGCGCAGAAGACTTGATTGATCGCATCGAAGCGGCCTTGCCCGATGCCGCGCCCGTCAATAACTGGAAAGCAATTGCGTACCGCTGGCGGCGCAATCGCGGTAGCGGGCGTGGATTCTTGCAGCCGGTGCAGCATCCGCATGTGATTCGTTTTTCTGATCTTAAAGATATTGACGAGCAAAAAGCGCGCATCGACGCCAACACCAAACAATTCGTCAACGGCCTGCCCGCCAACAACGTCTTGCTCACCGGCTCGCATGGCACCGGTAAATCATCGCTAGTCAAAGCGGCGCTGCATCGTTACGCCAAGCAGGGTTTGCGCTTGATCGAAGTGGATCGTACCGATCTCGTTGACCTGCCCGAAATCGCCGACTTGCTCGCGAATCGAAGCGAGCGATTCATCATCTTCAGTGACGACCTATCGTTCGAAGCCAACGACCCCGGCTACAAAGCGCTGAAGTCGGTGCTCGATGGCGGCATCGCAGCCGTGAACGACAACATGGTCATCTACGCCACCAGCAACCGTCGTCATCTGATGCCGGAAAAAATGAGTGAAAACCTTGATGCGCACCACACCGATGACGGCGAGATTCATCCCGGCGAAACCACCGAAGAAAAAATTTCATTGTCTGAGCGCTTCGGACTCTGGCTCTCGTTTTATCCGTTTGGGCAAGAGCAA
>JAYTVA010000004.1:0-35454 GCA_043744255.1 Burkholderiales bacterium | reverse complement strand
ACGCATGCGCGCCGCCGCCCATGTCTTTTTTCATCCAGCGCATGCCCTCGGCACCTTTGACGTTCACGCCGCCAGTGTCGAAGCACACGCCCTTGCCGATGATCGCCACGCGCGGATGCGAAGGGTCACCCCACAGCACTTCGATCAATCGCGGCGCACGGCTACTGGCGCGGCCCACCGCGTGAATCGCCGGGAAGTTGTGTTTGAGTAGCTCGTCGCCAACCCATTCGTTAAACGCTGCGCCGAATTCAGTGGCCATCACTTTCGCGCCCGCCGCGAGATGTTGCGGCCCCATGTCTTCAGTCGGTGTGTTGACCAAATCGCGCACCAGCTTCACGCTACTGGCAATCATCATCGCGTGATCGACAGCAGGGGAGGGTGCTAACGCCAGTGTGGCCGGTTCGCGCTTGGCTTTTTTGTAGCGCGTAAATTGATACGCGCCGAGTTGCCAGCTGAGTGCTGCTTGCTCAGCAGTAACCGCGCCATTGTCAGCGAGCGCATACACGCCGACCGGCAACGCTAACGGTAAATGTGAAAACGCGTAAACGTCATTTGCATCGCGCACGCCAACCAATACCTCCGCGATTTTTCCATCCGCACTCGGTACCAAGGCATGCGTATTCGGTGCAGCGCGAAAGTCCGTAGCACCAAGCCAGGCGCGGGTTTCGGCAGAGGTGGCCGATAAATATTGCGCTAACTCGACGGCGGTTAACGCGCGAATCGGCGTCGCGTTGGCGGTGTCGGTAGTGATGGAAATAGTCATCAGAATCTTTAGTAAATAATGCCAACCAGCGCGCCACACGAGAGTGTCGCCAGCGTGCCCGCGACCAACGATTTGTAGCCAAGGTCAATAATTTCGGTGCGCCGTTCCGGGCACATGGTGCCCATGCCGCCGATCAAAATACCGAGGGATGCGAAGTTGGCAAAGCCGCACAGTGAGTAAGTCATGATGACGCGGCTGCGCTCAGACAGCTCACCCGGTTTCAGTTGTCCCATGTCGAGGTAGGCAATAAATTCATTCAACACCGTCTTGGTACCCATCAAGCCGCCTGCTGTTTGCGACTCTGCCCACGGAATGCCGGTGAGCCACACCACCGGTGCCATTACCCAACCGAAAATACCTTGCAAGGTAATCGCCTTGCCGCCGATGTTTGGTAGGAACGAAAAAATCTGATTGGCGATGGCAATTAGCGCGGTGAGCACTAGCAACATCGCGACAATGTTGATAAAAATTTGCACGCCTTCAACGGTGCCTTGCGTCACCGCATCCATCGCGCTCGACATCTCAGCCCCCGTAGAAATATCACCGTCGGTCACTGGCCCAACGTGCGGCACCATCAACGCCGAGATCGCGATTGCCGCTGGTGCGCTGATAAAACTCACAATCAAAATATGGCCAATCGCGTCCGGCACCACGGTTTTCAAAATGATGCCGTAGATCACCATCACGGTACCCGCGATGCCGGCCATGCCTGCGGTCATGGTGATGAACAGCTCACCGCGCGATAGCTTGGCGATGTAGGGTTTGATGAATAGCGGCGCTTCGACGGTGCCGAGAAAAATATTGGCAGCGGTCGAAACACCAATCGCGCCACCGACGCCGATGGTGCGTTTCAATACCCACGAAAACGCGTTCACCACCAGCGGCAGAATTTTCCAGTAGAACAATAACGAGGAGAGTGCCGACACCACGATGATGAGCGGCAGCGCCATCGTCGCCAGCACAAACGGGCTTTTTCCCTCTTCGACTTTGAACGGCACATCCGCGCCGCCGATGTAGCCGAACACAAACTTGGTGCCCTCGCGCGTGGCGTCTGCCAAGCCATTCAGCATATTGTTCAAGGTGGCGCTGACCTCCTTGAAGAACGGAAACTTGAACATCAAGATGCACAACACGATTTGCAACAAGATCGCGCCGATCACAGTGCGCCACATCACCGCGCCGCGCTTTTCTGAAATCGCCCAAGCGAAGGCGAACAACACGATAAATCCGATCATGCTTTGCAGACTCAGCGGCATGCTTTTTCTCCCTTTAGGCGATTCGGCATGATACCTGCGCAAGCGCGCCTCCGCAGGGCCTTGCGAGGGCAAACCCGCGCACACCATGAAAATGGAACGTACTTATAAATGTTGAATGTGCACTGCACCATCGACTAGAATGCGCGACTTACTTACCTATCTACTTAGTTAGTTGCCTAGGCTGTCTGATGAAGATCTCTCGTTTTTTGTTGCTCAGTTGCATCGCCGTTGCGGTGTCAGGATGTGTCTCTGCGCCGCCGTTGCGCGCGCCCGACGTGGTTCCAGCCAAAGTTGTGGCCCCGTTGCAAGTCAAAATCATTGCCTTCAATGATTTTCACGGCAATCTGAAAACGCCTAGCCTCACGGTGCGTGTCCCTGACGCGACGCAGCCCACCGGCACCCGACCCGTCGCTGCGGGTGGCGTTGAGCAATTCGCCACCGTCATCGCCGCCCTCAAAGCAAAATCCCCCAATCATGCCGTGGTGACCGCTGGTGATATGGTCGGCGCCAGCCCCTTGTTATCTGCGCTGTTTCAGGACGAGCCGACGATTGAAGCGATGAATCTCATCGGCATCGACTTTCATGCGATGGGCAATCATGAGTTTGATTACGGTGCCGAGCATCTAAAACGCCTGCAAACCGGCGGCTGCGCGGTAAACAGCAAAACCAAGCTTCCCGACTGCACCGGTCGTGAGCCGGGTCGGGAGAATTTTGCTGGTGCCAAGTTTCAATTTCTGGCCGCCAACGTCGATGAAATCGCCACCGGCAAATTATTGTTCCCCGCGTATGGCGTCAAAGAATTTGAGGGCGTCAAGGTGGGTTTCATCGGCATGCCGCTCAATTCCACTCCCGCCATCGTGCGGCCGGGTGGCACCACCGGCTTGGTGTTTCGCGATGAGGTCGCGACCGCGAATGCCTTAGTGCCCGAGCTAAAACGGCAAGGCATCGAAGCGATCATCTTGGTGATTCACGAGGGTGGGCTGCAATCTGGCGGCATCAATGAGTGCACAGCCTTTGAAGGCACGCTCAACGACATGCTGCCCAAGCTGGATCCGGCGATTAGCGTGGTGATTTCTGCACACACGCATCGCTCGTATGTGTGCAACATCGGTGGTCGCTTGGTCACCAGCGCGGGCAGTTACGGCACGCTGGTTACTGAGATTGATCTGACCATTGACCGCGCGACGCGCGCGATCACGGCCAAGCAAGCGGTGAATCAGATCGTCAGCCCGGATGGCAGCAAAGATGCGCGTCTGACGGCGCTGATCGCCAAGTACGAAGTGCTCACCGAGCCATTGGCAAGCCGGGTGGTGGCGAAGGTCACGCGCGAGATCCCCCTGATCGCAGATGCAGCCGGTGAATCGGCTCTCGGCAATGTGATTGCCGATGCGCATCTATTCGCCACCGCCGCACCCGATAAGGGCGGAGCTGTGATTGCGTTCAACAACGCGGGCAGCTTGCGTGCGCCGATTATTCCGGCGCTCGACGGCAGCGTCAGTTACGGCGCGCTATTCAAGGTGCAGCCGTTTCAAAACGATATCGTGGTCATGACCATGACCGGTAAGCAGATCAAAGCGTTGCTCGAACAGCAACCCTTCACCGGGCAAAGGCCGCGCCTGCTGGGCGTTTCCAAAGGGTTCTCGTATACGTGGGACGCGTCAAAACCGCTGGGCGAACGGGTCGCCGCGCAGTCGATGAAACTTAACGGCATGACCGTGCGCGCCGAACTGCAATACCGGGTCGCGGCCAATAGTTTCCTCGCCGGGGGCTCGGAGGGATTCACCGCGTTCCGTGATGGCACGGAACGTCAGGTCGGTTTGCTCGATCTCGAAGCGCTGGTGCTGTACTTGGGCGCGAATTCGCCGTTTTCGCCGCCGTCGGTCGGTGGACGGGTCGCGCGGCTGAATTGATGTTGCATTGATACAACAATTTTAATTAACCGTTGCTGGGGTAAACACCTAGCTAGTTCGCGTCAAACCGAGATAGCGCGCCGAAGTCGTTGTCTTGATTGCGATACTTTTTTACCGGTTTTTCCTACCCGACCGATAGTTCACGGCGCGACCTGAATCCGTCATAATCGGGCGCTATGAAATCTATGGGAAGCGGAGAATGTCGCAGACACTCGTTTCCCGCCCAAAGGTTGTTGTTTTAGCAGCCCGCGCGCAAATTTTCGCTGCATATTTCTACCTCGTATTTTCCGCTTAAATCTCATCCACTCTTACGTTTGTTCAGGGTCCATTACCATGAAAAATCAACACCGACTTCGCCTGTCTTCCCTCGCACTGGGCATCGCTATTGCGCTCGGTACCGTGCCCGCCATGGCGCAAAACACTACCTCCGCCATCGGCGGACGTGTCACCAGCACCGAAGGTAAAGCCGTGAGTGGCGCGACGGTCAAAATTTTGCACGTTGAGTCGGGCTCGACCAGCGATGCAGTGACCGACGGCGAAGGCCGTTACTCCGCACGCGGTCTGCGCGTCGGTGGTCCCTACACCGTGACCATCACCAAGGGCGGCGTCACGCAGAAACGCGAAAACGTTTATTTGCAACTCGCTGAAACCGCGAGTGTTGACGTAAAGATCGGTGATGCCGTGCAGGCCGTTGACAAGATCGTCGTCACCGGCTCGGCGCTCGCGTCCGACAAATTCAGCCCGACGGCGATGGGTGCAACTACCAGCCTAGGCCGCCAGGAACTCGACGCCTACGCCTCGATCCAGCGCAACCTGCAAGACTACGCGCGTAACGACGCACGCGTCTCGCAAACCGATAAAGAGCGCGGCGAGATCAGCGTTGGCGGCCAAAACTCCCGCTATAACAAAATCACCGTTGACGGCGTGAACATCAACGATTCGTTCGGTCTGGAATCGAACAATCTGCCGACCTTGAAGCAGCCCATTTCCATCGACGCGATCCAGTCGGTGCAGGTCAACGTCTCGAATTACGACGTGACCCAGACCGGCTACACGGGCGGCGGTATCAACGCCGTGACCAAGCAAGGTACCAACGATTTCCACGGCACCTTGTCAGTGGTAGGCCGCAATGAGAAGTACGTCGGCCAGAAGTACACCCGCAACACCGACGCCTACACGGATCCCGCGCCACTCAAAGATTCCACCATCGGTGCCACCATCGGCGGTCCGATTTTGAAGGACAAGCTGTTCTTCTTCGCCGGCTACGAGCAATTCAAGAGCGCCCGCACTGCGCCTGATTTCGGGCCCTTGGGTAGCTCGGCGGCCAACGTGATCGGCGTTACGTCATCGGCGATTTCGAGCGCGCAGTCGCTGGCGCAAAGCGCGTATGGATTGAACATCGGCACGCTCAGCCTCGCCGCCCAAGATGTGGTGGTCAAAGACGCGTTGCTGAAACTCGATTGGAACATCAGCAAAAATCATCGCGCCAACGTTCGTTACACGAAGACCGAGCAGACCGAACCGTTGTTCCCGAACTTCTTTGCCACGCCAAGCACCGCGCTGTCGTTGAACTCGAACTGGTACACCCAAGAAAAAGCCATCGAGACCGTGGTCGCGCAATGGTTCGCCGACTGGACACCGAATTTCTTTACTGAAGCCAAAGCGTCACAGCGTGACTACAACAGCGTGCCGAAGAACAACGTGAGCCAGCCGCAGGTCACCTTGAGCTTCACCGGCGCGCTGCCAGTCGGCACGCCTGCTTCCGTGGTCACGGGTACGCGTAACTTGGTGTTTGGCACCGAGCGTAGCCGCCACACCAACGTCCTCGATACCAAAACATTCGACGCGTATTTCGGCGGCACCTACACCACCGGCGCACACGAAATCAAATTCGCGACCGATTTCCAAGACAACAAGATTTATAACGCGTTCCTGCAAGACACCAAGGGCAACTACACGTTTAGCTGCCAGAACAGCAGCGCGACCTACACCTACACTTTTGGCGCGATCACCTGCGGCACGGCAACCGCCGAGCAGGTTCAAGCCGCCGTGTTGGAAAACTTCCAGCGTGGCCGTCCATCCACGTACGCCGTGCAGGTTCCGGTCAACGCCGGCGGTTCATTGAACGACGGCATCGCGACCTTCAACATCAGAAACACCGGCTTTGCGCTGCAAGATTCCTACACAGCCACGCCGAATCTGACGTTGTTGTTCGGCATGCGCGTCGATACCACCGGTGTGCCGCAAACCCCGTTGCGCAACACCGCCGCTGCCGCGCCGCTGATCGCAGGTAGCATTTCCGGGCTCAACGTGACCCGCCAAACTGGTGGCTTTGGTCTCGATAACACCCAGACCATCGACGGACAAAATCTGTTCCAGCCGCGCTTTGGTTTCAACTACACCTTCGATAGCAAAAAGCCGATGCAAATTCGTGGCGGCGCGGGCCTGTTCCAAGGCGCTGCCGCAACCGTCTGGTTGTCGAACGCATTCTCAAACACCGGTGTGGCAACCCGCATCGTCGGTTGCGGTGGCGCGTTCGCAGCGTGTCCAGTGACCGGCGGAATCTTCAGCGCCAACCCCGACAACCAGCAAACCAACTTTGCCGGCGCTGCACCTGCGGCCAACGTGGACTTCATTCAGAACAACCTCGGTCAGCCATCAGTATGGAAAGCCAATTTGGCGTGGGAAGCTGAGTTGCCTTGGTACGGTGTGGTCGCCGGCCTCGAATACATCTACACCCAAGTCGAGACCGGCCTCACCTATCAGCACCTGAACCTCGGCGCGCCAGTCCGCACCGGCCTCGATGGTCGCCAGTTCTACTACACACCGGCTGCACTCGACCCCGCATGTTGGACAGCAGGCGGCGCGCGCATCACGACGGGCAACTGTAGCACCGGCCGTACGCGTGCACTGAGCAACGCTGGCTTCAACAACGTGTTGCTGTTGGCACGTACCCGCGAAGGTGGCGGCAATGCAGCCACGGCGTCGCTGAGCGGACAACTGTTTAAGCAACTCGGCTGGTCACTCGCCTACACCTACACAGAAGCCAAAGAAGTGAGCGGCTTGACGTCATCGGTGTCGAACTCGAACTTCAACGCGCGTGCAGCACTGAACCCGAACGACCAAGCGGCTTCCAATTCAGCGTATCTGGTGAAAGATCGCATCAACGGTACCTTGAACTGGTCGAAAGCATTCTTTCCGGGCTTCAAGACCACCCTGGGCGTGTTCTACGAAGGTCGCTCCGGCAAGCCGTATAGCTGGACGTTCACCAACGACGCCAACGGCGACGGTGTTGGTGGTAACGACTTGATGTACATCCCGAAAGCACCGGGTTCAGGCGAAGTCGTGTTCCTAGGCGACACCGCAACCGACAAGACCAACGAAAACCGCTTCTGGAATATCGTGAATGCTAATGGCGCACTGCGTCAGGCAGCGGGTAATACCGTAAAGCGTAACGACAGCTTCTCGCCGTGGAGCAACAGCATCGACATGCGTGTTAGCCAGGAAGTGCCGAGCTTCTTCAAAGGCCACAAAGCGGTGTTCGCGTTGGACATTTTGAATTTCGGCAACCTGCTGAACAAGCGTTGGGGCCGTATTGATGAAATCGCCTTCTCCGGTAACGGCGGACAGGTACGTAACTTCGTCAACTTCGTTGGTCTCGATGCACAAGGTCGTTACCAGTACAGCGTCAGCCCAGCCGCCAGCGATTTCGTCACGCGCAACTTGCGTAACGAATCGCAGTGGCAGATGCAAGCCACGTTCAAATACGAGTTTTAATTTTCAGCTCGATTTCAGTTTCATGATTCAACAAAACGGCCAGTGGAAACACTGGCCGTTTTGCTTGGTGGGCGCATGCGCTGGATCGTAGCGTAACGGTATAATTTCGACGTGAAACAACTCGTCCTTGACCTCATTCCGGTGCCTGCGCCGACGTTTGATAATTTCGTCGCTGGCCACAATGCCGAAGCGTTGAACGCCAGCAAGGCCGCGGCGTTTGCGGGCAATGCCGTCAAAGTCGTTTATCTGTGGGGTGTTTCAGGCAGTGGCAAGACGCATCTGGCGGCAGCGCTGTCCGCGGAGTGCGCCGATTGCGAGATCGTGGACAACGCAGAACGCCTCACCGACCTGCAACAAATCGCGCTGTTCAATCAAATTAATCTCGCCCATGAGCCCGACAGCGCGCGGCGCGTGTTTGTCACCGGCAACGTCGCGCCGCGCGATCTGCCGCTACGTCCCGAACTCAGCAGTCGCCTCGGTAGCGGGCTAGTGTTTCAGTTGCACCCCCTGACGGACGATGAAAAGGCCGACGCTCTGCGCGCGCACGCCAAAGCGCGCGGGTTCGCACTGCGTGACGATGTGGTGCACTATCTGTTGCGGCACGGGCGGCGCGACATGGCCTCCCTAGTTGGGTTCCTCAATGCACTCGACCGCTACTCGCTCGAAACGGGGCGCGAAATTACCCTCCCGCTGTTGCGCGAACTCAATCAACCTTCGCTCGTATGAATCTTGCCTGAACCCTGCATGAACCTTGCCCTATTTGATCTCGACAACACCTTGCTGCACGGCGATAGCGACCATGCGTGGGGTGATTTTCTCGTCGATGAAGGCATCGTTGACCGCGTTGCCTTCCGCGCAAAAAACGATGAATTTTTTGCCGCCTATAAAGACGGCACGCTCGACATCAACGCCTACCTTCGCTTTGCGCTGGAGCCAATTGCCGGTAAGCATGACGTTGAATTGGCACCGCTCGTCGCGCAGTTCATGCAGACACGCGTCGCGCCTATGATTCACGCTGCGTCCTGGCCGCTGCTGGAACAACATCGCGGCGATCTTTGCGCCATCGTTACCGCCACCAATTCCTTTGTTACCGCACCGATTGCCGCGCACCTAGGCGTGCCGCATCTCATTGCCTGCGACGTCGAAAAAATTGCTGGCCGCTACACCGGTCGCACCACCGGCGTGCCGTCGTTTCGCGAGGGAAAAATTATTCGGGTGGAGCAATGGTTGGCAGCATCTGGGAAAAAATTAAGCGATTTTCGCGAGACGTTTTTTTACAGCGATTCGCTTAATGATTTGCCGCTGCTAAAACTGGTCAATCGTCCGATCGCGGTTGACCCGGATTCCACATTGCGCGCGCATGCGAGTGCGGCGGGTTGGCCGATCATTTCACTTCGCAACACCACTACTCGCGCTGCGGCGCAAGCTTGTTAACCCACGGAATCACGCGTGATAAAAAAATTCATACAAAAAGTATTTGGTCGCGACCCTGAATCCGTTGCGGCGAAATCTACGGCGAAATTAGGCGTCGGCAAAGGCGGCAAACGCAAACAGCAGGACCCGCGCACCTACACCCAGGCCGAGCACGGCATTGATCGTCGCGATATCTCGGACGCAGCACTGCGAACCTGCGAAGGCTTACAGCGCGCGGGGTTTCAGGCATTTGTGGTCGGCGGTGCAGTACGCGATTTGTTGCTTGGTCGCCACCCGAAAGACTTCGACGTCGCCACCAGCGCGACGCCCGAAGAGGTGCGCAACGTGTTCCGTCGCTCGCGCATCATCGGTCGCCGCTTTCGCATAGTGCACGTGATGTTCGGCGCAGAGACGGTCGAAGTCTCCACCTTCCGCGCCGCCGCTTCGGTGCCTGATGCGGATGAAAACGACGACACCGAATTTCGTCACAAGCCCGCCCACGCTGACGAGCATGGCCGCCTGTTGCGCGACAACGTGTTCGGCAATCAGGAAGAGGATGCGATCCGTCGTGACTTCACCATGAACGCGCTGTTTTACGACCCAGCGCGCGAAGAGGTATTGGACTACGTCCACGGCGTGCCCGACATTCAGGCCAAACGCGTGGTCATGATTGGTGAACCGACCGCACGCTATCGTGAGGATCCCGTGCGTATGCTGCGTGCTGCGCGCCTCGCGGGCAAGCTCGGCTTCACCATCGACGCTGCCACCGAAGCACCGATTGCCGAGCTCTCGCCGTTGCTGGAAAACGTGCCGTCGGCCCGCTTGTTCGATGAAATGTTAAAGCTGCTGCTGTCCGGTCATGCCTTGCTGTGCATCGAAAAATTGCGGTCACTTGGTCTGCACAAACAACTTTTGCCGGTGATTGATTCGCTGTTGCGCGATGACCAAAGTCGTCCGTTCGTGACGCTCGCATTGCAACGCACCGACGCGCGCATCGCGGAAGATAAAGGCGTCTCGCCTGCGTTTTTATTCGCCGCGCTATTCTGGTTCCCCTTGCGTACCCGCCAACTCGAACTCGAAGCGAAAGGCATTCGCCCGCTACAAGCTATGCACGAAGCGATGGATGACGTGCTCGATACGCAACGCAAGACCCTCGCGATCCCACGTCGCTACGATCCGATGGTCAAAGAACTCTGGATTGCGCAACCGCGTTTATTGCAGCGCTCAGAAGCTAAGGCATATCGCATGCTCGCGCATCCGAAATTTCGCGGCTGTTATGATTTCCTTGAGTTGCGCGCCGCTGCTGGCGATGCCGACCAGGAAGTCGCCGAATGGTGGGAACGCTTTCAAGTCGTCGGCGAGGAAGAGCGGGCGGAAATGCTATTGCCCGATGATGAGCCCAAGAAAAAACGACGACGCAAACGCAAGAAGCCTGCAGGTGAATCATCCATGAGCCCGGACGCCTCCGGATCGACAAACTCAGACAACCAGAGCGAATAATAAAGTGGCAATTTCTCCCGATAATCTCGCCCCGCGCCTAGTCGCGTTCATTGGCTTGGGCAGCAATCTTCAGCGCCCACTGCGCCAGATCGCACGCGCGCTGGTGACGCTGCAATCCGTGAAAGAAGTCGGCTTGGTGGTGGCATCGTCGTTCTACGAAACGGCGCCGGTGGGCAAACTCGATCAGCCGAATTTCATCAATGCGGTCGCGCAAATCGAGACGACGCTCACTCCCACGGTGCTGCTCGCGCAATTGCTGAAAATCGAAGCCAAGCACGCGCGCGTGCGCATCACCAAGAACGGCCCACGCACACTCGATTTGGATTTGCTGCTCTATAACGGCATCTCGATGCACGCTGAAAAACTCTCGATCCCGCATCCGCGCATGCATGAGCGCGCATTCGTGTTGGTACCGCTGCTCGAAATTTCGCCCAGCGTGGCGATTCCCGGTAAAGGCTCGGCCGCATCCTATCTGGCCAAGCTCGATACCAGCGATGTGAAAATCGCGCCGGATGATCGCCAGACGGATCGGCGCGGGCGCAAACCCCGACGTACCGCCGCACCCGCGCCGACAGAATGAAGCATCGCTACATCGTCGTCGAAGGGCCCATCGGTAGCGGCAAATCGACCGTCGCGCGCTTGGTCGCAGAACGTTACGGCGCGAATTTGTTGCTTGAAGACCCTAACGCCAATCCGTTTTTGCCGCAGTTCTATCGCGACATGAAACGCTATGCGCTGGCGACGCAAATGTTTTTCTTGTTCCAGCGGGTAAACCAGCTTGCTGCGATCAAGCAACCGGATTTGTTCGAGAAAAAAACTGTCGCCGATTACATGCTGGCGAAAGACACGCTGTTCGCCAAGCTCACCCTCGACGACAATGAATTCAATCTGTATTCGCAGCTCTACAACCATCTCAAGCCACAAGCCCCAGTACCCGATCTGGTGATTTATTTGCAGGCGAGTGTCGATGCGCTGATGTCGCGCATCCAGCGCCGCGCGCGACCGATGGAGCGTGGCATCACTGAAGATTATTTGCTGCGGCTTTCGGAGACGTACACCAAGTTCTTTTACGACTACCGCGACTCGCCGATTCTGATCGTCAACAGTGATCGCTTCAATTTCGCCGACGATCCAGAGCACTTGCAAATGCTGTGCACGCGAATCGAAAACTTGCGCGGCATGCGCGAGTACATGAACGCGGGCTGAGCGCGTGGAAGTCATCACCACCGTTGCCGCACTGCGCGCACGCCTGAAGGCAGAGGCGGCCATTGGTTTTGTGCCGACCATGGGCAACTTGCATGCGGGGCATATCGACCTCACACGCATCGCGCGTGAGCGCAGCGGCGGCTGTGTGGTGGTCTCGATCTTCGTCAATCGCCTACAGTTCGGCCCAAAAGAAGACTTCAGCAAATATCCGCGCACGTTCGCCGATGACTGCGATAAATGTCGCGGGGCTGGCGTCGATGTCGTATTCGCGCCGGATGAAGCCGAGATGACCCCGCAACCACAGCGCTACTTTGTCGAGCCCGCCGAAATTCAAAACATCCTCGAAGGTAAGGTGAGGCCAGGACACTTTCGTGGCGTGGCGACGGTCGTGGTAAAGCTCTTCAACATGGTGCAGCCGACGGTGGCGGTGTTCGGCAAAAAAGATTATCAACAGTGTCGCGTGCTCGATAGCATGGTGCAACAATTCAACATACCCGTGCAGATGATTTTTGCAGACACGGTGCGTGCGGACGATGGCCTGGCGCTGTCGTCACGCAATGGCTACTTGACCGCTTCTGAGCGCGCCGAGGCACCACAGTTGGCGCAAGTGCTACAGACCATTGCGCGCGCGATCACCGATGGTCGGCGCGATTTCACGGTGCTAGAAACGGATGCCATCGTCACGTTGGTTGGATGCGGCTGGCAACCTGATTACGTCGCGGTGCGGCGACGCAGTGATCTGATGGTGCCCGAGAAAGCGGATCGCGAGTTGGTGGTGCTGGGCGCAGCGAAGCTAGGGGCGACAAGGTTGATTGATAATCTTGAGATTGCGTTGGAATCGTGATGCGCCGGACATCCAATCGGCATGCGCAATTCAAATCTGTCTCCCCGGCCTTTCGATGGAGACCACCCTTCGGTGGCGCCGGGCAGACAGTGCACCCAAATACCTAGCTTCCACATGACGCCCACCCTGGAATCCCTCTACAACAACCGCGCCGCTGTCCCCGAGCACGCCGAGATCTTCGCGCGCTGGCGCAGCCAATCGCTCGCCACCCGCACCACCCAACAGGGCACCTACAACCTCGCCTACAGCACCCATGCCCGCCACACCCTCGACCTCATTCCGGCGCAACAAAATCGCGGCCTCGTGATTTTCATCCATGGCGGCTACTGGCGCTCGCTCGATAAAGATCACTTCTCTTTTTTCGCTGAGCCTTATCTCGCCGAAGGCATCAGCGTGGCGCTGCTGAATTACCGCCTCTGCCCCGACGTAAAAATTGACGCGATCATTGATGATTGTCGCAACGCCATCGTCTGGCTGGCCGCCAACTCAACGCAGTTGGGTGTTAATTTTGCCAACGTGGTGCTGATCGGGCACTCGGCTGGCGCACATCTTGCGGCGATGATGTTAGCAACTGACTGGCAAGCCGAAGTCATTGATCCACGGTCGTTTCGGGGCGGTTTAGGGATTAGCGGTGTGTACGATCTGGCACCACTGTTGCAGGTATCGGTGAACGACGATTTGCATCTCGATGCGATATCTGCTGAAGCGCTTTCACCCGTTCACGCGACGGCAAAAATCAACGTGCCATTTGATCTGGTCGTGGGCGCTGCCGAAACTCCCGCGTTCATTCGCCAGACGCATTTGTTGGCGCAGGCCTGGCCGGATGTTTGCGGCACCGTGCTCGAATTGCCCGCCGCAAACCACTTCACGGTGGTCGATCACTGCGCATCGCCGTCATCAACCGCCTTCAAGCAGACGCTGCGTTTTTTCGCGTAACGACGGTTGGCGAACAGCATCGTCTGTTGGCGCGAACGCCGCGCGTTTCGTCGCAATCCGGTCGTGCAGCGCCATGCGCCCCTCTATAATCGGCTTTAGGTTGAATGCAACTATCTGCTGACCCGCAGCGTCCGAAAAGAAACTCCCATCACAGGTGCCTTGTTGTCTACCATTCCACCCGCCCCCGACCTTTCCAAACTCACCATCAACCGTGAGCAAAAAGCATTCAGCAGCAAACGCCGTGGCCGACGCCGGCTGTGGTGGATCGCCGCCGCACTACTCGCGCTTGGGCTAGTCGGCGTCATAGCGGCGCGCAGCGGTCGCGGCCCGGTGCAGGTCGAAACTGGTCTCGTCGCCAGTGCGTTCCCATCGCAAACGATCAGCGCGCTCAACGCCACTGGACGCGTCACTGCACAACGCAAAGCGGCCGTCTCTACCAAGGCCACTGGGCGACTTGAATACTTGGGTGTGCAAGAAGGCTCTGTTGTCAAGGCAGGCGACGTGCTCGCGCGGATCGAGAATAAAGATGTATCGGCTACGCGCGATCAGGCGCAAGCGAATTTGCGCGCAACCAAAGCCAACCTCGAACAAGGCCTCGCTGAAATGCGCGACGCACAATCGAATCTCACGCGCTCAGAAGATCTAGCGAAAAAGAATTTCATCTCTTCGGCCACACTCGATACCGCCAAAGCGCGCTTCGACAAAGCGCAAGCCGTCGTCGCCAGTTTGAATGGTGCCATCGGTGTTGCCGAAGCGAACCTGCGTGCTACCGCCGTGGCAGTCGAACAGACCTTGATCCGGGCGCCGTTCGACGGGGTGGTGCTGACCAAGAATGCGAACGTGGGCGACATCATCACGCCATTTTCGTCCGCCGCCGATTCGAAGGGCGCGGTGGTGAACATGGCGGACATGTCCACACTGGAAGTAGAAGCCGATGTTTCAGAAAATTCAATTTCCAAAATCAGCGTCGGTCAGCCGGTGGAAATTCAACTGGATGCATTCGCCACCACCCGCCTCCTGGCCAAAGTGAGCCGCATCGTGCCGACAGTGGATCGGTCCAAGGCAACCATCCTCGTCAAGATTGAATTCATCGAACGCGATCCGCGAATACTCCCGGATATGTCGGCCAAAGTTTCATTCCTCACGCGCGAATTAAAAGCCGAAGAGCGTAAGGCTGTGACCGCAGTGCAGCCCGCCGCCATCGTCAAGCGCGACGGCAAAGAGGTGCTCTTTTTGCTCGACGAAAAAAACATCGCCAAACAAATGGTGGTATCCGCGACCGCTAAAATCGGCGATCTGATTCAAGTCGATGGCGTCAAGCCCGGCGACAAAGTGATTCTCAATGCGCCGGAGAAACTCAAAGACGGTAGCGCCGTTGAACTGTTGAAAAAATAGCCATGTCACTCGGCGCGCCGCTGGTCGTCATCCAGCACCTAGTCAAAGGCTACACCCGCGGCGATCAACTCGTGCCAGTGTTGCAGGATATTTCGCTCACCATTCACGAAGGTGATTTCGTGTCGCTGATGGGGCCATCCGGCTCCGGTAAATCCACGCTCCTGAACTTGATCGCCGGGATCGATAAGCCCGACTCGGGCGTCCTGCTGATTGGCGGGGAAGACATCACGCGCTTAAGCGAAGGTGAATTGGCCGATTGGCGCGCATCGAATATCGGTTTCATTTTCCAGTTCTACAATTTGATGCCGGTACTCACTGCGTTTGAAAACGTCGAGCTGCCCCTGCTGCTCACCAATCTTGGTAAAGCGGATCGTCGCCAGCGTGTGGAAATGACCTTGGGGTTGGTCGGCCTCAGTGATCGTATGGATCACTATCCGAATGAGCTGTCGGGCGGGCAGCAGCAACGTGTCGCCATCGCGCGCGCGATTGTCACCGACCCCACCATTCTTGTCTGCGATGAGCCGACGGGGGATTTGGATAAGCAATCCGCAAGCGACGTGTTGAATATGCTAAAGACACTAAACACCGACATGAAAAAAACCATCATCATGGTCACGCACGATGGGCACGCGGCGCAGGCAGCAAGACGGATGGTGCATCTGGAGAAGGGCGAATTGATTGGGGAGCCGGGGTGATGATGGCTCTGTGGGCGCGAGGCTTTCTATGATTCACAACCGTAAATCCCCCGGTTCTTCTAGGATGAGAGATCGCGGAAACGCTGCCCCCTTTTCTAAAGGGGGCCAATGCTCCGTGACGCTTACCCCGAGAAGACCCGGGGGATTTTCGGTTGTGGCACAAAGGTAACCCGAAGCAAAACAGCCTGATGTACTACCTAAAACTCATCTTCAAAAACGTCTTCCGCGCCAAGCTACGCACTGGCCTGACGATCTTCGCGTTGGTCATTGCCATCATGGCGTTCGGCCTGTTGCAGACGGTGGTAGACGCTTGGTATGCAGGCTCGAACGCGGCTGCGTCATCGCGCATGATCGCGCGCAATGCGATCTCGCTGGTGTTCCCGATGCCGATTTCGTATCGCGACCGTATCAAAGCTGTCGATGGCGTGAAGGCGATCAGTGGCTCGAATTGGTTCGGTGGGATTTATATCGAGCCGAAAAATTTCTTCCCGCAGTTCGCCGTCGAGCACGATACGTATTTCGAGTTGTATCCCGAATACATCATGCCGCCGGAACAACTTACAGCGTTCAAAAAAGATCGGCGCGGCGCAGTTGCGGGTCGTAAATTGGCGGATCAATTTGGCTGGAAAATCGGCGACACGATCCCGATTCGCGGCACGATTTTCTCTGGCGATTGGCAGTTCACCTTGCGCGCAATTTTTGACGGCAAAGAGGAAGCCACACTCACCCGCCAGTTCTATTTTCACTACGACTACCTGAACGAAACCATCAAACGCCGCTCACCGGGACGCGGCGATCAGGTGGGTGTATTTGTGATCGACGTATTCGATCCCTCGCGCGTGGCCGACATCAGCAAGGCGATCGACAACGAATTCAAAAATTCACTGGCGGAAACGCTCACCGAAACGGAGAAAGCATTTCAGCTCGGCTTTGTTGCGCAGTCCGAATCCATCGTGGTGGCAATACGCGTGGTCTCGTTCGTGGTCATCATCATTATTCTGGCGGTGGTGGCGAACGTGATGGCGATGACAGCGCGTGAGCGATTATCGGAATACGCGACGCTCAAGGCGCTCGGCTTCTCGCCCAGCTTTGTTGCCGCGCTGATTTTTGGCGAGTCGTTGGTGCTGTGTTTGGTTGGCGTGGCACTGGGCATTTTGGTCACCATCCCGATTGCGCAAGGGTTCGCAAACTCCCCGGCTGGCGCGCTGTTTGCGGCATTTCGAGTATCTCAGCAGACCATGCTGCTGCAACTGTTATGCGCGCTGGTGGTCGGCGTGATTGCATCGCTCGTGCCCGCGTACCGCAGCGCACGCGTGAAGATTGTTGACGGCTTGCGCCACGTCGGTTGATGCCATGAAACTCGGCCCGCTCAACGTCCCGTTCTCATACATTTTCCGCAATCTTTGGACACGCAAACTCACCACCGCGCTCACGGCGGCGGGTATGGGACTTGTGGTGTTTGTATTCGCCGCCGTGCTGATGCTCGACGCCGGGTTGAAACGCACCATGGTCGGCTCGGGCAGTTATGACAACGTGGTGATGATTCGCAAAGGTGCCGAAACCGAAATCCAGAGCGGCGTTTCACGCGATCAGGCATCGCTGATCGAGAGCATGCGGCAGGTCGCACGCGGCGAAAATGGCGTACCGATGGTGTCGAAAGAATCGGTGATTCTGATTTCGATCAATAAGAAAGGGCAGGATCGCGGCTCGAATATTGTCACGCGCGGCATCTCGCCACTGGGGCTTACCCTGCGCCCGCAAGTAAAGATCATCGCTGGTCGCCCGTTTCGCGTTGGCTCCAGTGAAGTGATCGTGGGGCGCAATGTGCATGAACAATTCGATGGTGCCGAGCTTGGGCAGACGCTGCGCTTTGGGGGGCGTGAGTGGACGATTGTTGGTATTTTTGACGCGGGGAATAGCGCGTTCGATTCGGAAGTATGGGTTGACGTTGAGCAACTGATGCAGTCATTTCGCCGCAGCGGCTTCTCCTCGGTGGTCGCACAGTTGGTCAAGAGCGACGCCTTCGATGGCATGGTCAAAGACATCGAAGACGACGTGCGCCTCAATTTGCAACCCAAGCGCGAACAAATTTATTACGAGGACCAATCGCGTGCGCTATCGACGTTCATCACGGTCCTCGGCGCGCTGCTCTCGATCATCTTTTCCGTGGGTGCGATCATCGGTGCGGCCATCACCATGTATTCGGCAGTGGCAACCCGCATCGGTGAGATCGGCACGCTGCGGGCCCTCGGCTTTCGCCGCCCGTCGATTCTGGTCGCCTTTTTAACGGAGTCGCTTTTACTTTCGCTGGTCGGTGGCGCGGCGGGATTATTTTTTGCGACCTTCCTGCAAACCATCACCATTTCCACGCTCAATTTCCAGTCGTTTTCGCAACTCGCATTCGGTTTTTTATTGACGCCCAAGATCGTCGTGGCGACGATCATCTTCTCGCTTATCATGGGCTTCATCGGCGGCTTCCTGCCCGCTGTGAAAGCATCGCGGATGAAGATTGTTGACGCGCTGCGGGCAGCCTAGGCCAGCAGCGGTATCAAAGAAAAAGGCATTGGCGGTTAGCCAATGCCTTTGAATGTGGTGCCGGATGCCGGAATCGAACCGGCACGGTGTTGCCACCGCGGGATTTTGAGTCCCGTGCGTCTACCAGTTCCGCCAACCCGGCACGGGTGATACGAAGATTGCAGGTAGAGCTTTGAAGGAGGTGGATTATAGCGTAACCTCGCGGGTTTTCCGTTTGCCATCGTCTGTTCAACATTGACCCATGCGCCTCGCCGATTTTGATTACCTTTTGCCGCCCGAGTTGATCGCGCAACATCCGCCGACCGAGCGCGCGGCGAGTCGTTTGCTGCATCTCGATGGCAAGACGGGTGCCAGTGTGGATCGGCAGTTTCGCGCGCTGCCGTTGTTGCTGCGTGCCAACGATGTGCTGGTGTTTAACGATACCAAGGTCATTAAGGCGCGGCTACATGGGCATAAAGAAACCGGCGGTTCAGCAGAGGCATTAATCGAGAGGGTGCTGGATGGCAATTCACCGACCTCGCACAAAGCGCTGGCGCACATCCGCGCGAGCAAATCGCCGAAGCCGGGCACAAAAATTATTTTTGCGGAAAACATTTCCGCGCGGATGGTTGGGCGCGTGGACGATTTATTCGAGCTGAATTTCGAGGGCGGGCTATCAGTCTACGAGGTGCTCGAACGCATCGGTGAAGTACCGCTGCCGCCGTACATCACGCACACGGCTGATGGGGTCGATGAGTCGCGGTATCAGACCGTGTACGCCAAACACCAAGGCTCGGTAGCGGCACCCACCGCCGGTCTGCACTTTGATTCTGTGATGTTGGCCGAAGCGCAACGCATTGGCGTGGCGTTGGCGTATGTGACCCTGCATGTCGGCGCGGGCACCTTTCAGCCGGTACGTGAGGATGACGTCGCAAAACACATCATGCACAGCGAGCGCTACGAAGTGCCGCAACAAACGGTGAAGGCGATTGCGCGCGCGCGTGCCAATGGTGGACGGGTGATTGCTGTGGGTACCACCAGCATGCGTACACTTGAAGCGGCGTCACGCGATGGTGAGTTGCGTGCAGAGCAAGGCGAGACGCGCATCTTCATCAAGCCGGGGTACATGTTTCAAACCGTGGATCGCCTGATTACCAATTTTCATTTGCCGAAATCGACGTTGCTGATGCTGGTGTCAGCGTTTGCCGGACGTGATGCAGTGATGGCAGCCTACGCGCATGCGGTAGCGGCGCGGTATCGCTTCTTTAGCTACGGGGATGCGATGCTGATCGAGAAAGCTTAGCGCGTCGGCAAGACATCAAAACTCACCATCTTCCAGCCACGCCCGTTGATGCGCACGCGGCCGGGGCGTACCAGAAAGATCTCGGCACCTAACCCGCCGTCAACGGTGTGGGTGAGATTAAATCGGTAGAAGTCATCACTCACGACCATGGCGTCGCCGTCGCCCTGCGGTGAGGTACCGCTGACAAAAATTGCGCTGAACTTTATTTCGTCACCGCGCGTAGAAATGCGCGAGACCGAAGTCACCCATGGCCGCTTGGATAAAATGCGCACGCCCAGCACAACCTTGTTTCGATCTGCCGCCGTCGCTTTGCGCACGATCAAGCCGAGTAACGCTGGCTCGCGTGGCGTCAGGCGCACGGCCAACAGATCGTTTACGTTCACGGTGGCAGCACGCTCGGCGCTACTCAACAGTCCCAGTCCGGTTTCGCTCACATCGAGCAGGCGGTACGTCTCGCCATGTGTACCAGCCGAACGGTTCGGTGTCGCCTCGCAGGCGTTAAGAACCGCATCAATACCGATCACGGCGCTCACATCGACTTCGCGCCCAATCGGCGCGCGCGCGCTCTTGGTTTCTGCGCCGTGCGCAAGGATATGAAACTCGTGTTCGAGGCAGGTAATCACGCCGACGTGATCGTCGATGCGAAACGCCATTCCCATCCCCCAGCCGGGGAACATCACGCCACGATGAAAAGTCTGAATCGCGCGTGAAAGCTGGCGTTCTAGCGGGAGCAGGGCGACAAAATAATCCGCAGTTTCACCACGCTGACGCCGCATCAGCCCGTGAGTTTCGCTGGTAGTGTCGATGCACAACACCGGGCCATCGCGAATACTAGAGGCGTCACGAGAAAGCCACATCGACCCCATCCACGAGAGCAACCACGTATCGAGAATTTCCAGTCGGCGCGCCGACAGGCTGCCGCTCGCGAATCGTTCTAACAGAAGCGTACGCACATACAGCGCTTCGATGGTGGTATTCACGGGATGCCCCTCGAACACCATCGCAAGAATTTGATCGCCAATCCCCGCTGCCGCCGCGCTTTTGAAAATCTGGTGCAGCACCCCGCGTGGCGCAATGGCGCGCTGCCCGGCAGCCTGCCGCCATTTCATTGCGTGACCGCGCAACAAGATCGCATACGCCCACGCGCTCGCGCAGGTGGCGGCAGCCGGTGTCCCGGCGGTGCGCTCAGTGATTGCACGCGCGGTACGTGCCAGCCGTTCGTATTGCGTGGCGATCCAATCGCAGGTCTGCAAATCATCGTTGTCCGGCGCATTGCTGTTATGGAGCGTGCGTTCGCGCTCGTCCCGGGTGCTGGTTTCAAACTCGGTCAGCATCGCGATCACCGCGTCGGTCGCGTCAAGCGGCGGGCGGCTGGGTTGGCTGGCTTCGAGGTCTTGCAGGCGGGTGGCCCACGCATCGCGCGCGGGCAAGACTGGTTGCGCGAGACTATCCGACGCGGAAATCGGATTCACGCTCGCTCACCAGCGTTCTCGCCTAGATTCGCAACATTCATGGGCATCAGATGCGCGTGAAACGCAGCGCGGCGCGGCGCGTTTTGCATGCGCTCGGCGTCCGCACTCCAATTCGGCATTGCCTTGAGCGTTGGTGCACTGGCAAACGTGGGGTCATGGGGAGCCAATTGATGCGCCATCGCGCGCTGCGTGGCCAGCGTCGCATCACCAGGAAATTTGAGGGCGAAGGCGATGATGAGCTCGCAAAATTCGCCGGGGTCGCCCTGCATGAACGAGAGTTCGATCAAGGCGAGCCACGCTTCGTGATGGTGATGATTCTCTTCAATGCAGAGCCGCAGCAATTCAATGGCGCGCCACGCTTCACCGTCGTCGAATAGCGCGCGGGCAAAGCGCAGCAAGGTACGCGGCTCGTCCAGTGCGCGACCCGCGCTCGCGAACGTCGGGAAACGGGCGGCCACGTATTGCGCCCGCAGGCGACGACGGATCGGGTTCGCGGCCAACTGCGTTGCCGTGTTCAGATTCGGCAGATAAGCCGAATAGGTGCCCGATTGCGAATTGGCTTTGTCCACTATCCCTCTGCGTTCTTGATATGGGGCGCTGATTAGGCAAGCCTCTAAGCACCATCGAGCAGTTTAAGCAGGGCGGGGTGCCAAATGTGCAAACAAGTGTGAATTTTTCAGGTAGGCAACCAGAAACGCTAATCGCCCAAATGCACTCGACTATGAGCGGCCACGTGTTGCTTCAAAAACTCCATTTGATCGGCCAAGATACGGCGATTGGCGAGAATCAGGAATTCAGCGCGATTCGGCACGTACGGCGCGTATACCAATTGCATCTGCGCTTCTTCAGGTAGACGCGAGCCCTTGCGCTCGTTGCACTGACGGCACGCCGTGACCACGTTCATCCAGGTATCGACGCCACGGCGCGAGTACGGAATGACATGGTCGCGCGTGAGTTTGGAATGCGAAAAAAGACCGGCGCAATAGGCGCACATATGGCGATCACGATGGAATAATTCGCGATTATTCAGCGGTGGCACTTGGTTGAAACCCCGCATGGCCATTGCCTTGCCGCGAATCGCGATGATCGACGAGGCAGTCACGGTCGAGACTTCGCCGGTGTCACGGCATTTGCCGCCAGAGACCGTGAAGGCCTCCGAGCCGGTCTCCCACGCGATGCGTTCCTTGGCGTAGTACCAGACCGCGTGCTGCCAACTAATCCAGCGGTGCGGGATGCCGTTTTGATCGAGCGTGAGAATTAGCGGAAAGCGCTTGGCCTCAGCCGAAAAGAGTGAAAACGCTGGCTCGACCGCGTTGTGCGGCACCTCATCCAAAGGCGCGGCTTTGGGCGGCGGCATGTGCCGTGATCGCGTCGCGGCGTTCTTCAGGTTATGCCCAGCTTGCTTACGTTGATGCACGTAGTCTCCAGTCGTCCGCGCTTGGCGGAATCATGTTGAACGGCGATAATACGTTGCTTCTGTTGCGAGGGTCTTTCTGCTGATCGTTACTCATTGAGTATGTACTCAATTTGCGGCGAATCGCGGATCGCACACAGAGGCTAAATCATTTCTAATTTCTTGAAAAGTCCCCCATGAATCTCGACCGAGTCGATGCTGGCGCTGATGTGCCGAATAATGTGAACGTGGTCATTGAAATTCCGATGAACGGCGACCCAATCAAATACGAGCTTGATAAGGCCACTGGCGCGCTATTCGTGGATCGCTTCATGTCCACTTCGATGCACTACCCGTGTAACTACGGCTATATCCCGCACACCCTTTCCGGTGACGGCGATCCAGTCGATGTGCTGGTGGTCACGCCGTTTGCGCTGGTGCCTGGCGTGGTGGTGCGCTGTCGGCCACTCGGCATGTTGAAGATGACCGATGAAGCGGGCAGTGACGAGAAACTGCTGGCCGTCCCGATCGACAAACTCACCTCGATCTATCGCTCGGTGAAAAGTTTTCGCGACCTGCCGGAAATCACGCTCAATCAAATTGCGCATTTCTTCCAACACTACAAGGATCTTGAGGCCGGCAAGTGGGTGAAGATCGACGGCTGGGTCGGTGAAGAAGACGCCAAGCGCGCCATCACCGATGGCATTGCGCTTTACAACAAGAGTAAGGCTTAGTTGTTCGGGCAAACGCTGAATCCGGCGACCGGGGTAAATCGTAAGGATGGTCTTGGCGATAATTTCGGAGACCAACATGCGCATTTCATTTCGTCACGTTGCGGCCATCGCAGCCATGGTCGCACCAACCGTCGTCAGTGCGGTCACCTGCGGCACTGCTAGGGAAGTCACGAGCGGCGCCAAGACAGTCTCGGTAGCGGAGCTGTACACCTCGGAGGGCTGCGATAGCTGCCCACCGGCGGATCGCTGGTTTTCGACGCTAATGAACGGTGCTGTGGTACCGCTTGCGTTTCACGTCGATTACTGGGATTACATTGGCTGGAAAGATCGCTTTGCGCAGGCGTCGTTTACTACGCGGCAACGCGCCGCCGTCAGCTTGCAAGGCAGCCGCACGGTCTACACACCGCAAGTGATGCTCGATGGTAAAGATGCGCGGCAATGGTCGGCTGGTGGCGGCGCGTTCGATGCGCGAGTCCGTGAACTGTCGATGCGCGCGCCGCGAGCGAGTTTGAAACTGGTGGCAGAGCCCGGGGCAACATCTGCCAGAGTGTCGGTGAATGTCAGTCAGCTCGATGCAGCGGCGCGACGCGACGCTGTGCTGTTCGTCGCTGTCACTGAGAACAATCTGGTCAGCCGCGTTACCGCTGGGGAAAATCGCGGCGCGACCTTGAAGCATGACCATGTGGTGCGCGAGCTATCGCGACCGATACCGCTGGCCGACGCGGGCAATATTGCCGCACGAGAGATCACGATTCTCTTGCCTGCCGATGCCAAACGCGCCGAGCTCGAGGTCGTGGCGTTTGTGCAGGATCAGAAGACGGGTGAAATTTTGCAAGCGGTTAGCGGGGCACTGTGCGCAAAGTGAATGGCAGCGTGGTGAATGAGCGTAGCGGATGGCGGCAAACACGCCAAAACAATTGTGTCGTATGTATCTTTTAGACGTGGAAGCGCTATCATTCGCGCCTGATCGATTCCGGGCTACTCGCGCCATGACTTCCGTTTCCGAATTCTCTGTTTCGCGCGCCGATTGGCAGCAACACGGTGCCGCACTATCGCAGGTGCGCTTCACCGTATTCGTGCGCGAACAAGGTGTGCCGCCGGAAATTGAATTGGAAGCGCGCGACGCCGATGCCGCACAGTGTTTGCATGTCATGGCAAGTGACGAAAAAAACAATATCATCGGTACCGGGCGGCTTATCCTCGACAAACCGATTCCACGTATCGGTCGCATGGCGGTGCTGAAAGCTTGGCGCGGCCACGGTGTGGGCACTGAGATTCTCGAAGCGCTGTGTGATGAAGCGACGGCACGCGGCTGCGAAGAGGTGCTGTTGCATGCACAAATGCACGCCACGGCATTCTATTTTCAGCACGGTTTTCTGTCGCATGGCCTCGAATTTATCGAGGCGGGCATTCCACATCAAGAGATGCGGCGAAAGCTAGTCGTTTAAAGCGCGACTTGGTACGGTAGCGAGACAATTTTCAGTCCGACCCCATTGGCAAGACGCAATGAATCGGCCTTGATGCTGTCAATTTGCGCCACCACCAGCGCATCAAATCCGCCGCCGGGGGCTGCGGCCACGTTGGCAATATGCCCCGCCGACTGCTCGCCAAATTCCGGCGACTGCACGCCTTCACCGAGTTTCGGCGCGTCACCCTCACCGTGCACCCGCACCATGCGGCGTTTCAAGATGCCGCGATACTGCGTGCGCGCGACGATCTCTTGACCGGGGTAGCAACCCTTCTTGAAATTGACACCGCCGATCAATTCAAAATTCGCCATCTGTGGCACAAACTGGTCCTGCGTCTCCGGCAGCACCTCGATCACGCCGTCGCGGATCGCCAATAAATCCCACACCGGCGCACCGACCTTGGTTGCCGATGCGCTGAGCGTTTGCCAAATCGTCGCGGCGTTTTCGGCGCTCGCGATGATTTCAAAACGATTCGCCGACAAGCGAATCACCCGCCCCAAGTGATTGTGCAAACTCTTCATCACTTCGGGCACTGCCCCAAACAGCGCGTGGATATTAGCTTTTGCGCCATCACCGGCAACGCCAAGCTTGATCCAGTCAGCGCTCATGTCGTCCAATTTCACTTTCGAGCGCAGAATAAACATCTGCAAACGTTTTTGAATCGCTGCCTGCAATGCGCGCGGTAGCTGAAAAAAATAACCTTGCTTGCCACGCCACAACAGCGGCGTCACCAACATGCGACCTTTGGGTGAACACCAGCTCGTCCACTGCGCATCGCCTTCGGTCAGCGCTTGCACGTCGTTACTCAATTGGTTGTGCAAAAACGGCGCAGCATCGTCGCCGCTGACTAAAATCAAGCCTTCGTGCGACAGGTCACACAGCACCACGCCACCGTCTGCCGCCGCGCATTCGCGTGACGCATCGCCAAAATCGGCCACGCGCCCATCGTTAAACGTGGCACCCTCATTTTGTAGTCGGTCAATCCAGTTTGCGTTCATTCGATAATCATCTGAAAATCATATTTTACGTTCGTTCCTATGCCGACCCCACAACCTTCATCTGACGACGCCCGCTGGATCGCGATTCGTATATCGCGCCTCGGCGTTGCCCTCACCACCCTGCTCGCGATCACGGCGTTGGTGATGCTGTTGGTCGTGGGCTTCGCGGACAACACGTGGCTGCCGCGCCCGCTCACGTGGGCGCTACTCGCGGCCTGCGTGTGCGGCATCGCATTTGAACTGGCGCGCACGTTGCGCCCGCCACCGACTGCCATCGTTGCGCTCTATTTACTCGAACTCGATGCCGATGATCCAACGCACTCGCCAGTGCTCGGCATTCGTGTGCGCTGCGCTGATGCCAGTGAAGTACAAGGCACCGTGATGGCAAACGCGTTCGTCACGCCGTGGTTCGCGTCGATTCCGTACCGCGAGCGTACGGATCCACGGTGGCGTGCGTGGTGGCCGCGCGTGGTGCCGTTGTGGCGCGACGCGCTTGACGCTGATGCGTTTCGTGAAATTCGCGTGCGCTTGCGCTGGCACTGACTGATTCGTCATAGGTGCTACGGTATAATTTCGCTTCTCGCGGGCGCCTTCGTTGCCCATCATTTCTTCTCTCAGTTCAGCCCCAATGCCCCAAGCCGCCCAAGATGTTGCGCCGTTGCTATTGACGTTGCGTGGACCCGTCGCGTTGTCGCCGTTTCGGCTCGCGAAACTGCTGAAACCATTACAGGCAGCGCACGCCGAAATTCGCAGCATCCACGCGGAGTACGTGCATATCGTTGCGACTACAGCCCCACTTTCGAGCGCGCAACATCTGGTGCTGGAAGCGCTGCTGACCTACGGCCACGCCGGAGCAGAAAATAGCCAAAACCCCTCGCCAATGCTTGTGTTTCCCCGCATCGGCACGATTTCATCGTGGGCCTCGAAGGCCACCGACATCGCGCACAACTGTGGCCTGCCGAACATCAAACGCATTGAACGTGGCGTGGCTTTCAGTGTTGACTGTGCGCTGCCGTTGAGCCCCGCTGCCCGCGACGCGGTGCTACGCGCCATTCATGATCCGATGACTGAGACGGTGTTGTCGTCCATCGACGAGGCCGCACAACTTTTTGTCACGCAACCGTCACAACCGCTTACCACGATTGCCACGAACCGCGATGGTCGAGCCGCGTTGGCGCGCGCCAATACCGACATGGGTTTGGCGCTGTCGGCGGACGAAGTGGATTATCTGTTCGACTACTACGCCCGCATCGCGCGCGATCCGACCGATGTTGAGCTGATGATGTTTGCGCAGGCGAATTCCGAGCACTGCCGCCACAAGATTTTCAACGCATCGTGGACTATCGATGGTCAGGCAAAAGACAAGAGTCTTTTCGCGATGATCCGCAATACGCATCAACTCGCGCCACAAGGCACGGTGGTCGCGTACTCGGATAACTCGGCGATCATGCAAGGCGCGGTGATCGAGCGCTTTTTCCCGCGCAACGGCAAATACGATTTTCATGAAGACGAAACACACATCATCATGAAAGTGGAAACACACAATCACCCCACCGCGATTGCGCCGTGGCCGGGGGCGGCGACTGGCGCGGGTGGCGAGATTCGTGATGAAGGTGCGACCGGCATTGGCGCGAAACCGAAGGCCGGTCTCACCGGGTTTTCAGTCTCGAACCTGAACATTCCTGGCGCGATTCAGCCGTGGGAACATGGTTACGGCAAGCCCTCGCGCATCGCGTCCGCGTTGTCGATCATGATTGAGGGGCCGATTGGCGGTGCCGCGTTCAACAACGAATTCGGCCGCATGAACCTCACCGGCTATTTCCGCACCTATGAGCAGGAGGCGGCGGGCGTGATGCGTGGGTATCACAAGCCAATCATGATCGCGGGCGGTTTGGGCAACATCGCCAACGCGCACACACACAAAAAATCGTTTGGCCCCGGCACGCTGTTCATTCAGCTCGGCGGCCCCGGCATGCGCATCGGCTTGGGTGGTGGTGCGGCCTCGTCGATGACGTCAGGTGCTAACACCGAAGCGCTGGATTTCGATTCGGTGCAGCGCGCGAACGCTGAAATGGAGCGGCGTTGTCAGGAAGTGATCGACGCATGCTGGCAACTCGGCGAACAAAATCCGATCCTGTCATTGCACGATGTCGGCGCGGGCGGCATTTCCAACGCACTGCCGGAGCTGGCGCATGCGGGCGGCGTCGGTGCGACCTTCGATTTGCGCAAGGTTCCCTCTGAAGAACCCGGCATGAGCCCGAAAGAAATCTGGAGCAATGAATCGCAAGAGCGTTATGTCCTAGCGATTCACCCGGATTCGTTGCCGTTATTCAAACAGTTTTGCGAGCGTGAACGCTGCCCATTCGCAGTGCTCGGCGAGGCAACGGCAACGCAACAGCTAATCGTCGCTGACCCGCTGTTTGCCAACCACGCCGTTGATATGGACATGGATGTGCTGCTCGGCAAACCGCCGCGCATGCATCGTGATGTGGTGACGACGGTGCCAACGTTGACCGCGTTTGATACCAGTGCGATTGAGTTAAAAGACGCGGCGTACCGAGTATTGCGTTTGCCCACCGTCGCGGACAAATCATTTCTGATTAACATCGGTGACCGCTCGGTCGGTGGCCTGACGGCGCGCGACCAATTCGTTGGGCCGTGGCAAATTCCGGTCGCCGATTGCGCCGTGACCTTGATGGGCTACAACACCGATCAGGGTGAAGCGATGGCGATGGGCGAGCGCACGCCGATTGCGGTGATCGACGCACCGGCATCGGGGCGCATGGCGGTCGGCGAGGCGATTACCAATATCGCTGCCGCCGACATCGACCAACTTTCCGAATTGAAACTGTCCGCGAACTGGATGGCCGCCGCTGGCTATGCGGGCGAGGACGCAAAATTATTCGCAACGGTGGAAGCAGTCGGCATGGCGTTGTGCCCGGCATTGGGAATCTCCATTCCGGTCGGCAAGGATTCGCTGTCGATGAAGACAACGTGGCGCGAAGGCAGCACCGAAAAAGCGGTGGTCGCCCCGGTCTCGCTCATCATTTCCGCATTTGCCCGTGTACGAGATGCACGCGCGACGCTCACCCCCGAGCTATCGCGCGAGCCAGACACCGAATTGGTGTTGATTGATTTGGGCGCAGGCAAAAATCGCTTGGGTGCGTCCGCGCTCGCGCAGGTGTATGTCCAGGTCGGCAGCGTTGCGCCGGACGTGGATGATGCCAGCGCGTTGAAAATGTTTTTCACCGTGGTGCGCTCACTCGCGCGGGCACAGAAAATTCTGAGCTATCACGACCGCTCTGACGGCGGTCTTTTCGCGACCCTCGCCGAAATGTCGTTCGCGTCGCACGTCGGCCTGTCGATTTATCTCGACACCTTGGTCTACAACGAGCGCGAGACGGATGTAGATGATTACGATGTCACCACGCGCGCGCAAAAGCTGGGTGACCGCGATGCGATTCTGGGTGCGCTATTCAACGAAGAGTTGGGCGCGGTCTTGCAGATTCGTAAGGCTGATCGCGCCGAGGTGATGCAGGCCTTGCGCGCAGCGGGCTTGGCGAAGATGAGTCACATCATCGGGCACCTCAACAACGCCGACGAGTTGCGCTTCATTCGTGGCGGCAAGCCGGTGTTCGCTGAAACGCGGATCAACTTACAGCGTGCATGGTCCGAAACCAGCTACCTGATTCAATCGCTGCGTGACAACCCGGAAACGGCCAAGCAGGAATATGACCGCATTCTCGACACGAAGGATGTTGGCCTCACTGCAAAACTTACGTTTGCCAGTGACGAAAATGTTGCGGCACCGTTCATCGGTGGTGCAAAACCAAAGATCGCGATCTTGCGCGAACAAGGTGTCAACGGCCAGCTAGAAATGGCGCACGCGTTCACCAAGGCGGGCTTCGAGGCGTTCGATGTACACATGAGCGACGTGATCGCCGGACGCATCTCGCTGGCTGATTTCAGGGGCTTCGCTGCCTGCGGCGGGTTTTCATACGGCGACGTGCTCGGCGCGGGCGAAGGCTGGGCGAAATCAATCTTGTTCAACGCGCGTCTGCGCGACGAGTTTGAAACGTTCTTCGCGCGCAAGGATTCATTCGCGCTCGGTGTGTGTAATGGGTGCCAGATGATGTCGAACTTGCACAGCATCATCCCGGGTGCCGAGAATTGGCCGCATCTGGAGCGCAACAAGAGCGAGCAATACGAAGCGCGCACGGTGCTATTGGAAATCCGCGAGTCGCCGTCGATCTTCTTTGCCGGCATGGCCGGGTCGCGCATTCCGGTGGCGACCGCGCACGGCGAGGGTCAGGCCGTGTTTCGCGACGCCGCCCAGCAGGATGCGGTGCGCTGGCTCACAGCAGCACAATTCGTTGATGGACATGGCCGCGTGACCGAAACCTTCCCGATGAATCCGAATGGCTCGCCGCTTGGCATGACCGCGTTCACGGTGCCCGATGGCCGCTTCACGATCATGATGCCGCACCCGGAGCGCGTCGCGCTGAACGTGAACCTCTCGTGGCATCCGCGCGAATGGCGCAAAACATCGCGGGAAAGCCCGTGGATGCGTGTGTTTCGCAATGCACGGGTGTGGGTTGGATAGCGCGAAGTTCGCACTGCCAGCCTTTGATGCCGTGCGCGAAAACTTGACGGCGTTGTCGTCAACCGCGTGGCCCACGCTTAACGAACTCAATCTCCTCGCCACGCGCCGCACGCTGACCAATCAGGGCGGCTTACCTATTTGTTTCGTCGCGCCGCCAGACGACGAGTCGGCGCACTACGAAACGCGTATCGCTGATACCGGCGAAATCGCCACGCGCGAAAATTGGCACGATTTCTTTAACGCGATGCAGTGGCTCACGTTCGCAAAATCGAAGGCGATGATCTCGGCCAAGCACGCGGCGTTGCTAGCGCTGCGTGGCGAAGCGGAAGCAAAGGCGCGGTCGATTCCGCGCGATGTGTTGACGCTGTTTGATGAAGGCGGCATCGTCGTGGCGAGTGCGGATGAATCATTGCTCGACTGCGTGCGCAACTTTCAGTGGCAAACATTATTTGTGGAGCGGCGCGCCGACGTGATTCGCGATATGCGGTTTTTTCTGTGCGGACATTCTGTTCTGGAAAAGATGCTGGACCCATTCATCGGCATCACGGCTAAGGCGCTCTTGCTGAGCGTGGAGCACGATTTCCTAGCGCTGCCGATGCCAGCGCAAGTTGCACACATCGATGGTCGCGCGGCCCAGTGGCTGGAGAGTGTCGAATCCTTCACCACGACGCGTGTGTTGCATCCCTTGCCGATTCTCGGCATTCCGGGCTGGGATCGGCGCAATGAGATGGCGACGTTTTACGACGATACGCATTACTTTCGCGTCGGCTATTCGCGTGACAGGCAGGGTGGCAAGAAACTCACGTGAGATAGCACGTGAGATAGCACGGGAGATAGCACGGGAGATAGTGCGCCCGCCTGCCGGGCGGGAAAATGTCTGCGAGGTTGAGAAAGTGGTGCGGTTCTATCGCAATGCCGCTGACTTGACCGCTGACCTGCTCGCCGATACAGCGATGAATCTTGAAAAAGAGCGTTAAAAATTCCTATACTCGTGATATATACTATTTGTATCTATCACTCATCAAGGTCAGGCAACATGGAAACCGCAAAGATTTTTCAAAATGGCCGCAGCCAAGCAGTTCGCTTGCCCAAGGCGTTTCGCTTTGAGGGTACTGAAGTTTTGATTAAGCGCGTGGGTAATGCCGTCGTGTTGCTGCCGCAAACGCATTCGTGGGAAATGCTGTTCTCTAGCCTTTCACAATTTGAGCCTGACTTCAAAATGGAACGCGAGCAACCGGTGGCACAACAAAAACGTGCCGCGCTGCTGAAATGAAGTACTTGCTTGACACGAATATCTGCATCTATCTCATCAATGAGCGCCCCAAGAAAGTACTCGCGCATTTCAAACGACATGCGCTTGACGATATTGGCATTTCCAGCATCACCGCCTCTGAGCTTGCATTTGGCGTTGCAAAAAGCGGCTCACTCAAAAATCGGTCGGCACTAGAAGCATTTTTGTTGTCATTGCAAATTTTGGAATACGACGCAGATGCAGCGATGGTGTACGGCGATATACGAACAGCTTTAGAGAAACAAGGCAAAACGATTGGCCCGCTCGATATGCTTATCGCCGCACACGCGGTGAGTCGTCAACTGGCGCTGGTAACGAACAACGAAAAAGAATTTCGCCGCGTTGGTCTGCTGAAGGTAGAAAACTGGGTGTAAGCGAGGCTATTGCTGAATAGCGCGCAAACAGACCTAAAGTTGCGCTGGCGCATCGTCGCGCCGTGACATTGCCGTTACAAAGCTATCAAGACCAGCATAGTGATAGAAACGCAGCAACGTTTGCTGCCTATCGTTCTGGCGCGTATACGATGGCGGAAATTGCGCAGTTTTTTGGTGTGCACTACATGACGGTGAGCAGGGCTGTGAGGGCGGAGGTGGAGAAAAAGTGAGGAATTGTATGGATGTTAGAACTTACCCCACATTTGGTTCGCGCGTGGGAGGAGTGAGTTTGAGAAATGTTGGAATGTTAGAACCCGTGACGTTCTGAAAAATCTGCCTTAATGCATTAATGCACCACATACGATACCAAAATTGAGAATAATGGTATCATTATTACTCATATGAACGTAGTTATCGATACCAATGTTTTTGCAGGCGCCTGCATGGGTGTCGGCGCATCTGCGCGGATCGTCGAACTGTGTTTGCTCAAAAAAATGCGCCCCGCAGTGAGCGTGAGCTTATTGGCTGAATATGAAGACGTTTTGGCCAGAGAAACCCTCTTTGAGGGATGTCGGCTCAACCGAGCGCAACGCGAAGAATTGCTGGATATTTTTCTCTCAAACGCAGCTTGGTGCAGCACCTATTTCACTTGGCGCCCCAATCTGCGCGACGAAGCTGATAACCATATCGTTGAGTTAGCAGTAGCCAGCGGAGCATCGCACATCCTCACTTGGAATGTTCGAGATTTTGCTTCGATGGAACTGCGTTTTCCCTTGCTGATCAAAACCCCACCCGAGTTTTTAAAGGAGCTCAAATGACTGCACTGACCCTTCGCATGCCTGACCATAAACACGAACGCCTCAAAGCCATGGCCGCCCAGCAGGGCACGAGCCTGTCGCGCCTGCTAGATGAGCTAACGACGCAAGCCCTAGTTCAGTTCGATGCAGAAACCCGATTCAGAATTCGGGCCGAGCGCGGCAGCAGCCGGCTCGAACGTGGGTTGGAGCTGTTGCGCATCGCGCAGGGGCAATGACGGCGTTGGGACGGCACATGAGCTTTTTGTTTGTGGCGCAAAAATAAATGCTTCTAAAAATTCACTAGTGTCCGGTTTATTTGCTGCCAACCGGCTGGAAAGGCAATATTGGCGCGGGTTTCGAGGATTTCATGGGTGTCCACGATTTGAATTTCAGATTGCGCATTTGCGATGCTTCCGGGTTTAGTCGACCTAGGGTGACGCATGAACGTGGGCAAGACGCTGTTTGCGCAAGTGATGGAGTGCGTTCCATGGAAGACGTTCGGTCGCATCATCGAGCGCCACGCTGGCGATGCAGGTGTGCGCACTTTGGGCTGCGCCGATCTGTTTCGCGTCATGGTCTTCTCGCAGTTGACTTGGCGCGAGTCGTTGCGCGATATCGAGGCCTGCCTGAAAGCCAATCACGCCAACCAGCCCCGAGGCGCACGCGCTTTTTTTACACGGTCGATTCTTAATTCGCCGCGAAGCGAAGAAACGGTATTTTGCTACGCCCCGCCGTTACGTTGCCCATTGAGATGTATGGCGACGCGCGAGTGGCAGAATTGGATGCGGCGGAAGCCGAATTAGCGCAGGCAATGAGCCAGAAAGCACGCGCCAAGGCAGCGATCAAGCCCAGGCGCGGTGCCACGCGTACCGGGCGCTAACATTGCCGCAGATGCGCATTTTCTTGGACGCAAACATTCTTTTTTCCGCATCGAAGTCAGATGGGGCGGTACATGCGCTGTTGCACACGATGGTGACGCAAAAGCACGACCTGCTCGCCGACGAATATGTGGTGGCCGAAGCACGACGCAACACAACCACAAAGGCAAATGCCGCGTCCGTCAAGCGACTAGATAATTGGCTTAAAAAAATTACCGTCGCCCCAACAAGTTTCAATAACAGTAGTGACCGCGACACCACTTGGTTACCCGACAAAGACCGCCCAGTGCTCGCCGCCGCCATCAGCCTGAATTGCGATGCGCTCGTCACCGGCGACGTCACGCACTTTGGCAGCGGCTTTGGCAAAAGTTACAGCGGCGTCACGCTCTACTCGCCACGCATGCTGTATGACCACATCGTGAGCACATCGTGAAAGCCATTTTTCTCTCCTACGCTTCACAAGATGCTGATGCCGCACGGCGTCTGTGTGACGCGTTGCGTTTCTTTGGGTTAGAGGTGTGGTTCGATCAATCAGAGTAGTCGGCAGATTTATCATTTGATGCGTTGATGCTAAAATGATGCTCAAGCATCAATGTGACATCAAGCCAAGCAAGGAGCAACCATGCGCACCACACTTTCTATCGAAGACGATGTTCTTATGGCTGCCAAGCATGAGGCGCTACGGCGTAATATTTCGCTGGGCGAGGCCGCGTCAGATTTGATTCGCGCTGGGCTCAAGGCGCGCACGACGGGTCTAGAAAAATCCAAACCGACTATCGGCAAATTCGCTATCCTGCCGCCACGCGAAGAGGTCATCACGCCAGAGCACATTCGCCGCATCATTGAGCAAGAAGGAATTTAATCAGTGCGCTATCTGCTCGACATCAATGTGTGGATTGCCTTATTCGACGATGCGCACACCCACTCTGCCATCGCCAATGCGTTTATCAATAAGCGCCAAGCGAAAATCGCGACTTGTCCGTTAATCGAAAACGGTGTGGTGCGTGTGATGAATGCCGCGCAGTACAGCCAGCGCGGTGCGGTGGGTTTTGAGCGCGTGCGAACGCAGCTCGTCGCCGCCACAGAAGCGCTCGATCATCAGTTTTGGCCGGATGATGTTTCTATCCGTGATGACAATGCGATTGATTTAGGCAAAGTCCACGGCCACAACCAAATTACGGACGCGTATCTCTTGGCGCTCGCGGCAAAAAATAAGGGCGCACTAGTGACCTTCGATCAGCGTATCGCCATCTCAGTGGCACCTGCCGCCACCGCCAAAAACTTGGTTGTACTGACATGACCCAAGCCATCTTCCTCTCCTAGGCTTCACAAGATGCTGATGCCGCACGGCGTCTGTGTGACGCGTTGCGTTCCCTTGGGTTAGAGGCGTGGTTCGATCAATCAGCGCTTCGCGGTGGCGATGCAGATGTGCGTACTTTGGACTGCGCCGATCTGTTTCGCGTCATGGCTTTCTCGCAGTTGACCTGGCGCGAGTCTCTGCGCGATATCGAGGCCTGCCTGAAAGCCAATCACGCCAAGCCGTTTCACATGGGCTTGTCGGGTGCGCCTGCGCGCTCGACACTGTCGGATGCGTTGAACGACCGGGACTGGCGCATCTATCACAATCTGGCCACGCGCCTGATCTTGCGCGCGCGGGAACTCTACACCAAGGAGCCGCTCGGTATCGACCTCGACGCGACGGTGTACGCGCGTGTGAGGAGTGAGCTTGAGGAATGTTGGAATGTTAGAATTGACCCCGGATTTGCTGCAACATGAAAATAATGGGAAGACAATTTTGAAATCATTGTCTGGAGGAAAAGTAAAGCCAGAAGGTGGTAAGCGCTCCACCAACCCCAGACTTGTTTGCTGCATTTGAATTGCGCATGCTTGCTCGATCCCAACACAGAAGGATCGACCATGAAAGCAACCGCAA
>JAYTVA010000003.1:0-9087 GCA_043744255.1 Burkholderiales bacterium | reverse complement strand
CCCAAACACACACCACCGTCTCGCAGGCGGTTCAGTCCAACATGGTTTATCTGCCGCGAATGATGTCATCGCTTTGTGCGTATGCTGCGGCGCGGCGGATAAACGCTGATTGTTAGGCCGCACAAGGCAGTTTCCTCACCATCACGGACGACTTGCTCGCCCCTCCACCTGAAGAAAATGCGAACCACAATGCGACTGCTCTTCCCTGCTCTGCTCCTACTTTTTCTCAGCGCCTGTGCTGCAGTGCCCAGTGATGGGCCGGATACCAGAGATCAAATCGCGGCGGCAACTAAAGCATGGCAGGCCGCATATGACACTCGAGATCCAAAGAACATTGTCAACATGTACGACTCAGAAGCCGTACTCTGGGGAACCGCTGCCAAGACAATTGCCCCGAACCCAACCGCCGTCCGGGAGTACTTCAAGAATGCCGCTTTGCGTCCCAACGCACGAGTGGTCATTGGTGAGCAACACATTCGAGTATTCGGTGAGACAGCCTTTAGCTCCGGCTATTACACCTTCACCGATGTTCGAGAAGGCCAAGTTGTACCTCGCCCCGCGCGCTTCACCATGGTCTTTCACAAGAAGTCCGGCAAGTGGTTGGTCGTAGCACACCATTCTTCGGCAATGCCCTAAGCAGGGAGCGCGGCCAACCCCTCGCTCAAGCGGATCGCCAACGGCAGGCTACCAGCGCCCGGCCGGCGGTACGCGGTACATTTTCGCCGTCCGGGCGCTGGCGTCCTGCCGTTGTCGCCCGCTTAGCTCGAACGTTAGCCATCACCAAGTGAGGTCTGTACCTTAATGAAGCTTCAGCGCGTAGGTTGGGCAAACAGCTTCTTCGTTTGCCCAATACTGATGGAAACGCAATCACCGACGTTGGGCAGATGAAACTTACCCAACCTACGGGCTGCACGACGAAGGCATCACAATAGCGTTGCACTTCAGGGTTGAATCCGCTCAGGTATTCGTTCGCGTCATCGGTAAAATAACTTCTCAAGATCATTTCAAGGAAGTCAGATGCGAACTGTCTCAGTTCTCTGCGCGTTAGCACTTTCGGTTCTTCCGCAGTTAGTCAGCGCACAATCCTACCCCGATAAACCGATCAAATTTATCGTGCCGTATCCGCCCGGTGGCGCGCTCGATACCACCGCGCGTTTGCTCGGAAAAAAGCTCTCGGAAACGATGGCGCAGGCCATCATCATCGAAAACAAAGCAGGCGCGGGCGGCAATATCGGCGCGGACTTTGTCGCGAAAAGTGCGCCGGACGGTTACACCATTTTGTTGGGCGCGGTAGCGACGCATGCGATCAATCCATCGCTGTATCCCAACATGCCCTACGACGCGCAAAAAGATTTTGTTGCGATCACGCAAATCGCGGCGACGCCGAATGTGTTGCTGGTGCATCCGAGCGTGTCAGCGCGCGATGTGAAAAGTTTTATTGCCTTCGCGAAAGCGAACCCCAGCAAACTAAATTTCGGTTCGGGCTCCAACGGCAGTGCAGGGCACCTCGCGGGGGAACTGTTCAAGGCCGAAACCGGTGTGCAGATGACGCATGTGCCGTACAAAGGTGCGGGGCCGGCCTTGCAGGCGCTAATGGCGAATGAGGTGCAGGTGCTGTTCGACAACCTCGCCAACGCGATGCCACAGATTAAAGCGGGGACGGTGAAAGCCCTGGCCGTGACCACCGCGCAACGCTCAGCACTCGCGCGTGAACTGCCCACCATCGCCGAGAATGGATTGGCGGGCTTTGACATTTCGACGTGGTTTGGCATCTTCGCGCCTGCGGGTACGCCATCGGCAATTCAGGAACGCCTGCATCGCGAATTCACGCAGGCATTGGCAGCTCCCGAAATTCGCGAACACATGTTGGCACTCGGCGCAGAACCAGTCGGCAACAAGCCCGCCGAATTCGCCGCGTACATCAAAACCGAAGCACAGAAATACGCGAAGGTCATCAAGGCCAGTGGCGCGAAAGTGGATTGATGGTGCCGTTACAACACGTTGACCTCGCCAGCGATGCTGCCGCTGCGCAGTATGTGAAAACCGAACTCGTGCAGGTCGTGTTTGCGAAAGCAGCAGGGGTGCTGGTTAGCCGCGAGGGGCCGAATGCGTATGTCGCGGGCGACGCCATCATTACCGGCTCGACGGGTGATCGTTGGAGCGTTTCGCGGGCGCGCTTTGATGCCAAGTACTTTGCGGTTGGATTAGATGGGTTCGACGGTGCGTTCCGCGCGAAGCCCGTGCCGGTGCTAGCGAAACAAATGCCTTCCGCATTTGCAGTTGCGCGCTCCGCAGGCGGCGATTTGCTACAAGGCCACGCCAACGATTGGCTACTGCAATACGCGCCGGGCGATTTTGGCGTGGTTGAAAACGCGCGCTTTGTTAATGTGTATCGGCAAGCAACGTAGGAGCATGCTTTGCAGTCAAACGGACATTCAAACCTCGCCCCCTTTCCTAAAGGGGGCTAATGCGCCGCAGCCGTTGAGCCAAGAAGAATCGGGGGATTTTCGGTCGTCAATATGAAAAACGTTCCCATTCAGAAAAAACTGTCGTCAACCAGCAACGCTCCCGACCACCCAGATTCCCCATGCGAAACTTTACGTCGATAATCGCTCCTTCACAAAGCCCAGCACGAACCATAAACTTTGTTACACCTGCATCACCCAATGGAGGCCGGATGCCTATAATCTAGCTTCCTAACCTGACCCACAATCGGGGACCTACATGCCAAACCTGCTCAACAAATCACTCCGCCGCCTGTTGCTTGCGCTAGCACTTTTAGGGTCAGCGATCACCAGCCACGCACAATCCCCCAATCAAGTCGGCTTCTGGTGGAAGCCCACCGAATCTGGCTTCGGCGTCAGTGTGCAGCAGCAGGGCACGCGCACCTTTGCCATTTGGTTCGTGTACGGCACCGATGGCAAGCCGACTTGGTTCACGCTCGATTGCAGCTTCGTAGGCATCGTCTGCGAAGGCACGCTATCGACCGGCACCGGCACACCGTTTGCGCAACTTACTGGCGGCGCGAATCCGACCATTACGTCGGCAGGCACCGCATCTCTTACCGTACTCAACACCGGGCGCATGACGCTTATATATACCATTGGTGGCACTGTCCGTTCGCGTAGCGACTTGGAGCGATTCAATATCGTCGGCAGCGGTGTGCCGACCTGTTTCTTGCAAGCAGGCTCGCGCGTTGGCGCGACCAACTACAGCGACCTCTATTGGGGCGGCGGCGCGGCGGGCGGTTGGGGAATGCAAATCGCGCATCAAGCCAACAAAGTATTTCTGGGTTGGTATGGGTACAACGATCAGCGCAATGCGTCGTGGTACACCGGCATCGGCGATCAAGACCCCGCTAACCAGAGCCGGTTCACCGGCAAGCTTTACAACAATCCCGTAGGCATCGGCTACAACACCGCGGGTGGTCCGCCGCCCGCCACACCCGCGCAAGAAATCGGTAGCTTCCAAATCAATTTCACCGATGGTGAACGCGGCACGTTTACGTTTTCGATTCCCAGTGCCAGCATTGTCAACCGCGTGTTACCGCTAGAACGCTTCGCTCTCGCGGGCGGCAACACCAATGTCTGTAGTGTGCAGCCGAGCTTCTCAGCAAAAGCTGCCGAGGCGTCACGTTTACTCGCGCAAGCGGGCTTCGGGGGTAACGCGGCGGAGATCGACGCGCTATCTGCATCAAACGTGGTGGGTTGGATGGACGCGCAAATTGCATTGCCGCAGACCAAGCATCTGCCGTTTGTCGAAGCGTATCTCGCCACGCTGGCTCCCGCATCGCAGACGGGGCAGGTGGGTCTGACGTGGAGCATGTGGAGAAATTTCGCTACCGCGCCCGATCAATTTCGCCAGCGCATGGCCTACAACCTCTCGCAGATTTTTGTGATCGGTATTGATAGCGGCGTGTTCACCAACTACCCGCGTGGCACGGCGCAGTACCTCGATAACTTGGGTGCGAATGCCTTTGGAAATTTTCGTACGCTCCTCGATGAGGTGTCGTACTCGCCGATGATGGGTCTTTATCTTTCGTCGTTGCGTAACACGAAAGAAAACAACACTCCCGGCAGCGTGCCCGATGAAAACTACGCGCGCGAGTCAATGCAACTGTTGACCCTCGGCCTCTATGAATTGAATCTTGACGGCACCAACAAACTCGATGCCAGCGGCAAACCGATTGAGACGTACTCAAACGCCGATGTGAGTGGGCTGGCTAAGGTGTACACGGGGCTAAGCTGGGGTGGGCCTGACACCTCCAACACGCGCTTCTCCGGTGGCGGCTCGCCGGTCGATGCCGACAAGCAGATCAAACGCATGCAGGCTTACGATCAATATCACTCCTTGTCGCAGAAGAAATTTCTCACCACGACTATTCCCGCGACGACCACAGCGGCGGGCTCCACTAACGCCGACATGAAGATCGCGCTCGATGCGCTGTTCAATCACCCGAATGTGGGGCCTTTCATCGGCAAGCAACTGATTCAACGCATGGTCACGGCCAATCCCTCAAGCGCCTACGTGGCGCGCGTGGCGAGTGCGTTCAACAACAACGGTGCCAACGTACGAGGCGACATGCGCGCTGTCTTGAACGCCATCTTGCTCGACCAAGAAGCGCGCAGCCCCAACCTCGCGTCACCGGTGGTCGGTAAGTTGCGCGAGCCGGTGCTTCGATTCGCGCAATGGATGCGCGCCTTCAACGTAAAGTCTAACGATGGTCGCTGGCTGCTGGGTTCCACCACTGATGCATCGACGGCGTTGGGGCAATCGCCCATGCGTTCAACATCAGTATTCAATTTTTATCGACCCGGCTACGTGCCGCCGAATTCGAAAGTGGGCAACGCGGGGCTGGTCTCGCCGGAATCGCAAATCACCAATGAATCGTCGGTTGCAGGCTATCTCAACTTCATGCGCACTGCGATTTCATCTGGTGTCGGCACTGCGATTGCCAACATCCGCGACATTCAGCCGGACTACACCACCGAGCTTGCGCTGGCAGCTGACCCGGCTACGTTGGTGGATCGTGTGGACTTGTTGTTAGCGGCAGGCACGCTCTCCGATGCCACACGCGATCAGATTCGCAATGCCATCGCGACGGTGGCAATAGGCACCGCCAATCCCGCCAATGATCGACGCAACCGCGTCAACCTCGCCATCTTCTTGGTGATGGCTTCACCTGAATACATCGCGCTGCAATAAGGGAGTGATCATGAAAAACATTTACGTACACACCGCCAATCAATCACGCCGTGAATTTTTGCGCACCGCCGCCAAGCTATCGGTCGCGGGCACCGCCACGCCGTTTGCGATGAACCTCGCGGGCATCGGTGCCGCCGCCGCACAAACCGCGAACGACTATCGCGCGTTGGTCTGTGTTTTCATGTTCGGTGCCAACGATCACAACAACACCGTCATGCCGTACGACACCGCCAGCTTCAACGCGTATGTGGGCTCCCGCGCCGGGCTCACCCGCGCACAAGCCGACATGCTGCCGCTCGATCCCGCCGTGGCACTGACTGGTAGCAACGCAGGCAGACAATTTGCATTGCCCAAAGAAATGGTCTCAATCAAACCGCTATGGGATCAAGGCAAGCTCGCCATCCTTGCCAACGTCGGCACCTTGATTCAGCCCACCACCAAGGCGCAGTATTTGGCTGCTGCTGTGCCGCTGCCACCAAAGCTCTTTTCGCACAACGATCAGCAATCGAATTGGCAAGCGAGTGCGCCCGAAGGTGCGCGCTATGGCTGGGGTGGGCGCATGGGCGACTTGTTGGCGTCGCAAAATTCGGCCAGCATATTTACCTGCAATTCCATCGCGGGAAACAACGTCTTCTTGGCCGGGCAGGATGTGGTCTCGTATCAACTCAGTACCACTGGCTCCACCGCCATCGGTGGCATCAGCGGCACCTTGTTCGGTTCCACCACCGCCAGCACCACGTTCAAGAACATCATCACCAACGGCAGCAGCGATTTGTTTTCGCAAGACGTGGCTGACATCACCAAACGCTCGATTGACGCCAACGTCACGCTCTCGGCCGCACTGTCCACCGCGCCCGATTTTCCGCTGCCCACCAGCGCCGCCGCCAATCGGCTCGCGCAACAACTCCGCGTGGTCGCGCGCATGATCGCGCAACGGAATGTGCTCGGTGCCAAGCGGCAAGTATTTTTTGTCTCCCTTGGCGGCTTCGATACGCATGACGACCAACTCGTCAACCAGCCCTTGCTGCATACCCAAGTCGCCGAAGCGCTCGCGTATTTTCAAGCGAGCGTCGATGGTCTAGGTGTCAGTAACGAAGTCACGACCTTCACCGCGTCAGATTTTGGTCGCACGTTGACGAGCAACGGCGACGGCTCAGACCACGGCTGGGGCTCGCATCATTTCGTGATGGGCGGCGCAGTTAAGGGTCGGAATTTTTACGGCACCTTTCCGATCATGGGGCTCAACAACACCGATGAAGTTGGCTCTGGGCGGCTCTTGCCGACCACTTCGGTGGAACAGTTTGCGGGGACGATGGCGCGCTGGTTCGGCGTGAGTGATAGCAACATGCGCTTGGTGCTACCGAATATCGGGAATTTTTCGGCGCAGAATTTAGGGTTTATGGTTTAGCGATGATCGTGACGCGTCTGAGCATGCCGTGAATCTGGTACCCCGCACGGCGCTCAGTAAGGACATTGCCGCCCAGCTCGATCAGCCGGTATTGCACGGCGACAACGGCGCTACGCTGAAGGCAACAACAGTGTTGGCGATGCTGCATTGGCTGGGCGTGAAGGCGTCGTATTCGCGACCCCGGGTGAGTGATGACAATGCCTTTGCCGAAGCGCTGTTTCGCACCGCCAAGTACCGCCCGGCGTTTCCGGCGACCGGCTTTGACGATCTGGCGGCAGCACGCGCTTGGGCGACGGGCTTTGTGCAGTGGTACAACGTTGAGCATCGACACAGCGGGATCCGGTATGTGAGCCCGGCGCAGCGGCACGCGGGTGAAGACCGGGCGATTTTAGTGGCTCGCGATCAGGTGTACCGAGCCGCGTGCGAGGCGAACCCGGCGCGATGGTCACGGCATACGCGAGACTGGTCACCAATCGAGGTGGTGGCGCTGAATCCGGAGCGCGATGCGGTGAGCAAACTGAGCTTGGCTGACGCTGATACTAAGCGGTTGGCTGCTTGACTGACGCGACAACTAGCTTGACATGCACCGGACTGGATGGGGACGGGACAAGGACAGGGACAGAGCCGAGGGAGGCGCTCGGACTGCGCTCGTGCAAATGCACAAATCGGGTGCCGCTCTGGCGCGTTGGGCACGCAAATTGCGCGCAATCCGAAGACGGCAGCGGGAGTTTCCGTCAATGGCCGCGCCTTTGGCCACCGTTCAACCATTGGAGACATTCAGAAATCGCGAAAAATGGCGTTTGAAATTCCTATACTCATAGGCGCGCATCTGGCGTCGTTTTATTTGCGGGAACGGTTCGAGCGCGAATGGGTGATTCTCGAAGCGCTTAATCATCCCAATATTGCACGTCTGTTTGCAGCGGGTGTTACCGCTGAAGGCCAGCCATTTCTGGCGCTCGAATTCATCGACGGTGAAACAGCCACCTTACGAAAACGCTGCTTATCGTTCAGCCAAAAGCAGCGCTAATTTTGGTATTGCATGAGCGGGTGATATTCATCACTCGCATCAATGTAATCTGCAAGCTCAGTTCTTACGCGGTGGCGCTGTTCCAGGCTCAACGTGTTTAACACTTGGCGTTTCCCGATCGTGGATATGTGGCGTCGGTGAAAGAACGTTGTCGGGTGATAGTAGCTAAAGCCAATGTTTATACTTTCTGCTCCATCCGTAAACAAATCATATTGGTTTTTAATGTGTACTTTGCTGTACTTCAGCACCAATTCTCGGGCCAGCCTGCGGTCAACATGTCCCGTAAGATAGCGTTGAATCATGAGAACTGCGCGCAGCGGACGATCTTCGATTATTTCGTACGCGATATTTAGCATTGGCAGTTGTGCCGTCTTATGCCACGCCAACCAAGCGCGAATCGCGCCAACCGATTCATCAAAATTAAATCCGAACGTCTCCATCCAGGACGCTACCGCTTCTTCCGGCTTACGGTAGGTGCAAATACAAAGTGCCGTTTTGGCGGTGATCTTTGCCTGCAGCGCAGGATCAGGAAGATGCGCCTTTATCACTAAATTTCGTCCGTGCGCACGCGCCAACTCCTCCTCCGACACAGAGTTGGCTGCAACGACATCGACGTCCCCTCCCATTATTTCGCGGGCGATATTGAAAGAGAATGTGCTCCCGCTTCGGTACATACCGGCGATGACAATGATCATCTCGCCCCCGTGCGCGCACTTGAGGGCGCATATTTCAGCGTTCGTGGGGTATCTGTCTGTTTGTTTTTGCGCCCAGCGACGTATTGCATAATTTGAGGTTTCAAATTTGAATTTTTAGGTGAATGTTTTTTAGATATTTGTCGAGTTGAGCTTACCGGTCAACTTGCCCGAACTGCATTCGTGCCTGCCAGCCCCCTGACCCTGAGTCAAATTGCGTCGAATCTTAATCCACATGCGCTAAAAGGTGAGGAGTTTTGGCGGAATGACTTACAAAATGTTGGCGCGCATCGAATATTGACCATCCCCGCGGATTGAATATTGACTAGGAGGAGCGCAGGATACTACGCGCCTGTGGATAAATCGAATGGATGGTCGAAGACGGCGCACTCCTTTCATGATTGGGCTGCTGGGGGAAATCGCTCCGCGATCAGACGGCGATGGCAGCGGGATTTTTGTCCGTCTTTTAGCCTCCACTACTTCGCTCCCCGCGCAGCGCAATCTCGGCACCTGCTCAAGACCGTCTATGCGCAGCACATGCCTACCCTCACTGCAAGCCCCCGAACGCGGTATCGCGGTGTGACAAATTGCCTTTGCGCCCGGTCTGCTAACGGCTACAGTTTGAGCGCTTGCCCACCGCTGTCGCCTGGCCGCGGCGCATTTCATTCTTTAGGAGATCACCATGTCACGCTCACTCATCATCACCCTCGCTGCACTCACCGCCGCTGTTGCCGCCACCTTCATCAGCCCCCAAG
>JAYTVA010000002.1:0-9129 GCA_043744255.1 Burkholderiales bacterium | reverse complement strand
CGAATTGATTAGACAGATCAAAGTGTAGTCAGAACGTGGAACCAAAAATACGGCGTCCGTCAGAGGGAAAACTCGACTTTTTGGGGGAGGAACTTCAGTCTAAATCGCAAACCGCGCGTAACAACTCAACCCGCCAACAACTCCGCAATCAAATCATGCTCATTGGTTGCGGTCACGCGCGCGCGCACAAAGTCGCCGGGCTTGATGGTTTTGAATGCATGTTTGTCGCCATGAATATGCACCTGTCCATCAATCTCGGGGGCATCGGCGCTTGAGCGACCCACTGCGCCGTCACGCGAGACCATATCGATCAACACATCGACGTCACGACCGACTTTTTGTTTAAGTTTGTTGAGGCTGATGGCGGTTTGTACTTCCATGAAACGCTGTTGGCGCTCGGCACGCACTTCAGCGGGCACAGGGTCAGGTAACTCATTGGCAACCGCGCCGTCAACCGGTGAATACGCGAAACAACCAACGCGATCCAACTGTGCCGCTTTCAGAAAATCGAGCAGCTCGGTAAATTCTGCTTCAGTCTCGCCGGGAAAACCGGCGATGAACGTGGAGCGCAACGTGATGTCGGGGCACATTTTGCGCCATGCGTGAATACGATCCAGCGTCTTCTCGCTATTCGCTGGGCGTTTCATGAGTTTCAAAATGCGCGGATTGGCGTGCTGGAACGGCACGTCGAGGTAGGGCAAAATTTTTCCCTCTGCCATCAGTGGGATGACTTCATCGACGTGCGGATACGGGTACACGTAATGCAATCGCACCCACGGCTTTTGCGCGCCGCCAAGGTCGCCGAGTGCCGCGCACAATTCGGTCATACGCGTTTTTAGCGGACGACCTTGCCAGAAGCCAGTGCGGTATTTGATGTCCACGCCATAAGCACTGGTGTCTTGTGAGATCACCAGCAATTCTTTCACGCCGGATTTCAATAAATTTTCTGCTTCTTGCATGACACTCGCGACCGGGCGGCTAACGAGATCGCCGCGCATCGACGGGATGATGCAAAACGTGCAGCGATGGTTGCAGCCTTCGGAAATTTTCAGATACGCGTAGTGCTTAGGCGTGAGCTTAATGCCGGCCGCAGGCACGAGGTCAATGAACGGGTCGTGCGGCTGCGGCAGGTGCGCATGCACATGGTGCATGACTTCTTCTTTGGCATGCGGGCCGGTGACGGCGAGCACTTGCGGGTGCGCCAGCTTCACCAAATTCTCGCCACCCTCACCCGACTTAGCGCCGAGGCAGCCGGTGACGATGACCTTGCCGTTTTCAGCGAGCGCTTCGCCGATGGCGTCGAGCGATTCTTCGACGGCCGAATCAATGAAGCCGCAGGTATTGACCACAACTAAATCCGCACCGGCGTAATCAGGCGCGATGTCGTAGCCCTCGGCGCGCAGCTGGGTGATGATCTGCTCGCTGTCCACCAGCGCTTTGGGGCAGCCGAGCGAAACAAAGCCGACGCGCGGTGGGCGAATTTTTGCTTTCGCGATTTTGATCGGGCGAATGATTGAACTCATGATGAACGCGCGCTACTTGTTGCCGGTGCTACTGGATTTTTTGCTGCGTGGCTTCGCGGATGCGGCTGGCTTGGCTTTTTCAACAGGCGGCTCTGACTCGGCGCCAGCTTTGGCAGCGTACGGGAATGCCGAGAACATCTGCATGGCCTGCTTGCGAAGCTCTTCCTGCATACCAATCACGCTCGATGCGCTTTTTTCGAGATATTCACCCATGTTGGTCGGCATGGCAGTGGGTGCGGCTTGCATGAGCTTGCTCCAGCTATCCGGCGCGAACGCGGGCGTGGTGCCGTAAATGTTTTGTGATTGATCCTGAAATTTTTTCTGCGCCTCATGGAACGCGCCGATGCTGCGCTCCAGATAGCTACCCATCAATCCCTGCATGGAGTGGCCGTAGTAGCGAATGATGTTGCCGAGCATGTCGGCGGAGAACATCGGCACGCCGCCACTCTCTTCTTCGAGAATGATCTGCAACAAAATGCTGCGCGTGAGGTCTTCGTTGCTGCGCGCATCGCGAACTTCAAACGCCTGATACTCAAGGACGAATTGTTTGATCTCGGCAAGCGTGATGTAGGCGCTGGTCTCAGTATCGTAGAGGCGGCGATTGGGATATTTCTTAATGATTCGTGGCATGGCAGACCCTTGGGTGCGCTCGCGCGGAAGACAAAATGTTGCGCGAATGAGGTAAACGCTATTGCCAAAGCGCAATGCTGCACGACACAAAAATTGCATGCCTTGCGGCACAACCAGAATTTGTAAATCGCGACATCGCAGTGCATCACATTTGGCCAAAAACAGCGCTTGGGCCGTCACACCAGATTCGCGCCAAACTGCAATAGCTGATTGATTATATTAGCATTTTTGCCAGAATTAGGCGAGCTAAAAGAATTATGCTGCACCGCAACATAAAGTGCTTGACTTTAGATTGTGCTGCCACTATTATTCAATTTGTGCAGCGCAACATTTTGCTTCAACGCCACGATTTGGGTGGTGGGATGAACAAAGTTGTGTACTGCTAACGCCACCGGTCGCAAGCTTCATTTTTCCGACTTCAGCGAACGTCGCAACATTGTTAACACAACCACTTAATAGGAACCACATCATGAACGCATTTGACACCGCCACCGCCCAATACGGCGACTTCTCCAAAAACGCCGTTGAGGCAGCCATGCAATTCGCACGTGTTTCACTGCAAGGCGCAGAGCGCTTTTCCGCATTGAACCTCGAAGCAGCGCGCGTAAGCCTTGACGAAAGCGCAAAAAACGCTAAGTCTTTTGCTGGCGTGAAAGACGTACAAGAGTTGACCAGCGCGCGCACCAAAGTTGCTGAGACCGGCCTTGAGTTTTTCATGGGTTACTCGAAAAATTTCTACGAACTGACCACCGCCGCACAAGCGCAATTTTCGGCACTGGTTGAAGAACGCGTTGCCGGCGTTCAAAAATCGTTGGCTGAAGGCTTGGATAAAGTATCGAAGTCGGCACCAGCGGGTTCCGATGTTGCCATCGCCGCACTGAAGTCCAGCTTGGCTGCATCGACCGCCGCCATTGATTCGTTCACCAAAGCCGGTAAGCAGTTCAGCAACATGGCCGACGGCGCGTTCAAGACCGCAACGGAAACCGCCACCAAAGCAACCGCTTCTGCCAAGCGCAAGTAATTTGGCGCAGCTATTTTAGGGTGAGCATCACAGATCGTTGATCCGCCCCTGTAGTCTCCTCCTCCTTTATTTTGATTCTTCGAATCGGTAAAGGATTCAACCTCAAGAGGTTTCCTCTTGGGGTTTTTTTTTGCGCTATCATCGCGTGCAGTTTTCTAAAACGACCATAGAACAGCTATGAAAAAACGCGCATTCAAACGTATCGCACTCGTCACTGGCGGCGTCGGCGGCATCGGCACCAGCATCTGCATTGCACTCGCGAAACAAGGCTATTTCGCGATTGCCAATTACGTCGTGCCCGGCTCTGAAAACGCGTGGCATGCAACGATGGGTAGCGCCGGATTTGACGACGCACACGGTGCCAGCATTTGCGCCGACGTGACGGACTTTGCAGCCTGCGGTGAGATGGTCAAACAAATTGAAGCCAACTACGGCCACATTGATGTGCTCGTCAATTGCGCTGGTATTACGCGCGATATTTCCCTGCGCAAAATGACGCCCGAACAATGGCACGCCGTCATCAACACCAATCTGAATAGCGTGTTCAATGTCACGCGCCATGTGATCGAGGGTATGTGTGAGCGCGGCTTCGGCCGCATCGTGAGCATCTCGAGTGTTAACGGCAGCAAGGGTGCCTTCGGGCAGACGAACTATGCGGCTGCCAAGGCAGGCATTGTCGGCTTCACCAAGTCGCTGGCACAGGAAGTCGCGAAAAAAGGCGTTACAGTGAACGCCGTATCACCCGGCTTCATCGACACCGACATGACGCGCGCGATGCGCGATGACATGCGTGAACAAACGCTCGTGCAGATCCCCGCTGGTCGTGCTGGCTCGCCGGATGAAGTTGCGCACGCCGTCGTGCACTTGATTTCAGATGAAGCATCCTACGTCACGGGCACAAACATGGCGGTGAATGGCGGGGCACATCTGTATCAGTGATGGTGTGGGATGCATGTAGGCCAAACCTGAAAGTCCCCGCCAATAAACGAGTTTCACTGATTCATCAATAAAAAAACCGCAGACTTTACTCTGCGGCTTTTTCAATTCGGCGCGTGCGCGCTACTTCAATAAATGCGCCACACCTGCACGTTCGTCTTCCAATTCCTTCAGCGTCGCATCCATCTTGGCGCGCGAGAAGTCATCAATTTCCAACCCCTTGATGCGCTCATATTTACCGTTCGCACAAGTGACCGGCACGCCGTACATCACGCCCTCAGGAATGCCATAGCTGCCATTGGAGGCGATGCCCATGGTGACCCATTTGCCGTTGGTACCAAGTACCCAATCGCGCACGTGATCGATGGCAGCATTGGCCGCTGATGCAGCCGATGAGAGTCCGCGTGCCTCAATGATCGCCGCGCCACGTTTGGCTACGGTAGGGATGAAGGTGTCGCGATACCAGGTCTCGTCGTTTACCGCTACTTTGGCGGACGTACCGCCGATGGTGGCGAATCGATAATCGGGATACATAGTGGTGGAGTGGTTTCCCCAAACGATCATTTTTTCGATGCTATCGACTGGCTTGCCAGTGCGCGCCGCGAGCTGCGACAGCGAGCGGTTGTGATCGAGGCGCAGCATCGCCGTGAAGTTTTCACGCGGCAGAGTCGGCGCGGATTTCATGGCGATATAGGCATTGGTGTTGGCGGGGTTACCGACCACGAGCACCTTCACGTTGCGCGACGCAACCGCATCGAGCGCCCTGCCCTGCACAGTGAAAATCGCACCGTTGGCTTCGAGCAAGTCTTTGCGCTCCATCCCGGGGCCACGAGGACGCGCACCAACCAGCAGCGCAACATCCGCGTCCTTGAACGCGGTCATGGGATCAGAGTGAGCGGTCAATCCGGCGAGCAACGGAAATGCGCAGTCGTCAACTTCCATCATCACACCCTGCAACGCCTTTTGCGCCTTTTCATCCGGAATTTCCAGCAACTGCAAAATGACGGGTTGGTCTTTGCCGAGCATATCGCCAGCAGCGATGCGGAACAGCAGGCTGTAACCGATTTGGCCAGCGGCACCTGTGATAGCGACGCGCATTGGTTTTTTCATGAAACGAACTCCAGATGGGATGAGGGGAAAGAGGCGTGGGGACCAAGTCCGCGTGGTGGCATTGCGGCAGCGCACCAATTTTAACCAAATTTCGTCGTGTGAGGGTTCGCGTGTTGGTATACGCGTGGGATTTCTCGCGTCACAACGCAATACAAATTATACAAATGCGCCAATCCCCTCGCGTTTCGCTGGTGGAATGCGCATTCCGGCGAAGCCGGTCCACGATTCCGGCGTGATGGGGGTCCACGATTCCGCCGCATGGGGGTCCATTGTTCCGGCTGATGCCGGGCCACGGAACGGGATGGTGTTTTTTTACGTTGTTTACGGGTTTTCGTCAATCGTTACGGCGCGTTGCGCGCGCATCGAATCTCCTTTTAGGTTAAGCCGGTAAGCGTTATGCACCAGCCGATCCAGAATCGCATCGGCTAATGTGGGATCGTTCAAGTACAGATGCCACTTCTCGACCGGTAACTGGCTGGTGACCAGCGTGGAGGCTTTGTTGTAACGGTCATCAATGATTTCCAGCAGATCCCGCTTGGTATCCTCCGCGAGCGGTGTTAGACCAAAATCGTCCAACACCAACAGTTTCACCCGCGCCAGTTGTTTGAAGAACGCACTCTTCTTATGCAGGGCTGCCGCGCGATTGAGCTCTTCGGCCAAACGCGGCAGCCGGTAATAACGCACGCTGACATCCTGCCGACACGCCTGGTGCGCCAACGCGGCGGCGACGAAACTCTTGCCGATCCCGGTCGGCCCGGTCAGCAACACATTCAAATGCGCGCTAAGCCAATCCAGACTGATGAGCTTGGTCAGCATGCGCTTATCGATGCCGCGCGGGGTGCGTGTATCGAGTTCCTCCACCGTCGCCAATTGCGGCAGTCTGGCCCAGCGCAAACGCTGTGAGAGCCGTTGGTGCTGACGGTAGGCCAGCTCGCTTTGCAGTAGCTGGGCTAGGCGTTCTTCAAAGTCCAATTCGCGGAATGCGGCGTGTTGGGCGAGTTGCGCGAAGGTGCGCGCCATGCCGAGCAGATTGAGTTCGGTCAGTTGTGCAATCAACGGTTCAATCAGCATGATGACGTGCTCCCCTGCTCGCCGAGGCCACTGAAATAGACCGCGCCACGCACGTTGTCATGCACAGTCAGTTCCGGCTGCGTGGGCAGCGACGCCGCTGATGATGCCGCACCGGCGGCCGATGCTGATTCGCGGGTGCAACTGCTACCTGCCACATCGATCAACCCACGAATCGCCCGATAGCTCAGCGCCCCCAGTTGCAAGGCGCGCAAGCAAGCGGCCTCCAGCTGCGCAGCATCAAAGTCCCGCGCCAGCCTGAGAATGCCCATACTGCGCCGCAACGTTTGCTCGGGATGCTGCTTGGCCCGCCACTGGCGGTCAATGATTTCAGCGGTGGCCGGGCCGATGGCGTGGGCGCGTTCGCGTAAGCGCTCATGGTTTAACTCGATCACCTGACGGTGCTTGGGTGGCCGATGGCCGTCATCGGTGGTGAAGCTGCCCGGATGCGCGCTCTTGACATGATGTGCGACCAATTTGCCGCGATAAAACACTTCAATCGAGCGCTCACTTAAGCGTGCCTCGACACTCTTGCCGATCAAAGTGAATGGCGCTGAATAGTAGCGCTTGTCGATCTCTAGGTGATAGTCCAGATGCACCCGGGCCTTCTTCCAGGTGGCGAATTCATACGGGGTCGCTGGCAACGGTTGCAGATGGGCTCGCTCATCAGTGACGAAGCGTGTGCGCCGGTTGCCGGGCAGTTTCTTGAAGGCGCGGCCATTGAGGGCGGTCACCAGTTCGGCGATGGCGAGGTTGAGTTCGAGCAGACTGAAGAAGGTCTCGTGACGCAGTACCGCTAGTATCCAGCGCTCGACGATCAACACCCCGCCTTCGACCTTGGCCTTGTCACGCGGACGGCGGACGCGGGCGGGGACGATGGCCGTCGCGTAGTGGCGGGCGAAGTCCTGATAGGCGGGATTCAAGTCCGGCTCATAGCGGCAGGCGCGGGTGATGATGGCCTTCGGGTTGTCGGGGACGATGATCTGCGGTACGCCACCGAAGAACTCCAGCGCAGCGCGTTGTGCGCCGAGCCAGTCAGCAGTGGTCTGGCCGTTGGTGGCGCAGGCAAAGGTGTCCCACAGGGACTTCCTTTGGTCGTAATTCGAATAGCCCAGTACGGCGACAAAGATCGAGGCTGGCCTAATCTCGCCGGTCATCTGATCGGTAATGGGCACAGTGGGGCCGGCGTAGTCGATGAACAGTTTCTCGCCGGGCCGGTAGACCTGGCGCATGACCACGTCCTGCGACTGGCGAAAGACGGCAAAGCGTTCGCAGAAGGCGCTGTATTGCAGGCCATCAGGATGCTCAGCCTTGTATTCCTGCCACAGCAAGGTGAGCGTGACCCCTTTCTTGGCAAGCTCGGTCTGAATGACGGCAAAGTTGGGCAGTGGCGCGGTTGTGGCGCATACAGTGGGCGGGTAGAGCTTGGCGATCAGGGCGGCTTCGTCGACATCAGCGGGGGCCGGTAAGGGCCAGCCCAGATTGGCGTCGCGGTGGCGTTTGAGAATCTCTTGTACGGTAGAGCGTGCGATGCCGCTGGCAGCGGCAATCTTGCGTTCAGCGAGCTTGTGTTCGTACTTGAGCCTGAGAACTTCGAAAATCTTACGCATGGATAACCTCGTTTGTGCCACCGTTGCTCCAATGAAATGGGCAGAACGGTAGCAGGGTTATCCCGCTCCTCAATGGACCGGCATCTGCCGGAATCGTGGACCCCCATCAGCCGGAATCATGGACCCCCATGCGGCGGAATCGTGGACTGACTTGCGGCGGAATTCGCAGTGGAACTCAATTTTTCTTGCGAACAATGATCAGCACACCCGCCAGCACCAGCGCCGCACCCACCAGCTGCAAAAACGTAATCCGCTCGTCGAGAAAAATGACGCCCAGAAAGATCGTGGCGACGGGGCCGACCGAACTCATGATCGCCGCTTTCGACGAACCGATACGGCGCATCCCTTCGGCCATCAACACCACCGGTAGCACCGTAGACAACATTGCCATCGCGCCCGCCAGCACCCACACACGCGGCGACTGCTGTAACGCGTTCGGCGAATGCGTCACCGCGAAATGCGCGGTGATCGCGAGCGTTGAGGCCAGCGATGCATAGGCAGCGAACCGCACACTGCCGACGCGCTGCACCATCTGCCCCGCCCCAACCAAATAACCTGCGTACAACAGCGCGGATGCCATCACCAATCCGCCGCCGATCAACACCCCTTCGCGATTGAACGAGAGGTCGTGCGCGACCAAGAGGCCGATACCCAGATAACTGATGGTCAGCGCCAAAATGTCACGGCGTCCAATGCGGTAGCCAAAAAACAGCGCGGACAACAGCACGACAAAAGTGGGATTCAAAAATAGAATTAGCCGCCCCAGCGACGCTGTGATGTATTGCAGCCCCCAGAAATCGAGCAGGCTGGCACCGTAGTAGCCAATGAGGCCCAACACACACAGCGCGCTCCACTCGCGGCGCGTGATTGGCACTACGCCGCGCGACGACCACCAGCCAATCAGCAAAAAAAACGGTAGCGAAATACCCATGCGCATCATCAGTAGCGTGATGGGATCTACCGCTGCATGCGCGAGTGACGCGTCGCCGTAGGCGAGCTTGATGAAAATTCCCTTCGCGGAAAACGCGGCCGCGGAAAAAAGGACGAAGGCGATGCCGAGTTTGTTGTTGCGAGACGCGTAGACGTGAGGACTGGGTGTGCCACGGTCGGTGTGCGCAGAGGCTACGCTAGCCTGAAGTTCCTCCCCCAAAAAGTCGAGTTTTCCCTCTGACGGACGCCGTATTTTTGGTTCCACGTTCTGACTACACTTTGATCTGTCTAATCAATTCGA
>JAYTVA010000001.1:0-115378 GCA_043744255.1 Burkholderiales bacterium | reverse complement strand
AATCTAGCGTGAACGCACGCCGCGGTGGGTAAGTCGTGTTCGCCGTACACGCAATTCGCGCGATAAAACACTTGCAATTTCTAGCGGGATGTTCAGTTTATGATTCGCTTTGGAGACCGCTTAAACCCCGTCTAGCAAAAAATCGATAAGCACAAAATTCGGGATGGACTCGCGGTCACCGTCACTCGGTCAGACATTACTACTGACGTTTTCAAGATGCAAGGTCAGGTTGCGCAGCTACCCGACACCACCCTGCCATTCCGAGTGAGCACGAACTGCGACGACCAACGGAAGTCCTTGGTAGGGACGAGGAATCTGTTGTCATGACGACAAAAAGATTTTCTAACCTGCAAGAGCCTCAACGCAAAAAAATTGGGCAGACCGAAATCTGCCCAACTTCGTTCAGCTACTTGCAATCCTTCATACACCGCGCCGCCTTGGTATCCGGCCGATCATCGACGATGAATCCATCGCGGTTCGGCATCTGCACGGCCACCAGCGTTTTGCTATTCATCTCATCATTCACACCCACCAGCCCATTGAGATGAAGAATGTATGCCGACACCGCATACACCTCGTCGTTGCTGAGTGATTGCGGGTTTGCCATGGGCATGGCGCGGCGAACGTAATCGAACAAGATCGGTGCATACGGGTACATGCTGCCGGGGGTCAACACGCGTCGATCCGTTTTGAACGAACCAATGCCGCCAACCATGGTGCCGAATACTGGCCCGCCTTTGGCATCAACGCCGTGGCACGACACGCATTTTTCTTCGTACACGAGCTTGCCCTTGACCGCGTCGCCCTTCCCCGGCGGCAGCCCTGCGCCATCGTGCGTACGAATGTCGATGTTCCATGCGGCGAGATCACCTTCCGAAATCGCTCGTCCAAAACCGACGCGGGTATTGTCCATCGCGGCCTTCGTGCTCGATGGTAACGGCGCAACCGTTGCGCATGACCCCAGCACCACCAACGGCAGCATCGCTGCGAATAATTTAGCCGATGCCATTGGACACCTCGCCATTCGCGTTCACGTTCCACGGAAAAATACCGTTGTGGTGTTGCACGAAGCCGGTGATGGCGCGCGATTTTTTGATGTCTTCCACCGTCGGTTGCACGTAGCCGGTGCTATCGACGGCGCGGCTGGCGATCACTGCCGGCCCACCTTGCCACTTCCAATTGAATCTAAATCGCGTGAGGCATTTATCAATCACCGGGTCTTCGAGAAGCGCTTCCTGCCATGTCTTGCCGCCATCGACGGTCACATCGACTGCTTTGATTTTGCCGTTGCCTGACCATGCGAAGCCCTGAATTTCATTGAAGCCGGGTTGGATTTTCATGGTGCCCGATGGGCGCGTGATGACCGATTTCGCTTCCATGATGAAACTGAATTTGCGCCACATGCCGTTGGGCATCGGATCGGTGTAGCGCGCCGTTTCGCCACGCACATGCCACGGCTCGGTGCCCGCCTTGATGCGGCGCAGCCACTTCACGCACACGTTGCCTTCCCAACCAGGCACTAACAAGCGCAACGGATAGCCATTTTCTGGTCGCAACATTTCGCCGTTCATGGCGTACACAATCATGCAATCGTCCATCATTTTTTCGAGCGGCATACTGCGCAAATGCCCCGATCCATCGGCACCTTCGGCGACTAGCCACTTCACTTCGGGCAGCAAACCGGCTTCATCAAGCAGCGTGGAAACCGGAATGCCCGTCCATTGCGCACACGACAACAAGCCGTGCGTTTGCTGAACCGTTTTCGAGGCAGGCTTCAGCCAATCCGTCAGCCCGTTGCCCGAGCACTCCATGAAATAAAACTTAGAGACCGCCGGGTAGCGCATCAGATCCGACATTGAAAACTGCAGCGGCTGCTTGACCAAGCCGTGAATCGCCAACACATGCGTATCGGGATTGATGTCGGGTACGCCGTTGTGGTGGCGCTCGTAGAAGAGACCGTTGGGCGTGATGATGCCGGGCGTGGATTGCAGCGGCGTCATGCTCCAGTCAGAAAAATTTTGCCGATTGACCAGCACATCGCTGCGTTTGCGTTTGACGCTGGCTTCGAATTTGGACGGGAGTCCGTATTCTTCAGGCGGCAATGGCCTGCCAAACTGCTTGTTGGACTCAGGAACCGCGAGCGGTGCAGCGTGCGCTGCTAACCCTAACGCACCCGCGCTGCCCGCCATCGCGACCGAATCGCGAAGGAACGTTCGTCGCTTCGCACTATGTGTGGCGGACCCTGATCCTTGAAGTTCCTTGCGTGACGCAACAACCAGCTCTTTCATTCGTTCGATCGGTTTCATAACAACCTCTCCCGGGTAAATGTATGGACGACTGGTAAACCTCCTGTGTGCTTGCCGCAAACAAGCGCCCGGCAAACGAAGCGCGTTTTTTCATTACAACAAGAATTGTGCGGGGTTGCAAGTGATGAGTTTTGGTGGCGGTGCGCGCCCAACAAAATTTTTGTCATCCGAGCGAGCGCGTAGCGCGACGAGGAATCTGCTGTTTTATGGCGGCTCCCTACGAAGAAGCAGATTCCTCGTCGCACTGCGTGCTCGCTCGGAATGACAAGTTTTTATTTTGGCGTGCAGGACAGGCGCTGCGGCGCGCATTGCCAACAACCAATCCCTACCCAAAACAAACCGCCACAATCATCGGCAATGAAGTCGATACCGTCTTCCACTCATCACCCGCGTTCTCCGAAATCCACGCGCCGCCAGTGGTCGAGCCAATCAACAACGTGCGGCCATCGTCCGCGACTGCCAAGCCGTGACGGTAAATCATGTCGTAGCAATGTTGTTGCGGCAAGCCATTGCGCAACACCTCAAACGTGTTGCCACCGTCGCGCGTGCGCGTCACCGATAACGCCGCGTTGACCGGCAAGCGCCGCTGATCTGCCTGAAGAGGCACGAACCACGCGGTGTTTGGGTCGGTCGGGTGGGCGGCGACGGTGAAGCCGAAGTTGGATTGCGGAACGTTTTCAAGGATGCGCCAATGCGCGGCCGCATCGGTGCTCACGAGCATGTCGTTGTGATGTTGGCACCACATGGTGTCGGGCGCGGCATGGCACATCGCCACGAGATGCGGGTCTTGGATGGCGGGATCGGACGCGCGCTCGGGCGGCATGTAGACCGCGCGCATGCCAGTGCCGGCCAACGCCCACGTCACGCCGCCGTCGCGCGTGCGCCACGCGCCGCCGCACGAGACCGCAACCAGCACGTGCCGTCCATCGCGCGGATCAACGCAGATCGAGTGAATGCCCGGCGCGTCGTTGCCCCCGCCCATCCATTCGCGCCGCTCGGGCTTGTCCCACAGCGCGCGCATCAATTCCCACGAGTCGCCGCGATCGCGCGAACGGAATAATCCACCGGGCAAGGTGCCTGCCCACAACACGCCGGGCTCGTCCTGCCCGCCCGCCGCAAGCGACCAGATCACTTGCAGCTTCCATGCGAATTCTTCTTTGGTTTCAGTAGGTTGTTCGGGATACACCGGCACCGCGATTTCCTGCCACGCGTCGCCAACACGCCGGTGCAGCTTCACGCCGAAGTGTCCGAGGTTGAGTGCGGCGTAGACCGTGCCGTCGCGCGCATCCACCATCGTCATCGTGACGGGCTCACCTAAAAAATGCACGTCGTGAATTTGCCATGCAAGCGCATCGCGACGCAGTTCAAACAAGCCCTTGCGGGTCGATAGCCAAGCTCTGTAATTCATATTCAGCCTCCTGAAAGTGCTTGCAAAAAGTGGATGGTGCTCGTCGGCGTGATGGGGTCGTCGAGTGATGCGCGATCACGCACGCGCTCACCGTCGATGAACACCACGACGTGTTTGCGAAGATGCGCTTGATCGTCCAACACGTAGCCGCGAAGGCGCGGGTTGACCGCGAACGCGTCGTCAAGCGCGTGGCGTAACGTGGTCGCGTTCGTCGTCACTTCGGGTATCTCGGTGAAGCGCGCGAGTTGTTGGGTGAAGGTGATGGTGGCCACGGATTAATTGTGCGCCCAGGCGCGCTGCAAGTTGACTTCCGCTTTGGGTTCAAACCACCAAAAAATTGTCGCAGGACGCATTATGTTTCCTTCAACAATCGGTTGGAAAACCAATAGGGGCGCGGTGTTTGACGTGGTATGCCAAACCTAGAATGATTAATTTTGTTCTTCTCTTGCGGGGAAATCAACAGCGATTACTCACCGTGCGATCTGCGGCTTGAACCCAGCTTGGCGTCGCTGCGGCGTGCATTCTCGTGGGCACGCTACGCTTTGCCCACCCTACTCCAGCGCTGGATTGGGCGCGCTGTTTGTTACCCACAAACGTTGTCATTCTGAGGAGCAGCACTACCGCGACGAGGAATCTCATCCGTCAAAATTGGTAACGCCTAGCAATGACCCGATGAGATTCTTCGCCAAAAAGCGTGGCTCAGAATGACAGTTCGGGAGAGCGTCACGAATCTTGTAGGGTGGGCAAAGCAAAGCGTGCCCACGGCCACACTCATCCATGCGCGTTCATTTCGTTTTTCCCATGTTTTGTTTTTCTCTGAGCACTCGCATAATCTGGCATCTACAAATCTAATGGTTCTCCCATGAATAGAGTTCCCGAATTTCTATTGGCAGCATATCTCGCATTCCACACATCGTCATCACTCGCTGATGATACGTCAGCGGCGACTGCCCAACGCGAAGGATTCTCTGCCCTAAAACTTAACGCCATCACCACCACAATCCAACGCGACGTTGATGCGACACGCTTGCCCGGCGCGGTGCTGCTGATCGCTCGCAATGGCAAGCTAGTCCACGCCAATGCCCTCGGCAAACTCGATCCCGCGAAGCCAACCGCGATGCCGCGCGACGCGATCTTTCGCATTTACTCGATGACCAAACCTATTGTCTCGGTGGCGGTGATGATGATGATTGAAGACGGTCGCGTGTTGCTCGGCGAGCCGGTATCGACCTACCTACCCGAGTTGAAGACCCTCAAACTCGGCGTGGAGCGCTCGTCTCCAGATGGCACCAGCAAATTAGAAGCCGTGAAGGCCAGCCGCGAAATGCTCGTCTACGATTTATTGCGCCACACGTCTGGCCTCACCTATGGATTCGAGGGCAAGTCGCTCGTCAAGGACGAGTACAAAAAACTTGGCCTTGATGGCGGCGGTAACGTCACAACCATCGAGTGGTTAGCAAAAGTCGCGGGCGCGCCGCTACAAAATGAGCCCGGCACAAAATGGGAATACAGCATCGCCACCGACGTACTCGGCGCGCTGCTTGAACGCGTGTCAGGGCAATCACTCGATGTGCATTTGCAGGAGCGCGTCTTCAAACCACTCAGCATGAAAGACACCTCGTTCTCGGTCGCAGCCGAAAAACAATATCGCGTCGCCGATGGTTTTGAAATTGATCCAGTGTGGAAAATCAAATACAAATATTTCGACACCCGACAAGCACCCGTGCGCAGCTCCGGTGGTGGCGGTGCGCTGTCCACCGCTGACGATTACCTGCGTTTTTTGCACATGCTATTGAACGGCGGCGAGCTAGATGGCGTGCGCCTGCTCTCACCCAAAACCGTGAACTTCATGCTCGCCGATCACCTGAGCGGCATGCGCGCACGCCAGCCCGCAGGCACCCCCATCACCGGCCCGCGCCCCGGCTACAGCTTTGGCTTAGGTTTTGCAATCCGCAATGAGCTGGGTGATTCCGTCACACTCGGCAGCGCAGGCAGCGCCGATTGGAACGGCCTCGGCGGCCCCAACTTCTGGATCGACCCAAAAGAAAAATTAGCGGTGGTGTGGATGGCGCAGGCGGCCGGGTTGCGACCGTACTATCGGCAGTTGCTGCCGAATTTGGTTTATGGGGCGATGGTGAAGTAACGGCTTGCGCCCAGTTTATGGCGATGCATTTCTGGTTGAACAGTGCCGAAATGATTGAGCCGCCAGTGACGTTCGTTGCGAGATCGCCCTGTAATCATTTCTGAAAAAAACGACGAGACGGCGACGCACACCGTCGCCGTCTCGTCTTTGCGCCGTTTACGGTGTCAGCCCGGCAGGCAGCGAGATCCCAGCCGCGTTGCCACCCGCAGAATTTTTCTTGTACGTGTTTCCCGTTCCGGCGGTGCCCGCCCCCACTGACTGGTCGCGGTACCCGTACGCGCCATTTACGGTGGACACATTCGCTGTGAACAGGTTATTTATCGAACCGGCGTCGGCGAAAAATCCGTCGTCAATATTGTCATGCGCATTGTTGCTGGAGATCGTATTGCTGGCCGAATCGTACAAGCCGACGCCTGCGCCGAATCCTGCGCCGCCTCGACTGTTTCGCGCCACCTGGTTGTTCTTGACGACATTGTTGCTGGAGGTCTGGATGGCGATGCCGTCGTAGGTCGAGTTTGTCGACAGGTTGTTCGCGACCAGCGCACCGTTGGTGCTGAAAAGGTATATGCCGGTGTCGGTGTTGTCGACTTTGTTATTTTCAAACTTGCTTCCCGAGCCCGCACCGAAAGCCAAAATACCGGCATCGCTCACCGTCTGCGGTGAGTAAATCATGTCGCGAAGACTGTTGTCATGGACGTTCGCCACTGCACCGGCCGCGACCACAATTCCATTCTGTGCGATCACTGTCGTTGCGCCAACCCCGCGAATATCATTTCCATCAACGGTGGCCGATGAACCGGCATTGCTGATGCTGATGCCGTTCTTTTGATAGCCGGTGATCAGATTATCCTGAATCACTGCGGTGCCGGTGGTGGCATCGGCCGCACTGCCGATCTGGATACCGACGCCGTTCTGGCAGCCGCTAAATGGCGTGTCGCGGATGTCGAGAATGTCATTGTCCACAATGCTGGCGTTGGCACCGGCATCGACGCGAATACCCGAGCCGATGCTGCCACACCCGCCGCCGCCGGGCCCAGTGATTGTCAGATCGCGGATGCTCGCGGACACGCCGGCACCTGTCACCAGCACGATGGCTTTCGAGCCGGTCATGACCGCAGGTGCCTTGATGACGGCCGCAGGCTCGCCGACCAATTTGATGCTCTTATTGATCATCACCTGCTCGATGTAGGTTCCGCCATCTACCGCAACAGTATCGCCGTTCAGGGCTGCCGCGACAGCTGCTGAGATCGTCGGGTACTGTTGCGGTACCTTCAATACCGCCGCGCGTGCCCGGTTCGTCAACAAGAAATTGACGGTCGAGAGCCCGGTCGCTGCGGCGGTCACGGTGTACGGTCCACCCGACGTGCCATTCGCGGTGAACGGAGCCGATGCCACGCCCGACGCGTTGGTCGCAATCGTGATCGTCGTCGTCAAGTTGCTGAACTTACCCGACGCACCCGAGCTCGGTGCTGTGAATTTCACGTTCACGCCCGACACCGGATTGTTACCCGCGTCTTTTACCGTCACGGCAAGGGGATTGAGGAACGCCGTGTTGATGGTGGCGGTCTGTGGGGTCGTCCCGGCGTTTACCGTCATCGCGAACGCCGCACCCGAGAGGTTGGTGAGTGAGAAGTTCAACGTGGTGAGGCCGGTCGCTGCCGCCGTCACGCTGTACGGGGTACCCGCCGTCGCGTTTGCGATGAACGCAGCCGACGCCACACCCGCGGCATTGGTGGCGATAGTGATGGTCACGGTACTGTTCGAGAACACACCCGATGCACCGGAACCAGGAGCGGTGAATGTGACGTTCACGCCCGCCACTGGATTGTTGCCCGCATCTTTCACCGTTACGGCCAAGGGGTTGGCGAACGCCGTGTTAATGCTGGCGCTCTGCGGCGTGGTTCCGGCGTTGGCCGTCATGGCTGCCGCAGCACCGGCGAGGTTGGTCAGTGAGAAGTTCAACGTGGTGAGGCCGGTCGCTGCCGCCGTCACGCTGTATGGCCCACCCGCTGTCGCATTGGCAGTGAACGGGGCGGACGCTACGCCCGCGGCATTAGTCGGGATCGTGATGGTCGTCGTCAAGTTGCTGAACTTGCCCGACGCACCCGAGCCAGGTGCGGTGAATGTTATGTTCACACCCGCCACCGGATTGTTGCCCGCATCTTTCACCGTTACGGCCAAGGCATTGGCGAACGCGGTGTTGATGGTGGCACTCTGCGGCGACGTTCCGGCGTTGGCCGTCATGGCTGCCGCCGCACCGGCGAGGTTGGTCAGCGAGAAGTTCAACGTGGTGAGGCCGGTCGCTGCCGCCGTCACGCTGTACGGTCCACCCGCCGTCGCGTTTGCCGTGAACGCAGCCGACGCCACACCCGAGGCGTTGGTGGCGATAGTGATGGTCGCCGTACTGTTCGAGAACGCACCCGATGCACCCGAGCCAGGTGCGGTGAATGTTATGTTCACGCCCGCCACTGGATTGTTGCCCGCATCTTTCACCGTTACGGCCAAGGCATTGACGAACGCAGTGTTGATGGTGGCGCTCTGCGGCGACGTTCCGGCGTTGGCCGTCATGGCTGCCGCCGCACCGGCGAGGTTGCTCAGTGAGAAGTTCAACGTGGTGAGGCCGGTCGCTGCCGCCGTCACGCTGTATAGCCCACCCGCTGTCGCATTGGCAGTGAACGGGGCGGACGCTACGCCCGCGGCGTTGGTCGCGATAGTGATGGTCGCCGTACTGTTCGAGAACACACCCGATGCACCGGAACCAGGAGCGGTGAATGTGACATTCACGCCCGGCACTGGATTGTTACCGGCGTCCTTCACGGTCACCGCCAAGGCGTTGGCGAACGCAGTGTTAATGGTGGCGCTCTGCGGCGACGTTCCTGCGTTGGCCGTCATGGCTGCCGCAGCACCGGCGAGGTTGGTCAGTGAGAAGCTAACCGATGTGAGGCCGGTCGCTGCCGCCGTCACGCTGTACGGTCCACCCGCCGTCGCGTTGGCCGTGAACGGCGCCGACGCCACACCCGAGGCGTTGGTGGCGATAGTGATGGTCGCCGTACTGTTCGAGAACACACCCGATGCACCCGCGCCAGGTGCGGTGAATGTTATGTTCATGCCCGGCACCGGATTGTTGCCCGCATCTTTCACGGTCACGGCCAAGGCATTGGCGAATGCGGTGTTGATGGTGGCGCTCTGCGGCGTGGCTCCAGCGTTCGCGGTGATAGTGGGATTCGCCAACACATTAAATGTCCGTGTCACCGATGGCGCGGCGGCGTAGCTCGCGTCGCCCGCCTGGTTCGCGGTAATCGAACAGAGGCCTACTGTGACTAGCGTCACCGATGCACCCGAGACCATACAAATCGCCGTCGAATTGCTGGTATAGCTCACCGTCAGCGTTGAACTGGCCGTGGCCGTGAGGCTCACCGGTCCGGCGTTCAGTGCCGTATCCGCCGGTTGCGGGAAGGTGATCGTTTGCGTCAATTGCGTCACATTAAACGTTCGGGTCACCGATGGCGCGGCGCCGTAGCTCGCGTCGCCCGCCTGGTTCGCGGTAATTGAGCAGAGACCTACTGTGAGCAGTGTCACCGATGCGCCCGAGACCATACAAATCGCCGTCGAGTTGCTGGTGTAGCTCACTGTCAGCGTTGAACTGGCGGTGGCCGTCAAGGCCACCGGTCCGGCGCCGAGCGCCGTATCCGCCGGTTGCGGGAAGGTGATGGTTTGCAGCTGGATGATGGTCGTGGCATCGCTGGCACTGGCCGTCGCGGTGGCGCCGCCGCCAGATACCGTGGCGCGGTTGGTCTGCGGCGTGGTCGCGTTGGCGGCCACGCTGACGGTGACGGTAATGTCTGGATAGGCGCTGCCAGCGACGACCACATCCGCAGACGTACAGGTCTTGCTGCCGACATTGCATGTCCAGTTGGTGCCGGACATAGCGGTGATCGTCAAGCCGCTCGCGGAGGTCGTGGTGTCGTCAATGACGGTGGCCGCCGTTCCGCCGGTCGGTCCGGGGCCATTGTTGGTGACCTGCAGCGTATAGGTGTTGCCGGTGGTGCCCTGCGTAAAGTTACCGACATGGGATTTGCTGATGGCGAGAACGGGCGGCGTGACCACGAACGTCAGGCACGCCGAGCCGATAGCGCCAGTGGTGCCGTTGCCAACCGTTTGGCTGAATAGGCTCCAGGTGCCGTTGCCGATTTGTGAACTGAACACGCCTGCGAGCGTGGTCGCACCATTGCTCGCAGCGTATTGGAAGGGACCAGGTGGCGGTGGGAACGGCCCGGCCGGGCTGAGCGCGGGGTAGGTGTTGGCACCGCCAAGACTGGTGGGTCTGTAGCTGCCACTGCCGAAGGCGACACTGGGCAGGAGGCTGCCGGCTGCGTCGCTGAGGGTAACGGTCGCGGTGAAGTTTTCCGCGATGCCACCGACGCGTGACATGAGGTCGATGGTGGAGGCATTGCCGCCGCTCGGGCCCACCAGCATCGAGGTGAAGTCGCGGGCGGCTGCCCCGGTGTTGACGTGGAAATTGTTGTACACCACCGCGGTCGTTTGGATGGTTCCCGGCAGATCGGGAATGATGATGTTGGCTGGATAAGGCGACGACGGCCCGGCTTGATTGTTCAAGCCCGGGAAGGTGATTGTTCCGGGGTTGCAGTACTGGTACGAGGTCGGGCTCAGCACCGTTTTTACGGCGTGAGCGTCAACGCGCACGACGCCGACCCCGGCGCTCGGCCCGAAGCTGCCGGTCGGCGTGTACGCGGCCGTGATGTTGTGATTGCCTTGGGTCGAAAACGATGGGACATTACAGGTGGCAATCCCAGCGGCCAGCGCAACGTTGCTGCACAGTGCTGTGCCGTTATCGCTAAAGGTCACCGAGCCGGTGGGGGTACTGGTGCTGGACACGGTTGCCGTGATCGTCGTCGCCTGCGTCGGTGCCGTGGTGAAGACCTGCACCGGATTGGCGCTCACGGCCGTGGTGGTAGCCGCTGCGGTCGGGTTGATCGCGAAATTCAGGCACCAGCTGCCGACCGCACCAACGTTGCCGCCATCGGCAAAGTTGATGGCGTACAAGCGCCAATTGCCGTTGGCGCTGTCGCCGCCAAACGTGGTGCCGAAGGTCGCCGAGCCCAGACCGCTGCCACCGGGGAAAAAGTAACCCGTGGTCGGCGCTGGCAGTGGATTGAGGAGCGCCGTGGCGTTCCGACTCGCATAGGATGCCGGATCCTGCGCAGTACCCGCGTTGTAGTCGGCAGGCTTGAAGGTGCCACTGCTGGCCGCACCGCTCTGAGCAATGAAGCTGGCGCCGGCATCGGATAGCACCAGATTTACCGGCCCGAAATTGCCGCCCTGAAAGGCGTTCGCCATCATCATGTACGGCTTGCCGGATGGGGAGACGAGCAGCATGCTGGCGAGCGTGCCGAAGGTGTGGCTAAAGTTGTTTAGCGAGACCGTGAGTCCGGTTATGACGCCGCCAAATGCATTGCCGCCGGTGGGACTGCCCGTGGCGGTGACATACATGTTGGACGGGAAAATGCTGGGCGTGCCGGCACCGGGCAGCGTGATCGCGCCGTTGTTGCAGAATTGGCCACCGGTGGTGGTGACACCGCTTAAGGTCGAACGGTCATTGACCATCACGAACGTGTTGCCTGAAGTGCTGCTGGGCGCGAATCCAGCCGTGCCCGAATAGGTTGCCTGAATGTTGTGCACGCCTTCGGTGGCGAAGGTGGCATTACAAAACGCCGCATTGGCACTGACCGTTGGATTGCCACCAGCACACGCCAGTGCGCTGCCATTGTCAGTGAATGCGACGGTGCCCCCGTTGACCGGGCTGGTACTGGTGACGACCACGGTGATGGCGGTCGGATCAGATGCACCCGGCGTCGTGCGCAGTATGGTGCTCGGATTAACCGTGCTGATTGAGGTGGTCGTCGCGGCAGTCGCCACGCCACTGGTGGTGATGGTGAGACCCCAGCTGGCGACCGTGCCGGTGCCGGGGCTCTGACCGATGTCCCTCATGTACAACTTCCAGTTACCATTGGGCGCAGTTTCCTGCGTAAACACCGACGTCAGATCCAGAAGACCGCTGGTTCCGGCCGGACCCTTTGCATCCGGGCAATTCAGGTTGGTGGTACATCCCGCCCAGCCATTACCGGCGTCTGCAGGAAAACCGCCAAGCAAGCTAGGAAAAGTGTTGTCACAAACCCGCGTCTTATAGACGGAACCATTGACCAAGGGTGTAGAGAAATTGCATGAAGTGAGGGGTACGGTGCCCAGAACATCGTCGAAGCTGATATTGATCGCGGCCTGATTAGTAAAGTCGCCCATGCCGCCCATGAAAACGAGGGCCTTACCCGACGGCGAGACGAGCAGGAACCCCAAGTCCTGCTGGCCGACCGTGTGGCTCAAGCCGTTAAGGTTCACGACAACTTTGGTCACCGTGCCGGATAGCGTATTCGCGGGCACAGTGATAATGGACGGATAGACGTTACCAGCGACTGGCACACCACCGCCGCTTACAGACACCGTGGTGATCGGCGTGTTCTGCGTACACGTGGTCGCGGTTGCGTTCGTGCCCGAAGGACTACAAGAGCTCGCTGCCCACACTGCTGGCGCGGAAGCACCCAGCAGGCCGATCAGACAAGTAATCGCGCCGAGCCACCGTGCCGCTGAATCCTCATGCCGTTTCGACTGAGTGCGCACCGAAAGGCGGTTGAATAAAGAGAAGTTCGCCATGACTATTCCTCCTAGTTTTTACGTCGTCTTTCAGCCCGCTTGCGATAAATCTCCGTCAAGCGCCCCGTGCCGGATTTCCGTGGCGCGCCGCAATCAGCGAGGAGAAAAATGTTCGAGAACGCAATTTTTCTTATGCCGTGCGTACGCGCGAATTCTGGGATTAGTATGCACCCCGTATTTTTCATGTCAAGGGTTTTCCCTGCCCTCCTTAAGGGTTAGGTATTACGCGACTTTCCAGTGCCGAAATACTTCCATTGGCGTGGGTAATGTCGCGCAAACGCCCGTCCCTACTTGTTTTTGGCGATCTGGATGCGAATTCAGACCAGCGTCGCGCAGGCAAAAATGCCGTCCCGCTGGTGCACCTTGGACACAGAAAAGTGGCGTTTTCGGCGATGTTTGTAACTTGCTTGTAACGCGCTGAAAAGTGGAGTAATGTTGATCCTGCGCTACATAATCCACTTTCCAAGGAGAACAAAAATGTCACAACCGTTTCTTGGGCAGCTGATGCTTTTTGGTGGCAACTTCGCCCCGCTTGGGTGGAATTTTTGTGATGGCTCTATTGTGGCAATCGCCAATAACGATGCTTTATTCAGCCTAATCGGCACCAGTTATGGGGGTGACGGACAAACCACTTTTGCGCTGCCGGACCTGCGCGGTCGAGTCGCCATGGGGATGGGACAGGGACCGGGATTGGCAAACTATTCACTCGCCCAGCAGGGCGGCGTCGAGAGCGTGACCTTAACGGCTACGCAGCTTCCAGCGCACACGCACCCGCTAACCGCGAGCGGCGGTGCAGCAACCAGCCCGTTTGCCAGCGGCAACACGCCAGCATTGAGCAGCACCAATGTTTACCACCCAGGCGCACCGGTTGCTGTTGCCATGAGCAGCCAGTCCTGCGGCGCCGCTGGCGGCAACGGCTCGCACGACAACATGCAACCTTCACTGGTACTTAACTGGGTGATCGCGATGGAAGGGATTTATCCGAGCCAGCAATAGGGTCGGCGCAGTAGGCAGGACATTAGGCACGGCACATTAGGCAACGCAATAAAAAATGACATTCTTCCCTCAAGAGTAAGAACCAAAAAGCAAGAACCAACGCGAAAGAGAGAGTCTATGGATCCATTCATTGGGCAACTAATCGCAGTGTCCTTTAACTTCGCACCCAAAAACTGGGCGATCTGTCAGGGGCAGCTACTCCCAATCAACCAGTATCAGGCGCTGTTTTCCCTGCTAGGTACGACCTATGGCGGCGACGGCGTCACTACCTTCGCGCTGCCAGACTTGCGGGGTCGAATCGCCAACGGCGCGGGCAGCGGTTTTGTTCTGGGTCAAAAAACCGGTGAAGAAAACCACCTGCTGAGCGCGACAGAAATGGCGACGCATACGCATACGCTCAATGCATCCAATCAGCCTGCGTCCACCAACGTGCCCACCGGCAACCTGTACGCGTCCGAGAGTTTTAGCCTTTACGGTACTCCGCCAAACGCGCCGATGAACGCGGGTGTAGTAAGTAGCGTCGGCGGGAACCAAGCGCATCCCAACCAGCAACCGTACTTGGTCGTCAACTGGATTATCGCGTTACAGGGCATCTTTCCGAGCCAAAACTAACTTACAAAAATCAGGAGAATTTTTATGGATTCGTTCGTTGGACAGTTGATGCTTGTTCCCTACAACTTCGCGCCTAAAGGATATGCATTCTGTCAGGGCCAGTTGTTAGCGATTGCGCAGAACACGGCACTGTTCTCGCTTCTCGGCACCACCTACGGTGGCGATGGCAGAACAACCTTCGCGTTGCCAAATTTGAGCGCAACCGTTCCGCTCGGTGCTGGTCAGGGCCCGGGGTTGTCGTCCTACGTGCAGGGCGAAATGGTCGGCGAAACGACCGTTGCACTGCAAGCGAGCCAAATTCCGCAGCACACACACGCGATCATGGACAGCGCCTCCGCACTTCCGCCCCCCGTGGGAAATCCGACCGGCAATTCTCCGGGGCAGCCCGCAGTGGGCACCAATATTTATGCCCCCGGCGCCCCGAGCGTGCAGATGAACGCTGGCGCGCTCCCGTCGGCTGGGGGAAGCGCGCCACATAACAATGTGATGCCCACGCTTACGCTTAACTGGATTATCGCCCTGCAGGGGGTGTACCCGTCGCGTCCGTAGTGGCTCGACGCGGCGCGACTTCTGGCGCTGTCGCTCATTATCTTGATCTGTGAAACCACGTTACGCTTGGAATGTCCGGACGACAAGCGCTTCCGGAGCTTTGTCCTCGCAACGAAGCAGGGTCGCTTGTCAAGCATGGTCGGAACCAGCGAGAAAGTGAGGAGCAGCTCGCCACCATCTATCGCTTGCGCCCGTCGAACGCGCGGATCGTTCCGTGGGAAACGTACCGCAGCGCGAGATGACACCGCAAGTCGCTGCCGTGTATGGAGGCCCGAAGTTCAGGCTTTTAATGCGGACAGCCGTTCAAGATCCGCCATCACTGCCGCCGAGACCTCGACGCCGACCTGATACGCAACCTCGGCAATCGCCGCGCGACGACCACCGGGCAGGCGCACGCCACTCTCTGCTTGCATTGCAGCAACCAAGGTCTCGACGCGCGCGTTGAACACATCGCCACCTGCGAGTGCGGCCGGATCAATTACCCAAAACGCTTGCCCAAGCTTTGGCCGATTGCCAGCATCCACAAAAAACGTGTCCGCTTCAAATCCGAATGAAGCACCCGTGAGCGCGCAGCACAGCAACTCCACCATCAGCGCCAGCATCGCGCCTTTCGCGCCGCCAGCGGGCAGCATGGTGCCTTCCATGCCTGCTTTTGGATCAGTGGTGGGATTGCCGTCTTTATCGAGCGCCCAGCCGAGGGGAATGGATTCGCCTTTCTTTGCTGCGACCATCAACTTGCCGCGCGCGACGGCTGACAACGAGAGATCAATCATCAGCGGTGCTGCGGCGCGGCGCGGGAATACGGCGGCGATTGGGTTGGTGCCGAAGATGCCGCGCGCGCCGCCCCAGGCGGGCATCGCGGCGGGCGAGTTGCTGAACGCGAGGCCGACCATACCGGCAGCGGCGACGGCTTCGAGGTGGAACGCGGCTGCGCCGAAATGATGGCTATTGGTAACACCGACCACACATGAACCGGCGGTCTTTGCGCGCTTGATGCCTTCACCAATCGCTAATTCGCAGGCGGCAAATGCTAAACCCTCGTGGGCATCGACTAAACATGCGGCGGCCTTGCCCACGCTGACTTCTGCCACGGCACTGCCATCGACGCGGCCATTTTTTAGTTGCGCCGCGTATTGCGTGATGCGCGAGAAGCCGTGCGAGGCGAGGCCGCGTGCTTCGGCGTACACCAGCGCGCGCACGGTGGCGTCGGCCATGGCTGCTGAGGCACCGGCGTTGATAAGTGCTGCGCGCGCGAGTTGGCTTAAATGATCGAGTTGTTGAATGGGCATGGTGCGCCTATTTTTGTGATGACAAAAATGCCGCGACGCGTTCGGCGATCATGGTGCCGACGCGCGTGTTGGCTTCGGCTGTTACGCCCGCGATGTGCGGCGTCAACAGCAAATTGGGGCAGCCCGTGAGTGGCGAACGTGCTGGTAGGGGCTCATCGGCGAACACATCGAGTGCTGCGCCACCGAGGCGATTTTCTTTGAGTGCGTGCACGAGTGCGGCTTCGTCGATCACGCCGCCACGCGCAGAATTGATAATGACGGCATCGGCTTTCATGCGCGCGAGTTGTGTGCTGCCGATCAAATTTGTGGTTTCAGGCGTCAGCGGAATATGTAAGGTGACAACATCGCTTTCTGCCAGCAGTTGATCGAGCGTGCGGCACGCGACGCCGGTTTCTTTCCAGATGGGTGAGGCGGCACTTAACACCGGATCAGTCGCGATCACCTGCACGCCGAGTGCCTGCGCGAGCATGGCGGTGAGCTGGCCGATGCCACCAAAACCGACGATGCCCATGGTCTTGCCGCTAATTTCGCGGCCGTTCGACAGCGGTGCGCGCGGCCATTTACCATCGGTGACGGCGGTGGTGGAGGAGTAAGCACCGCGCAACAAAATCATCGCGGTGGCGATGACGTATTCAGCAACCGCGAGCGCGTTGGCACCGGTGGCGGGAATGACTTCGACGGTGCGCGCTTTGCACGCAGGCAGGTCGATATTGTCGAGGCCAACTCCGAGGCGGCCAACAACTTTTAGCTTGGGTGCGGCCGCGAGAATTTCGGCGTTGACTTGGGTTCGGTTGCGGACGATGAGGGCGTCGATGTCATGTAGACGCGACAACAATTCGTCGTGTTTATCGACTAACTTGGCGTCGTGATGCGTGTCGAATTTTGCGCTGAGCGATGCGACGGCGGGCGCATCCATGAATTCGGTGATGAGGATTTTCATAATTTGGCTTTGGGGGAAATGGCTGGAAAGGCGCGCTGGTGCTTGGGTTTGTGGTCAACCGCTCGCACGACGCGCCACACTCAAGCTGTCTCCCCGGCGCAGGCCGGGGTCTAAGTTCGCGTGCATCCTAGTGCGGCCAAAATTAGACCCCGGCCTACGCCGGGGAGACAGTGGATGAATGAGCAGCGCGAATCAATATCAGTGTCGTAGCCCGGAAGGAGCGTAGCGTATTCCGGGTTTTCCATTGCGTCACAACCACCCCGGAATGCGCTACGCTCCTTCCGGGCTACGGGTGCGGTAGATATCGTCACCGGAACGACGTGACAAACCTACGCGCTCTCGTACAACCGAGTCAACACAAACTCACGATGCCCGAGCGCTTCCGCCGCCGTCAGGCGTCCATTGGCGGTGCGCAACATCACGTCGAGCAGCTTGTCGCCCGCCTCATCGAGCAGCATGTCGCGTTGCAACAGCGCACAGGAATCCACGTCGACGTGTTCGCCCATGGTGCGCACGGTGCGCGGGTTTGCACAGATTTTGATGACCGGCAGAATCGGATTACCGATGACGTTGCCTTGCCCCGTGGGAAACAGATGAACAGCGTAACCAGCGGCCGCGCACAGCGTAACCATTTCAGCGGCAGCCGATGACGAATCCATAAACCAGAGGCCGGGCCCGGTCGGGGTTTCGGCTTTATCGAGCACGCCATCGACCAAGCATTTCTTGCCGATTTTTTGGATGTTGCCCATGGCTTTTTCTTCGATGGTGGTGAGGCCACCGGCGATGTTGCCTTTGGTTGGCTGCGAATCGGCGAGGTCGCTGGTCTTGTGCCGCTCGATGACTTCCTGATAGCGGTTGAAGACCTTCATGAAGTCTTCCGCAACTTTGGGTGTGCGACATCGTTGCACCACGACTTTTTCGCCGCCCGTGATTTCGGTGGTCTCACCGAACACGAGCGTGGAGCCGACCGCGTAGAGCTTGTCGAACGCATTGCCCACCGTGGGGTTTGCGCCGCAGCCGGAGGTCGTGTCGGATTCGCCGCATTTGGTCGATACCCACAAATCAGCGATGGGACACTCGACGCGATGTTTTTCGGACGCGTTTTGCAAAAACTCGCGCGCAGCTTTCGAGGCGCGAAAAATCGTGTCGTGATCGCCGTGCTGCTCGATGCCGAAGCCGATCACGGGCTTACCGGATTTGGCGATGCCATCGACGACCGTTTTCGTCCATTGATCCTCGATGCCGATGACGACCACGGCGGCGACGTTGGGGTTGCAGCCCGTGCCGATGAGCGTGCGAAAGTGCAACTCAAGATCCGCGCCAAACTGCAAGCGGCCATAGGGGTGCGGAATCGCCATCACGCCCTTGATGTTATGTGCGACGGCTTCGGCAGCAGCGTTGGAAAGATCGTCAACGGGCAGCACGATGACGTGGTTGCGAATGCCGACGCGACCGTTTTCGCGACGGTAGCCCCAGAAAGTTGTGTCTTTAGAAATCATGTCTTGTTCCTGAAAAAAAGTTGGCCTGAGGCGTGGGTTTTCTACCAGCGCTTGGTCTTGATGTTGTGTACGTGGGCATGCTCGCCGGCCTTGATCGGCGCAACCACACGGCCGATGTCGGTGCCGTATTTAAGGACCGTGTCGCCGACAGCCATATCCTTCAGCGCAATCTTGTGGCCGATGGGGATGTCCTGCAACGCGCGGATCGAAAACTGCTTGTCGTCATCCATGATCCAAGCGGTGAGATCGGTGCCGGCCTTGATACCTTCGACCACTGCCACCGCCACGGTGTCGTGTGCTTCATGCAATACAAAGTGAATCATCGTTCAATCCTCAAGAAATCAAAAGCCAGTAATGATGGTATTCACTGCGACCGGCAAAGTCAAATAGATCATCTAGATGAGTTGTTTGATTGATGCCGGTTGGTTATGATGATGACACGTTCAACTGAGCCCAATGCCATGCCGAAATGGGAAGATCCCGCGCGCCAACACAAACTCGCCGCTGGTGCCGCGCTCGATACGCCGCTCTACAAAGAAGTGAAACGCCTGCTCACCGAAACGCTTAGTAGCGGTGAATGGAAGCCCGGCACAGCAATCCCCGCCGAGCGCAAATTGGCGGAGCGGTTTGATGTGGCGATTGGCACGGTGCGAAAAGCCGTCGATGAGCTGGCCAGCGAAAACATCCTCGTTCGCCAGCAAGGACGTGGCACCTTCGTCGCCGCACACAATCGCGAACGCCTGATGTTTCATTTTTTTCATATCGTGCGCGACGATGGCAGCAAGGAAACGCCGGAAGTCATGATGCTTTCGTTTGCCCGCAGCAAGGCCGACGCGGAAGAAGCGCAGCACCTCAATATTGCCCTCGGCGCAAAGGTTTTTCGCATCCGCAACGTGTTGCGCCTAGACGCGCGACCGATCATTTTCGACAGTATCGTGATTCCGCAAGCAATGTTTCCGAAACTCACCGAAGCCAAGTTCCGCAACCGCCCTAACACGATTTATCACCTCTATCAAACGGCCTTTGGCGTAAGCGTGGTGCGCTCGGCTGAGCGGCTGCGCGCACGCCGTGCCGACGCGGATAGCGCCGGAGTATTGGGCATCGAGGCCGGTGAGCCACTGCTGGAGATCCGGCGCGTGGCGATGACGTTTAACGACGTACCCGTGGAGTTTCGCCGCTCGCTGGTGAACACGGAACACTACGAATACTTTAGTGATCTGGCGAAGAACGAGCGCGGCTAGTGTAGTGTTGCATTCTGTTTGCGACTTATTCGATTTTCAGTTTTCTGGGGCGACATCCGCAAGTGAAGTGCTATCAATCCAGCCCTTCGGCGGACTGCAAAATTTTTTTTCGAGGGTCAGAACTTTGCCGTAGCCCGGAAGGAGCGTAGCGTCCCACAGGGACTTCCGGGCTACACGCACTACGAATAATTTCATTTCCGGATCAATACTGCCGGAATCACCCTCATCCCAACCCTTCCCCCTCGGGAGAAGGGCTTTTGCGGCCATTGGTCACCGTTAAAACTTTCACCGCGACCTCATCGGAGCGCCAACGGCTCCTTCTCCCGAGGGAGAAGGCGGGGGATGAGGGGTGGTAGGCGCTACTTTTCCTCCAGCCCAAATTCACGCACCGCTGCCGCATAGAGCTTGGCTTCGCTGGCGGCGAACGCAGCAAACGCCGCGCCGTCGCGGTACACGAGCGGGCTATTTAATCGGGTTGCGCCCGTCTTGTAAGCATCACTCGCGGTAGCCTTGGCGCAGGCCGTTTGCAGGCGATTGCGCACCTCCACAGGCAACCCTTTCGGTGCCACCAGCCCGCCCCATACCGCGCCCTTCACGTCCACACCGGCGTCGTTTCCGGTCGGTACCGCCGGGTGTGATTCCAGACGCTGCTCGGCGAGTATCGCGAGTGGGCGCAACTGATATTGCGTGGCCACGGCGGGTGTTTCGGCGAAGATCATGATGTGCTTGCCGAGTAGACCCGTGGCCATCTCGCCGGTGCTTTTGTACGGAACGTGCAGAGCCTCTGCACCCGCGCGCTTCATGACCGCAGCCATCGCGATGTGTAGCGCGGTGCCCTGCCCTGACGAGCCATAGGTGAGCTTGCCGGGGTTTTGTTTGGCGAATGCGATCACATCAGCGAGCGATTTGAATGGCGAATCCTGTGTGACCATCAGCATCAAGGGCACGTCATAGGTGCCGCAAATAAAGTCAAAACTATCGCTTTGGTAACTGAGTTTTTTGAGTGTTGGTTGCAGCACTTGCGGACCAATCGTGGTCATCGCCAAGGTGTGGCCATCCGGCGTGGCGCGCGCGACTTCGCTCATGGCGATGGCACCACCGGCACCGGCTTTGTTGCTCACAATGAGGGCGCCGCCAACCACTTTTTCAAATTCCGCTTGCAGCAAGCGCGCCATCAAATCGGTGGTGCCACCGGGGCCAAAGGGCACGATGACGGTGATCGGTTTGGTTGGGTAGGTTTGCGCGAACGACGCTGAGATTGCGAGTGATGCCAATAGTGCGAATAATTTTTTCATGAATGTTTTTCCTCTCTCAAGTTATCCCGCGACTGAAACCTGCGCCAGCCCCGCGTCCACAATGATGTTTTGCCCGGTAATACCATCTGAATCGTCAGCGGCCAGAAACAACGCCGTGCGCGCAACATGCGATGGATCGAGGCGGATTTTTAAGCACTGTAAATCAATAAATTTTTTGTCTTCATCGGCATCGCGCCACAGCGCTTGTTGACGCGGCGTGACGATGGCACCGGGGACGAGTGCGTTGACGCGGATATTGTTCTCACCTAGCTCGCGTGCAAGGGTGCGTGAGATGCCGGAAATTGCGGCCTTCGACGCCGTGTAGCCCAATAAATTTGGCCGCCCGCGCATCCACGACACCGAGCCGAGGTTGATGATCGAGCCGCCACCTGCCGCCGCCATCGCCGGTGCAACTGACTGAATCGCAAACACGTGATGACGCAAGTTGAGCGCGAGCGCGCTTTCCCAATTTTCCAGCGTAAGTTCTTCAAGGCTGCGGCGCTGATCGTTGCCGGCATTATTGATGAGCACACGAATCGCGCCGTGACGAGTAGCGACATCGGCCAACACTTTTTGATACGCGGGGATGTCGCAAACATCGCAGTGCGAAAAAATTGGTGCGTGCTGCGCGTGGACTAGGGAGGCAATCAGCGCGGCGCTCGCGGTGTCATCCACGTCACAGAACGCGACCTTGGCACCTTGCAGCGCGAAGTGTTCGACGAGGGCAGCACCGATGCCGGATGCGCCGCCGGAGATGAAGACGACGCGATGTTGTAGGCTGGGGTATTGGGTCATGGTTGGTTTGCATCGTGGTTTGGATCAATCAACATAGCGCGGTGAACGCAACCCGGCGACATCGACGTCAATGGAAAAAATTCCCCCTGCATGCGGATCGTGCGCCAACTCAGCAGCGCTGGCACCATCGCGGGCGGTGGTGATGAACAGTGTTTTCATGTGCGCACCACCAAACGCGACCATGGTGGTGCGCCGCGCGGGGACGTGCACGACGCCAGTCACTTCACCGCTTGGTGCGAAGCGCAGCACGCGGCCACCTTCGTATTGCGCGCTCCAGTAATTGCCGTTCACATCTATCGCCGCACCGTCGGGACGACCGCCGTAGTCAGGTGATTCGCGGTTGGCGGCCACACGTGCGAATTCTTTGCGCCCGCTCGCGCTTCCTTTAATGGGATCGAACGCGAATTGGTAGATGACGTGATTGGGCGTATCGGCTTGGTACACGGTGCGCTCATCAATGCTGAACGCCATGCCGTTGCTGACCTTCACGCCCCAGTCATCATTCACACCCCAACCTGCCCGTGAATGGCTGCGTTCGAGGCAAAACATGCCGGCGAGTGCCGCCGTTCTTGGCTCATACATTGCGCCAGCCCAGAACCGTCCCTCGGCGTCGCAGCGGCCATCATTGAATCGAAACTCGCGCGTGTCGTAAGGTGCGTCGGCGATTTTTTTCAACGTGGCCGTGTCAGGATGAAACCGATAGAAGCCATCGCGTAGTGCTGCGACTACGCCACCGGATGCAGCGAGGCCAATGCAGCCGGGCTCACAGGGCATCGACCAATGTGCATCGAGTCCGGTCGCAGGGTTGAAGCGATGAATCGTGCGGCCAGAAATATCGACCCAATACAACGCCTGTTCCGTGTCGCTCCATAGTGGGCATTCGCCTAGCGCGGCGTGTGCGTCGAGCAATAGTTTCGCGGTTCCCAATTCACGCATGGCTGTCTACGGTTTGCATCGTCAATGTCATCGCAATCTCGAATGATTCTCCGCGTTTCAGCCAGCGCATCGTGCCGGGATTACGTTGCAGCGCATTGTTGGCGTGCGTTGCGGGCTCGATGGCGATGAACGCCCGGCCATCGCTCGGCACATAACAAACCACGTGATCGCAATTTTCACTGGCGGTGATGTGTACGCGGTGCGTTTGGTAATCGAGCACCGCGTCCCGGCTCCATCCAGCAAAACAGTGATCGACTTGCCAACCCGCCACTGCGCGCGCACGTGCGAAGTCAGCCTCGGGCGGGATGTTCACCAATGTTGTCGGTAGTTTTTCTTCGTTCATTGTCCACATGCTATTCCATTGCGTGGTGAGCGTCGTGTGCTCTTGCAGGGTGAAGTATGGATGGAAACCCAGCCCCGCTGGCATGATGCGTGAATCGCGATTGGTCACGCTCAGGCCCACCGTGCATTGGTCATCACTGAGCGCGATGGTTTGTGCTGCATCGCAGGCGAACGGCCAATCTGCATCAGGCGTGTGCTGCAATTCAAGTCTTGCGCTATGTGCATCGTGTGCCGCAACCTGCCACTGGCGCTGCCACGCAAAGCCATGCACCGCGTGCGGCTCTGGCGCAAAGTTGGCGCGCAATTCGTGCACGACACCATCGACCTCAACGCGCGCGTGACCAATGCGATTGCTATACGGCAACAGCGGATAGCAACCCATTTGCCGTACCAGTTGATCGCGGATTGCTGCATCGCTGGCCGGGCGCAGGATGTCGTGTTCACGCCAACGATAGCGCGCGATGGCACCGCCAGTTGCGGGACATAGCGTGAGTGCGGCGTCGCCAGCGCGCAGGACCATTGGCGCAGTTTGCAAACTCATACGCGCGCGATTCGCACCCGACCGCCCTCCTCGCTTGCGCGCCAGCCGGGAGTGGTGCGACACGCGCCTGCGGAGATTCCGTTTAACCATGCTTCATCGTTCTCAATTGACACTGACACCACCGAATTCATCACCGTCACCGCATGACGCGGCTGACCAAATATGCGGACTTCAGTGACCGGTGCCGTCAGCGAAATTTCGCCCGTGTGCAATACCGCAGCACCCAAACACAAGACGTAACCTTCGCGTCCCCACGCGGGTAATTCGTCGATGGCTTTTTGGATGACGCGGGTCGTGCCCCCACTGATTTTTTCGCCGGTATCCAGATCGAACCAATCATTGCCAGCGGGGAAATGCACTTCGACGCTGCCGCCCGCGCGAATGATCGGTGCCACTAACAGCGCATCGCCGAACAAGTATTGGCCTTCGAAGCTACGCGCCATTCGGTCATGCGGGAACGCCAGCGCCATCGCGCGCATCAGCGGTAAGCCAGTGTTGGCGGCCTGTTCGGCAGCACCCGCGATGTATGGAATCAAGCGATAGCGCCATGCGAGAAGTTTTTTGGCGACCGCTTCGACCTCAGCACCCAACGCCCACGGCTCGCGTTCCCCGATGCCGTGATAACGAAAGTGCGAGCAAAAAATTGCGTTCGCCGTCCAGCGCAAATACAACTCCGGGTCAGGTTGCGTCGCGCCATAAAAGCCACCGACATCGCTAGCGTAGTACGGCACACCACTCATGCCGTAGCCGAGCCCACCACGAATACTGGCAGCCATGCCCTCCCAATCGGTCTGCGGGTCGCCACCCCATTGCATCGGGAATCGTTGGCTACCGATGAAGCCATCGCGTCCCCACACCATCGCGGCACCGCGTCCGTGTTGATCGTTGTAGCGCTGTGTTGCATCAAACACGCATTGGTTGTACAAAAGTGGGTAGACGTTGTGTAGCCGCGCGCCAGTGTCACCGTTGTGCGCGTGCATGTCGTCCTCCACCTGCTCGCCGAAATCGGTTTTGATGACATCGACGCCATCGTCAAATAGTTTGTTGTGACTGTCTGCCCAAAATTTCGCCGCATCTTGATGCGTGAAATCGAGCGCGCCGGATGGCGGCAACGGTGTGAGCACGCTGCCGAATGGATTATCAGTCGGGTCTTTTACCCAGTCGAACACATAGGCGCTGCCGTCAGCTTTTTTTAGTAGCCAGCCTTTGGCTTCAAGCTCAGCAAACAGCGGGTTGTGAATCGACACGAACGGATATTCCCACGCGCAGACTTTTAGGTTGAATGATTTGAGCGTGGCGAGAATTTTTTTCGGATCGTCGAAACGTGATTTGTCCCACTCAAACGCGAACCGCGTGCGTACCTCCCACGCGGCGCGGCCATCGAGCGTGATGACATCGCAGGGGATGTTTCGTTTGCGTAATTCTGCGACGGTGTCGATAGCGTCTTGAGGCGTCTTGTAGAACGCACGCGATAGCCACATGCCAAAGCTCCACAGCGGTGGCACCACTGGGCGACCGGTGAGTGCGGTGTATTGATTGAGGATATGGGCAGGCGAACCTGCAAACAAAAATAAATCGAGCGCGTCGTCGGTGACTTCCAGCACATAGCTGCGGTGCGACCATTGCGGAAAACCCACACCGTGACGCGTCAGGCCGGGCGTGTGTGCAAGTAAGCCCCAGCCATCCGGGCTCCAGCAAAACGGAATATTTTTGTACGACAATTCCGTGTTTACACCCAGCGCATCTTCGGTGCGGCCACGGACGAGTTGCCCGCGCTTGTTGAGCGGCCCAAATTTTTCGCCGAAGCCGTAGACCGCCGTGTCACTGGCGAGCGCGAAGGATGCGCACCAGCGCTTGTCACCATTGGTCGTGACGCCAAAAATCGGCAAACGAGTGCGGCCACGAAAATGTTGGTCAGTGATGGATTCCAACACGACCTTGCTGTCACGCTTCAATACGATGCGAAATGGTTGCGCGTAAATTTCTAGCTCCGCGTCACCGCTTGCGATGCGCCAGTGTCCCTTGATTTCGCTGACCGTGAGTGAGCCTGCGGCGGCTTGCTGCAACAAACCGTAATCCGGCAACTGCGATTCACCGATGCGCAATCGCAACAACCCTTCTGCATGCGCGGTGATCGACAAGAAAATTCCATCGACCGTAAAACGCGCTTCGCTGGTCGTCGCCGACACCGCACGTACCTCGGCCAGCCGTTGAAAATCCGCTTGATGAATGGATTCGTTTGACACCATCTAACGCATACCCCACATATTAAAAAACGCCAAACACCTCGCCAGTGCTGGTGTTTCGGCTCACTAACCTTTCAAACCACCAGAAGTAAGACCGGCCACGACCTTGTCCTGAAAGACGATGATGACGATCACCACCGGCACCATCGCCACCACCAACGCGGCCGAAATGACTGGCCACGGAAACGCCCATTCACCCTGATACAACTGAATGCCGACCGGCAGCGTGCGATATTGCACCGCCGCGTTCATCGACAACGACAACAAGAATTCATCCCACGCGTTGACGAAGGCGATGATACCTGCCGTGAATACACCCGGTGCCGCGAGTGGCAACACCACGCGAAACAAACTGCCGACGCGCGTGCAGCCGTCGATCATCGCCGCGTTTTCAAGATCACGCGGAATGTCCTGAAAAAAGCTCACCAGCATCAAGGTGCAGATCGGCAAGTTCAACACCGTGTACGGCAACACCAGCGCCCAATAGCTATTCAAGAGATTGAGCCCGCGCGTGATTTCAAACAGCGGCACCATCAAGGTCACCAGCGGAAACATCGAGACCGCGATGATGGTGGTGAGGATCAATTTGCGACGCGGAAGCTGCAGGCGCGCAATCGCATAGGCCGCCAGCGTACTGAGCGTCAGACTCACTACCATCGACAGCAGTGCAACGATGGCGCTATTAAGCAAATACACCGGCAGCGGTTGATCGGTAAACGCTGCGATGTAGTTGGCGAGCGTCGGGTTTTGCGGCAACCATGTGATCGGTTTTTGCGTGAGTTCTGCTTCGCCTTTGAGCGAGGTCAGCAATATCCAGATCGCAGGAAAAACACCGTTGATAATCACCAGCCCGCCGGCAATCCAGCGTAGCGATTTTGATGAGAAGAGATTGGTCACTCTTCGCCTCCACGAACATAACGCAGATACACAAACGTGGTCGCCATCGACAGCGCAAACATGCACACCGCCAACGCCGAGCCGTAGCCCAGGTCGAGGTAATCGACGGTATTGAGATGGATGTACATCGCCAGCGTCTGCGATTCCTCGCCGGGGCCGGGCATGCTGAAGGGAATATCGAACGATTGAATCGCAGTGAGCGTGCGAAAAATCAGCGCCACCAACATGGACGGCACCAGCAGCGGCAAGGTGATTTCACGGAACTGCGTCCAGCGCGATGCGCCATCGACTTCAGCAGCTTCGTAGAGTGACGCAGGAATGGTTTGCAAACCCGCGAGCAAAATGAGCGCCATGAACGATGAGGTCTTCCAAATCGTGGTGACGCAAATCGCCATCATGGTCAGCGCGGGCGAATTGAACCAAATTTGCGGGGTGCCACCGAAGCGGCGAATGACATCATTGATGATGCCGTACTCGCTGTGAAAAAACCACGCGAAGATGAGACCCACAAACGCTAACGGCAACGCCCACGGCAACAGCAACGCGAGGCGCACGGGGGCACGATAGCGAAACGGTAAGTTCGCCAACATCGCCAACCCCAAGCCAATCAACAACGCGCCGGGCACGGTGACCACGGTGATGATGAGAGTATTTTTCAGCGCGCGCCAAAACATCAAATCGTTCGCGACCGCCAAATAATTTTCGATGCCGACGAAACGCATCGGCACCCCGCGCGCGAAGCGCAGATCATGGAAGCTGTTGTAGATTAGCGTCGTGACGGGGTACGCGACAATGGCAAGAATGAACAGGATCGCCGGTGTAAGCAATGCCCACGCGAGCGCGGTTTCGCTTGGGTCGATGATGCGGTTGTAAAGGCTGCGATTCACGGTGTTGCCCGCTCGCGATGCGCACCGCGCATGGAACTGTCATTCTGAGGCGCGGCTTCATCGCGCCGAAGAATCTCATCCGCTTGCACGCGAGCACTGCCCAAGTTTTGCGGGATGAGATGCTTCGCTACGCTCAGCATGACAGGCTGAGGCATGTAGGGTGGGCAAAGTGCAGCGTGCCCACGCGGGCGCTTACACGCATGCACCGAGGTTACCAAATGCGACTTTGCCCGTCGCGCGGTGAATTTCATCCCATTCCTATTCATCGTAACGCCCGCGCAATCCGCTGCTCAATTTCCGTCAACGCCTGCTCGGGCGTTTTCACACCGGCCATGACTGTATTAGTATTAATGCGCAGCGCATCTGAAATCATTTTGTACGAGGCACTTACCGGGCGCGGACGCGCGGTCTGCACCACCGGCAGCGCATCCGCAAACCATGGCACGGCAGCAACTACCTCAGCATCCGTGTAGAGATTCGGAAACACGGGATGGAACGAGCCTTTGATCGCCAAGGTTTTTGACACTTCCGCACTGGCTAACCAACGCACCAACTTCACCGATTCCGTTTTGTGTTTTGAAAACGCTGATACCGCCCAATTCCAGCCGCCCATGCACGATACCGATTCGCCACCGGGCATGGCGGGCAATTTCACGACGCCCACGTTGTTGGCCACCTTGGTGCCAGCGCCGGTTTGAAAATGATTCCACGCGTATCCCCAGTTGACGGCGAACACCACCCTGCCCGCTTGGAATTCTTTGCGCGTGTCGTCGGTGCTGACTTCCGAAATATTGGCCTTCGCCACACCGTCCTTGACCATGCCCTGCCACATCGCCAGACCGGCGGCGGCTTTGGCGCGATCAAACGCGATCTTGCCGTCGGCGCTGATGATGTTGCCGCCCTGACTCCAGTACGGCAACAGGAAGGTGCAGACTGCCCCTTCGACGGCTTTTCCTTGGAAGCTCAAGCCCTGCAACTGCGGATTTTTTTCGCGGAGCTGAATCGCCTTCGCGATCACCGCGAGTTCAGGCCAAGTGGTGGGAATCGGCAAATCATATTTTTGCAGCAGGTCTTTTCGGTAGTACAAAAAGAGTGAATCCGCGAGTGCGGGCAAGGCATAGATCTGCCCGTTTACCGTGTCCGCCTCACGATAGGCGGGCAAGTAACGCGACATCACCGCCTCGCGTTCGGCACCGAGATATTTATCAAGCGGTTCCGCCCAGCCCGCACCGGCAAATTGCGCTGGACGAATCACGTCGATCAGAAAAATATCGAGCGTGGTGTCGCGCGCAGTCAAGACCATATTGAGATATTTTTGGTGCAGATCAGAGCTGGCACCGCCGACTTCGAGCTTCACCGTCACACCCGGATTGGCCGCCATGTAATCGGCGAACAGCGCGCGCATCAAGTCAGGACGTTGCTGCCCGCCGACGTAGACGCGCAGCAGTGTTTCCGCTTGCGCAGGGACCGCGAACAACAGAGCAACAATAAAACAAAGTGCGCGCATCGGCTAAGTCGCGCGCAATGCAGCGCCGCTAGTTGGATCGAACAACTGCGCCTTGCCCATATTGAAACGAAGGCGTGTGGCCTCGCCGGGGCGCAAGCGTGTGTCCGGCGGCAGGCGCGCAATGATTTCGCTGCCAGCGATGGCAAAAGTGACCAAGATTTCTGCGCCCAATGGTTCTACCACCACCACTTGCGCGGTGACCGAATGTTCGGTGTCGGTGGTGAGCGAGATGTCTTCCGGGCGCAAGCCGAATTCAACTGGCTGCCCGACACGTTCGCGAACGACGTTGGCAAGCGCGTCCGTGAGCGCGACTTGCTGATCGCCGATGGCGAGCTTGCCCTGTGCATCTACGACCTGTACTGCCAAAAAATTCATCGGCGGCGAACCCGTAAAACCGGCGACAAATTTTGATTGAGGGCGATGGTAAATATCATCCGGGGTACCAACCTGCATGATCTTTCCCTCCGACAGCACCACGATGCGTTCCGCGAGGGTCATCGCTTCAACTTGATCGTGCGTGACATAAATGGTGGTGGCACCGATGCGCTGATGCAGCTTCTTAATTTCAGTCCGCATTTCAGCGCGCAGCAAGGCATCGAGATTCGATAGCGGCTCGTCGAATAAAAATAACTTGGGCTTCCGCACAATCGCGCGCCCCATCGCCACGCGCTGTCGTTGCCCGCCGGAAAGTGCGCGCGGCTTGCGCTCCAGCAGGTGCGTGATTTTCAAAATCTCGGCCGCTTCGTTTACGCGTCGATCAATGTCGGCAGCATGGGTTTTGCGCAAGCGCAGACCAAACGCTAAATTTTCGAACACAGATTTGTGCGGATACAGCGCGTAGTCCTGAAACACCATCGCAATATCGCGTTCGCGCGGTGGCAGGTCGTTGACTACGCGTCCTTCAATTTCGATGCTGCCGCTGGTGATGGATTCCAGCCCGGCGACCATGCGCATCAGTGTGGATTTACCGCAGCCGGAAGGCCCCACGAACACCACAAACTCGCCGCGATGAATTTCCAAGTCGATGCCATGAATGACATCCGCACCGCTGTCGTAGCGTTTGACGACGCGGCTAAATTTGACACCGCTGGTACTGGATTCAGTCATCGGGTTAATACACGCCAGTAGATAACGGCTTCGCAAGCGCGGGCTTCATCGCCGCGAAAAACGCATTCGCCTGCCGCATCATCATGCCCATGTCAGACGCGACCGCGACGTAGTTGTAGCCGTACTCGATAAATTTTTGCACCATCTCGGGCGTCGGGCCGACGATGCCGATCGGTTTGCCGATTGCGCGTGCGCGCTCGGCGCAGCGCTTGAGTGTGGCTTGCAAATCAGGATGCGCCACATTGCCCGGCTGCCCCATCGCCACCGACAAATCGCCGGGCCCCATGAATAGCGCATCGACGCCATCGACGGCCGCGATGGCTTCGAGCTGGTCAATAGCGGCGGGCGTTTCGAGCTGAATCATGCGCGTGATCGAATCATTGGCGCGGCTCACGTAATCAGGAATGGTGCCGTAGCGGCTGGCGCGATGCACCGCGGCGAAGCCGCGCGTGCCCGGCGATGTTTCACCAGCTTTCGGGTAGCGCGTCGATGCCACCGCGCGTTTGGCATCGTCAGCGTTTTGCACAAAGGGGAACATCAACGTTTGCGCGCCAATGTCGAGCGCACGCTTGACCAACACCTGATCGTTCCACGCCAGCCGAATCACCGGCACGGCGCGCGTCCCGGCGATGGCTTGCAGGATCTGATACGCATCTTTGTAATCAATCGCGACGTGCTCCATATCGACGACCAGCCAGTCAAAGCCGATACAGCCCATCGCCTCGGCGGTCGAGGCCGTGCCCGACATCAGCCAAGTGCCCAGCGGGATTGTGGGTTGTTTAAGTAATTCGCGAAACGGGTTTGGCAATGGATCCATATTGAAATTTCCTAATAAATAGCTGGTTCGGGCGTAGGCGCATTGCCCGCCAAAAAATCGAAGTCGCAGCCCTCGGGCGCTTGCGTGACGTGCTGAACGTAGAGTTGCGTGTAGCCGCGCGCGTAGGCGGTCGCGGGGGCTTTCCACGCCGCGCGGCGCTGGGCGAGAACGTCGGCAGCGACTTCGATATTGACGCTACGCGCTTCAATATCGAGTACCACCATGTCGCCAGTCTCAATGAGCGCCAGCGGCCCGCCCACCGCCGCTTCGGGCGCGACGTGTACCACGCAGGTGCCAAAGTGCGTCCCGCTCATGCGTGCATCCGAGATGCGCACCATGTCGCGAATGCCCTGCGCCAGCAGTTTTTTTGGGATGGGCAGGTTGCCCCACTCCGGCATGCCGGGTGCGCCTCTGGGCCCGCCGTGACGCAAGATGAGGACGGTGTTTTCGTCCACGATTAAATCTGGCTGATGAATGCGCGCGAGCATATCGGCGTTGGAATCAAACACGAGCGCTGCGCCACGATGCTTGAAGAATTTTTCGCTCGCCGCAGATGGCTTTATGACGGCGCCATCGGGGCAGATATTGCCAAACAGCACAGCCAGCGCGGCTCCCGGAGCAACGGGCGCATTGAGCGGGCGAATCACGTCGGCATCCTCTGACTTGCAAGACGCGATATTTTCGCCCAGTGTTTTGCCGGTGACGGTCATCGCATCTAGCGCCAAATGCGGACGAATTTCGTTGAGCAGGGCCGGCAGGCCACCAGCGAAAAAAAAGTCTTCCATCAATTTTTCGCCGGACGGAAAGAGATTCGCCAGCACCGGAATCTGCCGCGCAACCAAATCCATTTCGGCGAGCGTGAGCCTGATGCCTGCGCGCCCGGCGAGCGCGATCAGATGGATTGCGGCGTTGGTCGAGCCACCTAGCGCCATGTAGGTCGCCACACCATTCTTGATCGCCGCCGGTGTCAAAACAAGCGTGGGCCGCAAGTCTTCCCACACCATATCGACAATGCGCACCCCGCACGCCGACGCCATGCGCGGGTGGTGCGCATCCATCGCCGGGATACTCGACGCGCCGGGCAACGTAAAGCCCATGGCGTCAACTATCGCCGTCATGGTACTGGCCGTGCCCATGGTGTTGCAGGTGCCCGGTGAACGGGTCATTTTCGCTTCGAGCTTGATCCACTCGGGCTGCGCAATGTTGCCGGCAACGTATTCGTCCCAGAATTTTTTGGTGTGCGTGCCTGCGCCCACGGCTTGCCCGCGATAGCGATCATTGAGCATCGGTCCGGCCGGACAAAACAGCGCCGGAATATCCATGCTGACCGCGCCCATCAACAGCCCCGGCGTCGTCTTGTCGCATCCGCCCAGCAATACTGCCCCATCGACCGGATGCGAGCGCAGCAGCTCTTCAACTTCCATCGCCAGCAGATTGCGGTAGAGCATCGTGGTTGGCTTCACCATCACTTCACCAAGCGAGAGCGCAGGTAGCTCCACGGGAAAACCGCCCGCCTGCAAAATACCATCGCGAATCGAGGCCGCACGTTCGCGCAGATGCGCGTGGCAAGGCGAGAGGTCACTCCAAGTGTTGATGATGGCGATGACCGGCTTACCGAGAAATTCATCGCGTCGCAGGCCGCGCTGTTGCAGGCGCTGGCGGTGCGCGAACGAGCGCATATCGTCCTTAGCGAGCCAGCGCTGGCTGCGTAGGGATTCAAGCGGACGGCGCGTGGGTGTGCTCGGCAACAGCTACTCCGGTCGTGGAATTTTGTGCGCAAAAAACAAAGCGCAGCCAGTTTACGCTGGCTGCGCTTTGTCGATAACGGCGAACCTAGAAATCGAGGCGCGCGTTGATACCGAAGTAGCGTTGGTCATCACGCGGCACCGCCCGCACCACAAACGTACCGCCCGTTGCCAAGGCTGCGGCGTACGATTTGTTGCCCAGATTCTTACCGAGCAAGGCGACGCGCCAACCGCTCGATGAGTCGGTCAACGACACCATGGCGTTAACAATGCCGTAGGCGTTTTGGTAGGTATCGGGCGCTTGGCTGATGTCAAACAAGACTTTGCTCTGCCAGTTGTAGTCCACACCAATATCCATGCCCAGCGCGCTGTTGAGCGGCACCTTGTAATTGCCACGGATATTGAAACGGGTGTCTGGCGAGAACGGCAATGGCTTGCCATCCACATTACAGCTCACCGACGCGCCGACCGGGCAATTGAACTTGTCGATTCGCGCCTTGATCGCGGCGGCCGCACCGGAGAGCGTGAATTCCTTCGAGAGCTTGGCCGCGAAATCGACTTCAACGCCCTGCGTGGACACCTCACCTGCATTAATCAGCCGTGTCACGACGGTCGTGACGACCAGATCCTGAATGTTGGCTTGGTAGTTCTTGTACTTGCTATCGAATGCGGCGACGTTGAAACGCAAGCGGTTGTCGAACGCGGTGGTTTTCAGTCCGATCTCGTAGGAATCGGATGTCTCCGGTTTCAGCGGAATCGCGTCACGCGGCACGGTGCCACTGAACGGCAGCATGTTGAAGAACACGTTGAACGCTGGCCCCTTGTAGCCGCGCGAGGCGGTGGCATAGATCATCGTGTCTTTGCTTAGATCAAACTGCGGGCCGATGCGCCCGGAGAATGCGTTTTCTTTGGTCGAACCAGCACTGTTGGTCGCTGGTTGCACGCCAGGAAACGCGGCGGCCTGGGTGGACGTGCGCCCATGGAAATACGACAAGTCGTCGGTGGTGTAACGCAGCCCAGCAACACCGCGTAGCTCTTTGCTGAAATTGAAATTACCTTCGCCGAATACAGACGTGCTCTTGCTGCGGATCCCGTAATTGGCCACGCCCGAATCGACTGTCAGTGAGCCCGCCGAACATGGCACCAATCCCGACGCCAACGCGGTGGCGGTACTGGCCGCACAGCGCGTCACGTCGCGCTGGTAGCGCTCGTTGTTCTTTGCGTTCATGTAAAAAACGCCGGCGACGTAATCAAAAAACTGACCTTTGGGCGACGCGAGCCGGAGTTCCTGCGTGGTCTGATTGAAATTCAAATTGCCCACGTCGGCCGTCTGCGCAAAATTGCGATAGACAGTCGATAGACGATCCTGATCCTGGAACTGGTTGTTCTCCCATTTGCGATAGGCCGTGATTGAGGTCAGCGTATTGCCGCCAAGATTCCAATCCAGCTGCGCAGAAAGTCCGGAGTTGGTATCGGCGACGCGGGTTTCCATTTCGCTGTTGATGCTGCGGTTGGTGGCCGAAGGCACGACTGGCAACAAAGCAGCGGCGTACAAGGGATTCTGTGTGACCACACCGAGCGGATAAGACGTCAGCGTCGTACCGACCACCACGCCGGTCGGGCCGTTGTCGCGCGATTTCATGTAGTCGGCAATGAGAGTTGCCTTGAAATCGCGGCTGGCGGTGATTTCCAATTTCGCGCGGCCACCATCGCGTTTGTAGCCGTTGACTTTGCTGCCGTTAAACACATTGGTTACGTTGCCGTCGTAATCACCATGCAGCAGCGAAAACGAACCGCGAACGGTGTCCGGCTGTAACTCGCCTGACACGCCCACGCGCAAGCGTTTTTCGCCGCCCTGAAAGTAGCCGAGGTCGATGTAGCGCTCCGTTTCCTTGCCCGGCGAGCGCGTAACGATATTGATCACACCCGCCGACGCGTTCTTACCGAACAACGTGCCTTGTGGGCCGCGCAAGACTTCAACGCGATCAATGTCGAGTAGATCCATGGTGGATTGGCCGGGGCGCGCCGTGACCACGCCGTCAATCACGGTCGAAACGGTCGGCTCCACACCCGGTGAGGTGGTAATCGTACCGACGCCGCGAATAAACAGGGACGTGTCCTTGTTCGACGCACCGGTGCGGAAATTCACGGTCGGCGTTTGTGAGGTGATCGCGCCCAGCGTGTTGAGATTCGAGCGCTCGAGCTGCGCACCATCAATGACGGTGATCGCAATCGGCACCGTCTGCAACGGCTCGCTCCGCTTGGTGGCGGTGACGTTGATGACATCGAGCTTTTCGGATTCGCCTGCTTTGGCAGGTGCCGTCTGCTGCGCGCTCACCACGCCAGCGACAAGTGCGGCCAAGGTGGCGACCGCCGGAGCGAAATTACGATTGATCTTCGGCGCGTGTAGTCGATTGGTACTGTGCTTCATGCGATTCTCCTCGTCCAGTGTTGTTGTATTTGGCGTGCCGCAGGACATTCAGCGCGCCCCAATTCACCTGTTCTCGTCCAAAGAGGACAAGACAACCAAGGAAACACTCTATGCAGTGAGTTGGGCAAAGTCAAGTAGGTCATCTATATGAGTTGGGTGACTGGCGGAAATGACGCCTCCCCGGCTTAGTTGCCGCTCCCATGGATGATGCGGACGACCAGGAAAGTGAACGTGCCGTTATCTACTCGCGCCGTTATCTACTGTGTGCAGCTTCATCGCTGCGTTTTTGCATCGCAGGCCGGAATCCGCATATCGGGCTCCCGGTCGTGGTTCTCGTTGCAGCATGCGGCTCGTGGGCAATCGATCCGGTATTGACCCACAGAGTCCCGCTTGCAATGCGCCAATCATTGACAGCAACTAAATTCGGTACTAAATTTAGACCCATCGAATTCTAGGAGGCAACATGCAATCCATCGCTAACATCAAGTCCATTTCGTACTTAAAGAGCCATGCGGCTCAGATTTCCGAAGATTTGGAAATGAACGGGCATCCGTTTGTCATCACGCAAAATGGCGAAGCCACCATGGTGATTGAAAGCGTCCAGCAGTTTCAGGAGAAAGAGGCGCTGATCGCCGCGCTGAAAATCATCGCCCTCGGCGAGAAGGACCGCATCCAAGGAAAAGGCATTTCGGTCGCGGAATCAAGGGCGCAATTGCGGGCCGCTCGCCAAAGCCGTAAATAATGGCGATCATTATTCTGCCTGATGCACAGACGGACTTGCTCTCGCTTCAGGACTACATGCTCAACAAATGGGGCGAAGTCGCATGGCAGAAAGCTGAAGATGAGATTTTTGAAAAGCTGGCGAAAGTTGCCGCCGGCACTCTCAACGGATCCGCTGTCCCGGAATTGGCATCCGTGGGCATCCTCGACTACCAACACGTGTATTCCTCGCACCACAAATTGCTCTACCGCCGGATCGGCAAGGACACCTACCTGTACCTCGTTGCTGGGCATCGGCAGGACTACCCTGCGATCCTGACGAAACGCCTGTTCGGTGGATGACGGCTCGGCTGGAAAATAAAGTGATGGCGCCGAGGCAAGAACGGATACTCAAGCGCCGCTGAAGGCCTCAGTCAAGTCGTTAGCAGTTGGCTCGTTCGCCTCCACCAAACAAAAAACGCGCTCGAGGCGCGTTTGTTTGTTTAGCGGAGAAGGAGGGAGAAATCCAACACACTCGCAACCGCTTGATTTTGCTGGATTAGTAGCTGGTTATAGTGGAAAAACTCGATACCTAAAGTGTTACCAAAGGTAGCATATTTTTGCCTAAAACTCCAATGCGGGCGAACGTGTGCCACATCAATGTGGCAATATTTGCAATTCCAATTTATCGAGGCAAAAAATGAGACGACCTGATAAAAATTGTTTACTTTGGATTGTTGCGGGTGCTTTTTTTGTAGCTTTAATAGTGTGGTGCCTTTGGAAGTCATATGTCGCTTTTTCGAAGGTATCCACAGGCTCATAGATTTATCTCGAGAAGATGAGATTTTTGAAAAGCTAGCGAAAGTTGCCGCTGGCACTCTCAACGGAACCGCTGTCCCGGAATTGGCATCCGTGGGCATACTCGACTACCAGCACGTGTATTTGGGTATTCCGGAGCATCGTGACCGACGATTCCGGTCGAGCGTGACCGATTTCGGACCCTGTCCGGAATTGCCGGTCACGATACCGGAATCATTGGTCACGATACCGGAACGGCGTCATACAACGCAGTAATGGTGTTACGCATATGAGCAACTGAGCGGATACGCTTCCAGCTTTTTGTCTGGAGACAGCGTGCCCGCACCAAGGATCAATATGCGTAAGATAAAAGACGTACTGCGTTTGAAGCTGGACGCCAAGCTCTCACACGAACAGATCGCCGCCGCGCTGGGCATTTCCAAAGGCGTTGTCACCAAATATGTGGGGCTGGCCGCATCGGCGGGGCTGGACTGGCCGACCGTACAATGCCACGACGAAGCCGCACTCGAGCGATTGCTGCTGGTTGCCCCCCAGAAGCCACGCGACTATGTCCCGCCGGATTACGGTCTGATCCATCAGGAATTGCGCCGCAAAGGCATGACACTGATGCTGTTATGGGAAGAATACCGCGCCGCCCACGCCGACCGCCAGACCTACGCCTACTCCCAGTTCTGCGACAACTACCGGCGCTTCGCCCGGCAACTCAAGCGCTCCATGCGCCAGATCCACCGCGCCGGCGAGAAACTGTTCATCGATTACGCCGGCCCCACCATCGCACTCACCGATGGCAGCCGCGCTCATATCTTCGCCTGCGCCGTCAAGACCGTGGTCGAGTAAGTATTGGTATGCTTCGGCTAATGGGTGTGCGGCTTCATCTCTCATGCTCATGGCGTTTTCGTCTTTCTGTGGCGTTGGGTGAAACGAATTTACAGAAAGAATGTTGCACTACCGATTACCGCATGATGCAGACTAATTGAACACGGACTTATCGTCACATTTGCGCTATCATTTCCCGACGAAACCAATCGGTAACCAGCAAAGGTGCGACGCTTATGGAAAGCAGCTTTAACAAGGCATTTGAACGGACGCAAAACCCAGATGGCTCAATTGAACTATCGGCCAACTCGAAAAGGCTCGGAGTCGTCTCCACATTTCTGATTCTTGCACTCGTACCGACAAGTTGCGCACCAGCCTTCCTCGTGCTTAGCATCGTGGATACTGTTAATAAGCGCTTCATGGACCAATTGGGGCCACTGGGCGCAATTATTCTCGTCGCCTCTGTAATTTTCACATTTGTGCTTGGATACCGTGCAATTAACAACAAGCGAAGTTCTATCACCATCCGTCCGAAAGATGGCTTGTTATTTGAAGGTCAACAGCTTCCATTTACAGACGTGCAAAAGGTTGGGGTTCTTAGGAATATCACTCCGAGAGGAGAGGCCAACTACGTTATCGCAACGTCCCACGGCAACGAAATAAAAATGACTGGGGTTTTACCAAATTCCGTTGCCGAAGCGATGGCTGAACAAATTCGCGCGGATTCTGGGCTGAGCTGGGGCTAGCTTATTGCCTAAACTTAGATTTCGGCTCGGCGGTGGCCGTTATAATTTTTTAACCTGTGTAGCCTTTGCCTTAAGCTCATTAAATTTCTTCTCGTACCATGAAAGCGATTTTTTCAGTTCGGCGTTTTCTTCTGTAAGCATATCGATCATCTGCAGCGGCGCAAGGCTCCTTTCAGCACTTTTTCGAAGTTCGCGAATGACATTTTCCAGATTTAATTTTTCAGCTTTCATCTTCTCCTCCCGCTTTTTTTCAGCCTCTACCACCAGTTCCGCCCGCTCAACAAGCTTTGCTTTTTTGAACCACCGGCTTGAACATTTCAGTCATGTAGCGATGTAGCGTTTTCTCTTGCTTAGCCAGGTAATCTTCCATGTTTACCTTATCGCTGAAGCTCGGCTTGTCAAGCTTCAGGGCTTGTGCAAGCGCCGCATTATTTATCTCGCTTTTTTGGTTGATTGCTTCGTAAAACTGCTTCACTTTCTGGTGCTCGGCATTGCTGCCACTAGCACCACGCCTAAGCCCGAATTTTGCATTTTGCTTGGCGTAGTTTGTCTGCAGTTCAGAGAGCTTCTTGGCACCGCCAAGGAAGCTGCGGCAGTTCAGCTTCCCTTGCCTATCTACTGGCAAAACAAACGCCTCAATGTGTGGCGTTTTCTCATCTAAATGCAGGTACGCGCATAAAATATTTTCCTCGCCGTGCAGCTTTTTCAGGAAGTCAATCTGCGTTTCGCACCAAGCATCCAAGGTCTGTTGCCTAGCGTGGTATAAATCAGCCTCAAAAAATTCTGGCGATGCCGTCAAGAGATGTTCAATAGCGACTACGGCGTTTTTGCGAACAGTTTCTGTTTGGCCATAGGCTTCCAATTTTTCAGCGCATTTCATATGCGTAATTTTGTCCACCGCAGAGCAGCTTGTTTAGCTGCCGTTTGGCGGGGTCGGCGTTCGGCGTTTCGTGCGTAGGTAAATCGGGAGTGTGAGCAATTTTTGCTACCAAAATTGCTACCAATCCAGCGGGCGCGTAAAACAAAAAAGCCCTGACTAATCAAGGCTTTTTGCTTTTTTGGCGGAGAAGGAGGGATTCGAACCCTCGGTAGGCTATTAACCTACGCACGCTTTCCAGGCGTGTGACTTAAACCGCTCATCCACCTCTCCGTGCAATTGCGACTTCGCTTTTACCGCGACTTGGAAGGTTCGCTGCGAAGCGCATCATCATAGCGGAATCGAGTGCTGTAGGCAAATTTTGCAGCGCTCACCGCTTCGCACTGAGCAACCACCTGAACGAAAAAAGTTGTCGCGAAAACAGCGCGGCCAAGAGCAGCAACATGACGACATGCACCGGCATAAGCCCCAGCCAGCCCGGAATATGGCCGTCGGCAGTCATTTTCTGCAAGACGTTCAAGACGTTGTAGTAAATGAAGAAAATGACGATGGCGAAAACAAGATTGACCGAGGTTCCCGAGCGTGGGTTGACGAACGATAGCGGGATCGCCATCAGCGAGAGGATGAGCGCTGCGAGCGGCAAGGCGATGCGCCAATGCAGCTCGGCGATGCGTTCGGGCGTGGGCTCGTTGATGAGCGTCATGGTCGGGAGTTCTTTCGTACGCGGCGCATCGACGCGGGCTTCTTTGACCTCGATCCGCTGCGACATGCGGTCAAATTCTACGATGCGAAAATCGAGCGAGCCGGGCGTGCCTTGGTAGCGGCGGCCATTTTGCAAGACCACGAACTTGTCACCGTTTGGCGCAATCTGCTGGAAGCCTTTTTCGGCGACGACGACACCGAAGCGTCCATCGCGATTGTCTTGCATGAATGGGTTTTCGAGCGTGCCGTCGAGGCTCGAATTTTTATCGACGAAGATCACGCGATCTGAACTGCCCGATTCGATAAACACGCCGGGCGAAATGCGCGACACTTCGTCTTTGTTGCGCAAGATGCGCTTGTATTCTTCGCTTGACGACAAGGCCCACGGCGTAAACACGAGGCTGAGCGCGGCCGTCACGCCGACCACCGGTAGGCCGAACCGAAGCACGGGGCTGATCCAGGCCGTAATTGAGAGCCCGGACGCAAACCAGACCGGCATTTCGCTATCGTGATAGCTGCGCGAGAGCGTCACGAGTACCGCAATGAATAGCGCGAGTGCGAGTACTACGGGCAGCGTGGCGATGAATCCGAACCCCAATAACGCAATCACCGCCTCGGCTTCGACGTTGCCGCTGGCGACTTGCCTGAGTAGGGTGAGCAGCGTGGTGACGACCAAAATCGGCGAGAGCACCGCGACGACCGCGAGTCCGATCAGAGTGAATTCACGCGTCAGACTTCGCTGAAAAATAATCACGGGCGTGGCGCTTCAGGGAAAATATTCGCGCAGTTTTTGACGAAGGTCTGTCTAAACAGCGATAATTTGCGTTTGGTCGCGCGCACTCACAAGGTGCCCGCGCATGTCTACAACGCGAAGGGGAAACGACGTGGAATTTAGCATAGTTGGCGGTGAAGTCTCGAAACTCAAAACCGACTGCGTGGTGGCCGGTGTGTTTTTGTCAAAGCAACTTTCGCCCACCGGTCAGGCACTGGATCGCGCCGCAAAGGGCGCGCTCAGCGCGGCGATTGCGTCTGGTGACTTGAGTTGCAAATTAGGCTCGACGCTGATGTTGCACGGCGTCACGGGAATCAAGGCGCCGCGCGTGCTGCTGGTCGGCCTCGGCGATGAAAAGAAATATAGCAACGACGCCTATACCAAAGCCGCGCAGGCAACGTTCAAAGCACTTAAATCCACCGCCGTCACTGATGTCGCGGTGCCGGTAAACGTGGGCAGCGCCAAAGACATGTCGGTCAAAATTCAGCAGGCGGTGATCGCGTCCATCTCGGCGGCGTATCGCTACACGGCCACCAAGAAATCCGACAGCAAAAATGTCGGCAAGTCAGTTGCCTTCATCATCAACGGCAAGTACGACGAAAAAGCCGTCAAGGCCGCCATCAAAGCTGGCGAAGCCATCGCCGAAGGCATGAGTCTGACGCGAAATCTTGGCGACCTGCCGCCCAATATCGCCACCCCGAGCTATCTTGCGCAGACCGCGAAGGACTTGGCCAAGGCGTACAAATTCAAGTGCACCGTTCTCGAAAAAAAGGATATGGAAAAGCTCGGCATGAATACGCTGCTTTCCGTATCTCGCTCCTCATATCAGCCGCCGAAATTCATTGTGCTGGAGCACAACGGCGGCAAAAAAGGCGCAGCACCGGTGGTGATGATTGGCAAGGGCATCACCTTTGACACGGGCGGGATTTCCATCAAGCCGTCCGCTGAAATGGATGAGATGAAATACGACATGTGCGGCGCGGGCTCGATGCTGGGCGTGATGAAGACCGTGGGCATGATGAAACTGCCGCTGAACGTGGTGATGCTCGTCCCCACCTGCGAAAACATGCCCGGTGGCAACGCCACGCGCCCCGGCGACATCGTGAAATCCATGTCGGGCCAGACGGTGGAAATTCTGAATACGGACGCCGAGGGCCGCTTGATTTTGTGTGACGCCCTCACCTACGCGGAGCGCTTCAAGCCCGCGTGTGTGGTCGATGCTGCCACTCTCACTGGCGCGATGGTAATTGCGTTGGGCCATGTCACCACGGGCGTGTTCGCGAACGATCATGCGCTGGGTGCCGAGTTGGTGTCATCGGGCGATGAGATGTACGACAAGGCTTGGCTATTGCCGATGGGCGAGGAGTACGACGAAGGCTTGAAATCCAACTTCGCCGATATTCCGAACATTGCGGGGCGCGCCGGTGGTGCGATTACCGCCGCTTGCTTCCTCGGTCGCTTTGCTGGCAAGTTCAAGTGGGCGCATCTAGATATTGCTGGCACCGCTTGGAAATCCGGTGCCGAAAAAGGCGCGACGGGACGACCAGTGCCATTGCTCGCGAATTTCTTGATGAAGCGGGCCGGGTTGTAGTGCGAACCTCGGTTGGCGGGACTCGATACACGGCAGCGTCTACAACGTAAACCTCCAAGACCCGCCAACCCATGACCACTTATGACCGAAGTTAAATTTTTCTTCAACGTCGAGCACAAACTGAACTACGCCTGCAAGCTCGCAAAAAAAGCATTTGACGGGGGCATGAAGCTGATCGTCTACACGCCTGACGTGCGCCGCGCCGAAGAGTTTGATCGATTGCTGTGGACGTTTTCGCAACTCTCGTTTGTGCCGCATGTGCGCGCCGAGCATCCGCTCGCGAGCGAGACGCCAATCGTGATTGCCACCAACGACACCGCATTGCCGCACCATGATGCGCTGCTGAATCTGGGCGATGTGCCACCGCCATTCTTCAGCCGATTTGAGCACTTGCGCGAGATTGTCACCACGGATGGCGATGATCGCCAATTGGCACGCGAGCGCTCGAAGTTTTACACCGCGCGCGGCTTTGCGATTGAGAACGTCAACGCACAGCCGACCGCAAAAGGCTAGAACACACATGGACAAAGACAGTGACCTCGCCAGCAAGGTCGATGCGTTGACCGGCAAACACAGTGGCGCGAATGTGCTGGACGATGATGGCAACATCCCGCTTCTGACGGAAGTCATCGACGCGCCTGCATGGACCCCGCCCTCAGCGGTGATCGAGGGCAGCGCACCGTCGGCGCTCGCGCGCTTGAGCGACGCTGAGGTTGATTTGCTTTCGCACGACATTTTGACGCGCGTGTTTGATCGGCTAGACGGCTCGCTAGGCGCGAAAATCGAACGCCGGTTGAATGAACAATTGCAAGCGCAGATCAAGTCCGCCGTGCTCAATGTGCTCACGGATTTGCGTCAGGAAGTCGCCAACGAAATCGGCGACGCAGTCAACGCCGCGCTGGCCGACCATCTTCGCGACCTCCCTCCCCGCTAACCACTAACCTCTCATCGCCAAAGACATCATGAACGCCCCCGCAGCAACTGTCCTCAGCACCCAACTCTCCAACGAACTCGCAAAATCCTTCGACCCGCACGCGATCGAATCCACATGGGCACCCGTGTGGGAAGCACGCGGCTACGCAAGCGCTACGTTTGACGCCGCCAAGCCTAACTATGCGATTCAATTGCCGCCGCCAAACGTGACTGGCGTGTTGCACATGGGCCATGCCTTCAACCAGACGATCATGGATGGCCTGACGCGTTATCACCGCATGCGCGGCGACAACACCGCTTGGATTCCCGGCACCGATCACGCCGGCATCGCCACCCAAATCGTGGTGGAACGTCAGCTCGAAGCGCAAGGCATCAAACGTAAAGAACTCGGTCGCGAAAAATTCAACGAGCGCATTTGGGAATGGCGCAAGCAATCCGGCGGCACCATCACATCGCAAATGCGCCGCCTCGGTGCCTCCGTAGATTGGGCGCGCGAATATTTCACGATGGACGACAAGCTCAACAAAACCGTCACCGACGTTTTTGTGAAGCTCTACGAAGACGGCATGATTTATCGCGGCAATCGCCTCGTGAACTGGGACCCCAAACTCGGAACGGCGGTGAGTGATCTCGAAGTGGAATTCGTCGAACGCGATGGGCAAATGTGGCACATTCTGTACCCGTTTTCCGATGGCCCGCAGCACGACATTGACGGCAACCCGCTGCGCGGCATGACCATCGCCACCACGCGCCCGGAGACGATGTTAGCCGACGGCGCGCTGGCAGTGAATCCTACCGACCCACGCTATAAACATCTAGTTGGCAAGTTCGTCGATCTGCCCTTGTGTGATCGCAAAATTCCGATCATCGCCGACGATTTCGTAGACCCCGAATTCGGCTCGGGCTGCGTAAAAATTACTGGCGCGCACGACTTCAATGACTTCGAATGCGCAAAGCGGCACAACTTGCCGATGATCGTGATCCTGACGCTTGATGCGAAAGTCAACGACAACGCGCCCACTGCTTATCGCGGCATGGACCGCTACGTTGCGCGTAAAGCGGTGGTGGCCGATTTGGAGGCGCAATCGTTTCTGCAAAAAATTGTGCCGCACAAAAATACCGTGCCGGTATGTGATCGCACTGGCGAGGTCGTTGAGCCGATGTTGACCTGGCAATGGTATGTCGCCATGTCAAAACCCGCGCCAGCCGGGCACTTTCACGCAGGCAAGTCGATGGCGGAGATGGCGCTGGCACAAGCCGCGAATCAGGAAATCCGCTTCGTTCCTGACAACTGGATCAACACTTGGAATCATTGGCTCACCGGCATTCAGGACTGGTGCGTGTCGCGCCAACTGTGGTGGGGGCATCAGATTCCGGCGTGGTATGACGAGGACGGCAAAGTCGTCGTTGCGCGCAGCGAAGCAGAAGCGCAAGCGTTGGCCCCAGGCAAAAAGTTGAAGCGTGATGAGGATGTGCTCGACACTTGGTTCTCATCGGCACTGGTGCCCTTCTCCACGCTCGGTTGGCCGCAGCAGCCGCCCGAGATGAAGCACTTTTTGCCCTCTTCGGTGTTGGTGACCGGCCACGACATCATTTTCTTTTGGGTCGCGCGCATGGTCATGATGACCAATTATTTTTGCGGCACGGTCGCCTTTAAAGACGTCTACATCCACGGCATGGTGCGCGACGCCGAGGGCAAAAAGATGAGTAAAAGCGAGGGCAACACGATTGACCCCGTGGACTTGATTCAAGGTGTCGGTCTGGAGGCGCTGATTGAAAAATCCACCAGCGGCCTGCGCCGCCCGGCCGATGCGCCCAAGGTCGCGGCGCGCGTTAAAAAAACGTTCCCCGATGGCATGCCAGCCTACGGAGCAGACGCGCTGCGTTTCACCATGGCGAGCTACGCCACGCTAGGACGCAACATCAATTTCGACATCAAGCGCTGCGAAGGCTATCGTAATTTCTGCAACAAGCTATGGAACGCGACCCGCTTTGTGTTGATGAATATCGAAGGCAAAGACGTGGGTCTCGACGATTCGCTGCCGGTGGAACTTTCGATGGCCGATAAATGGATCATCAGCCAGCTCCAGCGCGCCGAAGCAGAGGCCGAAAAGGGTTTTGCCGAGTACCGCTTCGACAATATCGCGACTGCGATTTATCAATTCGTGTGGGACGAGTATTGCGACTGGTATCTCGAACTTGCCAAGGTGCAACTGCAATTCGGCAACGAGGCCCAGCAGCGCGGCACGCGTCGCACGCTCGTGCGTGTGCTCGAAACGGCGCTCCGGCTTGCGCATCCGATCATTCCGTTCATCACCGAAGAGTTGTGGCAAAAAGTTGCGCCACTCGCCGGTTGTGCGGGCGCGTCAGTCATGGTGGCGCGTTACCCGCAAGCCGATATGACGCGTGTTGATGCCGATGCTGAAGCGTTCGTCGCAGGCTTGAAAGAAATCACCAACGCCGCGCGCAATTTGCGGAGTGAGATGAACTTGTCGCCCGCTGAGAAAGTGCCTGCGTTTTTGGCACTGGAAACAGCAGCAAACACCAGTATTGGCGGGCACTTTCAGGCATATTTGCCCTATCTGCAAGCATTGGCAAAGCTCTCGGAAATTTCACTCGTTGCCGCGTTGCCGGATGCCGATGCGCCGGTGGCTGTTGCCGGTGGTGCGCGCGTGATGTTGAAAGTCGAAATTGATGTGGCCGCTGAGCGTGAACGTTTGGGTAAAGAAATTACCAAGCTTGATGCCGAGATCGTGAAGGCCGGTGCTAAGTTAGAAAACGCCAGCTTCGTTGATCGCGCGCCGCCTGCGGTGGTTGCGCAGGAGAAGGAGCGGCTGGCCGGATTTGTGAGCAAGGTGGCGGCGATGCGCGGGCAGTTGGTGAAGTTGAATTAGGCATTTTGTTTTGCTTCCCTCTCCCGGCCTGTCGGCCACCCTCTCCCGCTTGCGGGAGAGGGGCTGGGGGAGAGGGCGGTAGCATAGGCACCAGCGCGACTAGCCTGCGACCAACCACCCCTTGCAATTCCCCACCTCCCTCCGCTCCCTCCGCTCCAAAAACTTCCGCGCCTATTACCTCGGCATGGCGGTGTCGCAGCTTGGGTCGTGGATGCAATCAGTCGCGTTGATGTGGCTCGCATATCGACTCACGGGCTCGACCGTGGCGACCGGCACGATCGGGTTTTTAGCGATGGCACCCTACATCGTCATCACGCCATTGGCTGGCGCATTGGCAGATCGCGTCAGTCGCAAAAAAGTGTTGGTCGTCGTACAGGCATTGCTGTTGGTGCTGGCCACCGCGCTGGCAATCGTCACCTACACGGGCGCAATCACCATCACGTTGCTCGGCATATTCGCGTTCGCGCAGGGCATATTGAACGGCGTTGAAGTTCCCACGCGCCATGCGTTCTACGTGCAATTGATTGACGACACGGCCGATCTTCCCAACGCCATCGCCCTGAACTCAATCAACATCAATTCCACACGGCTCATTGGCCCCGCCATTGGCGGCTTGTTGATCGCACGCATCGGCGAGGCGGCGTGCTTTGGGCTCAATGCGGTTTCATATTTAGCGGTGCTGATTCAATTGCTGCGCATCACGCCGCGCCCCATGACCCGCAAAGAAAACCGCCAATCGTTCGTCGCCGATCTTTGGGAAGGATGGCGTTTTGCACTGTCTTCGCCGGTCATTCGCCCGCTGGTGTTGATGGTGGGCGCGGTGTCGCTGTCGATCAGCCCCTACACCACGCTCATGCCCGCCATCACCGTACAAACGTTTGGTAGCGGTGCCGAACTCAATGGCATTTTTCTCAGCGGCGTCGGCGTCGGTGCGCTCATTGCCGGCATCACGTTCGCGCTACGTCCCAATGTGCGCGGCCTGTCGCGCTGGCTGTTTGCTACCGCCATGCTTGGCGCGCTTGGCGTGATCGGCTTCGCGTTTTCGCGTAATGCCGTGTTGTCGTTCGTGTGCATGGCGTTCACGGGGCTTGGCTTGATGGGCTCGTCGGTGTGTGTGAACACGATGATCCAGTCGATCATTGACGAAGACAAGCGCGGTCGGGTCATTAGCGTGTATTCCACGTTCTTCATCGGCGCGGCCCCGGTCAGCCACCTGCTTGCTGGTTGGTTGGCGCAACACATCGGTGCGCCGGCCACTTTTTTGTGGTGTGGCGGTTTGTGCGCATTGTCTGCGTTGGTGTACCTGCTCTATCTACCCCGTCTGCGCAGGCACATTCGCCCGCTCTATGTGGCGCGCGGTATCATCGACGCCAATCCCGTGGAGGCACAAAAATGAGTGACACCATTCTATTTACGCAGCAGGGCAACATTGGCGTGATGACGTTCAATCGACCCGAAGTATTTAACGCGATGTCGAGCGAGTTGATCGAAGCATTCCGTGATGTCAGCGCAGAAATTTTGCAAACGCCTGGCCTGCGCGCGCTCATCGTGAAGGGTGCTGGCAAAGCGTTTCTGGCCGGCGGTGACGTGGGGCAGTTTTACCGAGACCGCGACACCGTGGCCGAGCACATCAAACCGCTTGGCGACATGCTGCACGCGGCGATCATCAGCATGCGCAACATGCCGTTTCCGGTCATCGCGGAAGTGCAAGGTGCCTGCGCGGGCGCGGGTTTAAGCGTCATGATGGCCTGCGACTTTGCGATTGCCTCAACGGCGGCGCAATTTCGTACCGCGTACACACAGATTGGGCTATCGCCAGACGGCGGCAGCACGTATTTTTTACCGCGTTTGGTTGGCATGCGCAAAGCAACGGAGCTGATTCTGTTGTCCGAGGCAATCAACGCCGAGCAAGCACTGGCGCTGGGTTTGGTCAATCGCGTGGTTGCGGCAGATGCGCTATCGGACGAAGTTCAACAACTCGCCCAACGTCTGGCGGGCGGGGCAACGCAAGCTTATGCGCGCGCGAAGCGGCTGATGAATCAATCGTGGAATACGCCGCTACAGCAGCATCTCGATGATGAGATTGCGTACTTCGCGGACTGCGCGCGAACAGCCGATTTCAAGGAAGGCGTGACGGCGTTTGTGGAAAAACGGAAGCCGATTTTTCGCGGGGAGTAGTGCGGCGCTTAAGTGGGGAAACGCCGACAGCCCTACCGCTTCGAAATCAAGAACGAGAATTCGGTGGCCGATTCGGTGCTCGACACCAGTGGGTTACCAGTTTGCTTACAAAACGCTGCGAAGTCCTTCACCGAGCCGGGATCGGTAGCGATCACGTGCAGGGTCTGCCCGGTGGACATAGTAGAAAGCGCTTTTTTTGCGCGCAGGATCGGTAGCGGGCAGTTAAGGCCCTTTACGTCGAGTTCAATGTTAGCTGTGGTCATTGGAAAATCCTTTCGTGGCGAATTTTAGCAGAGTGACGCTGGCATCATGAAAGCCTCATAGCGTTTGTGAGTTGGCCGACGCACAAAAATCGGCATATGATTCGCCTGTGGGGTCGCACACACCCCGCACGTTCCCCAGCCGCTTCGCGGTCAGACGGTGTCCCGTCCAAGTGTCGCAAAACATTTTCCACAAAGGACAATCATGGACACCGTTATCTCAAGCATTTCTGCTGCCCAACTCCAATCCATCCACGGCTCATCGACTGCACCGTTGATCATCGACGTGCGCCGCAAGCCGTCATTTGACGCCGACTCACGCATGATCGCGGGTGCGACGTGGCGCGACCCGTCGCAGACGGACTGGATCAAATTTCTGCCGGTGCATCGCGACGTCGTAGTGTATTGCGTGCACGGCTTTGAGGTGAGTAAGAACACCTGTTCTGCGCTGGTTGCAGCGGGATTCCGCGCGAGAACACTGGCAGGCGGGATCGACGGCTGGGTGGCGGCAGGTGGTGCCACGATCTTGAAGCAACCCGCATTGTGCGTCCCCTCCCCGATCAATGCGCCGACTCGTTGGGTTACGCGCGCGCGGCCAAAGATTGATCGCATCGCTTGCCCATGGCTGATACGGCGCTTCATCGACCCGACGGCCGAATTTTTGTACGTGCCGACTAGCGAAGTGATCACTACCGCTGCCACCGAACATGCCATCGCTTACGATGTCCCGAATGTCCAATTCACGCATCGCGGCGATGCGTGCAGCTTTGATGCACTGATCGCCGATTTTGGAATCAACGACGCCGCGTTGCATGATCTCGCCACCATCGTGCGCGGTGCTGACACCGGAAAGCCAAGCCTGTCGCCGCATTCGCCGGGGTTGCTGGCGGTGTCGCTCGGTTTATCGGCGCTCTATCACGACGATCACGAGATGCTGCGGCATGGCATGGTGATCTACGATGCGCTGTACGCTTGGCTCAAATCAGCGCGGGCCGAAATTCACAATGCGGATCTCTTCAAACAAAAATCATGACCCATCACATCTCGTTTTCCGAAGCCTTCCGCTTTTGGCTCAAGCTCGGATTCATCAGCTTCGGCGGCCCCGCCGGGCAAATCGCGATCATGCATCGCGAGGTGGTTGAAAACCGAAAATGGATTTCGGAAAACCGTTTTCTGCATGCGCTCAACTACTGCATGGTGCTCCCCGGCCCCGAAGCACAGCAGCTCGCAACGTACATCGGCTGGCTGATGCACGGCACTTGGGGCGGCATCGTCGCCGGCGCGCTGTTCGTGCTGCCATCCCTTGGCGTGTTGATTCTGTTGTCGTGGATTTACCTCGCCTTTGGCAATGTGCCGGTGGTCGCGGGCTTGCTCTACGGCATCAAGCCTGCGGTCACCGCCATCGTGCTGCATGCGGCCTGGCGCATCGGTGGACGCGCGCTGAAAAATGAGTGCTTGATCGGCATCGCCGTCGCGGCATTTGTTGCCATTTTCGCCTTCCAAGTGCCGTTCCCGATCATCGTCGCCGTCGCCGCGCTGATCGGTGCGGCAGGCGGTAAATGGCTACCGGCGAAATTCGCGCTCGGCGGCGGACACAAGACATCGAACGCGAGTGTAGAAGCCGACGCCATCATCAACGACACCAGCCCCACGCCACCGCACGCCGTGTTCAGGTGGTCGCGATTTGCAACGTTCATGCTCGTCGGCCTCGCCATGTGGACAGGCGCAATGGCACTCCTGATCGCACACAGCGGCATCGACGGCACCCTTGCGCAAATGGGCTGGTTCTTCACCAAGGCGGCACTAATGACCTTCGGCGGCGCATACGCCGTGCTGCCCTACGTTTACCAAGGCGCAGTCGGACACTTTAGCTGGCTCAGCGCCCAGCAAATGATCGACGGCCTAGCGCTGGGCGAAACCACCCCTGGCCCGCTCATCATGGTCGTCGCCTTCGTCGGATTCGTCGGTGGCGCAACCAAACAAGTGCTGGGGCCCGACGCGATTTATCTCGGCGCTGCGTTGGCCGCGTGCGTCGTCACGTTTTTCACGTTTCTGCCGTCGTTTCTATTCATCCTCATCGGCGGCCCGCTGGTGGAGTCCACGCATGGTGAGCTGAAATTTACCGCGCCGCTGACTGCGATTACGGCGGCGATCGTCGGGGTGATCGTGAACCTCGCGGTGTTCTTCGCATGGCATGTGTGGTGGCCGCAGGCCACGAGTGCCGCGCCATTCGCAGGTGGCTTTGAGTGGTTTGCAGCTTTGCTGACCGTTGCCGCAACGCTCGCGTTGTTCCGATTCAAAGTCGGGGTTATTACGGTGATCGCGGCTTGTGGGTTGGCTGGCCTGACGATGACTTTTTTGAGGTGAAGTCTCACGTTGATTGAATGTTCTATTTATTCGTCATTTGTTTATTTTTAATTGGGAAAGAGAACATAATGACGTCCTATGAAGTCACCGACCACACCCGAGACTCATGAAGCACGAGCAGTCGCCCTTGTCGAGAAAATGGGGTTGGCGCGCGCGCGCGATCTGAAGGGGGCCGGGATACCCAGCGTGGTGCTAACACGTCTGGCAAAAGCGGGGAAACTTGAGCGCATTGGCCACGGACTGTATCGCACGCCAGGCGCAGCAATTTCAGAACATGAAAGCCTGCTCGTGGTCGCGCAGAAGATGCCTGAAGCGGTGTTCTGCTTGCTGACGGCGCTGCAATTCCACGGGCTAACGACTCAGTTGGCACGGCGAGTATGGATCGCGATGCCCCGCAGCAGCCACACACCACAAATCCCTTACCCTCCCATTCGCATGATTCAAGTCGCCAAGCCGCTGTTGGAAGACGGCATGGAAGTGCATCTGCGAGATGGCATTCCGCTCAGGATCTACGGCGTATCGCGCACGGTCGTGGACTGCTTCAAGCACCGGAGCAAGGTAGGGTTGGACGTGGCGCTAGAAGCGTTGCGTGATGCACTCACCCAAAAGAAAACGACGATGGATGCGTTGTGGCGGCAGGCCACGGCGCTGCGGGTGGCCAACGTCATGCGCCCTTACTTGGAGGCAGTCGCATGAGCACAAAGAGCGTCAGCAACAAAGCCGCCTCAGTGCGCGCACGGTTGCTGAACCTGAGCCACGAGCAACAAAGCGACTTCAATCAGGTATTGGTGCGCTACGCCCTGGAGCGGCTGCTCTATCGACTTGGAGCATCCAAGCATTCAAATCGCTTCCTGCTGAAAGGAGCGCTGCTCTTTACGCTTTGGTATGACATGCCGCATCGCCCCACAAGAGATGCGGATTTTTTGGGTTTTGGTGACAGTGATCACGCATCAATCGCCTCGACTTTTCGCGAGATTTTGGCACTCACGGTGGATGACGGTGTGCACTTCGATCTCACGTCACTAAAAGTGGGCGACATTCGCAAAGAAGCCGGCTATCCGGGTGTGCGTGTCGAACTGGTTGCAGACATTGCGAGGGCAATCTGTAGGGTGCAAGTGGATATCGGGTTCGGAGACGCTGTGACTCCCGGACCGACAGAATCGAACTTCCCAGTCATGCTGGGTGACATGGACGTGCCGAGGATTCGCACCTATCCGACCTACACCGTCATTGCCGAAAAGCTGCATGCGATCACTGTGTTGGGTATGGCCAATAGCAGGATGAAGGACTATTTCGACCTCCATGTATTGCTCGAAAGAGAACAGCTTGATCGAGCGACGCTGCAACGTGCAATTGCCGCCACCTTCGCGCGCCGTCGAGCCACAGTACCGCGCGTTGTACCTATCGGTTTGACAGCAGAGTTTTCGAGTGACGTATCCAAGCAATCTCAGTGGGCTGCGTTCTTACGAAAAAACGAGCGTCCGCCATTGAAGCTGGATGTAGTTGTGACGACACTGCGCGATGCGCTTGCAATCCATTTCGTGGACTGAGCGATGTCATTCGACTACAGCACGCTCCAATCCTTGCTCACGCATCACCCTGCGTGGCGCCTGCTTCGGGCCGATCACGCGCCTCTGGTGGTCAGCTTTTTGCACAAAGCCTTCGTCGCCCCCAATAGACGGACGATTCCGGCCGCTGATTTGGCAGAGCTGCTCGATGATGAGCTGTATGGACTTCGGCAAACCTTAGGAGAGGATACGTTTTCGAAAAAGCCAGCAATAGAGTTCCTGAACGACTGGTCAAGCCCAGAAAAAGCTTGGCTGCGAAAATTTTATCAACAGGGATCGGACGAGCCTTACTTTGATTTGACACCTCCAACAGAAAAAGTCATCGCATGGCTTTCTACACTGACTGATCGTAGCTTCGTTGGCACCGAGTCACGCTTACTCACCCTGTTCGAGTTGTTGCGACAAATGAGCTTGGGCAGCGAGTCAGATCCGACCAAGCGCGTCGCAGACTTGCAAAGACGACGCGACGAGATTGATCAGGAGATCGCACAAATCTTGGGTGGCGATGTACCGTTGTTGGATCCGACCGCTCTCAAAGATCGCTTTCAACAGTTCGTGCAACTTGCGCGTGAGCTCTTGGCGGATTTTCGGGAAGTGGAGCACAACTTCAGGCACCTGGATCGCAGAGTGCGCGAGAGGATTGCATTGTGGGACGGCACAAAGGGCGCGCTCCTAGAGGAAATTATGGGCGAACGGAACGCGATCACGGAATCAGATCAAGGCAAGAGCTTTCGCGCTTTCTGGGACTTTTTGATGTCCTCGCAGCGGCAAGAAGAGCTAACTTCCTTGCTGGCACATGTCCTGCGCTTGCCTACCATCGCTGAGCTGAATCCGGAGAGCAGAACTAAGCGGGTGCACTACGACTGGTTAGAAGCTGGCGAGCATGCACAACGGACCGTCGCGCAGCTATCTCAGCAACTTAGGCGCTTCTTGGACGACAAGGCGTGGCTGGAAAATCGCCGCATTATGGACATCCTGCGCAACATCGAGACTAAAGCCTTGACGTTGCGAAACGAGGGCATTCTCGATAGTTTGCTGAGTGCAAAAGCGCATCGCTTTACCGACATCAGTGAAATTGCAGCGGAAATTGAGTTGCCGTTTGAGCGCCCCCTTTATACGCCGACCATCAAACCAGTCTTCAACAATATCAAACTCGATACCGAAGACGACGTGGTTGATGCGTCAGCACTCTTTCAACAAAAAATTGTGGACGCGGCACGCTTGGAAACGAACATACGAAAAATCTTGCAGCTCCAGTCGCAGACTTCGCTCAAAGGAATCATCGAACTCTACCCATTGCAAGACGGGTTGGCCGAACTCATCACCTACCTGCATTTAGGCAGCGAGATGTTTCAGACTGTCGTGAATGAGAAGATAGAAGAAACGGTCAGTTGGAAATTCACTGACAATGAAGGCCATGTTGGACAAAAATCGGCACGCCTGCCACAAATCATCTATACGAACTGACTATGGAAGACTCAATAACCAGCTCCCCCGCTGACCCTGAAAGCGACCTTTCATCACTGGTCATTACCTTGCTCAAAGGGGTGATCTATCGCGAGCAAAGCGAGCGCCCGTGGGCAGCCTTGCGGCGGCTGCAATCACGTGTACGCGACTTCGTTGGAGTCATCGGACTTGAACTTGTCTTGGACGAGTCAGAGGGCTACGCATTTCTCAAGGCTAAAACCGTGACTGACGACAGTGCCGATACGGCACCACTTCGCCTCGTATCCAGACGTCCACTGTCCTTCCCTGTAAGTCTACTTCTCGCCCTCCTACGAAAAAAGCTCGCCGAGTTCGATTCAGCAGGAGGCGACACTCGTTTGGTTATGACGCGCGATGAGATTGCTGAAATCATGCGCATCTTTCTAGCCGAAAGCAGCAATGAGGCCAAGCTGGTTGATCAAATCGATACCTACATCGGCAAGGTAGTTGAGCTGGGGTTTTTGCGCAAAATCAAGACTAGCAGCACCCAAAATAGCTATGAGGTATTGCGCATCCTAAAAGCCTTTGTGGACGCCCAATGGCTATCAGAGATGGATGCTCACCTGGATGCGTACAGGCGGAAACTGCAAGGAGGCGCGGACGATGCAGAAGATGGCCGGTAGCGGTGCTCATGACGAGCCTAGACAAGGGGTCAATCGCATGGCGGGCTTTCGCTTGCAACGACTCGAAGTCCTCAATTGGGGGACATTTGACAACCATGTTTGGACATTGCCATTAGACGGCAAGAACGGCTTACTCACCGGAGATATTGGCTCCGGAAAATCGACTTTGGTCGATGCCGTCACCACTCTGCTCGTGCCAGCTAATCGTATTGCGTACAACAAAGCGGCCGGCGCGGATGCCAAGGAAAGAAGCTTGCGTTCCTACGTCCTGGGACATTACAAGTCGGAGCGTAATGAGTCTACCGGTTCAGCCAAACCCGTTGCACTGCGGGACCACAACAGCTACTCGGTGATCCTAGGCGTCTTCTACAACGCCGACTACGACCAGACTGTCTCGTTGGCGCAGGTCTTCTGGTTCAAAGATACCCACGGACAGCCGAGTCGTCTCTACGCGGCATCGGAAGGCGGTATGTCCATTGTTGATGACTTTGCCAACTTTGGTACTGATATCACGAAACTACGCAAGCGCCTACGCTCCGTTGATGTTGAACTCTTTGACACATTTCCTCCTTACGGCGCCTGGTTCAAACGATGCTTCGGAATAAAGAACGATCAGGCGCTTGAGCTTTTTCATCAAACGGTATCAATGAAATCGGTCGGAAATCTGACCGACTTCGTTCGCCACCACATGCTAGAACCCTTTGATGTGGGCAAGCGCATAAGCGCCTTGATTGCACATTTTGATGATTTAAATCGGGCACACGAGGCGGTGCTCAGCGCCAAGCGGCAGGCGAGCTTACTAGCACCGTTGGTGGCGGACTGTGATCGAAACGGTCAACTGGCATCAGATGTTGACTTGATCAGGAAATGCCGCGATGCATTGCATCCCTACTTTGCCAAGCACAAAGTGGACTTGTTGGATAAGCGAATATCAAGTCTTGACGACGAATGGCAAAAGCTCAACGTCGCCGCGGAAAGACTGCAAACGCGGCAAATCGAAGCGGGCAAGAGCAAAGACGATATTAAGCAATCGATCAGCGATAACGGTGGAGATCGGCTGAATCGACTTGCCAATGACGTGATAGCTAAAGAGCAAGCCAAGGCTGCAAAGCGCGCCAAAGCAGATCGGTATGCAGAGCTCATTAAGCACCTAGACGCGGCCCCAGCCGATGGTGAAGACGCGTTCTTAGTGCAAAAATCTGAACTCACCAAAATTGTTGATGAATTGCGCCAAAAAGTTGCTGCCAATGAGAACGAAGCGCGAGAGCTAGAATTCGATTTCAGGGATCAAAGAAAATACCATGATGAAGTTAATCAAGAAATCAAAAGCCTTAAATCGCGTAAGAGCAATATTGAAGCGAGGCAAATTCAAATTCGATCAGCGCTTGTCATCGCGCTGGGCATCACCGAAGACAAGTTACCGTTTGCGGGCGAGTTGCTGCGCGTGCGAGACGAAGAGCGAGCATGGGAAGGCGCGGCCGAGCGCTTGCTACGAAGCTTCGGCTTGTCCATGCTCGTTCCGGATGAGCAATACCGTGCTGTCTCGCAATGGGTTGATGAGAATCCACTCAGCGGCCGTTTTGTTTATTTTCACGTACGCGCAGTACGAAAGAGTGACACGAATAGCGCGCACCCAGATTCACTGGTTCGCAAGCTTTCCATCAAGCCTGACTCCGGGTTCTATGACTGGATAAATGCAGAGGTGATTCGGCGTTTTGACGTTGCCTGTTGTGCAACGCAAGATCAATTCAGGCGTGAGCCAAGAGCCATCACTCTGGCTGGGCAACTCAAGGATCCTACGGGACGACATGAGAAGGATGATCGGTACAGCATCACTGACCGAAGCCGCTTTGTGTTGGGTTGGTCGAATCAAGAAAAAATCGCGACGCTAGAAGCCACACGTAAGCAGCTTGAGCAAGAATTGGCGGACAAAGCGCACGGGATCAGCACTTTGCAGTCAACCCGGAACACCCTACGGGTTCGGCTGTCGTCAATCGACAAATTAGAAGAATTTCGAGATTACGCGGAGCTCGACTGGCGAACCATCGCCACTGAAATCGAAGCACTAAAACAAGAGATCACCCTACTCGAGGCGGCGTCAGACAAATTACTGCAACTTCGTCAGCGTCTGCGGGAAATGGAAACTGAGCTGGATAAGATCAATGAAGACTTGAATGATGCAATCGTTCGGCGATCTAAAAATGAAGAAAAAAAAGATACGGCTAACCGACTGAAACTGGAGGCTCTAGAGCCCGCAGCCATAACGATCGCTGCGCCAGTTGCTAAATTGTTGGAGACACTACGAACAGAGATGCTGAGTGAGCAGCACCTGACGTTCGAGTCATGCGATTCGAAAGAAAGGGAGCTTCGCGATGGCGTGCAGGCCAAGATAGATGCAGAGAAATCTAAAATCGAGCGCTTGCGCGACAAGATCACGCAAGCGATGGCGGCATTCAAGGAGGAATTCAAACTCGAAACGCGCGACTTTGATGCCACGCCAGAGGCTGCATTTGAGTACAAAAATTTGCTCGACAAGCTACTGCAAGATGACTTGCCCCGATTCGACAGCGCTTTCAAGGAGCTACTCACGGTCAACACTATCAATGAGATTGCCAACTTTAACGCTCAGTTGATGCGAGAGCGCGAGATGATTGACGAGCGAATCGAGCATATCAACCATTCGCTTACGCAGATCGACTACAACCCAGGTCGATACATCGTACTTGAAGCAGAGCAGACCCTAGATGCGGACATCCGTGATTTTCAGGGCGATCTTCGCGCTTGCACGGAAGGTAGCCTGACTGGCTCGGCAGACGCGCAGTATTCAGAGGCAAAATTTCTTCAAGTTAAACTGATCGTTGATCGGTTTCGAGGCCGCGACGGCACTACGGAGATAGACAAAAAATGGACTCAACGGGTTACTGACGTTCGCAATTGGTTTGCTTTTGCGGCAAGCGAGCGATACCGGGCCGACGGCACCGAGCATGAGCACTATTCCGACTCCGGCGGTAAGTCCGGCGGGCAAAAGGAAAAGCTGGCCTACACCATCTTGGCGGCGAGTCTCGCATATCAGTTTGGGTTAGATTGGGAAACAACCCGATCACGTTCTTTTCACTTCGTGGTGATCGATGAAGCGTTCGGTCGCGGGTCAGACGACTCTGCGCGCTATGGACTTGAGTTATTTAGCAAGCTCAATCTCCAACTATTGATTGTCACGCCCTTACAAAAAATCCACATCATTGATCCCTACGTCTCAAGCGTGGGCTTTGTGCATAACGAGCAAGGCAAGGCATCCAAACTCAGGAATTTATCGATTGCTGAGTATCGCGAAGAAAAAGCGAGGAAGTCCTCGTGAGTTGGACTCGTGCGGCAGACTTGACCGCGCAGATTCAGAAGTTGTGGGATCGCGGTGATTTACTTCGATACGGGCTAAAACCGGACGATCTATTCCCGCTCAAGCTGAAGTTCAGAGCGCCGAGCTCTGCCGAATTGAGCGAGCGCTTTGAAAATGTTCGAGAGTGGATCAGTCACATCGACTCACTGCGGCACTATCGCTTCGAATTTCGAGAATTGACGCACCGCGTACTCGGTAAAAACTCCATTCCTGAATCCGTCTGGGTTGATGATCTTGCAAATGCTATCGCTATTCTCAGCAAGCAACCAGAACTAGAGTGCTATCAAGAGCTGGCCGATCGACTCACCGCGCAACTACCCGAGCTGCTTCCGTGGATGAATGACCATCCGATTCGCGCGCTGGGTTACAGCAATGATTGGAATCATTTGATAGCGATCACAGATTGGATCAAGCGCAATCCTCGTCCCAATGTCTATTTACGCCAAGTTGACATTCCGGGCGTACATACCAAATTCATTGAATCAAAAGCAGGTGTGCTTGCTGAATGGTTTGACATTGTCCTGCCCACTGAACAGATCAGTCATGACCATTCAGCAAGCACTCGGTTTGCAGAGCGATATGGCTTTAAGGCTAAACCTGTGCACATCCGATTTCGCTTGTTAGATCCGATGGTCTGGCCAGCGATACGTGGAGGCGATGCTGATATTGCACTGAACTCAGCTACTTTTGCGGCGCTCGATTTGAACCCACGCTTCATCTTTATCACGGAGAACGAAGTGAACTTTCTGGCTTTACCCTCATTTCCGAGCAGCATTGTTATTTTTGGCAAGGGCTATGGCTGGGAAGCGCTCGCCAAAGCTGACTGGATGAAGAAGTGTGCGATCTTCTACTGGGGTGATATTGATACCCATGGTTTCGCGATTCTTGATCAACTCAGGCAACGGTTTCCAAACGTCACTTCATTTCTCATGGACAGAGCAACGCTCATGAGGCATCGCCATTGCTGGGTTGACGAAGAACAACAGGCAACGCATGACCTGACGCGCCTCACGTGCGAGGAAGCAGACCTTTACGATGAGCTCCGCCGAAACGCGATACGCAGTAATTTGAGATTCGAGCAAGAGCGCATTTGCATCGAACGGGTACATCAAGAGCTTGAACAACTACAGTTGGCGATTCCGCAATTGAAAAAGCCAACTTGAGAAAGTTGGCTTTGTGTCAATTGGTCGGGGCGAGAAGATTCGAACTTCCGACCCCTTGCACCCCATGCAAGTGCGCTACCAGGCTGCGCTACGCCCCGACCGAGGTGCAGATTATAGCGGGTTAGCTCGCGCTACTGCGCGTTGAGCATGGAAAGAATGCTCTTGAGTTCACTCTTGATTTGGCGGGTGTCGAGTTGGCGCTCGGTACGCGATGCGGTGGCGATAGAGACAGGTGTGGCGTCTGGGCCATCGAGTCGATTGCGCGCACCGTTGATGGTGAAGCCATGTTCATAAAGCAGTTCGCGGATGCGGCGAATCAACAGGACTTCGTGGTGTTGATAGTAGCGACGATTGCCGCGACGTTTGAGCGGTTTGAGTTGCGTGAATTCTTGTTCCCAATAGCGCAGCACATGCGGTTTGACGCCGCATAGTTCGCTGACTTCACCGATGGTGAAGTAGCGTTTGGCCGGGATGGTGGGGAGGCCGCTAGTTGGCAGTGGTTCCATTGAATGACTTTTCTACGAGACTTTTTAGTTTTTGACTGGCGTGGAACGTAACAACGCGACGTGCGGTAATCGGGATTTCTTCGCCCGTCTTTGGGTTGCGACCCGGACGTTGCGGCTTGTTGCGTAGCTGAAAATTACCAAAACCGGAGAGCTTGACGGAGTCGCCTTTTTCGAGGGTGATGCGGATTTCTTCGAAGAAAGATTCAACCATATCCTTGGCTTCACGCTTGTTAAGACCGACCTTTTCGAACATTAAGTCCGCAAGCTCAGCTTTTGTCAACGTCATTGTCATTTTTGTGTTTATTTTCTGAGGGTTGCGCCAAATTGCTCACTCAAAACCTTAACTATTTCTGCCATTGTGGAATCACACGCAGAATCTGTCAAATTTTTTTCAGTATCTTGCATAACTACCCGAAACGCAAGGCTTTTTTGCCCGCTGGCGACCCCAGAACCCCGGTATAAATCGAACAGCGCGAATTCAGTGACGTTCGGCAATTTTTGGCTCAAAACGGCCGTTAAAAGCGCCTGAACCGGGGTGGCTTCAGCGACCGTGAGCGCCAAGTCGCGGCGCACTGGCTGCATGCGCGAGACCGGCGAAAAGCGCGGCGCGCGCCCTTCGGCGATGATGGCGACGTCGAGTTCGAACAACACCGGGGCGTTTGGCAATTCGTACTTTTGCTGCCAACGCGGGTGCAGCTCGCCGATGATGCCGACCGGTTTTCCGGCCACCAAGACGGTTGCCGCGCGACCGGGATGCAGCGCGGGATGGGCGATTACCTCGAAACGTAACTCCATACCACTCAGGAACGCTTCCAGATCGCCTTTGACGCTGTAAAAATCGGCCTTGGCGGTTTTGTCTTCGCCCCACTGCTCGATGTGCCGCGCGCCATAGGCGAGTGCCGCGATGCGTTCGGGCTGCGCCGCGTAATCGGCCTCAGCGGACAAAAAGCAGCGCCCTACTTCGAACAAGCGCAGCCGCGATTCGCCGCGATTCAAGTTGCCCTTCAGCGTCTCGATCAACCCGCCGATCAAGCTGGTGCGCATCACGCTCATGTGGCTGGCGATCGGGTTTGCAACTTTCACCGGCGCACGGTTGCCCGCGAAGTCGGCTTCCCACTCGGCGGGGATAAAGCTGTAGTTGATGACTTCTTGATAGCCGAGATCGGCGAGCTGATGACGAATTGCCGCGCGCGAGCGGCGCGCTTCGCCAATCGGCACCATCGCCACGGACGATTTTGGTGGCGCTGCGGGGACTTTTTCGTAACCGTAAACACGCGCGATTTCTTCGACGAAATCTTCTTCGATGTTGAGGTCGAAGCGGTATGACGGTGGCGTGACGATGAGGGCATCGGCCTCGCTCACGACCGCACAATTGAGACGGTTAAGTGTTTCTTGCATCGTGGTCGCGGCGATGTCCATGCCGATCAGCGCCTTCACGCGCGCAGTGCGGACACGCACCGAAAGACGCTTCGGCAGCTCGCCGTGTGCCTCGGTGATGGGGCCGACTTCGGTGGTGGCGGTGCCACAAATATCGAGCGTGAGGCGCGTCGCGTATTCGATGCCATCGCGTTGAGACTGAGGATCCACGCCGCGTTCGAAGCGATAGGCGGCATCAGAGTTGATACCGAGTTCGCGCGTTTTGCCTTGAATAACATCGGGGTCGAAATACGCAGCTTCGAAGAACACGTTGGTGGTCGCATCGGTGACCATGCTTTCAAGCCCGCCCATCACGCCGCCCATTGCGACCGCTCCGGCATCATCGGCGATCAGCAGCATGTCGGGTTTCAGCACGACGTGCTGCGCGTTCAGTAGATTCATTTCCTCGCCCGCGTGCGGGAAACGAACCGTGATGCCACCCTTGAGCTTATCGAGATCGAAAGCGTGCATCGGGCGACCGCGTTCCAGTGTGAGGTAATTGGTGATGTCCACCAGCGGCGAAATCGAGCGGAATCCGGCGCGCTCCAAGCGGCGCTTCATCCATTCTGGGGTTGCCGCGCGCGTGTTGATGTTTTTGATGACACGACCAACGTAATGGCCACAAGCCTTGGGTGCAGCGATGGTGATTGGACGCGACTCTGTCCCGTTCGCCACGACTGGCGCGGTGTTTGGCAGATTGGCCTTCGTACCCAGCACGGCGGCGAGGTCGCGTGCGATACCAATCATCGATAGGCAATCACCGCGATTGGGCGTCAATTTTAGCGTGAGATACACGTCATCAAGATCGAGGTATTCGCGAATGTCTTGGCCAATTGGCGCATCAGCGGGCAGCGGCATGAGACCAGCATGATCGTCCGACAAACCGAGTTCACGCGCGGAGCAGAGCATGCCGTTTGAATCAACGCCACGCAGTTTCGCTTCCTTGATTTCAATGCCGGGCAGCATCGCGCCGACCAGCGCACACGGCACGCGCATACCCACCGCGACGTTCGGTGCGCCACAGACGATTTGCAGCAGCGCGCCGGTGCCGACATCCACTTCGGTCACGCGCAATTTATCGGCGTTCGGATGCGGGCTGACCGTTTTGACTTCCGCCACCACGATCTTGTCGTACGCAGGTGCGACGGGCGAAATTTCTTCAACCTCCAAGCCGGCCATGGTCAGTTGATGCGCGAGTTCATCGGTCGAAAGTCTAGTATCGACGAGGGTTTTGAGCCAATTTGCGGAAACTTTCATCTATTTCTTTCTAGCGAAATTGGGCGAGAAACTTCACGTCGTTTTCGAAGAACAAGCGCAAATCATTCACGCCGTACTTCAACATCGCGAGGCGATCCAAGCCCATGCCGAACGCGAAGCCTGAGTATTTTTCTGGGTCGATTCCGCCGTTGCGCAACACTTGCGGATGCACCACACCAGCGCCACCGATCTCCAGCCACTTAATTTTTCCGCCCTTGTTCTCCCATTCCATATCGACCTCAACACCGGGCTCAACGAACGGAAAAAACGATGGACGAAAACGAATCTGCATGTCGTCGCGTTCAAAAAATGCGTTCAGAAATTGCGTGAGCGTGCCCTTCAAATCCGCGAGACTGATGCCACTATCGACCCACAGCCCTTCGAGTTGATGGAACATCGGCGAATGCGTGGCATCGTGGTCGCAGCGATAAACGCGGCCGGGACAAATGATGCGAATTGGCGGGCCACCACGTTTAGACACTTCCTGCATGTAGCGAATCTGCACCGGCGAGGTGTGAGTGCGTAGCAGGTTTTTGCTGCCTTCGATGTAGAAGGTATCGTGCATCGAGCGCGCGGGATGATTTTCCGGCGTGTTGAGCGCGGTGAAATTGTAGAAGTCGGTTTCGATTTCTGGGCCATCGGCGACTGAGAATCCCATGGTCGCGAACAGCGCCTCCACGCGCTCCAGCGCACGCGTGACCGGGTGCAGGCCGCCCACGCCTGAGGTACGACCGGGCAGCGTCACGTCGATCGCTTCGGCGGCGAGCTTGGCTTCGAGTTCGGCGTTGAGAATATTCGCCTTGCATTCGGTGAGCAGCGTTTCGACCTGCCCCTTCAGCTCGTTGATGGCGGCACCGGCCGATTTTTTTTCTTCGACGGTGAGTTTGCCAAGCCCTTTCAGCAACTCGGTGACCGCGCCGGTTTTGCCAAGAAAACGCGCCTTGGTCTGCTCCAAATCAGGGAGTGATCTGACTTTGTGGAGAGATACTCGTGCGTCGTGCAGAATGGATTTTAGGTCGCTCATGGTCACCTACCAGAGATACAAATTGCGAAAAACAAAAGGCCCGCTCGGTTTACGGAAGCGGGCCTTTTGCGTGGAACGTTACTGAAACTACGCGCTACGGGCCGCTTTCGCTTGCTCGATAAACTGCGCAAAGGCGGGCTTGTCCAACACGGCCAAGTCTGCCAACACCTTACGATCCACGGTGATTGAAGCGCGCTTCAAACCGTTCATGAACGTTGAATAGTTCATGCCGCCATTGCGGGCAGCGGCGTTAATGCGCGCGATCCACAACGCGCGGAATGCACGCTTTTTGTTACGGCGATCACGGTACGCGTATTGACCTGCCTTCATCACCGCTTCTTTGGCGATACGGAAGACTTTACTGCGACGGCCGCGATAGCCCTTCGCAAGGTTCAGGATTTTCTTGTGACGGGCGCGGGCGGTTACACCACGTTTAACTCTTGGCATGGTGGCGCTCCTTTACGCGTAAGGCAACATCGCGCGAACACTCACGATGTTGGTTGCATGGATTTCGGCGGTACCGCGAAGTTGACGCTTGCTCTTGGTCGTCTTCTTGGTCAGGATGTGGCGCTTGAACGCTTGCGAGCGCTTGATGGAGCCCGAACCGCGCACTTTGAAGCGCTTGGCTGCCCCACTCTTGGTTTTCATCTTTGGCATGTTGATTCCTTGTTTGCCTTACCGCAGCAGGTGGCGAAACCATTTCGCACTTGGAACCTGAAGACGGCTTGTTTGCTACCGTTACAACACTTCCTACAGCTAAATCTTCTTCTTCGGCGAGACCACCATAATCATTTGGCGGCCTTCCATTTTCGGGAACTGTTCAACTTGACCCACTTCCGCTAAATCTGCTTGTACGCGCTTCAGCAATTCCATACCGATTTCCTGATGCGCCATTTCACGACCGCGAAAGCGCAGGGTGATTTTAGTCTTATCGCCTTCTTCCAAAAACCGCTTCAGGTTGCGCACTTTGATGTTGTAGTCACCATCGTCAGTGCCGGGGCGGAATTTGATTTCCTTCACCTGAATCTGCTTTTGTTTCAACTTGGCTTCGTGGGCTTTTTTCGCCTCGCGGTATTTGAATTTGCCGTAATCCATGATCCGGCATACGGGTGGTTTTGCCGTAGGGGCAATTTCCACTAAATCCAATTGCGCCGTTTCTGCCTGTGTAGTTGCTTCGGCAAAACTGACGATTCCAAGTGGCTCGCTCTCCGGGCCGAGCAGTCGAACCTCAGTGACACCAGTAATCTCACTGTTGATCCGAACATCTTTTTCAGTAGCGATAAAACTCTCCTAAACATTAACAAACATCTTGGGCAATTTTTTCAAATCGCCTCAAGGGCTAAAACTTGCTCACGGAAAACGCCATCCGTCGCCGCTATTTCTTCGCGGCAACGTCTGATTTTACGTGGGAAATAAAGGCTTCTAGCGACATGGGCGGGAGATTTTCTCCGCCGCCTTTGCCATCACGCACACGGGCTGTGACCATGTTGGCATCCTTTTCCTTATCGCCCAAGACCAGCAAATAAGGTACTTTTTGCACGCTATATTCCCGAATTTTATAGGAAATCTTCTCATTTCGCAAATCGGCGGACACGCGGATTCCAGCGGCTTTGAGAGCAGCCACCGCGGCGCTGACGTAAGCCGCCTGACTTTCAGTGACATTGATCGCCACCACCTGCACCGGGGCGAGCCACAACGGCATCGCGCCAGCGTGGTTTTCGATCAAGATACCGATGAAACGCTCGAGTGAGCCAACGATGGCGCGATGCAGCATGATCGGCGCTTTGCGGGTGCTGGTTTCATCCACAAAGTGTGCATCCAAGCGCACCGGCATGTTCGGATCGACCTGCATGGTGCCGCACTGCCAGACCCGACCAAGCGCGTCTTTGAGCGAATATTCGATCTTCGGCCCGTAAAACGCGCCCTCGCCTTTCAGCTCTTCCCAATGCACGCCGGTCGCGTTCAGGGCATCCGCCAGTGCTTTCTCCGCTTTATCCCACGATTCCTCGCTGCCGATGCGCTTTTCGGGGCGGGTCGAGAGCTTGTAGATAATTTCGGTAAAGCCGAAGTCCTTGTAGACCTTTTGCAGCAGCAGCGTGAAGTTCAAACACTCTTGCTGGATCTGATCCTCGGTACAAAAAATGTGGCCGTCATCCTGCACAAACCCCCGCACGCGCATGATGCCGTGCAAGGCACCCGATGATTCATTGCGATGGCACGAGCCAAATTCACCATAGCGCAACGGCAAATCGCGATACGAGCGCAGGTCGGAATTGAACACCATGATGTGCCCCGGACAATTCATCGGTTTCACCGCGTAGTCGCGTTTTTCCGATTCGGTGGCGAACATATTGTCCTTGTAATTCTCCCAATGCCCAGAGCGCTCCCACAGCGAGCGATCCAAAATCATCGGGCAGCGAATTTCTTGATAGCCGTTGTCGATGTACACCTGACGCATGTACTGCTCAACCTGCTGCCAAATTGTCCATCCTTTCGGATGCCAAAACACCATGCCAGGCGATTCTTCTTGCATGTGAAACAGATCAAGCTGCTTGCCGATTTTGCGATGGTCGCGCTTCTCGGCTTCGTCGAGCATCGTCAGATGCGCTTCTTGATCTTCTTTTTTTGTCCACGCGGTGCCGTAGATACGGGTCAGCATCTCGTTTTTGCTATCGCCGCGCCAATACGCACCGGCGACTTTCATCAGCTTGAAAACTCTGAGCTTGCCGGTAGACGGCACATGCGGGCCGCGACAAAGATCGGTAAAGCCGCCTTCGCTATAGAGCGACACCGCCTGATCGGCCGGGATCGAGGCGATGATTTCGGCTTTGTACTTCTCGCCGATGCCATTGAAATACGCGACCGCCTCATCGCGCGGTAACACCTTGCGTGTCACCGGCAAATCCTGCTTGGCGAGCTCGCCCATCTTCTTTTCGATCACCAGCAAATCTTCGGGGGTGAATGGGCGCTTGTACGAAAAATCATAGTAAAAACCGTTCTCAATCACCGGGCCAATCGTCACCTGTGCGTCTGGGAATAATTCTTTCACCGCATGCGCCAGCAAATGCGCGCTCGAGTGGCGAATGATGTCGAGGCCATCAGTGTCTTTGTCGGTGACGATGGCAAGTGCCGCGTCTTGTGCCATGACATAGCTGGTATCGACTAACTTGCCGTCTACCTTGCCGGCGAGTGCGGCTTTGGCGAGACCCGCGCCGATACTGGCGGCAACTTCCGCGACTGAAACGGGCTTATCGAATTGGCGGACCGATTTATCCGGGAGTGTGATGGCAACCATATTGAAACCTTATAAATGAAAAAAAGCGCGGACACGCCGCGCTTTTTTCTTGAATTTGTCGAAACGACAACGAACAAAGCCCGACTAGGGAAGTGGTTTTCGGGTGATCGTAGTCGGCGGTGTCATAACCATGGTCTTACCCGCAAAAATGCGGCCCTTTCTAAAACGCGTCGTCAATGCCAAGATTATACCGAAGCAGGCAGCCGATTTGCAGGGGTGATGCCACAACACTATCTACCTCGTGGAGACGCCCGCCAATGCTAGGCCTTACGTAGTTTGCCTCAGTAAATTTGTCACCGACTCGTCGCGACAATGCTATGATTGTTGACGATCAAAAGTGTCCCGCTCCAGAGAGACACAAATCCACTGCGCGCACCTCGGGGAAAAAACGGCTTCGCCAAACGCACTGGAAAACGCAATGACCGATATTGAGCCCTCCCAATTCGCAGCGTCCGGATCCGATCCTGCTGCCATTGACGGTCTATTTGCCTCACTTTATGAAGACCTGCGCGGCCTCGCGCATTCGCGGCTAAGGCGCTCGACTCCGCTCACGTCACTCGATACCACCGGGCTGGTTCACGAGTCCTACCTGAGGTTTTTGAAATCGGGCAGCATCAACGCCCATGACCAGCGGCAGTTCCTCGCCTACGCGTCCCGCGTGATGCGCTCCATCGTCGTCGATATTATTCGCCACCGCATGGCCGAAAAACACGGCGGCGAAATCAAGCAGGTCACGCTCAACACCGAAATCGGCGACTCCGTGGCGTCTGACGAGGGCGAAGTCATTCGCATCGACGATGCGCTGGCAGAGCTAGCCGCCATCGAGCCAAGACTGGTGCAGGTCGTCGAGATGCGCTATTTCGCCGGGTTCAGCGAGAAGGAAGTTGCCGAAGCCATGGGTGTCACCACGCGCACCGTCGCACGCGACTGGGAGAAGGCCAAGTTTTTCCTGTCGCATGCGCTGAAATAAATTGCACGCATGTCATTTTCTGACCTCGGAACTCGTTTGTAAGAGTATCGAGGCCGTAAAAGTAGACCACGCATGGCCACCCCCGCTGAATGGAAAATCGCGTTTGACCTGATCGACAAGGTGCTCGACCTCCCATCGGCGGAACGCGAGCCTTGGCTGGCGACCATCGATCCGGCCCACGCGCATTTGCTGCCGCTGGTACGCGAGGCGATGGCCGAGCAACCCGCCAAGGACGCATTGCCGTCGCTTCCGCGCCTCACGGGCTTTGATCGCGCCCACGCCCAGAGCTTCCTCGGCGAGGCGGGCACGCTCATTGGCCCTTATCGTCTCATCCGCGAATTGGGCACCGGCGGCATGGGCAGCGTATGGCTGGCCGCGCGCGCCGATGGCGCGATCAAACGCGAGGTGGCGCTGAAATTACCGCATGCGGGTAAGCATAAAAAGCAACTCGCCGAGCGCTTCCGACACGAGCTAAATATTTTGGCCGCACTCGATCATCCACACATCGCGCGGCTATACGACGCCGGCGTGGCCGATGACGGGCAGCCGTACATGGCGCTCGAATACGTGGATGGCGCAGCAATTGATCGCTACTGCCGCAGTGCCAACCTCGATGTACGCGGCAAGCTGACGTTGTTTCTGCAAGTCATGGACGCGGTGCATTTTGCCCACACGCATCTTGTTATTCATCGTGACCTTAAGCCTTCCAACATCTTGGTCACTACCGATGGGCAGGTTCGCCTACTCGATTTCGGTATCGCCAAACTCCTTGCTGAAGAAGAACCCGCCGAGAACAATCCGCAAACCGAATTTTCGCAGCGCGTATTCACGCCCGAATATGCGTCACCCGAACAGGTGACCGGTAACGACATCGGCACGGCAAGCGATGAGTATTCGCTCGCGGTCATCCTCTACGAACTCATTTGCGGCCAGCCGCCCTACAAGCTCAAACGTCAATCGCGCGGCGCGCTGGAAGACGCGATTGTCGAAGCGGTCATCAGCCGACCCAGTACACAGTGGAAGCCAAGCGCTAGCGAAATCAATGGTGCAACAAGCGCCAGCCGTTGGTCATGGATACCCAACACCTCCGCCCGCGCGCATGGCATTAGCGCCGAGCTAGACGCCATCGTGCTCAAAGCGCTCGCAAAAAGACCGCAGGATCGCTACGACACCGTGGCCGCGCTCGCGCAGGATTTGCGCAACCATCTCGCCAATCGCCCCATCACCGCCCGCCCACCGAGCACGTTCTACCAATTGCGCAAATTGGTGCAGCGTCACAAAGTAGCGTCTGCCCTGTTGGCGAGCGCGACGATCACGCTGCTCGTGGCAACCAATGTCTCGATTTATCAAGCGCACAAAGCCACGCGCGAAGCTAAGACTGCCAATGAGATCAAGGATTTTTTGATTGCAACTTTTCGCAATACCAATCCGGTAGACGCCAAGGGTGCTGATTTCACCGCCCGCCAATTGCTCGACCAGAGTGCTGCCGAAGCAGAGCGTCATTTCAAGGACGCGCCCGCGATTCAAGCCGAACTCTACGAAACATTCTCGCGCTCGTATGGTCAGCTTGGTCGCGAAGATTTAGCGCGCGCGTTTTCCGAAAAAGCGGTGACTAACCTCACGCAAGCACTTGGCGCAAACGATCCACGTGTGCAGCGCGCCAAGGCGCAACTCGCGGATAGCTACTTGTCCGCATTTGACGTTGCGGCCTATCGCCGCGTGGCCGACGATTTGCGCAGCCAATGCACCACGCCGTTAGCCGAACAGTCCGCCGATAGCCACTGTTGGTTGGCCGCATACCTAGAAGCGCGTTATACCTTGCAGTCCGGCCGAATCAAAGAGTGTGAACAGCGAATGCGCAGCATCATTGCGGCCGCCCGAATAGTGAAGCCGGGGCCGACGAATTGGGCGGGAGAATACGCCGACGTCTACATCATGCTCAGCCTAGTCGCTCGCGGCAAAACGGCTGACGGCGCTGCGGTGTTGATCCCCCAGATTCGTGAGCATCTCAGCGCGGACACGACTGCGAGTGATACGGTGTGGGCGAGTGACTTGGGCTATCTCTCGCGCATCCTGCTCGAAAACGGCGATTTGCGTCGCGCCCGCGAGGCCAACGACATCGCGGTTGCGCTACGCAAGCGCCAGTTCGGCAATACCCCGCTATGGAACTACGGGCATCAGCGACGCGCCGCGATAATTGATGCGGCACTGGGCGATGTCGCACGGGCACAGGCACTTTTTTCCGACGCGGTGGCTGGGTCAGAAAGGCGCTTCGGCGGTGCCAACTACGACAGCGCTGGTAGCAATGAGGCGTGGGGGCTGATGCTACTCGCCGAGGGACAACTGGAGCAGGCGCGAGCACGCTTTGTCGCAGCACGAAGCGTGCACACGAACGTCGCCATTAAGGGTAACCGCTGGCTGGAGCGTATCGATGCTTCGCTTGCCGTGCTGGATGGATTGAGCGGCAGGCGTGAAGCCGCGCGCGCCGCCCTTGATCGTGAAATCGTCGCCGCTGAAACTGCGGAAGATACGTTTGCTGCGCGCCGAGCACGCTACTGGCGCGCGCGATTCAGCGACGATCCGACGGAAGCGCGTGCGCTGCTGCTCAATATCCTCGATACCAAACGCGCAAGATCGACGCTGGAAGTCGATGCACTCATATTGCTGGCTGAAATCGCGACGGATAAACCTGCACAACTCGGCCACCTGCGCGAAGCCGTGACGGAATCAGCGCGTATCTGGGGCTTGGATAATCGCAAAGCGACCGACGTGCTAGAACGCGCGAGCAGCATGCGCCCCGACGCCGCCATCCAACTCCGCACTGCGCTGGTTGAGCCTCCGCCTACACGCGATGAAGTGGTCGAGCTTGTCGCAGCCATTCAAGCGCGTACCGAAGCAGGAGCAGCGGCAGCGAAGTAAGGCACGGTATCATCGCTGCATGACTACCGCCCTCAATCCCGGCGTCAAAAAACGCGAAGTTTTCGCATGGGCGATGTACGACTTCGCCAATTCGGGCTACACCACCGTCGTACTCACGGCATTGTTCAACGCATATTTTGTGTCCGTCGTCGCCAAGGGTGCCGAGTGGGCGACGTTCGCATGGACCGCCACCCTCGCCGTGTCATACATCGCCGTCATGTTCGCAGGGCCCGTGATCGGCGCGTATGCCGATGCACACGCGGCAAAAAAACGTGTGCTGTTCATTGCGACCATCAGCTGCGTGGTCAGCACCGCCCTGCTCTATTTCGCTGGCCCCGGCGCGCTGACGTGGGCAATTGTGTGCATCATCATCTCTAATTTTTGTTACGCGATTGGCGAAAACATCACCGCCGCTTTTTTGCCGGAACTTGCCACGCCCGAGGCGATGGGCAAGGTATCTGGCTGGGGTTGGAGTTGGGGCTACGTCGGCGGCCTAGTCGCGCTAGGTCTCAGTCTCGTGTGGGTCATGGGTGCTGAGGCGCGCGGCACCAAGGCTTCCGATGCCGTCGCAGTGACCATGATCATTACGGCAGTGATTTACGCGCTCGCGGCCAGCGTCACCTTCATATGGCTCAAAGAACGCGCCCAGCCTAGCGTTTCAGGTATCGAGCAGGATTCTGTATTCGTGCGAATGCGCCGCACCGCGCGCGTAGCCGTGCGTTATCGCGATCTCATGTGGGTGTTTGCCTGCGGCGCACTGTATCAAGCGGGTGTCGCCACCGTCGTCACGTTGGCGGCGATTTACGCGCAAGAAGTGATGGGCTTCGAAACCAAAGACACGATCATTTTGGTGCTGATCGTCAACGTCACCGCCTGTATCGGCGCGTTTGGCTTCGGCTACTTGCAGGACGCCATCGGTAAAAAATTCGCACTCGCGATCACGCTGGTCGGCTGGATGGCGATGGTCGGTTTCGCATGGTTTGCCACCACACGTTCGTTATTCTGGATTGCCGCCAATCTCGCCGGACTATGTATGGGCTCCAGTCAATCTGCCGGACGTGCCCTGGTCGCGTATTTTTCCCCGGCGGATCGCGCGGCAGAATTCTTCGGCCTATGGGGCGTCGCTACCCGACTTGCGGCGGTGATGGGGCCGCTGACCTATGGCGCAGTGACGTGGGTGACGAACAACAATCATCGGCTGGCGATGTTGATTACCGGCGGATTTTTTTTATTGGCACTGGTCGTATTGACGCGTGTTGACGAGCAACGTGGCCGGGAGATCGTCCGTTAAGCGCCCGTTGCGCTCACAGTACAGCTCACGTCAAAGGGGATGCTTGACCCGGCAGGCAAGTTGTCCAGAACAATTCCGGTCGCACCTTGCAGATTGCTGATGCTAACACTGGCGGGAATCGGACACGTGGCAGCACCGGTCAATGAGCCTGCCACGCAGGTCACAGCGGTGCATGCGAGACCCGCGACTGGCGGGTCACGCAAGACGGTGTTGCTGGCAGTGCCGGGGCCGCCGTTGGTCACCACTAATCGATAGACCGCTGTGCCGCCCGCGATTAATGGGCTAGTGCTTTTGCTTTTTGTGAGGCTCAAATTTATGGTCACCGGCACCGTGTTGCTGGCGCTTGCGGTCGTAACCGGCGCGGCACCTGCCCCGTCGACGTCGCCGGTCGCAGTGTTAACGAGTGGCGATACCGCACTGGTGCCCACCAGCACCTTAAATGTCACGGTTGCAACAGCACCGACGGCAATGATCCCTGCCGCCTGGCCGCTACTATTGACCGTGGCAGCACTGGCAAATGGCATAGCACCGGCGACATCCGCGACTGCCACCCCGTTTAACATGGTGCTACCCAAAACGTAGGTGGTACCAGCCGGAATCGGATCGGCCAACGTGGTACCGGCAGACGCGGTAGTGCCATCGTTGGTCATGCTCACGGTATAAGTGAGCGTCGTACCGGGGTTGACGATACCGATTGGCGAGACGGTTTTGCTCATCGCGAGTCGCGCGATTTTCGTTGACACCGCGCTGGTAGTTACGGTGCCCGTGGTCGTGGGTTGCCCGGCACAGCTCACGAACGTGTAATCCCATTTAGCTGCGTTTAGGTATTCGGCGATCGCAGGAGCGGCGGGAATACTGGTCACGGTCACTTTAAACGCCACCGTTCGCGTGCTGCCCGCAGCGACCGTGCCGATATTGATACCCGCGGCTGGGTTGCCAGCGTTGGCAACCCCATCCACGGTCACACTTCCAGCGATGAACGTGGTGCCGGATGGCGGCGTATCGGTAAAAATTGTGTTGTTGGCGTCCGCAGTGCCGCCCGAATTGTTGAGGGCAACGGTGTAGGTAAGAATATCGCCCACTTTCGTCAAGGCTTTGTCGACGGCTTTGCTGGTGCTGAGAAACGATGGCGAGCCGACATTGATTTGTAAGCCTAGGGCGTTAATCATGTATTGATCACCCGTGGTCGTCCCTTGGGCCACTGCTGCGGTTTGGTTGTTGGCCAATGTCGTGGAGACATCCACGTTCGTAATGTCATATCCCTGCCGCGCGCCCGACACCCCTGTGCCCGGCGAGCTGTTGGTGGTGCCGAAGGTGCCGCTGGTGTTGAGTGTGCCCGCATCACTGTTGATCTGTGACGCAAAGAAATTGGCCACCGGGTTGTTCGATCCCGATATGGCAACGGCAGTCGCAGTTGTCGGGCCAAATAACATTTGATCACCGGTAATGGCGGGGTCGCCTTCAAGCGCACTCACCAGCAGACGACCCGAGCGCGGCCCGGTTGGCGGCGTACAAAATCCGTTGACCGCTGCTGCCGCCGAGCCTGCTACTTCTGCGCCAACGAATATTGTCAGGCTGCGGCTCGGCAGGGTACCGTTGCGATACGCCACGGCAAGTGTCCAGCCCCCAGCGTTTGCGTTATTTTCCGAGTTGCCCTGCGTTGCAGGGATGCCACCAACCGTGTAGGTGCCCGACCCCGCCGCAGCGACGATGGCAGTGACGTCCGCAGACCGCACGTAGTAGCACGGCGCGGTCGCGCATGTTCCATTGTTGCCAGCTGCACCGAGTGTTTGTGAGGTTGCGATGGATCGAGTGATCGAGTTAGCGCCGAATGGCGTAGCGAAGCTGACCGGCGTATCGAGAGATGCCAAAACGTTCTCGCCACCGTATGAATAACTCCCGCTCCAGATAAGTTCTGCATAGAGCACGGTACTGCCCGCCGGGATAGAGAGTAGTGCGCTGGATCTGTTCAGAGTCCAGTTGGCCGTCGTGCCCGCCGGATAAGTGCCGTCGGTGAGGGTGGTGTCGGTGGTGATGAAGGTGCCGATGGCCCCGGTCGTTCCCGGCCCGTTGGCGTTCGATGCCTTGTTCAAGCCGATGGTGTTACCGGTGAACGTAAGTGCACCATTAGCAATGACGGTATACCGGTTCACGTACGCCGCATGTGCCGAGTGGCAAAAGACTGTCAACAGCGAAATTGCGATCCAAGCGATTCTACGAATCATTCTTCTACTCAAAAATGTGTCAGCGCGCTATCGTCCACGCACTACGCGCAGTTGAGCCGCCGAGGCCACTTCGGCTAGCACAGAATATAACAAGCAACTCGACGCTACATAGCTGTCAATTGTAACAGGCGAGCGGTGGAGTCTGCCGCGTGAAACGCACGTAGGTGCGCTCACCCAGTTGCGAGTGCGCGTGGCAACGTAATCATTTCTGGTGCTTTTTTTAGCGCAGTGCTGAGATGGCTGTGGCTACCGGAGACGTCGAAAACTTCATCTTGAAACACCTTTGAGGGATCGCCCGTTGAACTCTTGCGAAGCAGCGCCGCAAACTCGTCAGGCAGCAACGGTTTCGCAAACAGAAAACCTTGCATCACCTCACATCCGAGAGTGCTCAACAAAGCGGCCTGTTCCGTGGTTTCGATTCCTTCAGCAACCACGTCAAGATCGAGCAACTGTGCGAGCGTGATGATCGCAAGTGAAATGGCTTCGCTGTGCCGGGCGGTGGTGATTTCACGTACGAACGATTGATCTATTTTTAGAATATCAACCGGAAATTTGGCGAGGTAATTCAGGCTCGAGTAGCCAGTGCCAAAGTCGTCAATCGCCAAGCGCACACCCAGCCGCCGCAGCGCATGCATTTGCGCGATTGTGTCCGCATCGGCGTCGATCAGCATGTTCTCCATGAGTTCCAGCTCAATCAAATTCGGATGCACGCCCATCGCGGCGAGCATTCTCGATACGTCTTCCGCAAAGTTTTTTTGCCGCAACTGCAGCGCTGATACATTGACGGAAATAGGGATCGGCGGCAAACCGAGCGCTTGCCAGACCCTCACCTGCATGCAGGCCTCCTGCAACACCCAGAATCCTACATAAGTGATGAGCCCGGTCTCCTCGGCAAAGCGAATGAACGAACCGGGCGTATGCCCTTTGGTCGCGCCGTACGGCCAACGAATCAACGCCTCGGCGCCGACGATTGCGCCAGTCGCGAAATTCACTTTAGGCTGGTAATAGAGCGTGAATTGGTGATTCGCAATCGCGTCCCGTAAGTCGCTTTCGAGGGCGAAACGCTGCTGCGTATGCAGATTCATCGCGGCAGTGAAAAATTGATACTCACCACCGCCAGCCGCCTTGGCCTGATACATCGCCGTGTCCGCATTTTGGAGCAAAGCATCTTCGTCCGTTCCGTCATCTGGATAGGTGCTAATGCCAATGGTAATGCCAATGTCCGCCGTTTGATCGGCGATCATGTAGGGCGCGCCGACCGTAGCGCGAATTTTCTCGACGATCGCCGCAATTGAGATCGCGTCAGGCACGTCGTGCAACAGGATTACAAATTCGTCGCCACCCTGCCTGCTGACGGTGTCGATGCCGCGAACGGCCGCCACCAGACGTCGAGCAACTTGTTTGAGCAATGCATCGCCACACCCATGCCCCAGCCGGTCATTCACCTGCTTGAATCGATCCAGATCACAGAACAGCACAGCAAGACGGCTTTGGTTGCGATTGGCTTTGCCGATTGCCTGCGCGATACGATCCTTCAGCAGCAAGCGATTCGGCAGATCGGTCAACGCGTCGTGGTGCGCCATTCGCGCCATTCGCGCGGCCAGCGCCCTCACCTCACTCACATCATGAAATACCACCACACCGCCAGCGACATTGCCGGCGCGATCACGGATGGGCGCGGCTGAGTGCTCAATCGCGGTTTCCGCGCCACAGTTCCTGATGAGTAACGCATCAGCGCTACGTTCAACGGCGCGGTTTTCACGGATCGACTGCTCCAGCGGATTCACTGCTTTCAGCCGGGTTTTGCCATCGATTAAGCGAAATGCGTGTTCAAGTGGTTGTCCGCGTGCAAGCGAGTCTGCAAAGCCTGTCATCAACTCCGCAGCGGGATTTAGGTAAGTAATGAGGCCAGCCTCGTCGGTGGTGACGACCGCATCCCCGATCGAGCGCAGCGTGACTGCCATGCGCTCATGTTCCTCGAACAGCTCGTCTTCCGCCGCCTTACGGGCGGTGATATCAAACGAGATCGCGTAAAAGCCACGCACTATGCCGTCGGCAGTCCGGTCGGGCACGTACTTGCTGTGGTGGTGCATAGTGCGATTGCGGGTCACGAAGCTACCGTCAAAGCTGACCGCCTCACCTTGAAGTGCTTTGCGCACGTGACCGACGAGGTCGGCATAGAGGCTGGGTCCACATGCCATCAGCATGGTGGCACCCATCAGACTTTCTGGCGCCCGCGCAAAAACAGCCTCGATGTGTTGGTTGCAAAAACGGAAGCGCTCGTCGCAATCCACATAGGTAATCAGCGCGGGCAAACTATCGGTGATGGCCCGTAAGCGTGCCTCGCTTTCCCGAAGCTGCGCGCGCACGAGTCGGCGTCGATACAGCTCTTGGCGAATTAGCGCAATGCTCACCACCATGAACACGACGTAGAACAGGATTGCCACCACAAACAACGCCATCGTCTGATGAAATGTGGTTTCTCCGTCGGCCATGCCTGTCGAGAGAAGATTGCTCTGGCGCTGTGCGATGGCTTGGCTTAATGTTTGCAACTCCGCCAACGCATGATCGCCATCACCGCGCCCCAACAGCGCCAGTGCGGCCGCTTGACCACGATCAGCGTGAATCTCAAGAATTTTTCTCGACGCATCCAGGCGCCCACCAACTAGCTGCTGCAGGCGCGCGCGCGATTGCACTTGCTGCGGCACATCGGCAACGAGTTTCAGCAGCGTCGCGAGCCCGACGTTCGCCTCGCTATGCGCGCGTTCGTACGACAGCAAATGATTCCTGCTACCCGTGAGTAGATAGCCGCGCTGGGCGGACTCCGCCGCCAGCAGGTTCGATTCGATGTCGCGAAGGCTCATCAGCACCTGCTGGGTATGAATCGCCAGACGATTGTTTTCACCAAACCGAACAAACGCAAAATAGCCGCCGGCGACCAGCACGAGTGCGAGGCCCAATCCGATTGCCAGTGCAGCACCGATTTTATTGGAGAAGGAAACAGGCATCTGGTCAGGCGCGGAGCGTTAATCGCACGGGCTACTCACTACCTCTGCGGCGTGCTGGCTGCAGTTCGCGCATCGCGCCCGCGCCGAGCAATGCCGCAAGCATTATCAACGCCCACTCCGAGAGCGTGGGCACTGCCGCGATTATCGGCTCAGCCACATTCACCGTCGTTGGCCCAACCGCCAGAGTCGGATCGGACGAGAGCACCTTGGCGAATCCGATCACGCCATCGGCGTTGTAGCTCCAGTTCGAACTGGCTTGGCCGGTGACGGCGGTGACGCCCGCCGCCACCTTTACCCGGAAGGTGATCACCAGTCTGTTCGCAGCATTAGCAGCGGTGGTGGCGAGCGCATCCGGCCCGATCTGCCCCGTCCAATAAACGCGCCCCTGTGGGAACGCCGCTGAGGGTGATTCGAAGCCACAGCTAGTGGTCGTCGACGAACCCATCGCTTGGCAGGACAGCGAGCCAACATAGGTCGTATTGGTCGGCACTGGGTCGCTTACCGACACATTCTGAGCGCGCGCAGCACTGGTGTTAACCAACACCGTTATCCACTCAATAATGTCCTGGCTGACCGGCTTACCCGATTTGATTGATGCGGGAGGATTGACAATGGCAGTGAGGATCGACTGACCGCTGCCGGTCACATCAGCTTGGCCGGTGGCGATGCCAGCCGCAGTCGTCGGCGTGCCCTTCATCACCGCCGCGCTGGTCAGGGTATGCACAATGGTCGCCGTGCGGTAGTAGCTGATCGACGCTCCCGGAGCGAGCGGCAGTGTCCCGGAGCCGGGTACCAACGCGGTGGCACCTACTGCGAGCACCTGCGCATTTATGCCGTTGTCCAGCGCGTCGTCGGCTAGCGCCAGATTATGCAAATAACCGGCTCCCGTATTCGTTGCCTTGAAACAGTAGGTCACGGGTACGCCGGCAGCCAGCCGGTCTACCACCGCCAACGTGCTCATCGCTGTAGCACACCCCAGACCAGAATTTTGCGTCGCGTAAATCGTGTTAGCGACGGCGATCGATGCACCCAAAGTCGTCACCGGGATGGTCGCGCTGGCCACATTGTTGGCGGTGATGGTTTCTGCGGTGCTTGATGCCGCCGTGCCAGTGACGGTGACGGAACCGGATACCGGTGCGGTGTAACTCACACTACAGCTAATCGCGGCACCCATCACGAGAGCAGCCACTGGTGATGTTGGCGTGCAGGTTACGGTCGCACCGGTCGGCAGGCCGCTCGCAGTGCACGAACTATTTACCGCAACACCCGGCCCCGCGTTGCTGCAGGTCATGACGCCAGAGACATTCACACCCGGGTTGCTGGTCGCCGGGAATCCGGCGAGACTTACCTGTAGATCCACCTCTGGCAGCGCGGTAACACTCACGCTGGCCGTCGCATTGTTGTTCGCGATCAACCCGTTTTCAGCGGTGGTGGTGGTGATGGCGCTACTCGCAGTGATCGTGCCGCTGGCAGGTGCAGTGATGGTGAAGCTAATCACCGGCAACGTTTGTCCGACCGTCAACGTGGATGGCATGCCGGTAAAGACCACTGCACCCGTCGTCGCGTTGTAGGCTGCCGCCGCGCCGCTCGGCAAGTTGCCAAACACCGCGCCCGTCAAGCCGTTCGACAGAGTCATGGCATACGTCACCGCCGCTGCCGGGCTCGCGCCATTGTTGCCAAATGTGACATTGCCATTGACCGTGCTGGCTGCGGCAACTGGGCTGCTCGGCAAAGTGACGGTGGTGTTGACGTCCGCTACCGGCGCACCACCGATGTTGACGCTGGCGTTGTCCGCTGCCGCGTTGGCACCTTGGTTGCTGGTGGTGGTAATCAGTGAGGTGGCAAACGATACACCGCTGGCCGGTTGCACAAAGCTTAGGGTATGCGTGGCGGTAGCACCCGCTGCCAAGGTGGTCGGCAAGCCCGTGATGGCGATGATGCCGGTGGCGGTGTTGTAGACACAGCTCGCTGGTGCACCACAGGTCACGCCAGTCAGGCTGGTCGGGAGCGTGATCTGATAGCTGACCCCGAGTGCGGAAGCGGTAGCCGTGGCGGCATTGCTGTAGTTGACGGTGCCACTGACGATGACGCCTGCATTGGCGGTGGTTGGAAAGCCACTGAGCGTGGTGGTGACATCGGCGGTCGCCGCAGCAGTCGTCGTTGCAGTCGCGACTTCGTTGCCCGCCAAGCCATCAGCAGTGGTTGATCCGGCGGTCGCGGTGATGGTGACGCCGCCGGTGGCAGGCATGACATAGCTGACGCTACAGGTAATGACAGCATTGACGGCCAGACTCACGACCGGTGGCGCGGCCAGGCAAGTAATGACCGCACCTGCGGGTGCGCCCGTGATCGCACAGGTTGCTTGTGCCGCCGCACTCGGACCGGCGTTGGTACAGGTGGCGGTGCCGGTGACAGTGCTACCCGCCAAAGCAGTGGTCGGGAAGCCGCTGATGGTGGCGCGCATGTCGGCTTGATCCACCGCTGTCACAGTGATCGTTTTGGTCTGCGCGTTGTTGGTGGCGATGGGGTCAGGTGTAGTGCTCGCAGCAGTAGTGGTGATGTCGAGCGTGCCGCTCGCAGGTGCAGTAAAGGTTGCGTTGCAAGTCAAACTGCCGCTAATCGCCAATGATGCCGGCGTGGCAGTGCAGCTTTGCGTGGTGCCGCTCGGCATCCCACTAAGCGCGCAGGTCGGTGTCGTTGCTGCTGCCGGCCCGTTGTTGGTACAAACGCCCGAGACTGTTACTGCTTGGCCGGGGCTGACACTCGCCGGTACCGTGGTCGTTGCGGTCATGTCGGCATAGGCACCCGAGGCGATGGTCACGCTTGCCGAATTGTTGCCGGGTACGGCGTCGGAGGTTGCGGAGGACGTAGTTGCGGCTAACACCACCGCGCCACTAGCGGGCATCACAAACGACACGCCACAAACAATCTCCGCGCCCACCGGCAGGGTCGCTGGCAGGGGATTAGGAAGACACGCAATCGTCGCTGTGAATGGCAGTGGGCTGATTGCGCACGCCGGGGCTACCGCGGCATCGACGCCGAGGTTGGTGCAGGTGACGGTGCCGCTGACCGACGCGCCAGCCGCTGCGCTGAGCGGAAAGCCGGTGATGGCGACCGATATATCCGCTTGCGCGAGATGAAAGCCAACGTTGGCGGTACTTGCTGCCCCACCGGTCGCCACCGAAACCGTCTGTACCGCGTTCGCGGTGGTCAGCACCTCTCCAACAGGGCCATTGACCGTCACGACCGATGAACCCGCTGGTACAAGCGCGGTGAAGTTGCCGTTGACGTCGGTCGTGAATGCCAAGGGCGGGCCAACACTTGGCACCACCGTCACGGCGATTCCAGCGAGATTCGGTTCGGCAATGTCTTGTACGCCGTTGCCGTTCAGATCCTCAAATACATGTCCGCCAACGCTCCCAACCGGCTGGAAGCCAATCGCGGTGGCTACTACCGTGTTACCGGCAGCGACCACGACCACTTGCGGATCGTTGGAGGTGGTCAGCACCGTGCCAACGGGATCGGTCACGTTGACGCTGACGCTACCCGCTGGAACCAGCGCGGTGTAGTCGCCATTGGCGTTGGTCGCCACGTTGATTGCGGCTCCCGCTGATGGCGTAATCGTCACGGCTACGCTGCTCAGGTTAGGCTCCCCGGTGCTCTGGACGCCATCACCATTGAGATCCAGATATACGTGGCCGGTGACGGTACCGACTTGGCGAACACCGAAGTTTGCCGAAGCTGCGCCGCCGGGTGCCAAGGTCACCGATACCGTGACCGGGCTCGTGGTCTGATAACTGCTGGGTGGCACTTCCCGCACGGTGTAGATGCCCGGCGCGATACCCGAAAACTGATAACTGCCATCTGCGGTGGTGACGGCGGTGCTGATGACCGCGCTGGTGGTTGGATTGACCAGTTGGATGGTGACGCCGCCAAGTCCGGCCTCAGCGGGGTTCTGCGTCCCCGATGCGTCCGGGTCGTTGAACACCGTGCCGCTCACCGAGCCACTTTGTTGCTCGGCGAAGTTAGCGACGCCAGCGCCACCTGCCGGCACGGTGACGCTGACCGGGTTTATCGACGTGCCGGTAAAGCCTGCGGGGTCAACAACTTTTCTGACTTGATAGGAACCTGCGGCGAGTCCAAAAAACGCAAAGCCACCATCCGCTAACGAGGTCGCGGTATTGATGACGATGTTGCCGGTGCCGATCAATTCGATGATCACACCGCCCATGCCGTTTTCGCTACCGGCCTGCACGCCGTCACCGTTGAGGTCATTGAAGACGGTTCCGGTCAACTTGCCCACCGGCTGATCGCCAAATTGCGCGCTGCCAGCACCGCCAACGGGTACCGTGATCGCGACGTCGTTGCTGGTGGTGCTGGTGAAACTCGCCGGATCGATCTCGCGAACCATGTAGCTCCCGGCCGCGACGCTGGTGAAACTGTAGCCACCGCTGGCATCGGTGGTCGTGGTCGCAACCACGTTGCTGCCTGCATCAAGAAGCTGAATGGTGACGCCGACCAGACCCGCTTCACCGGCATCCTGGAAGCCGTTGGCGTTGAGGTCGCTGAACACCGTGCCATTTACCGTCGCCTGCTGCTGGTCGCCAAAGCTGACGCCAACCGCAGTGCCGGCCACCAGATTGATCGGTACCGTATTTGGAGTGGTGCTGGCGAAGCCGCTGGGATCGGTTTCTACGAGCGTGTAGATACCAATCGGGACACTGGCGAAGTTGTAGGCACCCGTCACGCTGGTGGTGCGGCTACTGACGAGAATCCCCGAACCATTGAATAGTTCAACCAGCACGCCTGCCAGCCCGGTCTCGCCCGGATCCTGAAAGCCGTTGCCGTTGCTGTCGTTGAACACGGTGCCGCTAATCGAATTTTGTTGCTGCACGCCGAATTGCGCGTTGGCAACACCACCAACAGGCAGCGTCACCGCAACCACTTTGGGAGTGGTACTGACATAGCCTGCGGGCAGCGTTTCAGTGACGGTGTACGCACCCGCCGGCTGACTGACAAAGCTGTAGACGCCGTTTGCGTTGGTCGTGATGGTGCCAGCGACAACGTCATCGGCGGTGCCTAGGACGCCGTCTGGACCGGCTGCGATCAGCTTAACGGTCACGGCAGCGACGCCAGCTTCGGTCGGGTCACGCAGACCGTCACCATTGGCATCATTGAATACCGTGCCTGCAATCGAGCCCTGTAGCTGCTCGCCAAACTGCGCACTGGCGGAGCCGAACGCTGACACGGTAACGGCGAGCGAATTTGGCGTGGTGCTGACGAAGCCGCTGGGGTCGGCGAGTTCGCGAACCAGATAGCTACCCGGTGCCACATTGGTGAAGCTGTAGCTGCCAGCGGCAGCGGTGATTTTCGTTGCGACCAGAAGATCGTCGGCGCTGCCGAGCAGCGCGTCGGGCCCGGCACTAAACAGCTGGATGGTGACACCGGCAATGCCAACGTCACCCGCATCGCGCAAGGCATTGCCGTTGCTATCGTTGTAGACAGAGCCTGCTACCGTCGTTTGCTGCTGATCCGCAAAATCGACCACGGCGGCACCACCCAAGGGAATGTTGACGGCAACTGCGTTTGGCGAGGTGCTATCAAATCCGGCCGGGTCGATTTCACGCACTAAGTAAGTGCCGGGAACTACGCCAGCGAACCGATATGCGCCGTCTGCATCGGTCACGGTGGTTGCGACTAGGACATCATCACTCGTACCCGGCGTTCCATCCGGCCCCGGTGACAGTAGTTGCAAGGTCACGCCGACCAATCCTAGTTCGGTGGCACCTCTGATGGCGTCACCATTCGCGTCGTTGAACACGACACCGGTAATCGTCGCCGCTGAGCGAAAGCCAACGGGCGAGCTTGCCACGTTGGTGCCCGAACTCGCCATGATCGTCTGCGGATCGTTGGCCGTGGTCAGGACGTAGCCTGCGGGATCAGCCACGTTCAGCGATGTGTTACCGGCAGGTACAGACAGCGAATAATTGCCGGCGCTATCGGTCGAGGTGGTAATGGCTGTGCTGGCGCTGGTGGTAATGGTGACGACCAAACCCGCGAGATCAGCCTCACCGGCATCCTGTACCAGATTGCCGTTGACGTCGTTAAACACATGGCCTGAGACGGTACCGTTGGAAAGCACAACCGTCGTTAGGCTCGTGCTGTTGTTGCCGGCACCGGTGTTACCGGGGTCAGTCGGGTCACCCGTGCCAGCTGGCACGATGGCGCGAGGAACATGCAAGAGCGTGCCGCTGGCGGGCGCGGTGCCGACGATGGTGAAGCTGACCTGCTTCCCGCTGTTGAGTGTCGTGATCGTGCTCGACACCTGATTCCCCGCAATGACCACCGTGCCGCAGGTGGTGCCGCCACCGGGTGCCGCGCAGGTTGCGCTGGTGATGGTGAATCCGGTTGGCAGCAGATCCGAGAACAACGCGCCGCTCGCGGCACCGGGGCCAAGATTTTTCACCACAATTTGGTAGGTAATGGTTCCGTTCGGTGCCACAGTCGCCGGCCCAGTCTGCGTGACCTCCAAATCAGCAATCGGCCCGCCGAGCGTCACGGGGGTACCGGTATTTTCGCCCGCCTCACTGGGGTCGCCATTGTCGTTCGGATCAATCTCAGTACCTGCCCCGTTGTTGGACAAATCTGAGGAGACCGGCAAGCCACCGGCGGTCGCCGCACTGGTGGCGCTCGCTTGGCTGGTGAAGGTGCCACTGCTGCCGTTGAGGGTCACGCGCACCGTGTACGTGATGGTGTACTCGGTACTGCCGACCGGCAACGAATCGGTTCCTGCCAAGAGCTTGTTGATGCCCTTGCCGGTATAACCTGCATTGATCGTGAGCGGTGCCGACGCCACCGGTGGAATCTGAATTGCGATGGACGCAGGTGACGGAAATGCGGCGGCCAGATTATCGTCAACTTGCACATTGGTGAGCGGCAACGAGCCCAGACTCTTCAGCGTGAGCGTGTACGGCACGTCGTAGACTCCGAGCGAGACTAACACCGGTGTGCCCAAGCGCTTGGCGATACCGATTTGCTGTTTTGCAACCTTGATCTTGATCGGGCCGCTTTCAAAATTGGTGCGACCGCAAGCGTCCGCAACGATGACCTTCAATTGGCAGGTCGTGGCCGCCGTCACGCTCGGCGCGGTGAAGGTGGTCGAGGCCGAGGTGGCGGACGCGAAACTGCCGCCACATGAGCTGGTCCACGCGTACGTAAACGGCGCATTGCCGCCGACGAGAATTTTCACCGACACGGGGACACTGGCGGTGGCGGACACCTGCGGCGGAATCTTCGCGTCCAGCTCGATCCGCCGGTCAATTCCGGCCAATAAGGTGAAATTCAGAAGCGCACGTTGCGCCGAGACTTGGTCGGCAGTGGTGCCCGCGTGGCTGTGCCCACCTTCGTACATCACCCGGCCATTGGTACTGACACCGAACGCGCGTCCAGACACCATCACCGCTGCCTGACCAGCCGAGAGCGCGGGGATGTTGGGGTGGTCCGGATCAGACTCGGCCACAATGGTCGTAGCAGCCCGCCACGCACTTCCAATTTTTGGCAAATACACTTGCTCGGAGCCATTCTGGTGCGCCGAATCGGTCCTATTGATGAACTGCATGATCGGGTTCGCGCCCTCGCTGGCCGCGTAGCTATTGGGCGGCACGCCAGCAACGTGCGCGGTAAAGGGAACCAATCCACCAGTGGACAGGAAATTCATGCCCGGCAAATTCTCCAGCACGCTCACCGAATGGCAGGCCGCCCAAACGTAGCCGCGTGATGCCGTCAGGAAATTGACCAGTGCGCCATGTGTGGCCAGAGCCGGGTCGGCATGCGGCATCACATACACGTCATCGCATCCGGTCAATGCCGCTGGCAGGCCAAGTGTGTACGCCGTCGAAGGAATTCCCGCTGCAGCGAAATACGGCACCACGAGCGAGCCTTTGGCGGTATCAAGAACTACGCGTGGGTAAGAGGTCAGTCGGCCGTATACCGGCAGATTGGGCATTGCGGCCACCGTGGGCCCGTCAACGAGTACGCCAAGTCCCTTCCATGACGCAATGGTTGCCACCACGCTCGCGTCGACGAATTCACCGGAAATGACGAAGGTACCGCCGCGATAGTTTTTGGCTGGCGCGGTTGCGCCCGTCACATTGGCTGCAACGGAAAAATCATCGCCGTCCACACAAAGCGCTGATGCACAGTTTTTTGTCTTGGTCGGACTGATGACCCAATGCACCGGCGTTTTTTTATTGACGATCAAATCGTAAACCAGGCCATATGGCTTGAGACCGTTCGCGACCGTTTGCGCAGCACTCCCCGTATCGACGATATACGAGCCCGCTGGAAAATTGGTGTTGGTGGTGATGCCGGTATCTACCGCCAAGACTGATTGCGAGAAGGCGCAAAGGATGAGGAGCGCCATCAACATCTGCATCAGCCATCCCGGCGAATGCTTGGAGCCCGGTTGCGGAAACACCTGCATAGCGATGGCCGCGACACCGCGGCCAGACGAGGGCTGTAGCAAAATAGCTTTTGACAAAACGACTCCGTTATATTTATGGTTAGGACGCCCTACAGGAGGCGTTTTGATCGCGCCACTCCTAGGCACACTGGCTAACGTTCGCGCCGAGTCAGCATCAACGCCAAGGGCTTCAGTCACGCGAACCACGTGGCGTAATGAGCGGCGTACTCGGCGCAAAGGTGTCCGTCGCGTCTGGAGGTTGCGGCACTGGTCGAGAATTGACCGCCGAGAAACCACGGCGCGGCGTGGCGAATAACTTCTGCATCAGCGTCTTGGACGCGACGGCGGTCACATCGGATTTCTTCATTACTGCCCCCTGAATTGCCAACTGCAAAACTGTTCACTCTCGCCAACGCGTCGTTAGTCGCCACCACGGTCTGCCCTAGTTGTGCTGCCGAGTGCGCGGCGGCACAATGTGTTTTAACTATCTATGCACCTCAGTAATCGGGCGCTCTTGTTGATTCACCGATCGCATATTTGGCCGCACGACCGTGCAGCCTAGGTTGCGTTTTGGTGTGGCCGTATCAGACCCGAATGCGGGCGCGGAGGGAACTGTCAGCCCTGACAGGAATTTGCCGAATCGAGGTTTACCGTCGTCGTGCAATTCCATTTGTTTGAGGTGCGGGACGACCGCGCATGCTTGGTCAGCAATGGCTCGCGCAGCGTGGCAGAAAAAAAACGAAGCCCACTACAGTGAGCTCCGTTATCAAAGCCGACATACATGTCAGCCAACAGAGGCCTGCCGCCAAGCGCATCATGCAATGCGTGGTGCTGTAAGCCCCATCACTTTCTTTCCGACTGCGCGCAGATGTTCAACGACGGCGGCTTCGCCGAGCGTGGCGAGCAGGATATCGCCAGCGATTCTCAGCGCCGAACGTAACTCCATGGCGTTCTCGCTGCGCGCAATTTCTTCAACGGCAAAATCATCTGCACTACCGAGGCGCGCGTGCAAGTCATTGATGATGACCCGCTTGATTTCGCTGAATTGCTCTGGACTCAACGTCTCGGTGTAACGAGAGACCGACGGCTCGGCGCCGCTGCTGCCCACACGCTCGATGTAGCCACCTGTTTCAAGTTCACGCAGCGTCTTTAGGGCGTCGGCGCTCCGCAATTGCAACACCAGTTTTTCGACGGTGCGGACACCGTTGACGAGTACAAGCGCCCGAAACATGCGTGGCGATAGCGCCAGCGCGTCGGATTGCATTTCTGCGTAGCCGCGCGCCGTGGTAAAAAAAATATTCTGCGGTAACAGCGCTCGTGCCGGGTCGCTCGCTTGGGCCAAATGTTCACTGAAAGGTGCGGATATAGCACGCTGAAACTGCCCGGTCTCAACCAATTGCCTCTGGCCATGGTTCGGCCGAATCATCATTCGGTCGATCATGTCGGATGCCGCCACCGTGCTGGTGCCATCATCCCTGCCCAACAACGCGGATTGTGTTGCCAAGCTCAACTTGGTCATGCGGTCCCCACCCTAATGTGCAAAGAAAAATGCGCAGTGCAGGAGCATTGCGCAGACAGCGTGCTGAGAAGAAATTTCAAGCGCCCCAATAGTCGCATGGCCGCATGGTCGCCAATTCTAAAATCTTCTAGTTGTTGTTTCCGGCTTGATGATCGTCAAAATTGCATAGCAACGTAGCGATTTTTCAGCTGCAACTTTCTTTTTCAACTTGTTCTGCCAGACAACATTACCGACCGTATGCGTGGGTTTATTACTTCACCCACGCACCGCAGTCGACAATGCTGTTGTTCGATCAGGTTCCGCCGATGAAGGGCATGTCCGTACCGGTACCGCCGCCGACACCAGCCAAGTTGTCGTTGTTCAGATCGATGAGCTCGATGGCTTGATCGTTAAGTGTCGATACGATTTCAACATTTGCTTTGGTAAACATTTTGATTCTCCAGTTGGTCTGTTGGGTTGTTGGTTGCGATCATTGTTGTCGCAAACGAATAAGACCCGATTGCAGCCGTCCTGAGAGCTGTCAGAGTTGACAGGGGACGTCTAACCAACTGTTTACAAACAGTAATTTTGGCGAAATAGTTTGTGGCAGCGAGCACTTTTGCTGCCCGCAACACGGGATGACGCGCCCAAAATAGGGATTCCGCGCAACGAGCGTGCGCCACGCTCGCGTTACTCTACGTCAGCGTGCCGCCTGCGCATCACAGAGAAGGTCGAACCGGCGCGATTGGGCGCGTGCTGGCGCATGTTCTGCTAGCGCTGCGACCTGGCTCCGCAATACACGTTCGACCTCGTCGCGCCACGGCAAGTCGTGGATCAGCGACAAAAATATTGCCGATGAATCGCAGAACGGCACGACACGATCTGCGGCGTCAATCAAGATGGCATTGCTGCTGATGTCGTTTGGATTGGTGAGCGTGATGACACCACCGTCCAGTGCCACCCATTCCCAGGTAAGCCAGGCCTGCGTCGCCGTAGTTGAGAAACTCCAGACGGCTAAACCGCGCGCCACGGATGTCGCAAGCCCCGAATGCCGTTCATCGACATGGCGTGCACGACTTTCCGTACGCCAGTGGTCAAAAGCCGTTGGCATCAGGGTGAACAAGCTCATCTCTACGGGTTGGTAGTCCGAGGTGCGGAGTAACACTAGGGGATTCCTGTAAGCCAAACTAAGTGTGCGGACTAGGTATTTTTATATCGGATCGCAAACGATTGCAATTTCCCACGCTGGTCATGGAATCATACTGTCAGATGTGACAGGCTTACGCTATGACAAAAACGTTCACAATCGAAATAGAAGAAATTTGCATGGCGGTATGCAATTTCAATTGCGTCAATCATATTCCGGATGGCGATTACCGAAACCGCAACAGGCTCACGATATGACACCAGAACTCTACGTTTCCATGATGGGCGTGTCAACGGAGGCAGGGCTACTTAATGAGTTGATTTCCTTTTCTGAGAGTAGGGGATTCAACCAGGCCTGCGCATTTATCACGATGCGAAAAGGTGGCGTATCCAAGATTTGCGCGAAAGATGTCAATAACTATTCAGACGCGTGGAAGGACTCGTGTCGAAATGATGTGCTGATCCGCTCCGACCCGCTGGTGCGACATGTGTCGGCCAGCAGTCTTCCGGTCGTTTGGGATCGCGCCATGTATGAAAAGGCAGGTGCTGGCAACTTGTGGGAGTTGGCGAAATCCCACGGTTTCGACTCCGGCATCGCAGTGTCCCTCCGCGACCACCTCGGCAATGGCTACAAGATCGGCCTGTCATGCGATCAACCGCTCACCAAGGATCCAGCCGAACTCTCCCGTCTCGTCGCCGATGCGCAGCTATTCGGTGCGTTTGCACAAAGCGCGATGATGCGCGTCTGGAACCCAAAACCTGAAGCCGATTTCCCCGCGCTGACCGCGCGCGAAGTTGAGTGCCTCAGCTGGACGCTGGAAGGCAAGACCGCCTGGGAGCTGGGCTGCATTCTGGGTATCACCGAGCGCACCGCGAACTTCCATCTCGGCAACGCAATTCAAAAACTGGATTGCGACAACAAGCACTCGGCTGTCATCAAGGCGATGCGACTTGGCGTGATCCGCTAGTCGGCAGACTGATTGGCGAGCGCAGCGCGTTCACGCAGTGTTCAATTTGTGTCGGGCTTGAACAAAACTCTGCCCAAGTGCATGCGACAAAAATTTCTGAAAATGCCCGCCAGCGCTGGCGCTGGCATTCCCGCGATGTAGCCGTCGGCGCGCTGGTTCGCCGCACTTTGCACGGGATCGTGTGCAAAGCGGGCAACGCGGGTGCTACTGCTCCCACCTTAGATCAGTGAACGGCGCGCAACGCTTGGGCAAGCAGGCTCTCAACCTCATCTCGCCATGGCAGGTCGTGAATGAGCGATACCAAGATCGCCGACGAATCTTGCCTCGGTAAATGGCGATAACCCTCGCCTAACAGCATGGCATTGCTGCGGATTTCGAGTGGATTGGTCAGGGCGATTACCCCGCCTGTGAGGATTACCCAGTCCCAAGCGAGCCAAATGCAGCTCTCTCGGGTGGAAATTTCCCAGGTCGAAAAACCGTTGCCCAGCAAGTCCGCAAACGGGCTGGGCGGCGCACTCTTCTCCGGGGCGCGCCACTCGGTGCGCCAATGGTCGAAGCCGAGTTTGGACATGGACGCCAGTGGTAAATTCACCGGCTGGTAATCACTAGAACGAAGCATCATAAGAAATCCTTTTCTATTGTGGGATTGTCGCTGCGAACACGTGGCAGCTCGGGTAGACGCGCACGTGATCAAGATTAACGTGATCGAGGTTGGTAACAATACGCACCCTGACGGCCAATTGCGCTGTCAGATGTGACAGGCTTGCGACCTTAGTCGATCAGCGAAAATTCGCACCACGCGTCTGGGTTCGCCGACCATGCAGAATTCCCAACCCATCTTTCATCGCGTTTCACTTTTCAATCGTTACCAGCACACGATGTTTCGATTCTTGACTATTTTTTTTGTGATCATTCTGGCGCTGTTTGCGCTTGAACTGACGCCGCCCGCGCAAACCTATTTTGTATTGCCGTGGACTGAGGCACTCACACGCGTGGCGGCATTGCTGCTGCAAAGCGTTGACCATTCGGTGGCCGCAAGTGGCAAGGTGCTCACCACCAGCCGCAGTACATTCGGCATCTCGGTCGAAGCTGGCTGCAACGGTATCGAAGCGCTGATCGTGTTGCTCGCCGCACTACTCGCATTTCCGGCACCGTGGCGACACAAGCTGGCGGGGATCGTGGTGGGTGCGCTCGCGGTACAACTGCTGAATCTGGTTCGCGTGATCTCACTTTTTTACATCGGCCAGTGGAGCCTGCCGTTGTTCGAATGGATGCATCTCTATGCGTGGCAAGCGCTGATCATGCTCGACGTATTGCTGGTTTGGGTGGTGTGGCTGCGTACGCTTCCGCGGTCTCTACAAGCGCATGTAGCAGATGCAACCAGCTGATCCAGCAGCGGTGCTCGTCCCGCTAAAGCCGATTCACGCGAAGGCACTTTTGCTACGCATGGTCGCCGCACTATTGATTGCCTTCGTGGTCTGGCATTTTTTCGCCGACATTCTCCATTGGCCGCTGCGAAAACTGGTCGATTACCTCCGCCACTTGTTCTTCGCAGGAACCATCGGTGCCATCGAAAATACTGTAGGTCTCTTCGTCTTTCCCGTGCGCGCCGACCCCGCAGCCTTCGGTGGAAAATCCGCCGAATTGCTGCTCGAAATCAATCCGCGCTTGTACACCTACGGGATACCGATATTCGTCGCACTGATGCTTGCCGCACGAGCCAACGCACGCTTCGTTCTACTCGGGCTTGCGCTGCTAATTCCGTTTCAAGCGTGGGGCGTATTTTTTGAGCTACTCAAGTGCCTAGCATTGCCCACTGCGCACGGCATGCCAAAGATCCAAGGTCTCGGCGGGTCAATACGCGAGTTCATCGTGTTCGGCTACCAGCTCGGCGTACTCATTTTTCCAACACTGCTGCCCGTGGTACTGGCGGCGATTTTCACGCGCCAGCCGACTGCCCAATTCATCGCTTTCCCGCATGCCGCATCACCTCCGCCGCTCGATCCGGGTAGTCGCTGATGATGCCATCGACGCCAAGATCGAGCATGCGCTGAATGTCTTTGGCGTTGTTGACGGTCCACACGATAACCTTCAAACCGAGCGCGTGAGCCTCTTTGATTTTGGCTTCATCCAAGTCGCCGAAATGCGGCGACCACACTGCCCCACCCGCCACCTTCACCATGCGCGGCACTGAGCCGCCGAAGTCGCTGGCATTCAATCCCGCTGTCCACGCCGAGCCTTCGCGATTGCCGGCATTGATGTTGTCGAGCCACTTTTGTTGCGCGGAAAGGTAGACCAAGGGCACGTCGGGAAATTTTTGCTGGACGATTTTTAGGGTGCGCCAATCGAAGCTCTGGATGGTCACGCGATCAAGCATGTTTGCTTCGGTGATTGCCCCAAGAACCGCGTCCACCAGGGCTTCCGGGGCAATGGTCTCATCGCGCAGGAACGGTGAGAGTTTGGTTTCGATGTTGAATTTTACGCGCGTATTTCCGGACTTTTTGACCAACGCGAATAGCTCGCGCAGGGTCGGCATGCGCGTACCGTCTACGGCTTGTTGCGCCGCGAAGGTTTTGGCGTAGGCGCTATCGGGGCGGATGCGGCCAACATCGTATTGTTGTAGCTCGGCAAACGTCAGGTTCAGTACGCATGGCCCTTTTTTCGTCGCGGGCGCGAGCCATGCGCCGTCTTTGTCTCGCGCGAGTTCAACGTTCAAACACGGATCGTGACTGATCAGGACCACGCCGTCCTTGGTCACTTGCGTATCCAACTCCAACACATCGACGCCGAGATCGAGCGCTTTCGCGAACGCGGGCAGCGTGTTTTCGGGCAGCAATCCGCGCGCGCCACGATGGCCTTGCAACTCCACCTGCGATGCGCAACTCGCAAGCAACAACAGCGCGCACGCCAACACGATTCGCGTCGTGGTCATGTTTTCACCCCCAGCGGTAAGGTCAAACGCATCAACGTCCCGGTGCCGCTGGCTGGTGTCTCTACGCGCACGCTGCCACCGTGTTGCGTGACAATTTCTTTGACAATCGCAAGGCCAATCCCAGTGCCCTCTTGATCGGGCGCGGTGCCTTGGCTGCGATAGAACCGCTCGAACACCAGCTCACGTTCGACCGCCGCAATACCGACGCCCGCATCTTCAACCTCTAGCACCAGCACGCCTTCCGGACGAGTTAGGCGTACCGTAACCGCCCCGTTACTTGGCGAATATTTCAACGCGTTGTCGATGAGGTTACTGAGCATTTCGCGTAGCAGCGGTGCGTTGCCTTTGCACATGATCGGCGAATTCGGTACTTCAACACCGAGATCAAAGCCACGCTCGTGTGCGTTGGGCCACGCTTCCTCAACCGTTGTGCGGGTCAGTGCAGACAGGTCAAATATCACCATCGCCAGCGGTGTCGCGGCACCCGCCTCAGCCCGCGCGAGCGCTAGGAGTTGATTGACCAGATGCGTACTGCGCGCGCTGCCGGACGCGATCCGTTGCAACGCATCTACCATCGTCTCGCGGTCATGGCTTTGTAATGCGAGCTGCGTTTGCATCCTCACCCCGGCCAACGGCGTTCGTAACTGGTGCGCCGCATTGGCGATGAAGCGCCGCTGTGTGTCGTTGTATTGCGCCGCCCGGGTCAACACTTGATTGAACGCGTCAAGCAACGGTACCACTTCTTCCGGCGCAGCAATCGTGCTGACTGGGCTGACGTCGGTGATGGCACGCGCGGTAATTTGCCGACGCAGCCGATTCAGTGGCGCAAGTCCGCGCCGCAGCCCCCACCACAGCAGCAGGACGGTGGCAGGAATTAGAATCGCTTGGGGCAAAAACACGGTGCGTGCGATTTCGCGCGCTAGCACCGTACGTTTTTCGGTCGTTTCAGCGACTTGGACATAGACAGGAGTATCGGTGTCGGCGATGGTGCGCATGACGGTCGCCGAGCGCACCTTTAGCGTTCCCACTATCTCGTCACGAAAATACACCGCACCGAATTCGGTGATGTCCTCACGCGGGGCAGCCGCCAATTCAGCGTCGCCAAGCAATAGCTGTCCGTTACCATCCTCGATACGAAACAGATGCGTATCAATTTCATCGTCAGGCAGCACCGTCGGTAAATCGCTCATCAATTGATACCGCGCAGCCAACGGCATCCACACGAGCTGTTCGGCCAGTGCCTTGGTTTGACTCGCTAGCCCGCGATCAAATGCGTCTGTCGCCAACGAAATACCGATGCGATACGTCGCCCACCATGAGAGCGGCAGCGCAAACAGCAGCGGAATCACTACCCACTTCAGGATTTCCCAAAATACGGAGCGGTGCCGCAGCGGCGGCACGGTCGCCGCCGTGTTCGGCGCTGCCGTTTCAAGCGCCGCCGTTTTATGCGCCGCCGACGACATCCGCTTTTTCCAGACAATAGCCCAGCCCGCGCACGGTGGACAGTTTGATTTTGGCCGACTCTAGTTTTTTGCGCAGCCGGTGCACGTACACCTCAACCGCATTCGCGCTGAATTCATCACCCCACTGACACATGAGGTCGATGATTTGCTCTTTGTTGACCAAGCGGCCGACGCGGTTGAGAAAAATTTCTAGTAACGCAATCTCGCGCGCCGATAAATCCGACGAGTGACCATGGATGGTGACGGTGCGGCTCGCGCCATCAAACTGCAACGCGCCGTGGGTGATGACCGCCGAAATTTGTCCCTGCGCACGGCGCGACAATGCACGCACGCGCGCCTGCAACTCGGCCAAATCAAACGGCTTCACCAAATAGTCGTCGGCACCCAGATCAAGCCCGCGCACGCGATCTTCCACGCTATCGAGCGCAGTCAAAATCAATACCGGCGTGGCAAGGCCGCGATCACGCGCGCGCTTCAGCACCTCAAAACCACTCATGCCGGGCAGGCCAACGTCGAGTACCACCAGATCGAATTGCTGTGTAGATAACGCGGTATCAGCCGCACTGCCGCTACCAACGTGATCGACCACGTTATCGCTTTGCCGCAGCGCGCGTGTGAGGCCGTCGGCCAAAATGGGGTCGTCTTCTGCAATCAAAATTCGCATGGGCGAAGATTAAAGCAAAAGTATGCAAGCTGCGAACTGGTGATAGAAACTTGGCGCGATGCCGCTGGCATAATCGGGTTGCGCATCTCTTCAATCATCTCGAAACTACACATGACTATCCCGCAAGCGAACGCCACGCAAATCGAAAAACTCGTCCTCGCCAATCACATCCTGTACGACCAAGGTGTCGTAGATGGCTTCGGCCATATCAGCGTGCGTCACGACCAGTCGCCGCAACATTTTTTGTTGTCATGCAATCGCGCACCCGCGCTGGTGCATGCTGATGATATTCAGACCTACGACTTCAACGGCGATCCCGCGATGCCCTCCACCAATCGTCCGTATCTTGAGCGCTTCATTCACAGCGAGATTTACAAAGCGCGACCCGATGTGATGTCCGTGGTGCATAGCCATTCGCAGAGCGTGATTCCGTTCGGGGTGACGGGGCAACGTCTGCGACCGATTTTTCACATGAGCGCATTTTTGGCCGGTGGCTCGGCGTTGTTTGAGATCCGTGAGGGTGCGGGAAATACCGACATGCTGATTCGCGATCCCAGCCTGGGCCAAGCACTGGCGCGGAGTTTGGGCACATGCAACTGTGTGCTGATGCGCGGACATGGCTCCACGACCACCGCGCCGTCGATTGAGTTGGCCGTCTATCGCGCCATCTACGCCGAGATCAATGCGAAGCTACAACTACAAGCCGCCGCACTCGGGCCAATCAAGTTTTTGAACGAACAAGAAGCCGCCCTCGCCGCTGCTAGCACCGAGGGACAAGTGGTGCGGGCGTGGGATTTGTGGTGCAAAAAAGTTTCCGGGGCGATGTAGGGTTTCGCCGCAACATCAAACCAAACGGGAGAAAACATGAACACACGCACCTTCATCAAATGCATAGCAATGCTCACGATCACGCAATGTGCCGCAATCAGCGCATTCGCAGAGACTTACCCCGCGCGTCCGATCCGCATCATCGTGCCCTACGGTACGGGTGGTGGCTCGGATGTACTCGCCCGCCAACTTGGCGCGAAACTGCAAACGATGTGGGGGCAAGGCATCGCCGTCGATAACCGCCCTGGCGCCTCCGGCAACATCGGCACCGAAGCCGTCGTGCGCTCACCGGGCGATGGTTACACCCTGCTCCTGCAAAACAGCACGATGGTGGTCAACCCCGCCATCGCCGGCAAACTCAACTACGATCCCGAACGCGACCTCACGCCGATCATGCTGCTCGGTATCACGCCGCTCGCGCTGGTTGCGCACGAAAGCGTCAAGATCAACTCCGTGCAGGAACTGGCCGCCTATGCCAAAGCCAAACCGAACGCCTTGAGCTATGGCTCGTGCGGCATCGGAACGCCGCAACACTTTGTGATGGAACTGGTCAAACAAAAAGCTGCCTTTGACGCCACCCATGTCGGCTACAAAGGCTGCGCGCCCGCGCTCACCGACGTGCTCGGCGGACAAGTACCACTCGCCATCGTCAGCGCCAATTTAGTTGTACCGCAGCTGAAAACCGGCAAGATCACAGCCGTCGGCGTCTCCACCGCTGGCCGCTATAACCTGTTGCCGAACGTCGCGACGTTTGAAGAGCAAGGCTTAAAGCCACTCGATTTTTATAACTGGTACGCACTCATGGGCCCGGCCAACATGCCTGCCGACGTGGTGGCAAAAATCTACGCGGACGTGCAAAAGATATTGGCCGAGCCTGCGGTCAAGGCCAATCTTGCGGGTGCGGGTGTGGAACCATATGCGGGCAACGGTGCCGATCTCGCCAAGCTCATCAAAGCTGACCTCGCGCGCTATGCGCAGTTGGCGAAGTCAGCGAATATTAAGGCGGAGTGACGGCACCGGCCGTGCATCACGCGAACGGATTCACGATTTCCACACCGCTGATGATTTCGCCCGTGTTCAGATCTTCACTGTAGAGGGTGTCGCAGCCACTGACGCGCGCGGCCTCCACGATCAACGCGTCATAAAACGAGATACTGCGCGTTTGGTGCAAATCGAGCGCGCCGTTGATGATCGCAGGGCTGACCTGCACGACTTCAAACTGTTGGTGCGCGCTGAGTTGTTTGCGTAAATGGTTAGCATCGAGTCCCATTTTTCGCAGACCCACGTTGCAATATTCTTGTAGCACCTGCGTAGAAATAACGCCTTTGTTTGAGAGCTTTAGGCGACGTAGCAACGCCAGCGCAGTTTTCTGCTTCGCCTTTTCGTCGCTCGCCTCAGCGTAAATCAGCACCTTGGAATCAATGAAGCTCGCCATCGCTAGCGACGCGCATTCGCGTCTTCGCGATCAAATTTCCAACCCTTGAGACGGCCTTTAGACGCACGACAACGTGCTTCGAAGGCATCGTGTTCGCGCGCACGCTGCTCCTTGCCCGCCAGCCGGTCAATTTGTTCGCGCAGCAGTTGATTCAAGCTAGTACCCATCGCCAGCGCAGCTTCGCGCGCGCGCTCGGCGGCTTTTTCGTCCACCGATAGGGTGAGGTTCGCCATATGCATCTCCTAAAAACATAATAATATGTGCGCACATATTAATTTGTCAAGGTTGTGAAGCGCGAAACCGCGAATTCGACGAGAGCGCATGAACTCTCCCTCGGCGGGTACATCAACGCTGCGTCAAACCACGCATATCAGCGATAATCCCCCCTCCACTCATTTCTCCTAGCAAAACATGCCAAACGGCTCGCCACCAGCGGCTCTTAAAGCCGCACCCGAAGCTGCACACATCACCAATTTCATTCGCAACATCATCGACGCCGATCTTGCGGCGGGCAAGTATTCGTCGCGCACTTGGGGCGGTGCGCCCGGTGAAGCGAGCGCGCATGCAGGCCGGGCCGCCGACCCTGCAAAAATTCGCACGCGCTTTCCGCCTGAGCCAAACGGGCATTTGCATTTCGGGCATGCCAAGTCGATTCTGTTGAACTTTGGGTTGGCTGAAGCTTACGACGGTGTTTGCCATCTGCGTTTCGACGACACGAACCCGGAAAAAGAAGATCAGGAATACGTTGATTCGATCATCGACTCGGTACATTGGTTGGGCGGCGATTACGACAAACATGGTGCGAGCCATCTGTATTACGCGAGTGACTATTTCGATCATCTCTATCACTGCGCCGAAATTTTGATCGAGCACGGGCTTGCCTACGTCGATTCGCAATCAGCCGACGAGATGCGGATCACGCGTGGCTCGCTCACGGAAGCGGGCAAGGATTCACCATTTCGCACGCGCTCGGTCGAAGCAAACCTACGGCTGTTCCGCGAGATGCGCGATGGCAAACACGCGGAAGGCTCGCACATCGTGCGCGCGAAAATTGATATGTCTGCACCGAATATCAACCTGCGTGATCCCGCGATTTATCGTATCAAGCACGCGCATCACCACCGCACTGGCGACAAGTGGCACGTCTATCCCATGTACACCTACGCGCATCCGATTGAGGACGCGCTGGAAAACATCACGCATTCGATCTGTACGCTAGAGTTTGAAGATCAGCGCCCGTTCTACGATTGGTTACTCAACAAACTTGCCGAGTTTGGTGCGGTCAATACTCCCCTGCCCCAGCAGATAGAATTCTCGCGCCTCAATCTCACCTACATCGTCACCAGCAAACGCTTTTTGCGGCAGTTGGTCGAACAACAACGCGTTGAAGGCTGGGATGATCCTCGCATGCCCACGCTGGTCGGCGCGCGGCGACGTGGCTTCACGGCCGATGGTTTCAAACTTTTTGCACAGCGTATCGGTGTATCGAAATCCGATTCGTGGATCGACATGAGCGTGCTCGAAGACTGTCAGCGTGAAGTGTTGAACGAATCAAGCGAGCGTCGGGTTGCAGTGCTCAATCCGTTGAAACTCATCATCGACAATTACCCCGCTGGGCAAACTGAAGAATGCTTCGCGCCGAATCATCCGCAACAACCGGAACTCGGCAAACGTGCGATGCCGTTTTCACGCGAGCTGTGGATTGAGCGCGAAGATTTTGAAGAGACGCCACCGAAGGGATTCTTCCGCTTGTTCCCCGGCAATATGGTGCGACTGCGTTATGGCTTCGTCATTAAGTGCATCGGCTGCGACAAGGATGTGGCAGGCAACGTCACCGCTGTGCATTGCGAGTATTTGCCCGATTCAAAATCCGGCACGCCCGGTTCAGACACCTACAAGGTGAAGGGCAATATTCATTGGCTGTCGGTGGCGCATGCGTATGCGAGCGAGGTGCGGTTGTTTGATCGCCTGTTCAAAACGCCCCACCCTGGCCGCGCTTCAGGCAATTTTCTCGATGACATCAACGCCGATGCGAAGCAAATTATCCGCGCGTATTTGGAGCCATCTCTGCAAAACGCCAAGGCCGAAGATCGTTTTCAGTTTGAGCGGCACGGCTATTTTGTGGCGGATCGCGTGGACTCCGCCATTGGTAAGCCGGTGTTTAACCGTGCCGTGACGTTGCGTGATTCTTGGAGCGCTGGCGGCAAATAAGCCGGACAAGAATCCGGAACGTGGGTACGCTTCGCTTTGCCCACTCTACCGACTGGCAATCTACTTGGGAGCGGTTCATGGTTGAGCGTATTGAGCGATCATTTCGGTTTTTTTTCGTGTTGCTGTTGACATCTGCGTCCGTGGGCGCGTACGCGCAACCGGCGACGCCATCAACGCCCAACGCACCACCGCCGTACAACATCAAAGAAAATTACACTAAGTACGAATATCTGATTCCGATGCGCGACGGCGTGAAGCTATTCACGTCCGTGTATGCACCCAAAGATGCCGGTAAACCCTATCCATTCTTGATGGTGCGCACGCCCTACAGCGTCGCGCCTTACGGGGTGGACGAGTACCCAGATCGGCTCGGCCCCTCGAATGAATTCACCAAAGCGGGCTACATCTTTGTGTTTCAAGATGTGCGTGGCCGCAACAAATCGGAAGGTAAATTTATCGACATGACGCCGCACAAAGCGGTCAAAAAATCGAGCGCTGATGTCGATGAGAGTACAGACATGTTTGACTCAGCCGAGTGGCTGCTGAAGAACCTCGCCAATCACAACGGCCGCATCGGCCTCTGGGGCATTTCGTACCCGGGCTTTTATGTGTCGGCGAGCATCATCGACTCGCATCCTGCGATCAAGGCCGCGTCGCCGCAAGCGCCAGTGACAGATATGTACATGAACGACGATTCATATCACGGCGGTGCGTTCATGCTGGCGGCAAATTTTGGTTTTTATTCCAGTTTCAAGTCGCAAAAAAATCCGATTGCCAAAGCCGAACGAGAAGTCCCATTCGACTTCGGTACCAAGGACGGCTACGAGTTTTATCTCAAGCACGGCACGCTGGCGAATTTGAACGCGCTGCTCGACAAGCCCGAGTACGTAATGTGGAAAGACACCATCACCAATGACAATTACAACAACTTCTGGAAAACCCGCAACATCGCGCCGCATCTGAAAAACATCAAGGCCGCCGTGCTCACCGTCGGCGGCTGGTTCGACGCAGAAGATGTCCAAGGCCCCCTCACCACCTATCGCAGCATCGAAGCGAGTAACCCCGGCATTTACAACGGCCTCGTCATGGGGCCGTGGGTGCACGGCGGCTGGGCACGTACCGAAGGCTCGGCGATTGGCTTGGTCAATTTCGCGGTGAAGACATCCGAGTACTACCAACAAAAAATTCAGTTCCCGTTTTTTGAACGGCACCTCAAATCGGTCGGCGTAGAAAGCAAATTCGCCAAAGCGCATGTGTTTGAAACCGGTACCAATGTCTGGCGGCAATTGCCCGCATGGCCTCCGGCTGAAGCGCGCGCGAAGACTTTGTATTTCAACGCTGGCGGCAAGCTGACTTGGAGCGTGCCGACCAGCACTGCGCATGACGAATACATCAGCGATCCAGCGAAACCGGTGCCGCATATTCCCTACACCGCGAGCAATGTGTCGTCGGAATACATGGTCGGCGATCAGCGCTTCGCCAGCACCCGCACCGACGTACTCACGTACGCGAGTGACGTGCTCGATGAAGACGTGACCATCGCCGGCCCAGTCTCGCCGCGATTGTTCGTTTCCACCAGCGGCACCGATAGCGATTGGGTGGTGAAATTGATCGACGTGTATCCGGCTGAGCTGTCTGACGAGCGGCGCGAACCACCGGGACGTGGCCGTGACGTGCAGCCGCCAACCATTCAGCGTGCGGGTTACCAACAGTTGGTGCGCGGGGAGCCGCTGCGCGGCAAATATCGCAACAGTTTTGAAACCCCCTCGCCGTTCACATCGAACAAAGTTGAGGCCGTCAATTTCACGATGCCCGATGTGTTCCACACTTTCCGGCGCGGGCACCGCATCATGGTGCAAGTGCAATCGTCTTGGTTCCCGTTGATTGATCGCAACCCGCAGGTGTTCATGCGCATTCCTGATGCCAAGCCCGAAGACTTCAAATCCGCGACGCAACGCGTCTATCGCGCCGCGCAGCAGGCATCGGGCGTGGTGGTACAAGTGCTGGGCAAGCCATGAACCTGAGTGGCAAACAACTTGCGGCGCTTATTGGTGTTGGCATCGCGGTGTTGATCGGAATCGCCGGGCTGTACTTGCGCGAGCAACGCATCAAGCTCGGTGATGAAACGGCGGCGCTTCGGGCAGCGAGCGAGAAGAATCAGCAGCAACATGAACAGGCTGCGCGGCGGACAGAGGTGCTGACGCGCGCGACGGCTGATGCCAAACAACAGCGCGAGAAACTGGCGCAACAAACAGCGGAGACCGAAACTGTCACCGAAACTGCGCGCCAGCAAACCGGACAACTCGATGCCGCCAATGCCAACGTTCAGGAACAACGCGAACACTACAAGCGAGCCGTGGGGTTGATGGAGGGATTGCGCGGCGCACAGCAGATGAGAATTTCAGTGATGGAGTACTACCAGACCGAAGGCAGATGGCCAGTCAGCAACAAGGCCATGGGCGCGTTTCTGCCCGACGAATTCCGCACCACGTTGATCGATCACATCTCGGTTGAGCCGTTCGGCAAAACCGCGCGCATTCGCATCGCCGTCAACAGCCCCACGGGAACCACGCAACACATCTCGTTGATCGCAAATGAAAGCCGCACCGGGCAAATCTCGTGGGACTGTTCGAGCGAGGACATCAAGGATATTAGCAAGTACGTGAGTGCGTGTGAATATCGGTAGGTGGAATGGAGTAACGGCACTCAACTCGTGATGGATGCGCGGTGCGTTGTGCCAGGGGATTAGCGTGGGCACACTTCGTTTTGCCCACCCTACGCGCTGCGGCACTTTTCATGTTGCCACTGTCTCCCCGGATTTAGCACACGTAGGATGGGTGGAGCGAGCATATAAAAGACATTAGCCAGTTTGTACGTGGGTGTAAGTATCGCTAACGGACTTCAGTAGGGTGGGCAAAGCGAAACGTGCCCACGCGGATGCGGACAGTTGTGAAGCTGCTGGCACCCCCTTCCCAACCTTCCGGCTCTCACCGGTGGCCACCCCGCCCCGCGAGCGGGGAAGGAGTTAGCTGGCGACGCTCATTGCTAAACCGCCACCACACTCGCCACAATTCGCGCCCGCATTTTTTCATCCGGCAACCGCCCCACCCCCGCCGCCATGTTGTCGCGCAAATGTTCCACCCGTGACGTTGCGGGAATCGCACACGTCACCGCCGGATGCGCAATCACAAACTTCAACAACAACTGCGCCCAGCTCGTGCACTCAATTTCACTCGCCCACGCCGGCACGGGCACACCGCGCAAGCGCCGCAACAACTCGCCACCCGCGAACGGTCGATTCACGATCACGGCAATGCCACGCTCGCGCGCCAGCGGCAACAAGCGCTGCTCGGCCTCGCGCTCGCCGACCGAATAATTGATCTGCAAAAAATCGACCGAGTGCTTGGCAATCACCTTCGCGACCGCATCGTAGGCACCCGCCGTGTAGTGCGTGACCCCCACATACCGCACGCGCCCTTCACGCTTCCACGCGCTCAGCGTATCGAGGTGCGCCTCCACATCCAACAGGTTATGCACTTGCATGAGATCAATCGGCTTGGCGCGTAACTTTTGCAACGACGCTTCCATCTGTGCGACGCCCGCCGCCTTGCCGGATGTCCAAACCTTGGTGGCCACAAATAGTTTGTCGCGCAACCCCAGCTTCGCCATGATTTCGCCCGCCACATCTTCCGAGCGGCCATACATCGGCGACGAGTCGATCACCTTGCCACCGAGTGCAACAAATTCGCGCATGACCGCTTCGAGTGGCGCGCGGGCGTCGGCATCTGCGCCCACGTCAAAGGTCTGCCAGGTGCCGAGCCCGATGACAGGCAGCGTCTCTCCGGTCGAGGGGATTTTTCTCGTCATCATCCGCTCCTTCGCTACCCGCAATTCCTGCGCACCGCTCGAAAGTTGAAGTGCTGCCGCCGATCCTGCAATCACCCGCAATGCTTCGCGTCGATTCATCGCGTCACCCCCGCCCAATCAAATACGTCAACACCGGTCGATCACGATTTTTCACGTTCACCGCTGGTTGTTCAATGCCTGCAAACCGATGCTGCAGTTGCGCCCACGTACTATCGCTCACCAACACACCGTCCGGCGTGCACACACCTTCAATGCGCGAGGCCACATTCACGTTGTCGCCGATCACCGTGTAGTCCATCCGCGTATCGCTGCCGATGTTGCCCGCGACGACTTCACCGGTATTGATACCGACGCGCATTTGCAAGCCGCCGATGATTGGATTGGTAGCACGCATGCGTGACAGCGCCTCTTGCATGCGTACACCCGCGCGTACGGCCGCACCGGCATGATCAACCACGCTCTCGGGCGTGAACACGGCCATGATGCCGTCGCCGATGAATTTGTCGATGACGCCTTGCTCGTCTTCGATGATGTTGCACATCGCGGTCATGTAGATATTGAGAATATTCACGATGGCTTGCGGATCGAGCCGCTCGGACAATGCAGTGAAACCCTTGATGTCGGAGAACAACATCGTTGCCATCACGGTCTTGCCGCCGAGCGCTAATTTTTGTTCGCGATTTTTTGAAATTTCATCGACCACATTTTTTGGAATGTAGGCACCCATCTTCGCTTTTTCGATGGTGAGATTGCGTTCTGCCTCTAACGCCACGCGAAGATCATCGGCCATCTTGCGGGTGGATTCGAGCAGGCGGGCGTTTTCGAGGGCGACGGCAGCTTGCGCAGCGAACGCTTCGAGCAAACGCATATCGTCGTCGCTGAATTCCCCCATGCCCTCCTTCGAGCCGCCTTTGTTGAGCACCTGAATCACCCCAAGCACCGCGCCCTTGCTGGTGAGTGGCACAGTCAGTAGACCCCGTGTGCGAAACCCTGTGCGTTGGTCGTAGCGCGGATCGAATCGTGGATCGGCATACGCATCCTTGATGCTGAGCGCTCGATCGGTTGCAGCGACATGCCCAGCGATGCCGGTGCCGACAGTGACCGTCAAGTCTGCCAAACCTTGCGTAGACTCGCCCTTGGCGACGTGAAACCGGAGCGTGTTGGTTGCCCCATCCAGCAACAGTAACGAACTCGCCTCTGCGCGCGTGACGCGCTTGGCGTTGTCGGCAATCAAATCAAGAATCGTATCGACCGGCATCAGCGAAGTCATGGCGAGCGAGATACGGCTGAGCGCATCCTTTTCTGCGATCTGCTTTTCAAGATGCAGATTGCGCAGCTCAAGTTGGCGGCACATCTTGTTGATGCCCGTCGCGACCGCACCAAGCTCATCGAGCCGCGATTGATCCAGCACCACATGCTTGTCGCCGTTTTCGATGCGCCGCGTGCCGTCGATGACGGCCGAAGCATCACGTCGCAAGCTGTGACCAAACCGCAGCGACACCGCCAGCGCCAGCATCACGCACAGGCCGCCAAGGAAAACAATTTCGATCACAACATTCTGCTGCACCAGCCCCTCATAGCGATAGCGCGCCAGCGTCAGCGCCATCGCCACGCTGGGCACCAGCGTGAACAGCACATAACCCTCCATCACGCGACGGCTGATCCGCTCCAGATGTCCGCCCGCGTCCAGATAGCTCACCTTGTGTTTGCGCGCCTCGCTTTCGAGCAGCACATATTCCCACTGCGCCAACAGTCCACCGCCAATAATCCAGTAGCCCAACAGCAGCTTGATGTGGCTGCCGAACGGAAAACTCTCGTAGCGCAGGCGATGCAACAACATCGCGAACACGCCAGCAACGAGCCACGAAATAATGGTCAGCACATAGGCATGGCGCGGGAATGAACGGCCGGTCGGCGGCACCGCAAAACGCCGGAACAGCAACTCGCGAGCCACCAATTGCACCAAGCCAATCGCGCCAAGGTTTAGCAAGAGTTCGGGAACGTTGACCCCGTTGATGAACGGACAAACCGCGCGGCCATAGACGGTCAGAAACACCAGCGCGGTCAAACCAATCGCGAATTGGTGCGCACGAATGCGCCAGTCAATCAATTCGTCAATACGCTTCAATGCCAACTCCATCATTGCCTCCCTTCACGCACCGTAGCGCGTTGGCTGGAAATCAGGTGTGGAAAGTCTGGGCTTGCGGTGTGTGAGACAGATGCAATGTGATGTTCGTAGGTCAGGTTGCGAAGCTAACTGACTTCCACCACCGATGTCAGGTAGCTTCTCAACCTGACCTACTTCTGTAGCGCGCTTACCAGCGGATAATGCTCCGAAATGCCCGTGGATGCTAGTGTTTCCCGTCTGTGGTTGAATTGGTTTCACGCGGCTGCCGCAAGTCCAGCGCCATGCGAATGCCTGCTTCTTGACCTTGATAGTAACGTGGTAGCGGCTCGATCAGTTTGAAGCCAAGCGTTTGATAGAACGTGCGCGCCGCGTCATTGTTTGCTCGCAACTCCACATAAATCGCCTGCGCGCCCGCGACTTCGGCGGTGGTGATGAGCCAGCGGATCAGCGCGGTGCCGATGCCACGGCGACGCAGCGTGGGTGAAACCGCAAACAAAATCAGGTGTGCTTCGAAGCCAGCGTAACGCATGATCGCGAAGCCTGCGAAGGTGGCGTCACTGCGCGCGGTGATGACGTTGGTTTCTGTGTCGCGAATGTTTGCGGCGATGTCGTCGCGACGATATTTCCAACCAAGCCCGGTTTCAATATGATCGCGGGACATTTCGGCGATCATATTTGCATCACTGAGTCGCGCGAGCTGAATGGTGATGTTGCTCATCACATCACGCCTGAAAGTTTTGCCAGTTGAATGGTGCCAATGCGTCTGGCGTCGCGCCGCTCATAGACATTTCTGCTAGCGCCTCGCCAATCGCCGGTGAGTGTTTGAAGCCATGGCCCGAACACGCGGAAACCACGATCACGTCGGGCGCATCCGGTAGACGATCAATCAAGAACTGTGCGCGCGGGGCGTTGGTGTACAGGCAGGTGGTGGCTTTGACGCAGGTGGCACTGACCCCGCGCAGATGCGGTTGCACATGCGTGCGAAACATCGCGTCAATTTCAGCTTCGGTCACCTCACGATTCACGGACGATGGCGTGGTGGTTGTGCCGCGTTGCTCGCTGGCAAGTTTGATCGTGCCGTCAGCGCTCTGCGGAAATCCATAAAATGCCTCGCCGTCTTCGCCGCCCCACGGCCAAATGAAAATGGGGAACGCGTCGCGTGAATAATTTTGCGTGCTGTTTAACGCAAACCAAAATAGCACTTGCCGCCGAATCACCAAGTTCGATGCGAGCGCAGGCACCAGCGCTGGTAGCCACGGCCCGGCGGTGACGATGGTGGTGCCGGGCGTGTAGCGCGCACGATCCGTTTCCACGATGGTTTGCGCGCCATCTCGGCGAATCACTTGCACCGTCTCGCCGGTGTGCAACGCCGCGCCGTGCTTGGTCGCTTGGCTGAGATGCGCGCGTACGCAGGCTTCGGGGTGGAGATAGCCAGCACCCGGTTCGTAGTAGCCGATCTCGTCACCAGCGAGCGCGAATTGTGGGAAGCGTGCGGCAATTTCGTTGTGGTTCAGCATTGAATGCGCGATGCCGAATTGTTCAGCAACGCGACGTGTGCTGCCCAAGAAATCAGCTTGCTCGTGGAGCAAATTTGCGCGACCTTCATGCCCGAGGATCAAGCCACCGCATTGCGTAAACAGCGTCTCGCCGGTCGCCGCTTCCAATTCGCGCCACAGCATGTGTGAGCGCATCACCAACGGCACAAACGACGCGCCCTCGCCTACCGCTTCGCGCGTGATACGGCTTTCGCCGTGGGTGGAGCCGTGGTGATGCGGCGGGGCAAATTGGTCGATGCCGATGACCTTTGCGCCACGTTGTGCGAGGTGGTGAGCGGTAGCACTGCCCATTGCACCTAGGCCGATGACGAGGATGTCCGGGGTGGAGTTCGTCATGTTTTGAAGAATGGCGTTGTTTGCATCAGGATGAGATTCTTCCCCCGGATCAAGTCCGGGGCTAAAGACCGTTCAGAATGACATAGCTATGTTGGTCAGCTCGCAATATGCACCTCAACTCAAACTGTCCTTCTGAGCGTAGCGAAGAATCTCATCCGCAAAAAATGAGTTAGTCATCAATATTATCGACCACACTGCGCGCACAGGCCACGTTGTAATGGGAGGTTATGCTCACAATGGCAGGATGAGATTCTTCACTGCGTTCAGAATGACATGATTTTGTTGGTCAACTCCCCCGTCACTCCCCCACTTTCCGCCAAACGCTCGCCAGCCAGGGCTGCTGTTCGCGCGGCAAACCATCTGGCCGGTAGTAGTGCGTCAACTCAACAAACCCCGCGCCAACCATGAACCGCTGCCAAGTTTCAAGATCGTGATACGCGCCGTAGCGGCCTTTATTCCAGCCCTCGGTATTGTCGCCACGCGGATTCGAGCTGAACAATACGCCGCCGGATTTCAACGTCGCATGGCATTCGCACAGCACGCGCGGTAATTCGCTGCTCGGCACATGGAACAAACTCGCGTTGGCAAAAATGCCATCGAAGTGTTTTGCGGGCAACGCGAGCTGATGGAAATCCTGTTGCCACACCTCGCAGCCGCTATGCGCGCGCGCCATTTCCACAAAGCTGGCGGTGCCATCCAGTCCCACCGCAACATGGCCGAGATCGCGCAACGTTTTAAGATCGCGCCCCGGCCCGCAGCCGAAATCCAAGATCGTAAATGGTGCCGCACCCTCAATGTATCTGAGTAATGTTCCAAGGTTTTGCGAAACGTCGTGGTCGCGCGTGCCTTCCCAAAACTTTTCAGCACGGCCTTCGTAGTGCTGACGCGTGAGGTCAGAAATCTGTTGGAGCGCTTCTGGGTCGATGGTCATGCGGCTAAGTGTAAGTGATTGCCGTGCAAATGGGGCTTGCGTTCGACCCAGTAATCAAGCGGTGTTTTCGATGGACGCCAGGCTTTCGAGCGCCTTCTGAGAGACGATGGACTCGCAAAATAAAACAGCCCCGTGCAACTGCACGGGACTGCGATACCACGCAAACAATTTATTTCTTGGTGAGGAACACATCCACGCGACGATTCTTCGCGCGCCCTTCTCTGGTGTCATTGCTGGCAATCGGTTTGTCAGCTCCGAAGCCGGCGGCCTCAACGCGCTCGACCGCTGTCCCCATGGACGCTAGGGTCGATTTCACCGACGCCGCACGTGCTGCAGATAGCGCCTTGTTGGCACCGGCCTCACCCTTGTTGTCGGTATTGCCTTCGACGCGGATCGCAACATTGGGGAACGCCTTCATCACTGCTGCAACCTTCTCGATTTCTTTCAATGAATCAGGTGTCAACGTCGCCGAGCTCGTGGCGAAATTGACGTTTTCCAACTTGAGAGGCTTGGAAAGATCAGCGTCCTTACTGTTGATCAGATTGTAGAAGTTCGCCAAAAATCCACCTGGCGTGACATCCAGCTTGCCACCGCCGGGGAGGTCGATGGATTTCATGCCGCTTGTGTTGGTGGTACCGGTACCTGCTGCACCTGCTGCATCTGCTGCACCTGCTCCGGCTTGCACAGGTGATGCTGGTGCGGTTGCTGTCGCCTTTGTAGCGACGGGTGCTGGCGCGGCAGACGGGTTGGCCGCAGGTGCTGGTGTGGTCACACTCGGCACAGCCGCTTTGTCCGGCGCCTTGGCTTTGTCTCCACCACCGGAAAACAGCATATACGCGGCAACCGCACCGCCGCCCGCCAACACCCAGGGCCAAAGTTTGCCGAGCGCACTACCACCTCCTGCCACTGCCGCGCCCGCAGCACCAGCCCCCGCATTCGCGAGCCCACCAATGGCACCCGCACCCGCACTTGCCAACCCACCTGCAGCGCCAGCGCCTGCCTTGGCTAGGCCGCCGAGCGCACCTGCGCCTGCGGCGACCGCACCGCCAGCCGCACCTGCCACATTGCCCACGGCTCCTGCGCCCGCGCTAGCCAAGCCGCCAAGCGCGCCCTTGCCTGCATCAGCGAGACCACCGACCGCGCCTGCGCCTGCCTTTGCCAAACCGCCCAGTGCAGCGGCACCCGCAGCAGCCGCGCCACCTGCGGCACCAGCAGCTCCCGCGCCGACGCTGCCAAGGCCAGCCAACGCGTCTTTGCCAGCTTTAGCGAGATCGCCCACTGCACCCGTGCCGGCACTCGCTAAGCCACCAAGCGCACCGGTCGCCATGCCACCCACTGCGCTCGCCGCACTACCGATCGCACCAGCGCCCGTGTTGGCCAAATTGCCTGCCGCGCCAGCGCCGGAACTCGCCATGCCGCTGATCGCGCTGGCGACCGAGCCAAGCGTGCCAGCCGCCCCGCCCAAGAGCGGGCCAAGGCCGAGCGCGCCACCGACGTGGCTATCGACCGCACCGGCCAAATGTTCATTCTGGCTCGCCATCAAGCTCATCAGTCCGCTTGCATTCAGGTTAGTCTGCGCTGCATGGTTTTTCATGAAGCCAAAGACGAGAGGCGCTACCATCGCCAGTAGACTGCCCACAGAGGCCGATTTCAATCCGCTCGCCGAACTAATCGCATTGGTGAGGCCGCTCACTTTGTCTCCGAATAGACCACTGAGCAACTGTGTACCCGAGGAGGTCAACGCATTGGTAGCATCACCGCCCGCGAGCATGCCGCTCAGGCCGCTCATGACATTGGCGTCTACCGTGGGGCTATTGATCGCGCCCAACAATTTTGTCGCGCCATCCATCGTCGCGCCCTGTGTGGCCATACCACCGAGTAGCGCGGGCAAAATAGCCCCAAGCGCTGACTGCGTGCCTTCGCTGCTTTCGCCTAGTAACTTGCTGGCGGACGCGGTGAGTTGGGTGCCGACGGCACCCTTGATCATTTCCAAAAGATTTAAGGACATGTCTGTTCCCTTTCGATGAAACCTACGGATGGAAAATCAGCGCGCTGGTGGCGCCGCATCTGGTATGCGACGAATCCAGACTAGCACTTGCAACCGTAAAACGGGGTGACAGTTTGTGAACTTTCAGTTTTTGGTCAACGGCTTCACAAACCGCAACGTCATCCGATCTGATTCGCCAATCGCGGTGTATTTGGGCTTATCGACTTCACCGTCGGCATAGCTCGGCGGCAGTGTCCACACGCCTTTTTTGTAGTCCTTGGTATCAGCCGCGTTGGCGTTGATTTCACTTTTAGCGTCGAGTTTGAAGCCGGCCATCAGCGCGTGTTTGATGACGTAGTCTTCGGTCACGTAGCCATTTTCAATTGCGTTTTTGATCTTGCTGCCGGGCTTGGCGCGGTGCTCAACTAGGCCGAGCACGCCGCCGGGTTTCAGTGCGTCGTAGAAACTTTTCATGAACGCATCGACGTTGTCGTCATCAATCCAGTTGTGTACGTTACGAAACGTCAGGACAAAATCAGCGCCGCCGTCAGGACGAATATCCAATGCAGCAGGCGCGCCAAAGGGCATGACTTTCGCTTTGTCGTACACGCCTGGTTTGGCCGCGAGTTTGTCTTGGAAATTTTTCAGGCCCTTCACGGCCAACGCGGGATAGGCGGCGAAATAGCGACCATTGCCACGCACATACGGCGCTAAAATTTCGGTGTACCACGCACCACCCGGTGAAATTTCCACGACCGTTGAATCTGGCCTCACGCCAAAAAATGCAAGCGTTTCTTTGGGGTGACGATAGACATCACGTGCGCGATTCGCGGCGCTGCGGTGCTCGCCTGCGATAGCGCCGTCGATTGCGTCAAGTTGCACCGGCGCATCAGCGGCGTATGCGCAAGACGCGAACAGCAATGCACTCGCCGCTGACATTTTGCTGATAAGTTTTAGGACATGCATGGTTGTTCCTGATGGTTGAAAAAAATGTTGGCGCGGTGCGACGAACGAAGTCAAACCCTATTATCCACGGGCGTTTCCAGCTAGCCGCATCGGTAGGTCGGGTTGCGTAGCTACCCGACATTCTTCGCTAAATGCGAATGCCGAATCGAGTACGCAAAATACCCCACCACTGCCATCGCGATCCACACACCAAACACGGCATAGGTGATCGGCGGCAAATCTTTCATGATGTAAATGCAACTGGCGATACTCAACAAAGGAATGAAATACGGACCAAACGGTACGCGAAACCCCGCGCCGTATTTAGCGACTTGCTGGGCCTGTGCTTCCCGAAAGCGCGCACTGCGGATAACCGGAATCGCCGCCGAGACGATGGCGAAGGCGCAGAGTGTGCCGAGGCTGACCATGTCCCACAAATAACCCGAGTCCACCAAGCCTGCGATGGCCGCAGTGATGCTGCAAACGATGATGGTGCCTTTGATCGGCACATGGCGCGCGGCGCTTAATTTTTTGTAGGTCGGGCCGATTAAACCGTCGCTGGAGACGGCATACATCACGCGCGTTTGGCTGTAGAGCGAGGCGAGTGTCACGCTGAAGACCGAGATGACCGCGCCCGCCGATAACACTAACGATGGCCATGTGAGGCCGGTGACGTTTTTGAGAATGACCGCGAGCCCAGCCTCCTGCCCTTCAAATTTACCTGCAGCCTGCGCGCCGATGGCGGTGATGGCGACGAGCATGTAACAGACAGTGACCACCAGCAACGCCGCGATGATGCCGCGCGGTACATCGCGCCGCGCGTTCTTCGCTTCTGCACCGCCGGTCGCAACCGTATCAAGGCCGATGAATGAGAAAAATACTGTGGCCGCCGCCGCGGCGACGCCCGCCATACCAGCGTGGCCTTTGCTGGTGTCTACGTTAAAAAATGGTGTGAAGTTTTCTGCATTGAAGCCGTGCAACGCAAACACTGCAAAGAAAATTAGGATGCCAATCTTGATGACCACCATCGTCGAATTCGCCAGCGCCGATTCGCGCACGCCGCGCATCAGCAGCGCGCCACACATGAAGATCAACAAAATCGGCGGCAAATTTATTTTGCCCCAATGAAATTCCATGCCGGCTTTTCCCGACACGATCATCGGTGAGCGCAGCGCTTCTGGGATGTGCCAACCGAAAGCGTTCTCAATAAAATTATTCAAATACGCCGACCAACCAATCGCGGTGGCGCTTGCCGATAATCCAAATTCCAAAAAAATACACGCCGCGACGATGTAGGCCAGAAACTCGCCGAGCGTGACGTAGATGTATGAGTACGACGAGCCCGACGCGGGAATGCGTGAGGACAATTCGGCGTAGCAAAGGGCAGTGAGTCCGGCGGTGAACGCGGCCAATAGAAATGACAAAATCACCGCAGGCCCGGCCTTGGGCACCGCCTCGGCGAGCGTGAAAAATATCCCCGTGCCAACCGTGCCGCCGACGCCGAGCATCGTGAGCGAGAACACGCCGAGCGATTTGTCGAGATGTTCGTTCGACTTGTTCGCGCTTGATGATGGCGCTTCTTCGTGCGCGTCGATGGCTTTTGTGCGTGAGAGTTTTTGTAGAAGGGTTTGTGTGATCACGGTGGGAGGCCTGCGGTGCGGTGGTGTTGGTTGATTCGGTGGGTTCGTTGTTGCTTACCGTTCGCCCTTAGCTTGTCGAAGGGTGGCGGCATGCGAACACCCTTCGACAAGCTAAGGGCGAACGGGGGATTGCTAAGTTGTGCCTTGTAAAAAAGCATTCGATGAAACTGGCGCAGACCCGAAATATCGCCAAACCCCAATATCCACGGGCATTTTGAGGCATTTACTCAATACGGACTGAACTTGCAACGCCACTCTACTGCATTCTTTGTAGCAATAGATTGCCATGACCAACATCGAACGCTACGAGCACTCATGGATAACACTCATGGATAATAGAGGCTCAGCGTCTCTTTGCGTCAACAGCAGCCAACCACGGCGGCTGAACCACGTACCACCGATCCACCGAAAATACACGACGCTTCTATGCAAACAGAAATTGAAGACAAACGTCGGCTCGCGATCATCGCCGCCGTGCAATTGCCCAACGTCAGTGACATCGAATTCGAGGCATCGTTAGCGGAGCTACGCGATCTGGCGAAAACGCTAGGCTACAAGGTCATCCACACCTTCACGCAAAAGCGCGCCGGATTCGATTCGGTCGCGTACATGGGCACGGGCAAGCTTGAAGAGATTCGCCGTTACATCAACAACGAACCGACCGACGACGACACCGACGAAGCCACGGTGGACAACCCCGTCATCGAAGCGTTGCTGGTCGATCACGACATCTCGCCATCGCAAGCGCGCAATTTAGAAAACGCGCTCGAAAGCAAAACCGGCTGCGAAGTAATGGATCGCACTATGGTGATTTTGGAAATTTTCCATCGCAACGCACGCTCACGCGCGGCGCGCGCGCAAGTGGAAATCGCCCGCCTCGGCTACATGGCACCGCGCCTGCGCGAGGCGGCGAAACTGGTTGGCCCGCAGGGACGGCAACGCAGCGGCACCGGCGGACGTGGTGCCGGCGAATCGCATACCGAGCTGGACAAACGCAAACTGCGCGACCGCATCGCCGAGCTGAACCAAGAAATTATCGCGATGGAACTTGAGCGCAAAACGCAGCGCGCGCGGCGACAAGAAAATCAAGGGCTCAACCACGTCGCCATCGTCGGCTACACCAACGCGGGCAAATCCACGCTGATGCGCGCCCTCACCGGCAGCGAGGTGCTAGTCGCCAACAAACTATTCGCCACACTCGACACGACCGTGCGCGCGCTCCATCCCGCCACCGTGCCGCGCGTGCTGATTAGCGACACCGTCGGCTTCATCAAAAATTTACCGCACGGCTTGGTTGCATCATTCAAATCTACGCTCGACGAAGCACTCGATGCGTCACTGCTGTTGCATGTAATCGACGCCAGCGATCCCGGCTTTGAGCGACAACTGCATGTCACCGACGAAGTGCTCGCCGAGATCGACGCCGATGCGGTGCCGAAGATTCGTGTGTTCAACAAAATCGACCATGTCGGTGATGCGGCGACGCAGGCGGCGTACACCGCGAAGCTACGTGCCGCGTACCCCGGCTGCGTGGTCATGAGCGCGCATCGTCCGGAAGATGTCGCGGCGCTACATCAAACCATCGTCGGATTTTTTCAACGTGATTTGATTGAGGCTGAATTATTTTTATCGTGGGCGCAGCAACAACTGCGCGGGAAGATTTTTGCCAGTTGTGAAGTAACGAGTGAACGGGCGAGCGATGACGGTGCGTACTTGAGTGTGCGCGGTGAGGCGAATGTGATTGAGGGTCTGCGCGGAGCGTTGCGCGAAGGGAAGTGAATATCGGAAACGTTCGCGCAAGTGACAGCTCCGCGTAGGTCAGGTTGCGCAGCTACCTGACTTCGGTGCCAATTGGTCTCGGTGCACGCAAACAAAGTCGGGTAGCTTCGCAACCCGACCTACCACGTCAAACCCTAGCATCCACCATCGTCTCCAGCCAGTCTCCGTATTACCGCAACGACTCTGGCAACGTCGTCGCCTCCGACACCACTGTCATTCTGAGCCACGCTTTTTGGCGAAGAATCTCATCGCGCGAATCAATGGCGATGCCTCTCTTTTACGCGGATGAGATTCCTCTACGCGCTGCGCGCTTTGTCGGAATGACAGGGCGGGTAGTGTGTGGTCAAGTACGAAGCAGCCATGCACAACGCGATACTCGTAGGTCAGGTTGCGCAGCTACCTGACACCAGTGCCAATTGATCCCGCCGCCCGCAAACAACGTCGGGTAGCTTCGCAACCCGACCTACCACGTCAAACCCTCGCATCCACGGGCGTTTTCAGGCACTTTCCACATTACCGCAACGACTCGGGCAACGTCATCGCCTTAAGCACTGTCTGCTGCGCGCCACCGCGTTCGCGCGTCTCAAACCACCACGTCGCGCCCTTCTTCACCGACACATACCCGTCCACGCCATTCAGCAGCCGCGCAGCCACCATCCCCAACGTCGGCTGATGGCCAACCACGATCACGTTGAACGTCGAGTGCGGCCAGTTGGCGGCGTTGAGAATGGCTTGTGGCGGCGCGTCGGGGGCGATGCTGTCAATCGTCTCGACGGGCATCTGCAACGCCGCAGCCGTTTGTTGCGTGCGCACCGCCGGGCTCGCAATCACGCGCCATGCCGCCTGGTCGGATTTCATTTGCTCACGCAACCAGCGCGCCATCAACTCGGCCTGCTTCAGCCCCTTGGTGGTGAGGTGACGTTGCAAGTCGCTGGGGGCGAGGTCTTCGGCTTCGGCGTGGCGCCAGAGGATGATTTGCATGGGGCTATTGGCGGTCTAAAACAGGCGGGGCTGCGGACGGCGACGTCCATACAAGGCGCGTCATTCCAATCGCCGCACTGGCATCGGCGGCACCTGCTCTACGTCGGCCAAACCAAGACGATAGTGCCAATAAGCCCACGAACGGTCATTGAATTGGCCGACCTCGGCATGGGTCAACACTTGGCGCAAATAGTCATCACCGACTTGTTTGGCAAGGATCTGCACATCATCGTAGTCGCCAATATTCATGACCTGCGCAACCACGCGTTCAGGCATCAGCGCTCCCTCGTCGGGCGTTTTCCACCAAACGTAACTAATGGCAAAACGTTTCAAGATTGATGGGTCAATCGAAGGCATGAGCGAAATTTTTTGTACCTAGCCTGCATATTTCACGGGTCGGCCCCGTTCTGTTGCGGCTTTCCCAACGAAAGTGTTCGGTGACTTCGATTTCATTTTGTACTTTCAACTTTCGTCGGGCCTGCACGCTCGATAACGAGCCGCTGGACATGCGCTTTTCCGCTCTCTTCTCTCGGAAGGTCTCGACCTTCCTCGTTCAGTCGAGCGAAAAA